>JAAYUC010000007.1 GCA_012517865.1 Chloroflexota bacterium | reverse complement strand
TGGCCTTGAGAGGGCCGCGTCCTGGGCCACTAGACGATGGGGGCAAGATAATAGGTATTGCTTTGTTAATCCGCCTTGGCCGGGTTTCCGGTTTCGGCATACGCCCCATGGGCTAAGGGTCGCGTCCTGGGCCACTAGACGATGGGGGCAAGATAATAAGTATTGCTTTGTTAATCCGCCTCGGCCGGGTTTACGGTTTCGGCATACGCCCCATGGGCTAAGGGCCGCGTCCTGGGCCACTAGACGATGGGGGCAAGATAATAGGTATTGCTTTGTTAATCCGCCTTGGCCGGGTTTCCGGTTTCGGCATACGCCTCATGGGCTAAGGGCCGCGTCCTGCGCTGCCAGAAGTTGGAGGTGTTTCAGGCAATAAATGTTATCACAGGCTATATACCGAGTCAATGATTTAAGCCGGAAGATTTGCGCCTGTACGCAGGAATTGACATTTTCCGGTTCGCACTCTGGCGGGCCTTTCCGCTTAATCATCAGAGTAGATTTCGGCAGGGCTTTCTGCCTTTGTCCAACGATGGGCGGGAAATTCACTCAAAAACCCCCTATAATCTAACGAAAAATATGGAGTGTTCAGCATGCAATATCGTCATCTTGGGAAAGCAGGCATTAAAGTATCGGAATTATCAATCGGTTCCTGGGTCACCTACGGCAAGCAGGTGGACGTGCGGGCTGCCCGCGAGATTCTGCAGGTCGCCTGGGAAGCCGGCGTGAACTTTTTCGACAACGCGGAGGCCTACGCGGGCGGTCAGTCAGAAATCATCATGGGGCAGGCGCTGCGGGAACTGGGCCTGCCGCGCGAGCAGTATCTCATCTCGACCAAAATTTTCTGGGGGGGAAAGGGGCCCAACGATGTGGGGCTCAATTACAAGCACATCATCGAAGGCGTGAACAACGCTCTCAAGCGCCTGGGGCTGGATTACGTGGATTTTGTCTTCGCGCACCGCCCCGATCCCGAAACCCCGATTGAGGAAACGGTGTGGGCGTTCAATCAGGTTATTCAGCAGGGCAAAGCTTTCTATTGGGGCACCTCCGAATGGTCGGCCGCGGAAATATTGCTGGCATACCAGGTGGCGCGGGAAAATAAACTGCGCCCGCCTTCCATGGAACAGCCGCAATACAACCTGCTGCACCGCAAGCGCTTCGAGCAGGAATATGCTGTTCTTTACAAAGAACTGGGATACGGCACCACCATCTGGAGCCCGTTGGCCTCGGGGCTGCTGACTGGAAAGTACAACCAGGGCACCATCCCTGAGGGCAGCCGCGCGCAGCTGGAAGGCTACGGCTGGCTAAAAGATCGTCTTCTGGACCCCGTCAAGCTGGAAGTTACGCGGAGGCTGGCAAAAGTGGCAGAGGAACTGGGCGTGAGCCTGGCGCAGATGTCTCTGGCATGGGTGCTCAAGAATCCGAACGTCTCCACCGTCATTACCGGAGCGAGCCGCGTGGAACAGGTGAAAGAGAACATGAAAGCGGCAGATGTGGTGCCGCTGTTGACCGATGATGTCATGGCGAAGATTGAAGGCGCGCTGGAAGGCTACCGGGAAGATTAAGCTCCGCGAACAAGAAAGGACGCGGTATTTCCGCGTCCTTTCTTGTTGTCTACGAAAATTAACTCCCTACGCCTTGTCAGTTTTCCGGCCTCGCATTTGCAGCAATATCCGTATTAATTTCACTTGAGAGCGCAATTCAGCTTGGAGACAATTAAAAGCTTTCTGGATTGCTGTCTTTCTCTCCTCCCAAAGCCTTTGCCTGCGCCTCACGCCAGCGCCTCACGCGTTCCGCTGCCTGGGCTTCGTAGCCCTGGTCTGAAGGCTGGTAGAACTGCTTGCCTATCACCCCATCCGGCAGGTACTGCTGGGGGGTCCAATGCCCCGGGTGACTGTGCGGGTAGTCGTAACCAGCGCCGTGCCCGAAGCCTTTCGCGTCGCGGGTCGGGTCCATCAGGTGGATGGGAACAGGGCCGGCGCCGTTGGTTTCGATTTCCTCCAGCGCTTTAAAATAACCGACGGCAGAGTTGGACTTGGGGGCCGTCGCCAGGTAGAGGGTGGCTTCGACAATCGGGTACACCCCTTCGGGCAGGCCAATGTACTCAAAATTCTGTGCGGCCGCGCTGGCAACCACAATGCCCATCGGGTCAGCCAGGCCGATATCCTCGCTGGCCAGGATGATGAGACGGCGCAGGATGAAGCGCGGGTCTTCGCCGGCGTAAAGCATTTTTGCCAGCCAGTAAAGCGCGGCGTCCGGGTCGGAACCGCGCACGGATTTGATAAAGGCGGAGATGGTGTCGTAGTGGGCGTCATCGGTTTTGTCGTAGATGACCGACCGCTTCTGGATGGATTCCTGCGCGACCTCCAGCGTGATGTGCAGCTCGGCGTCTTCCAGCGGGGTGGTTTCCACCGCCAGCTCGAGTGCGTTCAGGGCGGTACGGGCGTCGCCGCCAGCCGTGCGCGCAAGGTGCAGCAGGGCGTCTTCGTCGACGCGGATGTTCCTGCCGCCGTATCCGTTGATTGGGTCGGAAAGGGCCCGCTTCAGAAGCGTCAGGATGTTGGTTTCGGTCAGGGGTTTAAGTTCAAAGATGCGCGAACGGCTGACCAGGGCCTTAATGACATCAAAATATGGATTCTGAGTGGTCGCGCCGATGAGCGTGAGCATGCCGGATTCTACATGCGGCAGCAATGCGTCCTGCTGGGCTTTGTTCCAGCGGTGGACTTCGTCCACGAACAGGATGGTGCGCTTGCGGTACAGCCGGCGGCGTTCTGTGGCGTCTTTGATGACCTCCCGCAGGTCCGCGACGCCTGCCAGCACCGCGCTGAGGCTGACGAACTCTGCCTGGGTGATATGGGAGATAACCTGGGCGATGGTGGTTTTTCCGGTGCCCGGCGGGCCGTAAAAGATGATGGAAGAAAACAGGCGGTCAGCTTCTATCGCGCGGCGCAGCAAGGTGCCAGGCCCGATGATGTGGTCCTGGCCGATGATTTCGTCCAGCGTCTTGGGGCGCATGCGCGCCGCCAGCGGGCCGTGCTGGGCGAGTTGGTCCGCGAGAGAATGGTCAAAAAGGTCCATGGATTTATTGTATCATAGCTCTTATGTTCTAACGCCTGGTTTTATTGATTATCCCTTAAATCCTGTATACTGAAATTAAGTCCAGATTTTTAAACTCTTAAAGAGGGAAAAATGAAAACACAAAAAACACTTGCGAGAGTTTTTTGCGCTGTTTTCCTAGTGGTCCTTTGCATGGGTTTTCCAACGCCTGTCAGGGCCGGGGTTACCTATACCGTTACTAACAGCGCGAGTTCGGGCGCGGGCTCTCTGCGTCAGGCGATTCTGGACGCGAACGCTCATGCCGGATTGGATACGATTGCTTTCGACATCCCCACCAGCGACCCTGGGTATTCCTCCTCTCTGGGAGTCTGGGTCATCCGTCTGACGCTGGTTTTGCCCATGCTGGAAGACCCGGCCGGGGTCTTCATCGACGGAACCACGCAGACCGGCAGCAACCCCGACCTGCCCGGCATCATCATTGAGCATACACCCTCAGTTCCGCCCGGGGCAGACCTGTTAACAATCATTTCTCACTACAATGTCATAAAGGAGCTGGGGCTTTTCAACAGCAGCGGAGACGGCATCGTTATCGAAGGAGACAAGAATGTCATCCTGAACAACCAGGTTTTCATGTCCGCCGGGCACGGAATATCGCTCCTGAGCGGCTCCGAGGAAAATGACATCGACGGGAACGCTATTTGCGGGCACGAGCTGGATGGAATTCACTTGAACGCGGCTGACCATAACGTCATTGATAACAACATTATTGGCGTGCAGCCCGCTTATGTTCCCGCTGTTGGAAGGAACCAGGGCAGCGGCATTGGCGTCTTGGGGAGTACTGACAATACCATCCGGGCAAATGTCCTCAGCAACAATATGGATTACGGACTGTATCTTTACCAATCCAGCGCCAACCAAATTCTGGAGAACACCATTGGGATGGACAGCGGGCGCGCTCTGGACCTGGGAAATGACCTGCATGGTGTATTCCTGCTGGACAGCCCCAACAATGTGATTACTTGTAACTGGATTTCTGGCAATGGAAACGACGGGCTGCGCATCTCAGGGAATTTATCCACAGACAACATACTCCAACAGAATTGGGTTGGTACCGCGCATTCAGGGCCCATCCCGAACGCGCATCACGGCATCAGCATTTACAACGGCGCATCCCAAAACACGATTGGAAGCGATAGCAGCGAGGAGCTTGGCAATGTGGTTTATGGGAACGGCTGGAGCGGCATCGTGGTGGTAAATTCTCCTTTGGGCGCGAATATGATTGGCTTCAACTCTATCTACTCCCATGATTTCTATGGAATCCACATCAACAACAGTCCGGGCAACTACATTGTCTCCAATAGAATCGCGGGCAACGGCATACAAAATGATTCTGCCGGCGTGCGCGTGGAAAACAGCAGCGGAACCGGCGAAGCTTCCGACAACAACCTGATTTGGAGCAACCAGATTTTTAACAACCATGGCAAAGGCATCCAGTTAGTGGGAGACGCCAACAACAATATTGCCAGCCCTGTAATTCTCAGCGCCAGCTGCAGCCTGGTGAGCGGCACAGCCTGTCCCGGTTGTTGGGTGCAGGTTTTCTCAGACCTCTATGAAGAAGGCCGCAGCTATGAAGCCCTTACCACAGCCGACGGCAGCGGGCATTTTTCCGCTGCCATAAACGCGGAATGGCCAAACATCACCGCCGTTGCCATCGACGGACCGGGCAATTCCAGCGAGTTCTCGCTGCCGGCAAGCGCCTGCTTCCGCCTGTTTTTACCCGCCCTGATGAAGTAACAAAAAGCCCGCGCGATTTCGCGCGGGCTTCTTTATACGCATCTGCGTCCTCAGTAGCCGTGACTGACGTCCACGACGTTGTGCAGGGGCAATCCTTCCTGGTAGCGCTTCAGGTTCTCGATGAAGAGGTCGACAGCGTCATCCAGCAAATGTGTGGATGCCCCCGAGGTATGCGGGGTGATAATGACTTCTGGCAGCGTCCACAGGGGGCTTTCGGGGGGTAGCGGTTCCTGCGAGAAGACGTCCAGCACGGCCCCGCCCACTTTGCCGGATTTGACGGCTTGAACGAGAGCGTTTTCATCCATTAAGTCGCCGCGGGAGACATTCACAAGGAAGGCGCCCGGTTTCATCGCGTCGAACATCTCCGCGTTGAACAGGTACTTCGTTTCAGGGGTCAGGGGCAGGCAGAGCACCACAGAATCGCAGTCCTTCAGCATCCCTTTCAGGCCCTCAATTGGGTAGAGCCGATGGAAGTAGTTGCCCAGCGGGTCGCCCAGGCCCGGCGGGGTGTAGCCACGGTCTTCCACATGCATCACATCGCGCTTGGCAGCCAGAACCTGCACGCCAAGAGGGTAGAGCAGGCGGGCCAGCTCGCGCCCGATGGAGCCGTAGCCGACAATTCCCACAGTGCTGCCGCGCAATTCCTTGGGCTGGAGGGATTTTGAGGCATTATTGCCCCATTTTTTCTCGCGCTGCAGGGCGATGGTCTCGGGCATTTTGTGGCCGAGCATCAGCAGCGCCATCAGCAGGTATTCGCCCATCTGGCTGACCATCGTGCCGCTGGCGGTGGTTATCACGATGCCCGGATCAGCGGCAATGGGGAAGTTGAAGGCTTTATCAACCCCTGCCAGCGAGATTTGTATCCATTTTAGAGCCGGAGCCTGCTCCCGTGAGGGCAGTTGTTTGCCCGTGCAAAAGAGCACCTCGACCTTTTCCCAGTTTTCCTTTGGCAGCTCGGAAATGTCCTTTCCGCCGCTGACCGTCAGGCGGATGCTTTTGCCCACAGCCTTGATGCGCGCTTGCTGTACTTCGGTGAGCGCGATGGTGCTCAGGATTTCAAGTGATTTCTTCTCGTCCATTAAATGTAAATCCTTTGCGGGTCCAGTTCTTCCCGCAGGATGCGCAGTTCTTCCGCGCCGGGCGCTGCGGTGTATTCCAGCTGTTCGGCTTGCTTCAGCGGCCAGCCGGTGTTGGCCTGCACCTGTTCATAGGTGCAGCCCGGATGCAGCGCAGCCAGCACCAGCTCGCCGTTCGCGTCCGGCTTGAGGATGCCCAGATTTGTCACGACAGCCTGCGGGCCGGCCCCGCGCACGCCGGTTTTCGCGCGCGCGTC
Source organism: Chloroflexota bacterium (assembly GCA_012517865.1). Lineage (GTDB taxonomy): Bacteria > Chloroflexota > Anaerolineae > Anaerolineales > Anaerolineaceae > Mesolinea. The sequence goes on along the minus strand of JAAYUC010000007.1, from coordinate 2,551 downwards.
GCCGCCTTCCAAAAAGCCGGCTGAGGTGTGAAAATCCACCCGGGCGGGAAAGCGCCGGATTTGATGGGGGGTGATGATATAACAGCGGTTGGCCCAGGCGGCGATTTCCATTGATCCGCCGGAACCCGGCAGCCGCACTTTGGGATGAAAATAATCGCCAATGACCGTGGCGTTGATGTTGCCGTATTGGTCAATTTGCGCGCCGCCCAAAAAGCCCACATCAATGTTGCCGCGCTGCAGATACAGTGAGAAAACCTCGAACATGGAGCAGACCGAAAGAGCGCCGCTCACCAGGGTCGGGTCGCCGATGGAAAGCGGCAGGCGGTTTGGTCTGGCGCCAATGACGCCGGCCTCGTAAATCATTTGCAGCTTGGGGGCGTGCGTGCGGCGGGCCAGGTTGCAGGCCAGGTTGGGGATGCCCACGCCGACAAAGACCTGGTCTCCGTCCTTTAGCAGGCGGGCGGCATTGATAATCATCAGTTCAGTGGCGTTGTATTCTGCTTCCGGCATCTCAATAACTCCCGTAATTCACCGGGGCGCTCAGGCGCACGCCCGGCTTCAGGCGTTCTTGCGTTTCTTTGCCCAGTTTCTCCAGGTATTCCGCCCGGTCCTTCACGCCGTACACCCATTCGTCCAGGTAGGCTTTCACGCTGGCTTCATCTTTGCTGATTTCCTCCCAGCGCAGGTAAAAGTCGTTATCGCGGTCGTAATACCCCTGGGTGTAGGAGGGGTGCGCGCACCAGGGCACGTGGCACACCGCGCTGACCACCAGCGAGGGGATGAGCGTGCGGTTCGGGTCGGAGCGGATGATGTCCTCATCCACGATTTCTTCCGCGGTCAAAATCACGCGTTTGGCGGCAAAAGCGGCCTCGCGCTGCTCGCCCAGGATGCCCCAAATGTGCGCGTTGCCTTCGCTGTCAGCGCGCTGGACGTGCACAATGGCCACGTCCGGATGCAGGGCGGGCACCACCACCACATCCTCTCCGCCGTAGGGGTCCTGGACGCGGCGGTAGAGCGGGTTGGCCTTTTCCAGGTCCAGGGCGCCGGTCTGGCGCATGGGCATAAAGGGCAGCCCGCTGGCGCCGGCCTGCAGGCGGCTGATCATACCAAAGTGCGAGTATTCCTCCCATTCCAGGCTGCCGTTCTGGATGCCGTCGCGCAGCCATTTGAGCGAGCCGACGCCCGGGTTGCCAGAGTAGGAGAAGATGACCTTGCGGGCGCAGCCGGCGGCAACCATCTGGTCGTAAATCAGGTCGGGGGTGGCACGCGCCAGGATGAGGTCTTTGATGCCCTGCCGGATGATTTCGTGCCCGGCCGCAAAGGGGATGAGGTGCGTAAAGCCGGCGGCATACACAAGGTCCCCGTCGTGCACGTGCTGGCGGATAGCTTCGCTCAGGCTGGTCAGTTTGGACATGCTAATTTTTCCCGCTTTCTATCCAGGATTTGTGTTTACGCTTTTCTTCCTCGCGCTGGGAAGGCGATAAGTTTGATTTCACAGGCTTTTCGTCCGGGCGGATGCGCAGCAGGGTGAGCCCCAGCGCCAGCACCAGCAGCCCCAGTATCTGAAGCTGACCGATGGGTTTGCCGGTCCACCAGTTCACCAGCAGCCAGGCAAGGTTGATTATCCCGGTGAGGGTCAGGATTCTGCCGATGCCGCGGAGAAGGTTTCTCATGCCTGCCGTTTGCCCAGCCGCGTTCAAGCCCGGCGCACTCTGTTGCGAATTTGCTCGTGCAGGTAGAGCTGCACGTAGTAGAGGCCGCCGCTGTTTTTGCCGCTGGAACCCGAGCCTTTCCAGCCGCCAAAGGGCTGGAAGCCGGGCCAGGCGCCGGTGGTGCCGCCCTGCGGACGGTTGGTATACACCACACCGGCTTCGATGTGGTCAAAGAACCAGTCCACCTCGGAGGGTGTGCCGTAGAAACCGGCTGTCAGGCCGTACTGCACGTCATTTGCCAGCGCCATGCCTTCCTGCAAGTCTTTCACCGGGCTGACCATCAGGATGGGCACAAACATTTCCTGCTTCCAGAGGGGGTGCGAATGCGGAACATCCGCGACAATGGTGGGGGCGCAGAAGTAGCCCTTGGAAAGCGCGCCTTCGGTCAGGGTTTTGCCGCCGACGAGCACTTTACCTGCTGCGCTCAGGTCGGCCACAAAGGCCTGATAATCGGCGTAACTCTTTTTGTTTATCACGGGGCCCATGTAGGTCTGCCGCGCGGTGGGGTCTCCGACTGCCAGCTTGTTGGTGAGCGCGACCATGCGTTCCACAACCGCTTCGTAGACCGGCTCCTCGATATAAACGCGCGAGCAGGCGGAGCACTTTTGCCCCTGCAGCCCAAAAGCGGAGCGCACGCTGCCCAACGCGGCGTCTTCAATATCCGCGTGGCGGGAAACCAGCACGGGGTTCTTGCCGCCCAGCTCCAGAATGGTGGGGCGCACATAGCGGGAATGACCAAAGTTGCAGTAAATGTTCATCCCGACCTCGTATGAGCCGGTGAAGGTGATGCCAGCCACATCCGGGTGGTTAATCAGCGCCTCGCCCAGCGTGGAGCCGGG
>JAAYUC010000049.1 GCA_012517865.1 Chloroflexota bacterium | reverse complement strand
GGCGGTTTGCATATCCTGCGCGCGTTCTTTTTGTTCAGGCGTATCACCAGCATAACCAATGACCATGTTGACGGGCGAAGCGCTTTGCGCCATCTCCGGGACGGCTTCCCCAAAAGTGCCAGCGCCCTCAAAACCTGCCAGGCAGTTGGCTGGCCAATCGGGATTGCGATCATTGCCTTCGGCATTGGTAAGGTTCAGGAAAATATCCGGATATATATCGCCGACGAGATAAATCTCTTCGTTTCCCGCAATGAGATCGATGCCCACGCATTCAACCCGGTCTCCATCCAGGGTTCGGAAGGGGGTGAAGCGCTGCAGTTCACCCTTTCCGCCAGCGTCCCTGATATTGGAACCATCAGCGCCCATCACGCATTTTTCACAGACGCCTTCCGGGTGATTCCAGTGGGTAAACAGTTCCCCGTCTATCGTCCACAGCACATCGGAAGCCTGGCTGTTTTCGGTCAGTTTTTGTTTATTGTTTCCGTCCGAATCCATGACAAAAATGTCCTTGCCATTCCGCTCTCCGGAAAGCCAGGCGATTTTTCGGCCGTCTGGTGACCATACGGATTCCTGATCATTTTCTGGGCTGTTCGTCAGATTGATTGCTTCGGCGCTGCCATCTGCTTTTTTAATGTAGATGTCCCCTCGGTGCGTATAGGTAATGAATGTGCCGTCAGGTGACCAATCCGGCCAGTTGCTGTTATCTTCCCACGTCACTTGACGGACGTTGCCGCCATCAGCCTCCATGATGTAGATGAATTGGCCGCCGCCAGAACCGTTCTCCCGGTTGGAGGTAAACGCGATCAGGCTGCCATCAGACGACCAGGCCGGGGCTGAATCCTGCCCGGTATTGCTGCTCAGATTGACCAGGGCACTACCGTCGGGGGCCATGCTGTAAATTTCCAGATTGCCATCCCGGTCAGATTCAAACGCAATCGTGCAGGGAATTGGCGCCGGCGTCGCTGTGGGAAGTGCTGTCTCAGTGGGGGTTGGAGCTTGCGTTGGGGTAGCTGTGTTTGTGGGGGCGGATTTGGTCTCTGGGGAGGATGTCAGCTCCGGATTTTTCGTTGGGGTCGCGGCTGTCTGTGTACAGCTCGCGGCTAATGAAACGATGATGATAAGCATGAGAAGGCGTAAAACGATATCTTTTTTCATGGCTGTCTTCCTTCGCGGGCGGGCGTTTTCTCCGCCTGATGGCATAGATTTCAGGATTTATTTCCGTAAAGTCTGATTATACAAGGTTATGGGAATAATCCCTCAGAAACTGACATAAATGCGCCCACTATTTAGGCAGCATAGCGCTGGAAAGACCCGGGAATGACGCGCGCGGATTACCAAAGCTTAAGCTTCCCCACCGCTTTTAATTATCTGGGAGTGGTTTAACTAATTATGTGTTGAATAAAGAGCGTGAAAAAAAACTGGCGAAGGAATTATTCGGAAGCTGGGCTCTGAATCGAACGCTTCACAATCGGCAATGAAGCTCTCAAGGCTACGTTCGCTCTACAGCGGATAAGCAATGTAAAAAGACAAGGGTCTTGGGTCTCCAAGGCACAGTATTATTTCAATGCAAGCGTTGCGGGTGATTACTCGCCTTGACAGTCTGCTTCGGCTGCCAACCATTCCCGCACTTTTGCCTGAATCTGGTCCCGTATCTGCCTGAATTTGCCCAAGCGCTCTGCCTCGCTGCCCACAAAAGCTGCCGGGTCTTCAAAGGACCAATGCAGCCGGGTGACCAGACCAGGCCAAACGGTGGGGCAGTTCTTTTCTGCCTGGTCGCACACGGTGACCAGGGTGTGGAAGTGAATTTTGGTCAGGTATTCATCCACGCGTTTGGAGCGCTGCCCGGACAGCGGCAGTCCGATTTCTTCCATCACGCGGTGTGTCAGAGGATGAATTTCGCGCGGTTCCAGCCCGGCGCTGAAGGCCTGGTAGCGTTCGCCGCCGTATTCGCGCAAAAATGCCTCAGCCATCTGGCTGCGCGCGGAGTTGCCCGTGCAGAGAAAAAGGACGCGTTTGGGTTCTTGCATGTTTGGTTACCTCGCCCGAATGAATATACACCAACGGAAATGCACTTAAATTTTTATAAAATGCTGAGCTTTGTTAAAGGCTAATGACCTTATCCGCGCTCTGCATCGCCGCGATGACGTCCGGCATGCCCATCACTTTGCCAACTGCCACCTGTTCGAGCAGCCCAAAATACTCAAGACAGGTCTGGCAAACAATCAGCTCCACCCCTGCCGCTTCAAGCGCGCGCAGATGCTCCACGACCAGGGAACCAGAAGCCACCAGCTTGACGCCCTCGGTATAGAAAACGATTTTTCCGGGAAGTTTGCCAGTCTGGCGCAGGAGCGCAAGGAATTTTACGGTCACTGCGGTCCGCAAGCCTTCCGGGGCATCCCCGAGCCCGTTGCGGGTAAACATTAAGAGTGTGTCTTGATTCATGCGTAATTTTCCTCCATCTCTATTAATTGACAGCATTTTGAAAATTTAGCGATATGTTCCTAAGGAGAATATCACAAAAAACAAGGCCTTCGCGCAAATGTCAAAGGCCTTGTTTTGTGGGTGCAAGCGAATTGCCGCGTACTCCGCGCTTCGCTCGGTTTACTGGCTGCGCAGCACCGCGCCATATTCCTTGGCTAACGCCCGAACGATTCGGTTGCGGATGGTTTCGGCATCCTTATCGGTGAGCGTTCGGTCCTGCGCCTG
>JAAYUC010000048.1 GCA_012517865.1 Chloroflexota bacterium | reverse complement strand
GGGGTGCCCCCGCCGGGCGGGTTTTTGGAACCATCCTTCCTGCTGTCCGAAAAAATGAGGACGAGACTCAGCACAAACAAAAACGCCGCCGCGATAAAGAGAAACTTATAGCTTTTTTTGGGGCGTTCTTCCGGGTCAGTTGAAGGCGTAAAGGTTTGATTATTCATGGCTCACCGCGCAGTAAATTTTTCGAGCATGCTCGTGAGTAAATTGTGCAACTTACGTGCCAGAATTATGAGCGAATTTCTGCCTTTCCCCGGACATGCGTAAGTTGCCTTAGGATGGGAGAGGCGCGGATAATAGCTTTTTTTCTGGAATAATCTATCTCAGTCCGCGGCAGGCTGGGCAGAAGGCGCCCCGCAAAGGCTGCAGCCCCAGCGGCAGCGTCCCCCTGGGGGCGTTCAGAGAGAAACACGAGCAAAGGCTCTTGGGCCGTCCTGGCTGCGGCCTGCTTGCTGGCCCTGGAATGTGACCCCTGCCAATTTTCTCATTTACTCCAACATTAAGTCAGGGATGATGGTGAGGTGCAGCCAGGAAACTTTCCCGGACAGGCGCGGAATTTCCATTCTGCTGTTGTAAAATTTTAAGATATGAACATGTTGGAATCGACCGATTTTTTGCCCGAAAATCCGCCCGGTCCAAACCTGCTTAGGGAGTGCATTTATGCGGATGTCGCGCGGGCGCTGAATATCCGCCGGGGGAGTTTGGTTTATCACGCGCTGCGCCGGCTGACGCACAAAGCAGCGCGGGATTTCGCGGAAATCCTGCTGCGCGTTGAACGTTCCCTGACGGCGGGGGATGTCTGTCAGAGCGCAAGAATGGCGTTGGAATACTTCACGGACGGGCAGGAATTTATTGGGGCGGACCGGGTTCCGCGGGAAGCACCCTTGTTGGTGGTGGCCAACCACGCCGGCGGGGGCGACAGCCTTGGCGCGCTCAGTTGTGTCGGGCGCGAAGATAGCAGTATTGTGGCTGGCAGGCGTCCCATGCTTGAGGCGCTTCCTAATATCTCCCGCCATCTGATTTTTTTAGACTCTGACCCAATCGGGCGCGTGGGGAATATCCGCAAAATCCTTGAAAAACTGAAGGCCGGAGAGGCGGTCATCCTCTTCCCGAGAGGCGTCTTGGAGCCGGATCCGGCGCTGGTCCCGGGCGCGCTGCAGTCCCTGAAAGCCTGGTCGCAGAGCCTGGGGGTCTTTCTTTCCAAAGTGCCCGAGGCGCGCCTGCTGCCTTTATTAATCAGCCGCACTGTGGCACCCAGGGCCTGGAAGAGCGTGTTTGTCACCTGGACGAGGAATCCCAAAAGGCGCCATCAGATGGCCATGATTACGCAGTTTGCCATGCAGCGGCTGCATCCGGGTAAAGATTGGAAAATCCCTATTCGGGTGCAGGTCGGAAAGGCCTATGACCCAAAAGAGCTTTCCAACACCCTGGACCCAAGGGAAATTAACGAGTCAGTTCAACAGGTGATGTCGGAGCTGCTGTTATCCGCCTATCCTGCCAGCACCTGAGGGCTGTCAGTCCGCCCATTCGATAATTGTCGCCTCACCCTGACCCACCCCAACGCACAGCGTTGCCAGTCCGTAATACGGCCGTTTTTGCGCGGGCGCTCTACGGCGCATCTCGTGCACCAGTGTGGTCAGAATGCGCGCGCCGGAACAGCCCAGTGGGTGCCCCAGCGCAACCGCCCCGCCGTTCACGTTGGTAATTTCGTGCGCCAGCCCAAGTTCTCGCATCACTGCCAGGGCCTGCACCGCGAAAGCTTCGTTGATTTCCGCCAGGGCGATATCCTCAATGGTCAGGCCGGCTTTCTTCAGCGCGCGGCGGGTTGCTTCAATCGGTCCCAGGCCCATCACACGCGGTTCAATCCCGGATGCGGCGCTGCTGACCACGCGCGCCAGCGGTTTAAGGCCCAGCGCGCGCGCTTTTTCCGCGCTCATCAGCAGCAGGGCAGCCGCGCCGTCGTTCAACCCGGAAGAATTCCCCGCGGTAACGCTGCCGTCGGCTTTGAAGGCGGGTTTCAGCTTGCTGAGGGCTTCCAGGCTGGTATCACGCCGCGGGCGTTCGTCCAGACTGACGAAAACAGGCTCACTTTTGCGCTGCGGGATGGGCACAGGCAAAATTTCCTCGCCAAACCTGCCGTCATCCTGGGCGGCGATCGCGCGCATGTGGCTGCGCAGCGCGAATTCGTCCTGCTCCTGGCGCGTAATACCGGTCTGCGCGGCGATGTTTTCAGCGGTCGCGCCCATCGCTTCGGTGCCGTACAGCGCTTCCATGCGCGGGTTGATGAAGCGCCAGCCCAGGGCTGTATCGTAAACGGTAAAGTTGCCCCCGCCGGCAGGTTTAGCAAAGGCGTAGGGCGCGCGGCTCATGCTCTCCACGCCGCCGGCCACGTAAATCTCGCCGTCCCCCGCCCGGATGGCGCGGGCGGCCAGGTTCACCGCCGCCAACCCCGAGGCACACAGGCGATTGACCGTCAGGGCGGGTACTTCGGGCGGCAGGCCGGCCAGCAGCGCGGCCATGCGCGCGACGTTGCGGTTGTCCTCGCCGGCCTGGTTGGCGCAGCCGAAGTAGACTTCATCAATCAGGTGTGGGTCAATCCCGGCGCGCCGGACGATTTCAGCGATTACCAGAGCGGCCAGGTCGTCCGGGCGGACGGCTGAAAGCGCGCCATTCAGGTTGCCGATGGGGGTGCGCAGGGCTAGGACGATGACGGCTTCGTTCATCAGGGGCTCCTTTGGGTAAGGGATTATGTGAATTTTACCATCAGGTGCGCGGCTTCTGCGCTGACGCGAGCGCCCATAGCGGGCATTTTTTACGGTATACTAAACACGGAACCCTGCTCAGCTCACCCATCGGGCAGGGAATATTTGCCTAAAAAAAGGAGGACGCGCATGCCCGCTAAGGGATGGGTAGAAATCAACGAACTGTACTGCAAAGCCTGTGAGTTGTGCGTGACCGACTGCCCCAGCAAGGTTTTGGCACTCGATCTCACACGTCTCAGCCCCAAAGGCTATCACCCCGCAATGATGCTGCACCCGGAGGCCTGTACCGGCTGCGGAATTTGCGCGGTGGTCTGCCCGGACGCCGCGATTACCGTATACCGCGGCACAAGACCCGAAAAGCAACCTGAAGGGGAGGTGGGGCATGGCTCGTGAATTGATTAAGGGGAATGTCGCCGTGGCGGAAGCCGCGGTGCGGGCGGGGCTGGTTTCGTATTTTGGTTACCCGATTACCCCCCAGACCGAACTTTTGGAATACCTTTCCGCGCGCATGCCCGAGCTTGGGCGCGCCTTTGTGCAGGCGGAAAGCGAACTTGGCGCCATTAACATGGTGTACGGCGCGGCATGCACCGGCCGGCGCACGATGACTTCCAGTTCCAGCCCGGGCGTCAGCCTGATGCAGGAGGGTCTGTCCTATATCGCCTGCACGGAGCTGCCGGTTGTGGTGGTGAACGTTGTGCGCGGCGGTCCGGGGCTGGGCAACATCGCGCCTTCCCAGGGCGATTACAACCAGGCCACCCGCGGCGGCGGTCACGGCGAGTATCACCAGCTGGTGCTGGCGCCCGCGTCCGTGCAGGAAGCGGTGGACCTGACCACCCTGGCCTTTGACCTGGCGGAAAAATACCGTTCCATTGTGATGATTCTGATGGACGGCAGCCTGGGGCAGATGATGGAACCCGCCGAACTCCCGCCTTTCCAGCCCATCAAAACCGAAGTGCCCGATTGGGCGGTCAATGGCGAAGCCGGCCGGGAAAAGCGCGTGCTGACCTCCATTAACATTGACCCGCCAGCCCAGGAACGCACCAATATCCGCCTGATGACCCGCTGGCAGGAGATTGAAGCCAACGAAGTGCGTTACAAGGGTTACTACCTGGAGGATGCGGAATTTGTGGTCGTCGGCTACGGCACGGCCGGCCGGATTGCTCTCTCTGCGGTGCGCGAAGCCCGCGAAAAGGGCATCAAAGTCGGGCTGCTGCGCCCGATCACAGTGGCGCCGTTCCCGGTCAAAGCAATCGAAGACCTGGTGCCCGGCACGAAGGCTTTTTTGGTGGTGGAAATGAACAACGGGCAGATGCTCGAGGATGTGCGCCTGGTTGTTTCCGGCCGCAAGCCCATCGCGTTCTACGGTCGGATGGGCGGCATGGTGCCCTATCCGGATGATGTGCTGCGGGAGATTGAAGCGCTGGCTTCCGGCGCGATTGACTTTGGAGAACACCCGCGCGACCGCTGGCTGGCGCAAATGCGCGCTGAATTTGGAACAGGAGCCTGAGATGGTTGATGCAGACGTGAAACTGGTCTACAAACGCCCGCTTGGTTTTGAGGAGCGCGGCACGCATTACTGCCCCGGCTGCACGCATGGGGTGGCGCACCGCCTGATCGCGGAGGTGCTGGAAGAAATGGGCGAACTGGAGCACACCATTGGCGTCGCGCCGGTGGGCTGCGCGGTCTTTGCCTACAACTATTTCGCCTTTGATTTTGTGGAAGCCCCGCACGGGCGCGCGCCCGCCATGGCCACCGGCATCAAACGCACCCTGCCGGACCGTATGGTCTTCACCTATCAGGGCGACGGCGACCTGGCTTCCATCGGTATGGGCGAAATTGTGGCAGCCGCTGCCAGAGGCGAACAAATCACCACAATTTTCATCAACAACACCAACTACGGCATGACAGGCGGCCAGATGGCGCCGACCACGCTGCCCGGCCAGGTAACCACTTCCTCGCCGCAAGGGCGCGATGTGGAACGGCAGGGCTACCCCATCCGCACCGCGGAGATGCTGGCGACGCTGGAAGGCGCCGCCTATGTGGTGCGCCGCAGCCTGCACGATCCTAAAAACATCCGCATGGCGAAAAAGGCGCTGCGGACAGCCTTTGAAGTTCAAAAGCAGGGCCTGGGCTTCTCGATGGTAGAGCTCCTTTCCACCTGCCCCACTAACTGGGGCATGACCCCCGCCAACGCGCGCGTCTGGCTGGCCGAACACATGATTCCTTATTACCCCATCGGAGATTTTAAGGTCTCAAACGCCATAGCCTTCGACAAACAGCAGGGAGGGAACTGACATGCAGAACGAAATAATCATTTCGGGTTTTGGCGGGCAGGGCACGCTCTATGCCGGGCAGCTGTTGGCTTACGCTGCCATGGACGAAGGAAAACATGTTACCTGGATACCTTCCTACGGGCCGGAAATGCGCGGCGGAACCGCCAACTGCACGGTGGTCATTTCCGACCAGGAAATCGGCTCGCCGACTGTGAAATATCCCAAGGCTGTGCTGGCGATGAATCTGCCGTCGCTGGATAAATATGAGCCGCTGGTGGCCCCCGGAGGCTGCCTGGTGGTTAATCAATCCATGGTGAACCGCAGCGTGACCCGCACGGATTTGCGCGTGGTTGTTCTGCCTGCCAACGCCATCGCGATGGAAATCGGAAACGAGCGCGCGACCAACATGGTGATGCTTGGGGCGCTGATGGCGAACATGGACATCCTGCCGGAAGGGTCGCTGGAACGCGCGCTGCGCGCCCACACCGCCCAGCGCCTGCAAAAATTTGTGGATTTGAATATCCGCGCGCTGGCCCGCGGAGCGGAGTATCTGGCCAGATAAGGACACTGCGTTCGCGAACTGCCCGGTCTTTTGCCGGGCAGTTTCTTTCTCTCAGGCATCTTCAGCCAACGCCTGTATAATTAAGTTTGCTTATGGAAGCCGCATTTTTCCCTCCCAGAAGACCCGGCCTTTTGTTCAGCGCAATTTTGCTCCCGCTGGCAGGTGCTTTGCTTGCTTTGCTGGTGCTCCAGCCCGCTTCGTTGGGCGCCGCCTTGTCTTTGCCTCTAAAACTATTGACGGGCGCGCTGTTGGCCGCGCTGGTTATTCTGCTGGCCGCGCAGGTTTACAGGCTGTTTACCGCGCGATATATCCTTGGGCGCGGCGGGCTCGCGCTGCGCTGGGGGCTGCGGCGGGAGGTCATCCCGATGCCGGCTGTCCAGTGGATTCGGCCGGTTTCGGATTTCCAGGCCAGGCTGCCGCTGCCTTTTGGCGCGCTGCCCGGGATGATTTTTGGCAGCCGGAATGTGCCCGGCCTGGGTCTGGTGGAATACGCCGCGGCAGACCCGCGCAATCTGCTTTTGGTTTCCGCTTCCGGCAGGTATTACGCCATTTCTCCCAGCGAATCTGCCGCGTTTCTGGATTTGTACGAGCGTTTGAACGAACTGGGCAGTCTCAGCGCCTACGAACCGCGCTCCGAAAGCCTGAGGACCTTAAGGGAGAAAATCTGGCGGGATGCAACCGCCCGAAGACTGCTGACAGGCGGGTTGATGGCGGCGGTGGTTGTTCTTGGGTTGGCGTTTGCGCTGGCCTCAACCCGTACTGAAATCACCTGGACCACGCTTGAGAAAGTGCCTTCCAACCAGGTCTTTCTGTTCGCGTTTTTCAGCCTTTTTATCTGGCTCATCAACGCGGTCATCGGCTTGTATTTTTACCTGCGCGGCGGAGTGGAAAAAGCCATGATTTACCTGTTTTGGGCCGGCTCGATTCTGGTTTCTTTGCTTTTGGCTGCCGCTTTGCTCATTCTGGCATTATAAATGCAAGCTTTAGGATGTGCTCACCTCAGGAAACGACCGAAGGGAAAGCGATGAATGTTGGTTTACCCGGGACGGGCGGGATTCCATGCTATAATCTGAAAACAAACGGAGTGAAACCACCCCGTAATTTGGCATTGATGCTATGAGAGCGCCGCGCACTTTAATATCCCTATATTCCGGCTGCGCGAAATGCCTGCTGACAGCGCTGACAGCTGTTTTCATCCTGACGGGCTGCGCGCGGGGGGCGCAAACTCCTACCCCGCTCGCCTTCCCGGTGCAGCAGAACGCGACCGCCCCGGCCTCCCCGACACCCACGCCGGAGGTGTGGAACACCTTCGCGCCTCCCAGCATCGAGCCGGCAACGCCTGTACCTCCAGCCGCGGAGCGCGTGGCGCTGCCCGAGGATGTAGAAATTTGGCTGTTTTTGGGCTCGGACCTGGAAGCCCCGTATCGCGGGCGCACGGAAGCGTTTCATCTGGCGTTTGTCAACACCAGGCTCTCGAAAGCCAGCGTGATTTCTATCCCAGGCAACCTGTTTGTGTATATTCCGGGATACACGATGCAGCGGCTGAATACCGCGTACGCGCTGGGTGGAATAAATCTGGTGCGGGAGACGCTCGCGTACAACTTTGGTATCAAGCCCGACCGCTTTGTGGTGGCCCATCCGCAGGAATTTGGCTGGCTGGTGGACGACCTGGGCGGCGTGGATGTCAGCGTTCTGCTGCCCATTCGCGACGCCTGTGGCGGATTGCCGGCTGGCTTGCACAGCATGAACGGTCAGAAAGCGCTGTGTTATGTGTCTTACCTCTCGGGTGATGACACCATCGACCGAACAAGAAGACAGCAGCAAATGCTGCAACTGCTCCTTACAAAATTAGTCCAAAATGGAAGGTTGGTAAAGCTTCCAGCAATGTACGTTTCGTACAGCGCGCAATTAGAAACGGATTTTTCGCTGTCGGAACTGCTGCTGAACATCCCGCTCTTCCTGCGCCTGGGAGACCCGCAGCGGCTGAGCTATTATTTGCTCGGTTGGAATGAACTGCGAAGCTGGGAGCTGCCGGATAACACCCAGACCAGCGTGCTCCTGCCGGACGCGGAAGCGGTCAGCGCGGTCTTCGCGCGGGCGCTGGCGGATGTATTGGAAGCCAGCCCGCTCGGGGAGGTAGTGCTCACGTACGAAGCGCAGCTGACCGAAGCTTCGGCTTTCACGCCCACGCCGCTGACGCCCGCCGTAACAGGCAGCTTGCCGGCTGTGACAGGGACGCCGACGCCAACCCGCACTTTGCCGCCCGGCGTAACGCCGACCCCCGGCGTGACGCGCAGCCCGATACCAACCGCCATTTTTCCGACCACGTATCCTGTGACTACCCCCACAGATACGGGTGAATATCCGTAACAGAGGAACAACTTTGTTCTGATGCACATGGGCGCTAAGACACTGTCACGAAACACTGTTCTGAGCAGAATTATTCTGGTCTGTGTTTTCGTGCTGCTTGTGCTGAACCCGGTTCCGGCGAAATCCTTACCGCTCCCTTCCGAGGGCCCGCAGCGCTCCGTTGTGCTGAATGTGGATTACACGACGTACGAGTGGTGGCTGCTCTCCTGGAAAACCTCGCAAGTTGTCTGCCAGATATATGTCGAACATGAATCCTGGCCGGATGACAGCGAGGTTTTGTATTACTGCGGCAACACGATTCTCAGCCAGTGGCGGAGGACTTCCGCTTGCGTCTTTGACAGCCTGATTACCAACCCCCAGCAGTGCCCCGGGCTCTATCTGCACCTGGCAAACGTCACGCCTTCCACGAGGAAGGTCGAAGTGAAGCTGCCGCCAGCCGAAGTTTTGATATCCATCGCGGGCTGCAGCAGCTCTCCTGGCGATAATCAATGCACCTCCCTGCCATTTTTGCGCATGGAAGGGGTGGAACCTCTGCCCAACGAACAAATCATCCAGATTCTGGGCACCTTGAATGGACTGCCGTTCACCTGCCCCGGTTCGATTTGTGATTTGCCGCTTTCGCCCACCGGCATGAACGGTGTGGAAGTTGTCTTTTGGGCGGAATCCAGCTACGGCGACGCGAGTGAAAAATTCACAGCGCAGGTGCGCGTGATACCCTGGGGAGAGTTTGCTAACCCCGAAGCCGTTTCCGCGGACCAGCCGGTTTATTATGTGGACGTTCTCAGCTCGCAATACCAACAGGAAAACCTTTCCAGCTGTTCCAATATCTGGCAGGCGTTTTTGCCAGTGGACGGCGCTCCGACCTGGCTGAGCACGCCGCTGCTTTCGGAGAATCTGATATCTTTTGACGAATATTACCTGCTGGCCGGCTCGCTGATTAAGCAGGGTTTGGTGGATGCCAGCTCCTGTGAGCGCGGCGGGTTGGAGCTCAATGGGGCGGCAAACGTTTGCGGGATGGAACTGGCGCGGCCGTATGTGAATGAATGGCAGAACCGCTTTGACGCGGAGATTTTGCAGGTAGCCGTTGATACCGGCGTGCCCGCGCAGCTGATGAAAAACATCTTCAGCCGGGAAAGCCAGTTCTGGCCCGGGATTTATGCCAGGGTGCAGGAAGCTGGTCTCGGTCAGCTGACGGAGTTAGGCGCGGACGCGGTGCTGCTCTGGAATCCGGATTTCTTCACACAGTTCTGCCCGTTAGTACTCTCCGAGGAGACATGTCAGCGCGGCTTTGGCAATCTGGATGAGGCCCAGCAGGCAATGCTGCGCGGCGCGCTTGTGCAAAAAGTGAATGCGAGCTGCCCGGATTGCCCGGTAGGGATTGACCTGACCCAGGCGAACTTCAGCATCAGCATTTTCGCGCGCGGGCTGCTTGCCAATTGCGAACAGGTCAACCAGATTATTTACAACGCCACCGGCAAAAGTGCGGGTCAGCTTTCGACGTATGAAGACTTGTGGAAGTTTACCCTGCTGAATTACAATGCTGGCTCCGGCTGCCTTTCGCGCGCCATCCGACAGACGGTCATCAATAAACAGCCGTTATTATGGGGAAATGTGGTCCAGTACCTGGAACCTGTGTGTCAGGCCGGGATTGCCTATGTAGATGATATCAGTAATATGCCGGTCGTCCCGGAGCCTGGAATTGGAAGCCTGCTGGCCACGCCCAACCCCGAAGTCGTCCTGACCACGCCGACGCCCGTGCCGACGCTGGCTGCGACCATCACTCCCACCTCGATATACCCGAGCCCTACGCCGCCGGGATACCCGGTGAAGACCCCCACGCCACTGCCTGAATACCCGTAAAACGCCCGGGTAACGGCTGTTTTCTACTGCCCTGAGCGCAAGGCTTCCAGCTGAGCTTCCAACTCCGCGCGTTTTTCTTCGCCGGCCTGGCGCACTTCGTCGCGGATTTTTTGCACGGCTTCTTGCAGCTTGCTTTTCAACTCGCTGCCTCTGGCCGGGGTATATAACAGCACCAGCGCGCTTCCCAGCAATCCGCCCAAAATTGCTCCTGTAATCCAAGATTTCGTTTTGCTCATGTGCGTTCCTTTTTCTGTTTACTCACAGATTATAAGGCATATTCCGGGCAAAGTTTGTGAGGGCTTATAAAGCCGCGTTGAAGCGCATCCTCCGGGCTTGCGGACTGGGAGACGGATTGCCCATGGTGAGATCACTTCGCTATGCTCGCGATGATGGGCTGTTTGTCTTTGCGAAGGAGCAACAGCGACTGAAGCAATCTCCCGATATGCCCGCAGGGAGATCGCTTCGCTATGCTCGCGATGACAGACAATTCGTCTTTGCGAAGCAGCGACAGCGGCTGAAGCACTCTACCGATACCCTCATGGGGAGATCGCTTCGCTATGCTCGCGATGACGGTCTGTTTGTCTTTGCGATTAAGCGTCGGTTTTGTTTGTCCGCGTGACCAGCCCCATCGGCCGTTTACATAATTCTTTGAAAATGTTAATACGCTTCTATCGTTGGGTAGGTATATTCTAAACAAGTGATTTTTGGAACAAGGAGAATTTTTATGGGAAAGATAATTGGAATTGACCTCGGCACTACCAACAGCGTCGTTTCCGTGATGGAAGGCGGTTCTCCGACCGTAATTTCCACCTCGGAAGGCTCTCGGCTTTTGCCCTCGGTGGTGGCTTTTAATAAAAACGGTGAACGGCTGGTAGGCATTCCGGCCAAACGTCAGGCTGTGGTAAACCCTGAAAATACCGTGTATTCAATTAAGCGTTTCATGGGTCGCCGTTTCGACCAGGTGGCTACCGAACGAAAAATGGTTTCATACAAAGTCGTCTCCGGGCCCAGCGGCGATGTTCGCATTGAGATTCCTGTCAACGGACAGACCTATACCCCGCAGGAAATCTCGGCGATGATTCTGAGCAAGTTGAAAAGCGACGCCGAAGCCTACCTGGGGGAGAAAGTGACCCAGGCTGTTATCACGGTTCCGGCGTATTTCAATGACAGTCAGCGTCAGGCAACCAAAGACGCGGGAAAAATCGCGGGCCTTGAAGTGCTTCGCATCATTAACGAGCCTACCGCTTCCGCTCTGGCTTACGGCCTGGATAAGAAAGAGAACGAAATTATTCTGGTGTTTGACCTTGGCGGCGGCACCTTTGATGTCAGCCTCCTCGAAGTTGGCGGCGGCGTGGTGGAAGTGAAGGCCACTAACGGCGATACTCACCTGGGCGGCGACGACTGGGATGAGGTGATTGTCAATTGGGCGGCGGATGAATTTAAACGCGAACAGGGCATTGACCTGCGCAACGACCGCCAGGCTCTGCAGCGGCTGCGCGAAGCCGCCGAAAAAGCAAAAATCGAACTCAGCAGCGTGATGGAGACCGAAATCAACCTGCCGTACATCACGGCGGATTCCTCCGGTCCAAAGCACCTTTTGCTCAAGCTCACCCGCGCAAAGTTCGAACAGATGACGGAGCATTTGCTGCAGCGCTGTAAAGTGCCCTTCAACGCGGTCATCAAAGACGCCAACCTGAGCGTCGACCAGATTGACGAAGTTGTGCTGGTAGGCGGCGCCACCCGTATGCCCATGGTGCAGGACCTGGTGCGCCAGCTGACCAACGGCAAAGAGCCCAATAAGGGTGTGAACCCCGACGAGGTGGTTTCCATTGGCGCGGCCATTCAAGGCGGCGTGCTGGGCGGCGAGGTGAAGGACGTGCTTTTGCTGGATGTGACTCCGCTTTCTTTGGGCGTGGAAACCCTGGGCGGCGTGATGACCAAGCTCATTGAGCGCAACACCACCATCCCGGTGAAGAAAACGGAAGTTTTCTCCACGGCCGAAGACAGCCAGACCTCTGTGGATATTCATGTGCTGCAGGGTGAGCGCCCTCTGGCGGCGGACAATATGACGCTCGGCCGCTTCCGCCTGGACGGAATTCCTCCGGCTCCGCGCGGCATCCCGCAGGTGGAGGTGACCTTTGATATTGACGCGAACGGCATTCTCAGCGTGACCGCCAGGGATAAAGCCACCGGCAAAGAGCAGAAAGTCACCATTACGGCCTCGACCAACCTGAATAAGAGCGATGTGGAACGCATGGTGCGCGAAGCGGCTCAGCATAAGGAAGAGGACGACCGGCGCAAAGCTTTGATAGAAGCCAGGAATATGGCCGACAGCACCGCTTACCAGGCTGAAAAACTGCTGCGCGACCTGGGCGAGAAGGTGGAAGCCGGCAAACGCGCTGAACTCGAAGCGAAGATTAAAGAGCTGCGAGATACCATGGCGGGCGACAATACCTCCGCGATAAACGCGGCCGCGCAGGCCGTGCAGAGCCTGATGCAGGCCATTGGCACGGCGGCATATCAACAGACCCAGACCGGACCGACCGGCGGGGAGAGCCAGCCGAAATCTGGTCCTGCGCAGGGCGGTGAGGACTTTGTGGACGGCGAATTCCACGAAGCATAAGCCTTTGATTGATAATGCGAGAGAGGCTGCCCAGAGGCAGCCTCTTTGTTTTTGCCATCAGGCACACGAACGGCTGGGCGACCTTCGCTCCCATGTGAGCGGGCTGTCCTGGAAGATTGTGCATTGCCGGCTGTCCAAAACGCTTTGCTTTTCTTGCGTTATAATGCCCCTTTGTTATGGCGAATAAAAACACAGAAAAATTTCAGCGCCAGCTTAACGGCAAGAAAAACCTGCGGTGGCTTTGGGTAACCCTGACAGCGGCCGCGGTGGTGGTCTTGCTCCTGGTTGCTTTGTACCAAATCCCGGCGATACAAAACCGCACATATTTTTATGTGGCCAAGGCGCGCGCCAGAATCCAATACTTTTTCAGCCCTCCTGGCAATAAAGCCTTCAATCCAAGCGGGCAGGGTACACTCATCCCTGAAGTGGCAGCCACGCTGACCGCCATGGCGCCCACCCCGACGCCTACCCCGGCTGCTTCCGCGACGTCCACCCCTCACCCAACGCGCCAGGCAACTTTTACGCCCACCATTACCTTTACGCCTACACCAACGTCGACCCCCATTCCGCGCTCGATGACGCTGACCGGCATCAAGTACGAGCGGCAGCTCTTTAATAACTGCGGCCCGACCAACCTGGCGATGCTGCTCTCCTATTGGGGCTGGGAAGGCGACCAGCACGTGGTTGAAAAGGTCATCAAACCGTTGAAAGAAGACCGCAATGTGATGCCGTACGAAATGCTGGAATACGTCAATACCCAGACGAGCCTGACCGGCGTTGTGCGCTACGGCGGGGATATTGAGATGGTGAAAAAGCTGGTCGCGGCCGGCTTCCCTGTGCTGATAGAGCGCGGGTATATGAACGCCAAAGAAGGCTGGATGGGACATTACGGCATCATCACCACCTATGACGATGTGGTGCAAAAAGTGCATATTCCCGATTCCTTTTTAGGAGATATCGCCCTGCCTTACGACCTGGTGACCATGTACTGGAACCAGTTTGACGGCATCTACCTGGTCATCTATCCCTATGAGCGCGAAGAAGAGGTGATCAGCATACTGGGGCCCCAGTGGGACGCGGAATACAACCTGCGCTATGCTCTGGAAAAAACCGCGGACCGCATTGCCACCCTGGAAGACCGCGAGCTTTTCTTTGCCTGGTACAGCCGCGGCAATCTCTTGATTGAAATGAAGGATTACGCCGGCGCGGCGGAAGCGTATGATGAAGCTTTTGCGGTGTACGAGAAAATCCCCACACAGGATAGGCCATGGCGCGTTTTCTGGTACCAGACCGGACCGTTTTTCGCGTATTTCTATACCGGTCGTTATCACGATGTGCTGAATCTGGCTAACTATGTGCTCGATATCACTCCCGAGGATGCAATCCCCGAAACCTGGGTCTGGCGCGGCCGCGCGAACAAGATGCTTGGCAACTGGCCGGCTGCTGAAAGTGATTTTCGGAAGGCCTTAGAATGGCATCCGCAGTGGTGGGTGGCTGAAAACGAATTAATAAACATGGGAATTACCCCATAAGCCGCGGCGCGGCTTGTTATAATTGCCGCATGATAAAAATTCTGCATTTTGCCGACGCGCACATTGATATCATCGCCAGCGGTCCTTACGACCCTGCCACGGGTTTGTTCCTGCGGGTGACGGACTTCCTGAAGTCTCTCGACGCGATTGTCGATACCGCCGTCGCGGAGAAGGTGGACCTGGTCATCTTCGCGGGGGACGCGTATAAAGACCGCAGCCCCGCGCCCACCTATCAGCGCGAGTGGGGAAAACGGATTATGCGCCTTTCCCGGGCGGGAATCCCGACGATTTTGCTGACCGGAAACCACGACATTTCGCCTTCACAGCTGCGCGCGCATGCCATCCAGGAGTTTTCCACCCTGGATGTTCCGCATGTGTATGTGGTGGACAGGCCTCGTTTTTTGGGCCCAAAGGACCTGGAAAACCTATCTGTGCAGGTGCTTGCCATTCCCTGGGTCACGCCTTCCGCGGTAAAGAACGCCGCGCCCGAAGCGGGGGATGCGAACGCTGAATTGGATGTGATTATTGAAAACGCGGTAAGCGTAATCATTCAGCAGGCTTTGGAAAAGCGCGATGAGACGCTGCCTTTCATTCTCGCGGCGCACGCCTCCATTCGCGGCGCGCTGATTGGAGAAGAACGCAAGATTAAGCTGGGGCGGGATGTTCAGCTTTCCCAGGGTTTGGTGAAAGACCCCCGCTTTGACTATGTCGCGCTCGGGCACATCCACCGCTTTCAGGACCTGAACGCCGGCAGCCACCCGCCAGTCATCTATGCCGGCTCTATCGAACGCGTGGATTTTGGGGAAGTGGACGATGAAAAAGGGTTTGTGGTCGCGGAGGTCTCCCGCGGGGAAACGCGATACCGCTGGCACAGACTAAACACGCGCCCATATCGGGACTTCACGGTTACTCTCAACACTGACGACCGGGCAATGGAAAAAATCCTTGCCGCGCTTCCGCCGGCAGAGGACCTGGCCGGAGCTATCGTCCGCGTGACCATCCATTACCCGGATGAAATCAGCGAGACCATCGATGACGCGGAAATCCGGGAACGGACCCGGCTGGCAATGGATACAAAGATAAACAGGCAGCCTTCCTACAGCTTGCGGGCGCGCTTGGGGGAGAGCGCGGAAACCCAAAGTCTGACCCCGGAAGAACTGCTGAAGCTTTATTGGCAGCAAAGCCACATGGATGAAGCGGAAGCAGCCGCGCTGCAGGCGCTTGGGGAGCGCATTATCCGCGGCGAGATAACAGAAACCCAGAGTTAAATCAGATTCAGGCGAAACGAATAGCGTCCAGCATGCGGGCAAGGCGGGCGGTCTCGCGCACGTCGTGCACGCGCAGAATGTCCGCGCCGTGCAAGATTCCGTACGCGTTGGCAGCCAGACTGCCTTCCAGACGGTCATCCGGCGGTAAATTCAGCGTGTAGCCGATGAACGATTTGCGGGAAACCCCCAGCAGCAGCGGAAAGCCCAGTGCCTTCAGGCGGTCAAGCTCTTTCAGCAGGCGCAGATTTTGGGCGGTGGTCTTGCCAAAACCTATGCCGGGGTCCAGAATCAGCTGTTCGTCGCTCAGGCCGGCTTCGCGGGCGATGCGCACGGATTGGAGCAGCCCTTCGGCCACTTCCGCGCTCACATCTCCATAGGAGATATCCACATATCTGCCGCCCAGGCTCAGGTCAATAGACGCGTTTTGGGGGTTGGAGCGGTTGTGCATCAGCACCAGGCAGGCGCCGTGCGCGGCGGCCGCCGCCCCCATCAAAGGGTCGGCGCGCAGCCCCCAAACATCGTTGATAATGTGCGCGCCGGCGCTCAGTGTTTCTTCGGCCACGGCGGCTTTGTAAGTGTCCACCGAAATAACCATGTCTGGCAGCTCATCCCGCAGCGCGCTGAGGACCGGCAGGAGCCGCTCAATTTCCTGTTCCGCGGAGACAGGCGCGGCGCCTGGGCGGGTAGACTCCGCGCCAAGGTCCAGTATATGTGCGCCCTCCGCCTTAAACCGGACAGCCTGAGCCAGCGCCGCACGGACAGGCTCGCTCTGCCGCAAAATCCCGTCTCCGGAGAAGCTGTCGGTGGTTATGTTGAGGATTCCCATGATATAGGTCTGGTTTCCCAGATTTGGCAGTAAATCTCGCAGCATAGGGCTCCTTATTGGGCGGGTCTGGCTTCGCTGAAGACTTCCACGCGTTCGATGGCAGGCCCGGCGCTGTACACGAGGAAAGAGAAGTCCAGCGGGCCGTTCCCGCTGATTGGGGGTTGCGCGTCCCAGCGCCGGATGCCCGCCACGCTGCCATCCGAGGCATACGCCACGCCCAGCACCCACACCGAAGCTGCCTGGGGAGAGCCTGCCGGGAAAATCACCTGTCCGCTTACCGCGCAGGAAAGCCTGTTCTTGGAGCAGGAAATATCCAGCTCTGCTGGCTCGGCCGGGAGGTAGCGGGCATCATTCTCCGGGACAGGCAGCGAGAAATCTATTTCAGCGCGGGCGCTAAAACGCTCCGGCGTTGGGGGCTGGAAGTAGGTGATTAATGGCAGGCTTTGTCCGGCCTTCAGCAGATTCAGCGGTAAGACAGCTGTCTGGGAGCGGACGTAATCGCTGCCTTCGCCGGTCAGTGTGACCTTAGCACTTACATTTTCCATATCCTTTTCTATGTCGTTTACGGCCAAGGCAAAGCACAGCACGCCGCCCGCGCTGTCGCGGTAGCAGTCGGTCTGCAAGACCGATTCAGCGGGTTGGGTCAGCTGTCCGCCTGCGGAAGGCGTGCTGGTGGGAGGCGGCGGCGTTTGGGTGATGGGAATCAGCAGCACTGTGCCCACGCCCATCGCGTAGGGAATCACCGTGGGGTTGGCGGTCATCAACGCTTCCAGGCTGATGCCGTAGCGGATTGAAACCCCAAACATATCGTCGTCTTCATCGACTTTGTAGTAAACTGGCGTGCCGGTGGGGGTCAGGCTGGGCGTGAGCGTCGGCGTCGCCGTGTCTGGCAGGGGGCTGGGAGTATCGGAGGGGAGCAGCAGAGGCGTGTTGGTGGCGCGCGCCGGGCTGGTGGGGGCAGGAGAAATGCTGAACACGCAGCCGGAAAGCAGACTGGCGGCGAGGAAGAGCAGGAAAAGGCGCTTGATTTTCATAGTCCCATTATACCAATGGGTCTGGCTGGGGTTATGCGGGCCAGAAGTGTATGAGTTTTGTCAAAAATCCGCTTATTTGCTTGAATCCACTTATCTATGGTAATATAATAATTTGTCAGAAAGACATGGAGTAAAAAGAAATGCCAATTTATACGTATCATTGCGACAACTGCGGGATTCGGTTTGACCAGCAGCAGAAATTCACAGACGAACCTCTGACGCTGTGCCCGGAGTGCAACGAGCCAACGCTGCGAAAAATCTACCAGCCGGTCGGCATCGTATTTAAAGGCAAGGGTTTTTACGCCACAGACCACCGCTCCCCTTCCGGGCAGAATCACACGCACGCGAAGGCCGAAAACGCTTCTGAAAGCAAGTCGGAGGACTCAAAAGCCGCGGGAGCGTCTTCTTCCACTGATGCGGTCAAATCCAGCAACACAAAAGCTGCCGAATAGGCAGCTTTTTTTATTCTCCTTACGCCTGCAGGTTCTGATTAACGCTGGCCTGCAGCAATTGATACTCCGGGCTGGCGGCATATGCCTTTAGGGCGTTGATGCGCTTGATAATCATCGGGTGGGACTGAAAAAGTTCCGCCACCTGGTTCACGAAGGCGTCGTCCTGAGCGTCTACCATCGTCAGCGCCTGTTCAAATTCAGCCTGCGACTGAATTTTTGGAGCGGCAAGCCGAACCAATGCAGAAACCGCATAATTCAGACTTCCGCAGGCGAGCAGTCCCGCACGGTCGCAAGAGAATTCACAGGCGCGCGACCAACGCTGGAAAACCAGGTACATAATGTACCCAAAACCAAAAGGAGAAGGCGAACCTGCCAGGCCGCCCACAATGGTGTTCAGCCAGGTGTGCCCCAAGGCGACATGCCCCATCTCGTGCCCAAGCACGAAAGCCAGCTCTCCCTTGTTCATGATGCGCAGCATAGGCTCGTACAACACGATGTTCTTGCTTTCTGAGAGCCCGAAGGTATAGGCGTTGACCATATTCTCCCGCACGACGTACACGTTCAGCGGACCGGGTTGAAGCCGCCTGGCGCATACCTGCACCACATTAGCCAGTTCGGGGCTGCGTTCCGGAGAGATTAGAAAAGCCTTGCGCATCAACTGGGCCTGCATCGCGCGGCTTGAAAATATGGATGTCCCCAGGATGAAAACAACAATTAACAGACTCAGGCACTGCGTCAGGAAGGCGGTGACGAGAACCACAACTGCGCTGACCAGCAAAGTGATCAGGAGGGTTGGGAATTCATTGGGATGGCGGTAAGCGGTAGTGCGGAACATGCGCCTCTTTTCAGTTTGGAAGATGGCTTAATTTTACCGCCGCTTTGGCTTGCGCGGCTGGCAAAACAAGTGGCGGCAGGCGTCCGCGCGCGTGCTGCCTGGCGTCCGGCAGCTCGCGATAAATGGGAACAGCCGCTTGTCTTGTCTTGAGGGATAAATAACAGAAAAGCGCGGTCATGACCGCGCTTTTCTCTTCTCAGTCTTTGGAAATATTGACAAACACCACCGGGCGGCGCCTGGTCTCATCGAAAATGTGAGACTTTGCCAGGTTCAGGACGTCCCGTTCCAGGTTTCCGTTCGCGGAACGCGCCATTTTTTCGATGCGTTTGCGCAAATCATCGAACAGGTCCTGAGATTCAGCCGCGGTCATAAAGCCCCGGCTGATGATTTCAACCTCTTTCAGGCTGGCGTTCGTCTTATCTTTGATTAGATTCAGCAGCACAACGCCGTCCTGGCTCAGCATTTCGCGTTCCCGCATCACCGAGCGGTCCACATCGCCCACGCCCGAGCCGTCCACGAACACATAACCGCCGGGGATGCGCTCGCCCAGCTTCATCTCTCCGTGTTCAAACTCAATCACGCGGCCGTTTTCCACGATGGCAATCTGGCGCTCGTCCATTCCAACTTCACGGCCGAGGCGCGCATGCTGGTTCAGCATGCGCAGTTCCCCGTGAATGGGAATCAGGTAGCGCGGGCGGGTCAGATGCAGCATCAGTTTGATTTCTTCCTGGCTGGCGTGCCCGGAAACATGCACGGCCGCGATGGCTTCGTAGATAACCTGGGCGCCCTGTTCCAGCAAGCGGTTAATAGCCCGGTAAACCAGCTCTTCGTTGCCCGGGATGGGGTGTGAGGAAAGCACAACGGTATCCCCAGCCTTGATATCGAAGCGTTTATTGCTGCCGTTGGCAAGTCTGCCCAGAATTGATGTGGGCTCTCCCTGCGAGCCGGTGACCAGCAAGACTACCTGATTATCCGCCATCTGCAGGGCGGTCTCGACGGGCACGACCACATCTTCCTCAAAATCAATGTAACCCAACTGACGGGCAATTTTCACGTTTTCGGTCATGCTCAGACCAACGAAGGCAACCTTGCGGTGGTACCGCTGGGCGGCGTTGATGACCTGCTGCATGCGCGAAATGAGGGACGCGAAGGTGGCAACGATAATGCGCCCCTGCGCCTCGCGGAAAACCCGGTCAAAAGCCGAATCGATGACCTTCTCGGAGGGCGTCCAACCCGGGCGCTCCGCGTTGGTGGAATCAGCCAGGAGCGCCAAAACGCCCTTTTGGGCGAATTCCGCCAGTTTGGCATAGTCCGTCGGCCAGTTATCCACGGGGGTGTGGTCAAATTTGTAATCGCCGGTGTGGACTACCAAACCCGCCGGGCTTTCAATCCCCAAGCCGATGCCGTCGGGCACAGAATGGCAGACGTGAAAGGCGTGCACCTTAAACGGGCCAATCTGCACAGTCTCGCCCGCCTTGAGAGTTTGGAGTTTGGCGGTTTTATGGTCAAAGCCGCGGCGGTTCAATTTGGCCCCAATCATCCCAAGCGTGAGCGGCGTGGCGTACACTGGCGCGTCGACACTTTCCAACAGGTGCCCAATCGCACCGGTGTGGTCCTCATGCCCGTGCGTGATGACAATGCCGCGCACCTTGTCCGCGCGCTGTTTGATATATTCAAAATCCGGGATGATGTAATCAATCCCAATCATG
Organism: Chloroflexota bacterium; assembly: GCA_012517865.1. Classification (GTDB taxonomy): domain Bacteria; phylum Chloroflexota; class Anaerolineae; order Anaerolineales; family Anaerolineaceae; genus Mesolinea. Next base: position 38,280 of record JAAYUC010000048.1, on the reverse strand, counting down.
TCATTATCGGGGAACATCATGCCGGCGTCCACCACCAGGATTTCGCCGCCGTACTCATAAACGGTCATATTCTTCCCGACTTCCCCGAGTCCCCCCAGGGGAATAATGCGCAACTTCTTTTCTTTCATTTTCTTTCCTTAAAGCTTACGGCTACTGCCGTGTAAATTCGTTTTCAATTAAAAAATTCCCGCTAAGCCAAATCAGCCGGGGAATTTTGTTTCAAAATAAGGTATATCTTCAACAAAAAGCCGCCAAGCGGCTGGATTAACTTGCAGGAGTATAGCATAAGCAGTGGGCTGCCGTCAAATCAGCGGGCGTGAATCCAGCGTCGGCGCGCGAGCGGACCGGGATTTTAACCTGAAATTTATAAATTGCTTACATAAATCCAACATTCCAACCGTAAATTGGAGGCGCAAGAAAACAAAAAAAGGAGGTTGCTATGGCAAGTATCGTGAAACGTCGCTTCTATCCACGGGACCTGTATAACCTGGACCAATTTATGGATCGGTTCTTTGATATTAACGCCGACCTGTGGGGTTCCCAACCGCTGGGTTTCCCGCTGGATGTGATTGAGAAGGACACCGAGTTCATCGTGCGCGCAGACGCGGCTGGCTTTGACCCTGAACTGCTTGAAATCACCTACGACAACAATACGCTCAGCATCAAGGGTGAAATCAAGGAAGAAAATAAAGAAGAAAAAGAAGGCAAATATCATCTGCAGGAACGCCGTTCGGGTACTTTCTTCCGCAGCGTTTCACTGCCTGGCCAGATTGACCAAAGCGCCATCAGCGCCGAGACCGAGAACGGGATTCTCACCATCCATCTTCCTAAGAAACCCGAAGCGCAACCGAAACGCATTGAAATTAAACCCAAATCAGTCCAGGTTGTTGATCAGGGCAAGTAATACAGTCTCAGACCTAAGGGCGTCAGGGCTGCCGTCGGGCAGCCCTGATGCTTTTCCGGGCCTCCTGAAGCCGCGGGGCATTTGGGTAATTTACGCCTCTTGGTAATGGAATGCACTGATTCCCCTGTATAATTAGGTCAGTCTGATGACCCACAAGGAGAGAATCATGGATGCTGAAATGTACCGTGTCCCGCTTAAAGGCAAAATCAAGCTGCAGGATTACGACCCCAACGATTCCAAATTATTCGACGGCAACAAAAAAGACGGCAAAGAAGCTTTGCTTAAACTGAACGCCGAGCTGGAAGCGCTTCAGGAACAGCTTTACGCTGAAGCGAAGCACCGCGTGTTGATTGTGTTACAGGCGATGGACACCGGCGGGAAGGATGGAGTAATCCGTTCCGTTTTTGAGGGCGTCAACCCGCAAGGCGTAAAGGTGGCTGCCTTTAAGACCCCGACTCCGGTGGAATTAGCGCACGACTACCTCTGGCGGGTGCATCAAAACACACCCGGAAAAGGCGAAATAGTCATCTTTAACCGCTCCCACTACGAGGACGTGCTGGTTGTTCGCGTTCACAACCTGGTTCCGGAGGAGGTTTGGTCAAAGCGCTATCAACACATCCGGGAATTTGAACGTATGCTCGCGGATGAAGGCACCACGATTATCAAGTTCTACCTGCACATAGACTTGCAGGAACAGGCGAAACGCTTTTTGGCCCGCGTCGAAGACCCGACCAAGCAGTGGAAATTCAACCCCGGCGATTTGGATGAGCGCGCCCGCTGGGATGATTACATGAAAGCCTATGAAGACATGCTGAACCAGACCAGCACCGCCTGGGCGCCCTGGTACATCATCCCTGCCAATAAAAAGTGGTACCGCAACTGGCTCATTTCAAAAATCCTGATTAAGACCCTGAAAAATTTGGATATGAAGTACCCAACGCCGGTGGAAAACATAGAAGATTACCACAAGCGGCTGCTGGAAATGGTCTCGGTGAAATAAGCTGCTATGACTGAACTCCCAGGCTCGGAATTGGGAGCCGTTATTGGGGGCCGACTCCAGCGCGATTTTATACTGCCGTTTGAAGGCAAACCCCGCCTGAACATCGTCGGCGGAAACCTTCCGTACGCGGCTGCCGCTTTCGCCTTTTGGGGCGGCAGGGCGGGGCTGTACGCGCGCGTACCGCTTGCGTTTGAACTGCGGCAGCTGGACCCGCTAAAAGAAAAAGGCTGCGACCTGAGCGGCATCGTGCGCGTGAAAGAACCCCTTGACGACCGCCGCTTCCTGGCCTATACCGACCCGCTAAGTCCGCACAGCGATAACCCCATTGCATATTTCGCGGAACGGAACATTCCTTTCCCGCGGGAATTGATTGGGTACGAGAACGAATGTCTCCATTTTTGCAGCAAACTGGAATATGAAACCTATACCGCCCGGGTGACTGACCTGCCGCGGCCTTATCTGGAAGTCTCCGCGGCGCACCTTTGCCCGATTGACTTCCTTTCGCATAAGATATTGATTTCGCTGCTTAAAGCGGGCATGATTGAGACGCTGACCATGCGCGCCAGTTCCGGTTACATGGACTCCAGCTTTTGGGAAGATATGCGCGGGTTAACCGCTGACCTGACGGCCTTCATGCTCACCGAGGCGGAAGCGCTGCGGTTGTTCCGCGGGCGCAGCGTGGACCTGTGGGAAATCGCGGAAGCGCTGGCGCACTACGGACCGGAGTTTGTGCTGGTGCATCTCCCCGACGGCTCTGTGCGATTATTCGACCGGATGGGACACAAACGTTGGGTGATTCCGGCGTATCCTGCCAGAACCGTTGACCCAACGGGCATGCTGGATGCCTTTGACGGGGCTTTTCTGCTGAATTACCGCAATAAATATGATCCGGTCGAAGCCGCCCTCTGCGGCAACGTTACCGCGGCGGTGTGTATGGAGGGTTTTGGGCCTTATTACGTCCTGGATACGCTGCCCGGGCTGATGAACGCCCGCCTTGAAGTGCTGCGGACGCGGGTCAGCAGTGCCTGAACGCTCAGGGGTTTTTCGCGTTCTTCAACACGACTTCATAAATCCGGGGCCAGTTTTTGCCGGTAATGAACAGGCGGTCGCCTTCTGCGTCGTAGGCGATGCCGTTCAGGACATCTTTGGGCAGAGGGGAGTTTTCGCCTTGCCGCAATATGCTGCAGTCAATTTCCCCGATGACCTGGCCGGTTTGCGGATTGATGCGCACGATGATGTCTTTGTACCAGATGTTTGCGTAGATTTCACCGCGGATGTATTCCAGCTCGTTCAACTTTTCAAGAGGCGCGCCATCCAGGGTCACCTGCAGCGTGCGTGTGGTTTGCATGGTTTTCGGGTCTATGAAGTACAGAACCGCGCTGCCGTCCGAGAGAATCAGGCTGCTGCCGTCTGTAGTCAGCCCCCAGCCTTCCATGCCGTAGGTGAATGTGCCTTCCAGGCTGAAATCCGCCGGGTTGTAGATGAATCCTTTATTTTCCTTCCAGGTCAGCTGGTACAGGCGGCCGTCCAACAGCGTCAGACCCTCCGCGAAGTACTGTTCCTCCAGGCGTTTTTCCAACAACGCAACCCCGGTCTCCAGTTCCAGCTTGCGCAGGGCGGACTGCCCGTAAAGCCCCGCGCTCTCATACAGAACGCCGTCCGCGTAGAGCAACCCTTGCGTGAAAGACTCTGGGTTGTGCGGGTAGGCGGCAATCACTTCCACTTCCGCGTTTGCCCCCAGTTTTTTGGGGATGGAGTGATAGGTGGGAATGCGCAGGCGCATGATGACCGCGAAGAGAACCAGTGCTGCCAGCGCGATGAGCAGCCGGTAGTTTTTTTGTTTTTGAGAGCGTTTGCGTCGTTTTGCCATAAGCTTTGCCAGAAATGTGTTAATTGTTGAATGAATTCATTCCGTTGTTATGTCTGGAGACCGATTATACATTTAAAGCGCATTGCGCGCAGTCGGGCGTGATAAAATCCACCCTGACCATTGCCGAATAACCTGGAGGATGCTTTATGTCTGAAGTACTGGAACGTTTTTTGCGTTACGTCAAAATTGATACCGAATCCGCGCGGGATTCAGAGACCTACCCAAGCACAGCCAAACAGCTGGATTTGCTGCGGCTGCTGGCGGAAGAACTGCGTCAGATTGGATTGCGTGATGTCATCATGGACCAGTATGGATACGTGACGGCCACCCTGGAAGCCACTTCCAGCGCTCCGGCTCCGGTAATTGGCTTTTTGGCGCATGTGGATACCAGCCCGGACTTTAACGGGAAAGACGTCCGGCCGCGGCTGGTAGAAAACTACGACGGTGGGGATATTCTGCTGAACGCCGAAGAAAACATCGTCCTTTCGCAGCAGCGTTTCCCTGACCTGTTGAAGTACCGCGGGGAAAGCCTGGTGACCACGGACGGCACCAGCCTGCTTGGCGCAGATGATAAAGCTGGCATCGCGGAAATTATGACCGCGCTGGCGCATCTGGCTGCCCACCCCGAAATTCCGCACGGAAAAATCCGGGTAGCTTTCACGCCCGACGAAGAGGTGGGAGCGGGGGTGGACCACTTTGACGTGGCTGCCTTTGGCGCGGATTTCGCGTTCACCGTGGATGGCGGCGAAATAGGGGAACTGGAGATTGAAACCTTTAATGCCGCCGGCGCCAAAGTGACGGTGCGCGGGCGCAATGTTCATCCGGGCACAGCCAAAGGCGTGATGCTCAACGCGCTCTTAATAGCAATGGAGTACAACGCGCTCCTGCCCGTGTTTGACCGCCCGGAATATACTGAAAAATATGAGGGTTTCTTCCACCTGACGCAGATGAGCGGAGGGGTGGATGCTGCCCGGATGGACTACATCATCCGCGACCACGACGAACGGAACTTTGAGAAACGCAAAGCCCTGATGCAAAGCGCGGCCGAATTCCTCAATCGCAAATACGGCGAGGAGCTGGTTGAGGTGGCGTTAAAAGACCAGTACTACAACATGAAAAAGATGATTGACCCCCATCCGCGGATTTTAGAGGTCGCGCGGGCGGCTTACCAGGCTGTGGGCATCGAACCGCGCGTCATCCCCGTGCGAGGCGGCACGGACGGCAGCCGGCTTTCGTACATGGGGCTGCCCACGCCGAATATCTTCGCGGGCGGGCATAATATGCACGGACGCTACGAGTTTGTGCCGGTTCGCGCGCTGGAAAAAGCCAGTCAGGTGATTGTGAAGATATGCGAGCTGGCGGCTGCCGGCTGATAGACCACGCGATTGAAAATAAAAAACGCTGCGTTTAATCAACGCAGCGTTTATTTTTCCAGTACGCTGGAAGGGTTTTTAACCGCAGCAGCCGTCGGAGCAGCCGTCGCTGCAGCTGTCGCAGGACATTCCGAGGCGCCCATTTTGAATTTCCAGCTCGGTGGCCGGGCGGATACCAAGGATGGTCACGGTGAACTGCAGGTCTTTGCCGGCCATGGGGTGGTTTAAGTCCAGCTCCACAGTCTCATCGGTCAGCGCGGTGGCAACACCAGTGAAGACGTGCCCGCTCGCGTCGCGCAGGTTCATCGGCTCGCCCAGGCGGATTTCAAAGTCGGGAGGGAAGGATTTGCGGGAAACCAACACAACCGCGTCCGGGTCAAATTCACCATAGGCATCTTCCGCGAGAACCAGCACTTCTTTAGACTCCCCTACCGCCAGACCGGTCAAGGCGTTTTCCAGCCCGGGGATGATGTTCTGGTGGCCGTGCAGGTATTCCAGCACTTCGAATTCGATTTCCTCGCCGTCCACAACCAGATTGTATGCAAGCTGAACTACGGTATCGTCTTGCACCGCGTTTAAAATTTTTTCTGTCATTTCTTCTCCAATTCTCAATAAATGCCCGGGTTTCCCGAGCCGCATGATTATAACAGAAATAAATCCTGCGCGCATCTTTTGTGCAAGCCTTGCAGGCACTTGCCGGTTTGACAATTTTCCGAAGGCCGTCTACAATATGCTAACTGAAAAACATTTTCAATAATAGACTATGGATTGGCAGACTTTACTCGCAAAGGCAGGCTATCGGCTTTCTGAACCGCGCAAGCGGATAATGAAGCTGATGGAGACAGCTGAAAAACCGCTAAATCCGCTCGCGATTCACCGCATTTTGCGGGAGCAGGGCATTCACCTGGGGGTCGTGAGCGTGTATCGGACGCTCGAGCTGTTCTTCGCGCTCGGCTTAATCAGCCAGGTCTTTCAGGCGGACGGTCTGGTCGGATATCTTCCCGCCAGCTTTGGACACCACCACTTCATTGTCTGTCAGAAATGTCAGAAAGCGGTCGAATTTTCGGGCTCGGAGGATATGCGCGAGCTGGTGCAGCGCGTCCAGACTGAAACGCGCTACCAGGTGAGCGACCATCTGCTGCAGTTTTATGGTCTCTGCCCGGAATGCCAGGCTCTTTTGGAGGCAGGCGGCAACTCATGAAGCACATGAGCGTTGTTTTGTTGTGTGCCGCGCTGCTGCTGAGTGCCTGCGCGCCGGCCGCGTCGGGCCAGCCGGAAAAACTGACGGTAACCGTTTCGGTGCTGCCGCAGGCTTACTTTGTGCAAAAAATTGGCGGAGACCTGGTCTCCGTGCAGGCGATTGTGGGGCCAGGCGACGACCCGCACACCTACGAACCGACAGCCGAGCAAATGCGCGCGATGACAAAATCGCGCCTGTATTTCACAATCGGCGTGGAGTTTGAAGACGCCTGGCTGCCGCGTTTTAGGGCGGCAAATCCGACCATGACGATTGCTGATTCAGCTGCCGGCGTTGAACGGCTGCCCCTCGTTCCGACATTTGGCAGCCCCGAAGGCGAAGGTGAAGAAGACCCGCACATCTGGTTTTCACCCGAGCGGGTCAGGATGATTTCCCGGAACATCGCCGAGGCGCTGGAAACGGCGGACCCGGCAAACGCGGAAATCTACCGCGGGAATCTCACCTCCTGGCTTTTGGAAATTGACGCGGTAGACGCGGACGCACGCGCGGCGCTGGCTGGCATCAGCCGGCACACCTTCCTGGTCATTCATCCGGCCTGGGGGTATTTTGCCGAGGAATACGGTCTAACCATGCTCTCCGTGGAATCCCACGGGCAGGAGCCGGGGCCGGAAGAGCTGGGAAAAGTCTTGCAGCTGGCGCGCGACAATGGAATCACTACGGTATTTGTCCAGAAGGGCATCAGCCAGAAACTGGCGCAGTCCATTGCCGCGCAGCTTGGCGGAGCCCGGGTGGTGGAACTGGACCCGATGGCAGGCGATTGGTCTGCAAATATGCGCCTGTTAGCTGCGGAACTGGCTAAAGCGCTTGAGTAAAGAGGCTGATTTGGAAAGAGACGGCGAAGCTCCAATCATTTCCCTGCGCAATGTCTGGGCAGGTTACGACCTGGATACAGTCCTGGAAGACGTCAGTTTTGACCTTTTTCCGCGCGACTATGTCGGTCTCATCGGCCCCAACGGCGGCGGAAAGACTACGCTCATCAAGGTAATCCTGGGATTAATTCCTCCGCGCAGCGGTTCCGTCCAGGTGATGGGAAGCAGCGCTGCAGAAGGCAGAAAGTACATCGGCTACGTTCCGCAGCTGCAGGTCAGCGATAAAGCTTTTCCAATAAACGTGTGGGACGTGGTCAGCATGGGCAGGATTAAGCCCGGTTTTGGCAGCCTGCGCCTAAAGGCCGAGGACCGTCAGCGTGTGGAAGAGGCTCTGCGCCAGACAGGCATGCTTGACCTGAGCAAGCGCTCCATTAACGAAATCTCCGGAGGTCAGCGCCAGCGGGTCTATATCGCACGGGCTTTGGCAGCACAGCCGCGTATTTTGCTGCTGGACGAGCCTACTGCCAGCGTCGACCCGCAGGCCAGCGTTCAGCTCTACGATTTGCTGGCCAGGCTAAATGAAGAAATTTCCATCCTCTTGATTTCGCATGACATGACTGCCATTTCAGCTTATGTCAAGACTATTGGGTGCATTAACCGCCGCCTGGTTTACCACCGCGATAAATCCATCTCGGCGGATATGCTGGATGCCGGCTATGAATGCCCGGTGGACCTGATCGCGCACGGTGTGCCGCACCGCGTTTTACCGGCGCATGATAAAGACGGGGAGCGCCTGGAATGATTGATTTTTTGAGAGAAGTGCTTTCTTATGAGTTCATGCGCAATGCGCTGCTGGACGGCGTGATTGTCAGCGCGGCATGCGGCGTGGTTGGGACCCTGGTGGTGCTTAACCGTATTGTGTTCATCAGCGGCGGTATCGCGCACGCGGCTTACGGCGGCGTGGGCATCGCGTATTTCCTCGGGCTGAATCCTGTGTGGGGCGCGGTGGGTTTCAGCTTGCTTTCTTCCCTCGCGATGGGCTATGTGCACCGCAAAGAAAAAGCGCGCGCGGACACCATCATCGGGGTAATGTGGGCGCTTGGTATGGCGTTGGGCATCATTTTTGTCAGCCTCAGCCCGGGATATAAAGCGGACCTGATGAGCTATCTGTTTGGCAGCATTCTGGCAGTCTCAACCGGCGATCTGTGGCTGATGGCGGTCATCGCGCTGGTGGTGCTGGCTTTTGTTCTGGTGTTCTACAGACTTTTGCTGGCGATTTCCTTTGATGAGACCTTTTCGACTGTGCGGAATGTCCCGGTTGGTTTGCTTTCGATGGCGATGATTGTGCTCATCGGGCTGACTGTGGTGATTTCCATGCGCGTGGTTGGCTTAATTCTGGTCATCGCTCTGCTTACCATACCGCCTGCCATCGCCAATTTGTACGTGCGCGAGATGCGCGGAATTATGGTTCTCAGCACTGGCCTGAGCCTGCTTTTCATGATTGCGGGGCTGCTTGTCTCTTACGCGCTCAATCTGCCCTCCGGCGCAGTGATTATCCTGTTGGCAGGCCTGGCATACGCGCTCGCGGCTATTTCTAAAGGCATATTCGACAAGCGCAGGCAGATTCGGGAGACGACAGCGCAAAAAAATGATTTGGAGCTTATCCGGTAAAATAAGTTGACTATGACGATTAAAGATTTCTTTCAGGATACTGGACCCATTGGTTTGGGACTTTGGCTGGGGAGACACTGCTCCCTTTCCTCCGGCAGAAGACTGGCCGCTGTGGTGGCGCGCGTCATATCTGCTTTCCAGTCCACAAAGATGATGAAAGCCATCAAAGTCAATCAATGGGTCGCCTCTGACGGCAAGCTGACCCGGGCCGCACTGAAAGCCCGCTCCAGGGCAGTAACCCGCAATATTGTGACCGCGTTATTTGAGTACTTTTATTATTATCAACACGTCGAGGAAGCCAAGCAGCGCATTATCCTTTCTCCTGAGTTGAAGGCGATGCTGGAGGATTCCCAACACGGAAGACTGCAGATACTGCTGGGTCCCCATCTGGGTAATTTTGACCTGTTTGGAATGATGCTGGTGAAATTTGGGCTGAAAACAGTGGTGCTTTCTTATCCCAAGCCCAATAAAACCTATCTGGCGCAAAACCAGCTGCGGGAGAAGGTCGGGATGCGCATTATGCCCATCAGTCTCAGCGCTTTCCGGGAAGCGAAAAAGCTGATGATGCAAGAGGGCTATTCTCTGGTGACGGGAGTGGACAGACCTATCGAAGGCAAGGACGACCAGAAATACAAGCCGGCCTTTTTTGGCAGACCGGCCAATCTTTCCACCTACTACGTGCGGCTGGCCCGCGAGACTGGAGCCGCAGTGCGCGTGGCCTGCGGAGTCACCCGCGAGGACGGCACGTTCTATTACGACTGCACCCCGCCAATCGTGTTTGAAAACTATGACAATCTGACCGACGATATTGTATTGAATGCTGAAAAAGTCATGCGCGAGGCAGAAAAATTTATCCTGCCTTATCTGGAACAATGGGCGATGTTCTACCCCATCTGGCCGGAAGCGCTGACGGAAATTCAGAATTTACTCTGAGAGGTATCTTATGAAACAACAAACAGAAGTGAGAAAAAACGATATCCTGCTTGGCCCGCTGGAGCGACCGGCTCTGCAGTGGCTGGCAGCGCATATGCCGCCGTCGATTAATTCCGACACCCTGACAATCATCGGCATCCTTGGCTCTTTGCTGACCCTGGCCAGTTTCATTATTGTGGGCCGAACGGGCGGTCCCCTGCGTAATTATTGGGTGCTGATTGCCTGTTTTGGGTATGTGGTGAATTGGTTTGGCGACAGCCTGGACGGCACCCTGGCGCGCTACCGACACATGGAGCGGCCCAATTACGGCTACTTCATCGACCACTCCGTGGACGGTTTTACCGCTGTCTGCATGTTCCTGGGGTTTGGGTTTGCCGGCATATCCCGTTTGGACATCACCCTCGCGGCTGCCATCGGCTACCTGCTGATGATGATTACCGTGTTCCTCAAAACCAAGGTGACCGGTGTGTTTGAGATGACCACCATCAAATTGGGTCCGACAGAAATGCGGCTGATGGCCATCATTTTCAGTCTGGTCAATTACTTTATTGGGGTCAAAAACGTCTCGCTTCCGATTTTTGGCAACCAGACCTACGGAACGCTGGTAATTGCCATCATCGCGCTCATTCTTTATGTTTATTATCTGGTGGAAACCATCCGAATAAGCATCAAGCTGGAAAAGTTTGACGCGGAAAAACTTGCTCACCGCAAAGCAAAAGAAGCCAAAAAGCTGGCAAAAGCGCAGCTCAAACTCGCGAAGGCGGACGCGAAAGCCGCGAAAAAGAAGAAAAAACAGGCTGTCGAAGACCTGCCCGACATCGCCTGAACTGTGTACTGGCGAATTATTTGGTCTGCCGCCCCCGGCAGACCTTTTTTATGCCCCTGCCTGGGCTTTGATGCGGTGAATGGCCGGCGCGACGGCTTCCAGCTCCGGCAGCCGGGCGCATAAGGCTGAGGAAGCCAGCCTGGGCAGGGAGGATTCGGCCAGGTCCGCCGCGGCGGCGAGCGCCGCCCGGGCAGGACCAAGCAGCAGCTCGGCCAGCAGGCAGCCAGGGAAGCCAATGACAATGAGTTCCGGCTGCAGCAGGTGCGTCAGCGGTGCGAGGCCGCGACCCAGCTGTGTTCCGGCCTCGGTGAAGACCTCCTGTGCGAACGGGTCGCCATTTTGCGCGTCGCGGATGATCTGGAAGATGTCCACATCTTCATCCCAATGCTGTGGGTAGCGTTTACGCGCCAACTCCAGCATTCCCGCCGCGCTGGCAAACCCGGAAAGCGTGCCCGGTTTTGCCAGACCGGCCGGGCCTTCCGACGCGAGCCGCAGATTGCCGAGCTGGCCGGCTGTGCCGCCGCTATTGCAGTAGAGCCTGCCGTTGGTGAGGATGCCGGCGCGAACGGTGGGCGACATTTCAATGAAAACGAGATTGCGAATATTCTGGCCGAGGCCGAAGTAGTATTCAGCCAGCGCGCCCGCGTTGGCTTTCTGTTCGACCACAACGGGAAGATTGAAGCGCAGGGCAAGCTGCGAGCGAACAGGTTCCTGCTTCCAGAGCGGAAAGTCCACTGCAGAACCGAGAATGCCGGTCTCGGCGTCCAGATTGCCGGAAATCGCGGCGGAAACCCGGTCCGGCACAGGCAGATGCTGTGCCTGGGTCAGCGTGAGCAAGCGGTCGGCTTGCACCATGATGAGTTCCAGAACCGCTGAAAAGCTGACTTGCGCAGGGACCGGCGCGGATAAACGCTCGTAAATAATTCCGGTGGGACTGCCGTAAACTACCAGCAGACGCTCCCCGTCCAGATTGATGCCGAGGATGTTGGAAGAACCGTTGAGGAAAGCTTCTTTGCGCAGCATGTATGCTGATTATACCCGCATGAGCGATAAAAGAAACATCCCCCGAGGTTTTCTCAGGGGATGCCGTTTTTGAAACAAAGCGTTTAGCTTTTCCCGCGCATACGTGGGTCGAGCACATCGCGCATGGCATCGCCAACCAGGTTCCAGCCCATAACGAACAGGGTCAGGGTCACGCCTGGGTAAACCACAATGTACCAGTACTTATCCAGGCTGGTAATCCAGTTGCGGGCGAAGCTGAGCACCTGCCCCCAGTCGGCGTAGCCGACTTCCGTGCCAATGCCGAGGAAAGACAGCGCGGCAAACCCGAGCACCACATCGCCGATGCCGAGCGAAGCCAGCACCAGGGTGGGGAAAATGGCATTGGGGAGGATGTGTTTGAAGAGGATGCGGCCGTTTTTCAGGCCGGAAGCCTTGGCTGCCAGAACATAATCGCGCTCTTTGATGGAGAGGATATCCGAGCGGATAATGCGGGCGTAGCCCATCCAACCAAAGGCAATCATCGCGATCAGGGGCGGGAGCAGACTTCTGCCCAGGATTGGCGTCAGCACAGCGGAAAAAATCAGCGCCATCATGATGTAAGGCAGGGTCATAAAGATATCAGTGATGCGCATGATGACGTTATCCACCGCGCCGCCGTAGTAAGCAGCGATGGAACCAAGGATAACACCAATCAGCACCGTGGCAACCACCACAATGAAGCCGGTTTTGAAGGCCGTGCGCGTTCCCCAGACGATGCCGTAGAAGATATCGTACTGGCCCTGGGCTGTGCCCAGCAGGTGTTCCCATTTTTCATTGCCCGTCACAGTTTTGTACCAGAAGGGAATTTCCGGTACGTTTCTCTTCCAGGGGGAGCCGGGGGCTTTGGGTTCGCCCACAAAGCCGTCGCGCGGCATTTTGTAAGGGTCATTCCCAACCGGCGGCGCGATGACCGGCGCGAAGATGGCGATGAGAATGAAAATGAAAATCAAAATCATCCCGATGATTGAGGCGGGGGTCTTTACCAATCCCTTAAGGATGCGGTAATTATCCGGTCCAACAGTGCGTTCCAGCCAGCCGATTTTCCGGGTGGAGTGCGTTTCGGCCAGGAGTCTGTTATCGCCAGTCGGAGAAATATTGTTTTCGGTCATGCGCTGCTCCTTAAGCCAATCGTACGCGCGGATCAATGAACGCGTAAACGATGTCCACGATTAAGTTGGAGAGAATGAGAATGGTGCCGCTGAAAATTGCCAGACCCAGAATTGTCACCACGTCCAGGTTGGCGGCCGCGTCCGCGGATGCCTTGCCGATGCCGGGGTAGTTGAAGACCGTCTCGGTGATGACCACGCCCCCCAGCAGGCCAACGATGCTGCCGCCAGCCATGGTAACCACAGGCAGCATCGCGTTCGGGCGCGCGTGCTTATTGATAACATCATTTTCCTTCAGCCCTTTGGCGCGCGCGGTCACCACATAATCCTGCCGCAGGGTTTCCAGCATCGAGGAGCGGGTGACGCGCACAAAGGTTGCCCAGTTGATGTAGCTGAGGGTGATGATGGGCATGATCATGTGCCGCATGGCATCCCAGAACACGTCAAAGCGCAGATTGAGAAGCGCGTCGATGGTCAGCAGGTGGGTGTACTGCTTTAGCTGGCCAGAGAAGATAAGTTTGCTGACCCAATCCGACATTTTGCCTGGCATGAACCAGCCCAGTTTGGCATACAAGAGCATCAGGATGAGCAGGCCGAACACAAAGGTCGGGAAGGAAGTGCCGATGATGGAGTACATGCGCGCGGCCTGGTCGATAAACTTGTTCTGGTTAACTGCGGCCTTTACGCCCAGCCAAACGCCAACGGAAAGCATCGGATAGACAGTCCACAGCGCAAGGTCCACTGTGTTGGGGAAGCGTTCCTTGACCAGATCGACGACGGGCTGGGAGGCGGTGCGGGAGTAGCCAAAATCCCCATACAAGATGCCGCCCTGCCGTTCTCCGCTGCCGGGATCAATCACGCCGTTCAGCCAGCGCCAGTATTGCTCAAAGAAGGACTTGTCCAGTCCGTACTTGCGAATGAGACCTTCAATCTGCTTTTCATTCTTGGGGAAGTCTCTGACATATAGAGCTGAGCGTTCCACGGGCCCGAGGAGTTGGAGCATGCCAAAGATGATCAGTGTGACGCCAATTAACAGCACTGGGACCAGGAGCAAGCGCCTGATGATGTAGTTGGTCATAAGATTCCTCTCACTTAGTTTTGCCTTTTGCCGCGCGCAGAAGCTTTCTGCGTACGGCGAAGGGTAAAAATTCGTGGGTATTGCGGGAGCCCTTGCAGGCTCCCGCAATTTGTATCAGCTGTAAACCTGTTCTAAAACTTACTCAATGAGGAAGTTGAACAGGATGACATCCTGCTGCAGGCCGGGGCGGCCGAAGTACAGACGCAGCGGGCGGTCATTTTCGGTTTCGCAGAGCTCGAAGCGTTCGATGCCAAGTTTGTTGGTATCCACAGAGCACACCGGAACGGGGTCTTTGTAGGCGTTCGTTTCCGGATCGTAGATAGCGGCTTCACTAACCAATGGGTCAACCTGCGGGCGCTGTTCCACGGGGACATCCATGAAGTCGATGTCGCCAGCCTGGAGCATCGCGAAGCGGGTGCCAAATTCGGGGATGATCGCGATGGTCACGTTCGGAACCTTGGCGGGCTCGCCCCAATAGCCGTCGAAGGCCTTCAGGACGATTTCGGTACCCTGGGTCCAGTGATCCAGCTGGTAGGCGCCGGTGCCGTTGGCAATCGGGGTGAAGGGATCTTCGGCGGAGGTCATGCCGTAGAAATTCTGCCAGGTTTCGCAGGTACCGTCCCAACCACCGTTCTCAATGACCCATTCCTTGTCCATAATGGAACCCCAGCCGTTCGCGATGGTGGCCAGGAAAGGACCCCATGGCTGAGCCAGGGTGAGGGTCACGGTGCCGGCAGCATCGTCGGCAACGATCTTGGATTTCACGGTCTCGCAGGCCGCGACAAGTTTCTCGGGGGGATTAGCCATCAGAGCTTCGCGGTCGTCAGCGGAAGCGCCTTCGTCCACAAGCATGGTGATGTCATCCATACCCACACCGAAGAACGGCTCAGCCAACAGCCACTGCGGGGAGGAATAACCGCCCTGGAGCAGGCCGCGCTGGAGTGAATACGCCACATCGGATGGGGTCAGGTCGCCGCCCTGATGGAATTTGACGCCCTGGCGGATATTGAAGGTCCAGACAGTGCCGTCTTCGGAGAATGTCCAGTCGGTAGCCAGCTGGCCGACGAATTTATCGGTGGCCTGGCCATCATAGAAGACGAGGGTCTCGTAGACGTTCTGGATAACTTCGCCGCTGGAGGTGTCGTAGCTGAGGGCCGGGTCGAGGGTATCGGCATCGCCAATCGTCGCGTAGGTCAGGGTGTCAGGCTTGTTAGCGCCTTCGGCCTTGGAGATGGTCTTAAAGTAGATGCCGGAGAAGATCGGGTTCATAATGCGGCCCTGGATCCACTTCTGCTCATAACCATGAGAAGTCGCGAGGACGACAGGCAGACCAGGAACCTGATCGTAGTACAGCTGGTTGAACTGCTGGTAAACGGCATGGCGTTCAGCAGGATCAATCAAAGCAACACCCTGATCGAGGAGGGCTTTGAACTGAGCTTTGAGCTCAGCGGGCATATTCTGGCGGGCGCCGTAGGTACCGGTAGTGTAGGGCTGGTACCAGTTGTGGGCGTCATGAATATCTTCCAGCCAGCCGCCGGTCATGATCGGGATTTTGTGGGCGCGCTGGGCAGCCAGGTAGGCAGGCCAGGGCAGACCAAGAACCTCAATCGTGAATTTCGGGTTGACTTCGGCCAGGTTTGCCTGCATGATTTCCGCCATAATCTGGCGGGTGGAGTTGCCGGTGTTGTAGAGCATCTGGAGGCGGAAACCCATCTCCCAGATGTCGTCAGGGTCCTCACCAGCGGGAATGCCGTCTTTGTCTACGTCAGCCAGCTTAAATTCCTCGGCCGATTTTTCCAGGTCAAAGTAATAATATGGAGCTTCTGGATCGTAGCCGGGCATACCGGGCAGAGACAGAACTTTGGATTGAACAGCTTCGCCCTGGTAGACTTCGTCGATGATTACATCCCAGTCAAACGCGTAGGCAAAGCCTCTGCGGACATGGATGTCATCAAAGAAGGTGGGGGGTACGCCGTTGCCGTCCAGTTTGTTCGAGCCCAGGTACGGGTTCAGCACGACTTCTTCCACCGGCGCTTCGGTCGCGGCGGGGGCTTCAGTCGCGGCGGGAGCTTCGGTCGCGGCGGGGGCTTCGGTCGCGGCGGGGGCTTCGGTGGCGGGGGCTTCGGTCTTGGTGCCGCAGGCAGCCAGGCCAAGGCTCGCAACCAAAATCAGTGCAATGAGCAAATACAGTTTACGCATTTTATTCTCCTCCTTGAGAGAATGGTCTGAATTGTTTTTGGCAGACTGATACAACAACAACATAATTAGTTACTTTCCTGATTGATCACCTCCTCTGTGCGCGTTTGCGGTTCGACTTTAATGCAAGCCACAAAATGCCCCGGCAGGACTTCGCGGAATTCAGGCCGCTCAAGCGCGCAGTTTTCGTCAGCGATTGGGCAGCGGGTGCGGAAGCGGCAGCCGGAGGGTGGGTTGGCGGGAGAAGGAACATCTCCCTCCAGGATAATCCGTTGACGGGTCTCATAGTAAGTAGGATCCGGAACCGGAATAGCGGAAAGCAGAGCCTTTGTGTAAGGATGCAGAGGATTGTCGTATATTTCGTTGCGGTCCGCAAGTTCAACCACAACGCCCAGGTACATCACCGCGACGCGGTCGCTGATATGACGGACCATGGAAAGGTCGTGCGCGATGAAAAGATAGGTGAGCCCCAGGTCGCGCTGCAAATCCTCCAAAAGGTTGACCACCTGCGCCTGGATGGAGACATCCAGAGCGGAAATGGGCTCATCGCAAACAATGAAGGAAGGATTCATAGCCAGGGCGCGGGCGACGCCGATGCGCTGGCGCTGACCGCCGGAAAATTCGTGCGGATAGCGGTTGGCAAAATCCGGGTCCAGGCGCACGAGCTTAAGCAGTTCCTGCACGCGGTCATCAATTTGCTTATTGCTGGCAACACCAAAAGCGAGCATGGGGTCGCCGATGATATCGCGCACGGTCATGCGCGGGTTCAGGCTGGCGTAAGGGTCCTGGAAAATCATCTGCAGGTCCTTGCGCATCAGGCGCATGGGTTCTGTTTTTAGCGTGGTCAGGTCGGTGCCTTTGTAATACACATGCCCGGATGTGGGTTTATAGAGCTGCAGAATGGTGCGCCCCACGGTGGTCTTTCCGCAGCCGGATTCGCCCACCAGACCAAGCGTTTCGCCCTGCCTGATTTCGAGGGAAACGCCGTCGACGGCGCGCACGGAGCCAACCTGGCGGCGGATCACTCCCCGGTAAATCGGGAAATGCATCACTAAATTTTCAACTTTAATCAGAATTTCGTTATCTGTTTTCATTAACGCTCACTTCCCGTCGTCGTGTCCACCCAACAGGCTACTTTGTGGTTATCGCCAATGCTTTCCAGCATTGGGTTTTGTTGCCAGCACTTTTCCCGCACCCAACGGCAGCGCGGCGCGAACGGACAGGCCCGCGGAGTTTGCAGCAAAATCGGGGGCATGCCCTCAATGGAATATAACCGCTGGCGGCCTTTGCGCTGAATTTGCGGCAGGCTGTTGAGCAAACCAAGGGTGTAGGGGTGAGTGGGATGGGCATACAGCTCGCGGACAGAAGCTTCTTCGATGATGAAACCGCCGTACATAACCGCGATGCGGTTGGCAATACTGGCTGCCACTCCCAAATCGTGCGTGATCCAGATAATCGCCATGCCCAATTCCTGCCGCAGGCGGATGACCAGGTCGACAATCTGTGCCTGGATGGTGACGTCCAGGGCAGTCGTGGGTTCGTCCGCGATCAAAATTTGGGGGTTGCACGAGAGCGCCATAGCTATCATCACGCGCTGGCGCATGCCGCCGGAATATTGGTGCGGGTAGTCCTTCAGACGTTCACCCGCGCGGGGGATGCCAACGGATTCGAGCAGCTTGATAGACCGCTCGCGGGCTTCCTTGGGTGTGATGCCCAGATGAAGCAGCATAGGCTCCGCCATTTGCTTGCCAATGTTCATGACCGGGTTCAGGGAGGTCATCGGGTCCTGGAAAATCATGCTGATTTGGCCCCCGCGTACCTGGCGGATTTCTTCGTTACTCATCGCCAGCAAGTCCTTGCCCTTGAAGAAAGCCTTGCCCGCAACTATCTGCCCGGGAGGGGACTGAATAAGCCGCAGGATGGAGAGCATGGATACGCTTTTGCCGCAGCCGCTTTCTCCCACCAAGCCTAAGGTTTCACCTTCGTCAAGGGTGATGGAAACCCCATTGACAGCGTGAACAATGCCATCAGGTGTTTTGAATTGGGTCTCCAGTCCTTGCACGTCAAGAATTTTCTCAGCCATCGATGAGCCCTCTTAGTTCAGATTATTAAAGTTTGTGGACGTAGAATATTACTCATAGCCAAAGGTCTTTTGGTAGGGTAAAAAGCTAATCAATTATAACCTTTTTATGGGTCGCGTGGGGAGATTAAATTTGTCCAGGCGAACCTGTCTTTTCTATCAGAAATATAGAATTTCTGCGTTAATTCCTCCATGATGTCGCATTGTGTCGGTTGGGAATAGATGACTTTGCAGCGCGCCCAGGTTCCGCGGAAGTCAACCAGAAAATCCATCTGACCAAGTGTGCTGTCATAGGCAACCAGAGTCATCCTGCGCGGATTTTTCACCAGATCGCCGAGGGGCTTTGCCACGCTGAGGCGCATGCGCCTGGCAAGGGTTTTTTCCACTTCTTTCCCCTGGTGTTCCGCGGCGAATTCAAATAAATCATCCAAAGCCTGCGCGGGTTCGCGGAAGTGGCGGTTCAGAAGCTCATCCGCGGCAAAACCTGCCGCGCCCAGCAAGAGCGCCGCGACCAGCAGCATGGCAATCCAGCCACCGACACCCTGGGCTGCCAGCGCCTGTTCAACAAGGTTGTTCTCCACGACGCCGCACAGCAGGCAGGGAATGCCAATGACAATCAGGCCCACAACGCGAAATTGCATCAGCCCATCAATGGAAACGTACTCAATCCAATGCGTCAGATTCGGGCTCAAAAAGCGCAGAAGCTCCGCGCTGCCTTCAATTGGCAGCCAAAGCACCAACCAAACAACCAGCAGGGCAAAAAGGAGCCATAAGATGATGGACACCAGCCAGTGCCCGACGCGGATAGAAAGCCAACCCGCCAAACCGCCGGCAAGCGCGCAGACAATCAGGGCGGGGATGAATTTCATGAATGGAAAAGCCATGTTTGCGCCAGCAAGTTTCACCGCGTCCATCCCCCAGGCAGTCAGAGAAAAGACTGCCCCCGCAACCAGCCCGTAGAAAAAACCCGTAAGCTGTTTCTTTCTAACAAATGGCGCTGCCATAGTTAATATTATAGTGTTTATTTTATTTTTATGTGCCAGGTTTCATTTTTTGCAAAGATACGGTGAAGTCCGCGAACGTAAAATGAAACTGGTGGGAATTTTGCTGATTCTAGCCGTAATGTTCTGGTTGTCAAGGTCTTATTGATGTTAATAACCGTTTTGGCAGCCCTGAAGTCTCGCGCGAAGGGGGCTGGAAGGGGCGTTGCCGAGCGCGAGCTGACTTTTCGCCAGCCTGAAGCTCGCATTTGCTATTGCATAATATCTAAAAGCGTGATATAAGAAAACTCGACAACTTAACAGCCCTAAGCGGCGCACTTATCCAGAGAGGTGGAGGGAACGGCCCGATGATACCTCGGCAACCACCAGGCGGAAGCCTGGACGGTGCCAACTCCGGCAGAGCAGTATTTCTGGAAGATGAGAGGCGAGCCAACATGCACGATGCCCCCTCTCCGCGAGGGGTTCTTTTTTAACGAGAAACTGGAGGTTTCTAATTATGACAACGACTTTTATGAAGTCACCCAAATATCTGTTTACATCCGAGTCCGTGACCGAAGGCCACCCGGACAAAATTTGCGACCAAATCAGCGACGCCGTGCTTGACGAAGCTTTGCGGGCTGATCCCTCCTCTCGCGTGGCAATTGAAACCGTCACCAAAACCGGTTTTGTGCTGGTGACCGGCGAGATGACCACGAACACCTACGTGGATATCGAAAAACTGGTGCGCGATGTGGTTAACGGCATCGGTTACGACCGCGGCAAAAAAGGCTTCGACGGCTCCACCTGCGCCGTGATGGTTGCGGTTTCCGCGCAGTCCCCCGATATCGCGCGCGGTGTGGACCAGAACGGGAAAACCCTGCCGGTGGAATACAGCGAGGAATACATCAATGCCGGCGGCGCGGGTGACCAGGGCATGATGTTTGGGTATGCCTGCGACGAAACCGAACAGCTGCTGCCCCTTCCTATTTATCTCTCGCACAAGCTCTGCCGCCGCATGGCGGAAGTGCGCAAGGACGGCACGCTCAAATGGATGTACCCAGACGGCAAAAGCCAGGTGACAGTGGAATACCATTACGGCAAACCCGCTCGCATTGATACCGTGCTCATCAGCACCCAGCATGCCGATAAGCTGGCTGGCAAGGTTGTCAGCAACGAACAAATCCGCGCGGATTTGATTGAACATGTGATTAAACCTGTTCTCCCGCCTGAACTTGTTGATGAAAATATTAAAATCTACACTAACCCCACCGGGCGCTTCGTGATTGGCGGACCGCTGGGCGATTCCGGGTTGACCGGCCGCAAGATTATCGTGGATACCTACGGCGGCATGGGCAGGCACGGCGGCGGCTGCTTCAGCGGCAAAGACCCGACCAAAGTGGACCGCTCCGGCGCGTATGCCGCGCGCTGGGTAGCCAAGAATGTGGTGGCTGCCGGGCTGGCCTCCCGCTGCGAAGTCCAGATTGCCTACGCAATCGGCAAGGCAAACCCGCTGAGCGTGAATGTGGAAACTTTTGGTACCGGCGTTGTGGAAGACGATAAAATCGCGGCCGCTATCACCCGCGTGTTCGACCTGCGCCCGCGCGCTATCATCCATCAACTGGACCTCTTGAGGCCTATCTACCGAAAACTGGCCGCTTACGGGCATTTTGGACGGGACGACCTGGACCTGACATGGGAAAAGACCAACAAAGTCGGCGAACTGCGGCAGGCAGTCGGCCTGGAATAATTCCAAACACAAAAAAACGCCTCTGATACTTCGGAGGCGTTTCTATTTAATAAGGAGGCTGTCAGCGTTTCAGATAGAGCGCGAGCGCCAGAATCCCAAAGGCTAACACGGCAGCCAGCAGGCCAATCTTCACGTACTCCGAGACCAGCGCGCGGCTGGTTTCCGTTTGTGCGTCGGGGGCTGTTTCAGGTGCCACTTTGGCTTCTGTTTGCGGATAGCTGGAGATAATCTGTCCCGCTTCCGATTCCCGGATGCCCAGGATCAGGGGCTCAGGCGGTTCAGAGCTCAGGGACGCGCCCATACCGGCTGCCTGTGGGGTTTCTTCCATCTGCTGCAGCTGAGCGCCTGCTTCTTCGGATGAGAGCGGTTCCGCTGGCTCGCCGGGTTTGGCTTCGGGTACCGCGCCGCTGCTGCCAACAAAAGTGCCGCCCACGGGTACCCCGCCGCCCAGGCCGTACGGAACGCCCTCCGCGCCGCCGCCTATTCCGCCAGCGCCGCCCCCGCCCATGCCATAAGCGCCGCCCCAGGTGAAAATCTGCGGCTGCTGCGCTTCAAGGGCGCTTTCCTGGCTCGGAGCGGCAGAGAGGGCAGCCTCGCTGGGAAGTTCGCGCGCCATTGGCGCGGAATATGTCTTGAAGATAAACTCGCTGGTAAAGACCAATGCCAGAATTAACAGCGCTGCCAGGGATGCGAACCCAAAGGCCGGATATAAAACCGGCTGACGCTTAATCGCGCGGGCTTCTTCCCGCGTCAGGGTAAAGTTGCGCGGAGCAGCCTGACAGGGCAGACCCCGCACCGCAGTTCTCAACTGCGTGTATTCTTTCAGCGCTTTCTGCAGGCGCAGTGATTTAGCCAGGCGTTTTTCAAACTTAAGTTTCTTTTCGCCTGTCAGCATGCCGTCCATGTAGGCACACAGCGCTTCATTATCCTTTTTAGGGAGCATATCCTGCCTGGTCATTCCATTACCTCATCTTTGAGACGGAATTTTTCAGGTAAAAGTTCCCCAAACCCGC
The DNA here is from genome assembly GCA_012517865.1 of Chloroflexota bacterium. GTDB lineage: Bacteria > Chloroflexota > Anaerolineae > Anaerolineales > Anaerolineaceae > Mesolinea. Next base: position 16,395 of record JAAYUC010000048.1, on the reverse strand, counting down.
GCAGGCAGTCCTGCATCTTCTGGCGGGCGCGCGCCAGACGGCTTTTCACGGTGCCCATCGGGCGGTTGATGATGGCGCAGACGCTTTCGTAATCTTCGCCGGCGATATCCACCAATACCATCACAACGCGGAATTTCTCCTCCAGGTCTGCCAGACAGTGCTGGATGGCGTCCTCCAGTTCTTTGGCGCTGGCTGCTTCTTCGGGGCCGGGCGCGTCATCCTCCATCCAGGAGGGAGAATCCACCAGCTCGCCTTCATCGTTTTCCGGTTCCAATGGAACGCTGGGTCTGCGCTGACGCCTGCGCAGTTCGTCGTAACAGGCGTTGGTGACAATGCGCAGGAACCAGCTCTTGAAGGAGCCGCCGCGGTAAGTATTCAATTTGCGATACATGGAGATTACTGCTTCCTGCGTGGCATCCTCGGCAGCCGCGGGGTCCGAAAGGATACGGAAGGCGGCGTTATAAGCAGCATCCTGGTACTGGAGCACCAGGCGGTTAAAGGCATCCAAATCGCCGCCGACAGCAAGTTCAATGAGGTCTTGTTCGCCCATACCAACCAGGATGCAAGACTTGCGCCAGAATGGGGCGCGCCTGCGATGTTTTGATTCTACTTGATTCCAGGGGATTAACCCTGGTTTGTATCGCGTAGAGGTGGAAAGAGGATTACTTCGCGGATGTTATGGTGGCCGGTGAGCAGCATCGCGAAACGGTCGATGCCCATCCCAAAGCCGCCGGTAGGCGGCATGCCGTAGGCCAGCGCCCGCAGATAGTCCTCATCCATCGGATGGCGTTCTTCGTCGCCTTCAGCGTACGCCCGCCCAAGTTCGAGAAAGCGTTTTTCCTGTTCCAGCGGGTCATTCAGCTCGGTGAACGCGTTGCACAGTTCCATGCCGGCGACAAAACCTTCAAAGCGCTCCACGGTTTGCGGGTCGCCGGGTTTGTTCTTGGCCAGCGGCGAGATATCGCGCGGGTAATCGTAGAGGAAGGTGGGCTGGATCAGAAGGGGTTCCAGGAACTGCTCCATCATGTCGCCTATCATTTTCCCGCGCGGGGCGTTGGGGTTGTGCTGAATGCCTTTTTCGCGCAGGACGGCGCTGAGCTCCGCGGCGGTCTTGTGCTGCGAAATATCAATACCCGTCTGGTCCAGCAAGCCCTGACGGATTTCAAGGCGCTTCCAGGGCGGGGCCAGATTAATCTCATGTCCATCAAAATGGATGATTTGGGTTCCCAATACTTTCTGGGCGACGCTGGACACCATCTGCTCGGTGATTTCCATAATGTCGCGGTAGTCCGCGTATGCCATGTAGAACTCAAGCTGGGTGAATTCGGGGTTGTGCTTGTACGAGACGCCTTCGTTGCGAAAATCGCGGCCGATTTCATAGACACGCTCCAGGCCGCCCACAATCAGGCGTTTGAGGTACAGTTCGAAGCTGATGCGCAGGTAGAGATCCTGGTCAAGTTCGTTGTGGTGCGTCACAAACGGACGGGCTGCCGCGCCGCCGTAAATCGGCTGCAGGATTGGCGTTTCGACTTCCATAAAGCCCATGCCGTCCAGGAAGCTGCGAAGAGCGCTTACCGCGGCGGTGCGAATCCGGAATACTTCGCGCGTTTCAGGGTTGACTGCCAGGTCCACATAGCGCTGGCGGAAGCGTGTTTCGGGGTCAGTCAGGGCGGCGTGGCGAATGGTTTTGCCGTCTACCACTTCGTCTTTATCGGCCGGCAGCTGCAGCAGCGCTTTGGCGAGCATGCGGAAGGATTTGACCAGCAAAGTCACCTCTCCCCGGCGCGTCCGGAACATTGTGCCTTGCGCTTCAATGAAATCTCCCAGGTCAAAATCGCGCGCGAAGGTCTGCAGAAGTTCTTCACCAAGCTCATCCACGCGGAAAAGGAGCTGCACCTTGCCGTCGCGGTCTTCAATGTGCGCGAAGCTGAGCTTGCCCATATTGCGAATGGCGCGCAGCCTGCCCGCCAACACGGCTTTCACTTCTTCCGAGCTGTTTGCCGCTTCAGCGGTTTCAAAAGCCCGCACAGCCTCAGCGGTGGACGCGTTTCGCTTCGTGGAAGTTGGGTAGGGTTCTATGCCCTCCGCGCGCATGCGCAGCATCTTCTCCAGGCGGATATTTTCAAGTTCAGAAAAATCATCTTGCAGCATCAGGGTATTCCTTCGGATTTAAATATGCCCCACCAGTTTCCTGGTGGGGCATTTTACATTGTCTTGATCAGCTGGTTTTTATGATCAGAACTGTAAAAGCGCCACCAGGTGCTTCCACCTTCACTGTTTCGCCAACCTTATGATTAATCAGGGCGCGTCCAATAGGGGACTCGTTGGAGATTCTGCCAAGGAGCGGGTCGGCTTCTGCCGGCCCAACAATCATATAGGTCTCAGGCTCGTAGCCTTCTTCCTGTATGGTGACGGTGGAGCCGACCTGAATGAGGCCTTGTTCATTTTCGCTTTCGTCGATGATGCGCGCGGTGGCAAGCAGCAGTTCCAGGTCCTTGATGCGGCCTTCCACAAACGCCTGTTCATTTTTCGCGTCTTCGTATTCAGCGTTTTCGATCAGTTCGCCGTCTTCCATTGCTTCCTGCAGACGAACCGCGATTTCCTTGCGCCGCACGTTCCGGAGTTCATCCAGTTCTAACTGCAGTTTTTCAAATCCTTCACGTGTCAAATACGATATTGGCATTTCGAATCCTTTTTTGATAGGCAATCATTAATGAAGTGATATACAAATTACGCTTTAGACCAAACCTCCTAAAAGCGCGAATGAATTATACCATAAGGCTGGAAAAAGAATTCACTGCCGCAAGCCGCTCAGGCAATCCGCGGCAAAGCCGGCCCTGCTGAACCCGGCGCCGGTTCTTCAAGGCGGAGCATCTCGGATATAATCTAAACAGAAACAGGATTGGAGCGCCACATGAGTCTGATTGACATCCTTTTTGGTGAGGAAGCTATCCGAAACCTGCCGGCAGAGCGCAGGCAGGAAGTGAAGGAATTAATCAACAAACTGATTGTCATTGGCAAACAGGATGATTTCTTATCCGTGGTCCCGGGAGGGCTTTTTGACCATCAATGCCACCACCGGCAGGCTAAGGATATCGGGCGTCGGTTGTACGCGATGGGCGGCATCGACCTGATGATGGCCGTCCGGATGACAATCCGACGCAAACTGAAGGATATCATGGCTGAGCACCTGGACCACTGCTGGAAAGAGATTGGCGACTGGCAGGCCTGACCGTCCGGCTTTTATAGCTGCGCCAAAGGCCTGCTGCACGCGCGGATGTTATAATAAGTCACCAAATTTGCGAAACTTAGAGAGGCAACTTGATGAACTCACGCCAAACGCCCAAACAGGTCGTCGTCACGGACCGCGCGCCCAAGGCCATCGGACCGTATTCCGCCGCGATTGCCTGCCAGGGATTTGTGTTTGTTTCCGGGCAGCTTGGCATTGACCCAGAAAGCGGAAATCTGCTCGAAGGGGTGGAAGCCCAGGCCCGCCAGGCGCTGCGCAATCTGCGCGCCGTTCTAGAGGCAGCCCACACCGACCTGAGCGCGGTCGTTAAAACCACTGTCTTCTTAAAGGATATGACGGATTTCGCGGCGGTAAATGCTGTCTACGCCGAATTTTTTACGCAGGATTATCCCGCACGCTCAGCTGTCCAGGTGGCGGCCCTGCCCAAGGGCGGCCTGGTGGAAATTGACGCGATAGCCGCTGCTTCTGTGGAGTGAAAACGCGCTTGTTGCCGCTGAACAAGCCCTTGACCCAACCATGCCGATAAAAGTCTCAGTCATTGTCCCCTGCCGCAACGAAGAGCGCACCATCCGCTTGCTCCTGGAGGCGATTATGCTTCAGAGCTTTCCAAGAGAAGCCCTGGAGATTATCATCGCCGATGGGATGTCTGAAGACGGCACCCGGGATGTCATTGCCAGGTTCCAGGCGGCTCATCCCGATTTGCGCCTGAAAGTGGTGGACAACCCCAAACGCAACATCCCGGCGGCAGTGAACGCTGGCATTCGGGCCGCGGAAGGCGACGTGCTGCTACGCCTGGACGCGCATTCTGTTCCGCACCAAGAATATATTGAGCGCTGTTACGACGCGCTGATGCAAGGCGTGGCGGATAACGTTGGCGGGGTGTGGGATATTCAGCCTCAGGAAAACACCTGGATTGCCCGAGCGATTGCTGCTGCGGCCGGGCATCCGCTGGCAGTAGGAGACGCACAGTACCGGCACGGCAGGCAGGCTGGTTATGTGGATACCGTTCCTTTTGGCGCGTACAAACGCGAACTGTTTCAGCGGGTAGGTTTGTACGATGAAACGCTGCTTACCAATGAAGACTATGAATTCAACACGCGCATCAGGCTGGCTGGAGGCAAAATCTGGTTTGACCCGCAGATTCGCTGTGTTTATTTTGCCCGCAGGAACCTGAAGGAGTTGGCCCGCCAGTATTGGCGCTACGGCTATTGGAAAGCGCAGATGCTTAAGCGCTATCCGGGCTCCCTGCGCCTCAGGCAGGCACTGCCGCCCCTGTTTGTGTTAGGGATGGCCGCGCTGGTGATTGCCGGCCTGTTCTGGCAGCCCTTTCTGTTCATTTTCATCAGCGCCGCAGCTCTGTATCTGGCAGCGCTGGCTGCCGTGGGAATCCAACTTGCGGCGCATAAGAATGATGCCGCGCTGGTTATTGGTTTTCCATTAGCTGCCGCGACCATGCACTTTTGCTGGGGGGCGGGTCTGTTGGCAGGGCTTGTATCTAAATCCGCGCGTTCGAACGGCAGGAGCACCTAATATGCAAGAAAAAAACACCCCCCCACGCTTGCGATTACAGCCATCGGAGCACCGGTCTATACTTATTTTGGGCGATATCACGGCAGCTGTGCTGGCGCTATTCATCGCGCTTTATCTTTGGTCCACAGGCGATGCCTGGATGAACTTTTCGCTGGAGTTTTTGCGCACCCGCCCGGATGCCTGGTTTTATTTTCTGCCGGTGATTTGGATTGCCTTAATGGTGGATAACTACGACCTGAACAAGGCAGGCAACCTCAAGCTCACCCTTAAGGCCATCGGGCTGGCCATTATTATCGCGTCTTTCCTTTACCTGGTAATCTACTTTGCCATGCCTCCGCAGACGCTGCCCCGCCGGGGAGTTCTGTTTTTCATTGTCTTTGTCTCCATCCTGACCCTTATCTGGCGGATGATTTACGTCCGCATCTTCTCGGCCGCGACCAAATCGCGCCGTCTGCTGATCATTGGCGCCGGAAAGGCAGGCAGCACGCTGGTGAACGTCATCGCCGACCAGGTGCAGCCTCCCTACAATCTGCTGGGTTTGATTGACGATGACCCGGAAAAGCTGGGCACGCAAATCCGCAATTATAAGATTCTTGGCGACCATACGCAGCTGCTGACACTGGTGAAGGAATTGGGAGTTACCGACTTAATCCTGGCTATCTCGGGGCAAATGAACCACGGCATGTTCCAAAACCTGCTGACCGCTCAGGAGAAGGGGCTGCAGATTTCTACGATGGCACAGGTATACGAAGACCTGCTTGGACGCGTACCAATCAACCTGCTGGATTCTGAATGGGTGGTGCGTTCCTTTGTGGACCGGGCGCCTTTGGGCGGAATTTACCGCATGGTTAAACGGCTGATGGATTTAATTCTTACCTTGGTGGGAATGGTGTTTTTAATCGCGCTTTTCCCAATCATTGCGATATTGATACTCATTGATTCCGGCAGGCCGGTAATTTACAGCCAGGAGCGGCTTGGGCGGGGGGGCGAACCCTACAATATTTATAAATTCCGCACGATGAAAAATAGCGCGGACATGGAGAAAGAAGCTCTGGTGACTTCGTTAAACGATGCCCGCATTACGCGCCTGGGAAAGTTTCTTCGCAAGGTGCATCTTGATGAACTTCCGCAAGTCATCAATGTGCTTAAAGGCGAAATGAGCTGGGTTGGTCCGAGGTCTGAGCGCAGCGAGCTGGTGGCAGTATTTCAGAAAGAAGTTCCTTTCTACCGCGCCAGGATGTTGGTCAAGCCGGGCGTGACCGGATGGGCGCAAATCCACCAGCAGTACGCGGAAACCATCGAAGAAACCGCCGTGAAACTGGAATACGACCTGTATTACATTGAGCACGCCAATTTGCTGATGGATTTGACCATCATCCTGCGCACATTTGGCTCTGTCCTTGGGTTTAAGGGGAGGTAGAAACTGATGCGGCGCGCTTACCTGGAAGATGCCGATTGGGATGAGCTTTTGGAAAGCTTCCCGCAGGCGCATCTGATGCAAACGGCGGGATGGGCTGAGTTTAAGGCGGATTTTGGCTGGTCATCGGCGCGGGTGCGTTCTAAAAACGCCTGCGCGCAAATCCTGTTCAAATCCCTGCCCCTGGGTTTGAGCATTGCCTATCTGCCAAAAGGGCCGGTTGGCGAGAACTGGAATGAACTTGTTCCGCAGATTGATCAGCTTTGCAGAGCCCGCGGGGCTGTCTTTCTTCAGGTGGAGCCGGACCTGTTCGAGCCGCTGCCAGAGGAACTCCTGGAAACATCCTTCGCGGATTTTAAGCGAGAGGAGCATACCATTCAGCCGCGGCGCACAATTCTGATTGACCTCAATCGCGATGAGGAGCAGCTGCTGGCCGCGATGAAACAAAAAACGCGCTACAACATCCGCCTCGCGGAGCGTAAGGGCGTGCGGGTGCGCCAAAGCAGCGATTTACGCGGCTTTTACCGCATGATGCAAACCACTGCCAGACGGGACGGCTTTGCTCTGCACGATTTTTCTTACTATCAGCGGGTATTCCAGATATTTGAGCCGCGCGGCAAGTGCTCCCTGCTCGAGGCGCATCTGGATAATCAGGCGCTGGCTTACCTGATGGTATTTCTGCACCGCGAACGGTCGTGGTATTTTTACGGGGCTTCTGATGATGAAAGTCGGAATCTGATGCCCACCTATTTGCTTCAATGGGAAGCCATGCGCTGGGCAAAAGAACACGGCGCGGCGGTTTACGACCTGTGGGGCATCCCGGATGAGGATGAAGACGTGCTGGAAAGGGACTTCACCAGCCGTTCGGACGGCTTATGGGGTGTGTACCGCTTCAAACGCGGTTTTGGCGGGCGGATGGCGCGCTCCGCGCCGGCTGTCATCAAAGTGTATCGCCCGCTTCTCTACAAAGCGTATAAGTTCTACCGCGCGCAAAAACAGGCAGGTTTGGATGCGGCTTCTTGACATCAAAACCGCCGCCTGGGAATGGGATGACATTGTTTTGCGCCTGCCCGGGCCGCATATCCTGCAGTCCTTTGAATGGGGGCAAAACAAAATCCAGAACGGCTGGACGCCGCTGCACTACATCTGGGAAGAAGGCGGAGAAATTCGGGCCGCGGCGCTAATTCTCAGCCGGCAAATGCGGCTGGGACCGCGCCTTGAGGTGCTCTACTGCCCCAAAGGTCCGGTAATGGAATGGCGGAATCCGAGGCTGGCCGGGCAGGTTCTGGACGACCTGCAAACATTGGCCGCCCAACGGCGCGCCGTATTCCTGAAGATTGACCCGGATGTGGAACTTGGCCGGGGAGTGCCAGGCTCCGCGGATGCCGTGGAAAATGAAGCAGGGCGGCAATTTAAGCTGGACCTGGAACGGCGCGGTTGGATGTTCTCCAATGACCAAATCCAGTTCCGCAATACCGTCATGATAAATCTGCAGCGCGAGGAAGCTGAAATCCTGGCCGCGATGAAACAAAAAACCCGCTACAACATCCGCCTGGCAGAAAAGAAAGGCGTTCGCGTTCGGCGGGCGGAGGAAAGCGAACTGCCGCTGCTCTACGCGATGTACGCCGCGACGGCTGTGCGCGATGATTTTGTCATTAGACACGAAGGCTATTACCTGAAGCTGTGGGGCGATTTTATGCGCGCAGGCTTGGCGGTGCCCTTGATTGCTGAAGCGGATGGACAGGCGCTGGCTGGCTTGATTTTGTTTCACTTTGGCGGCATTTCCCGCTATATGTTCGGGATGTCCCTGGAAAAAGGGCGCGAGCTGATGCCCAATTACCTGCTGCAGTGGGAAGCCATTCGGACCTCCAAAGCCCTGGGCTGCCGGGAATACGACATGTGGGGCGCTCCGGATGTTTTTGACGAGAGCGATACGCTGTGGGGCGTCTATCGCTTTAAGGAAGGTTTTAACGGCGTCACGCTGCGGCACCTGGGTGCCTGGGATTACACCAGCCGGCCGACGCTCTACCGACTCTATACGCGGGCACTGCCCAATCTGCTGAATCTGATGCGCGCCCGCGGGAAAGCTGAAACCCGCAAAAGGATGGCTCTATGATGGACCGCGTTCCGCTGGCGCACCTGCCTACGCCTATTGAGGCGCTGCCCGGGCTTACCCGTCTGCTGGGGGGGCCGCGGCTGTTTATCAAGCGCGACGACCTGACCGGCCTGGGTTTGGGCGGCAATAAAACGCGCAAGCTTGAGTTCCTGGCCGCGGATGCGCTTGCCGGCGGAGCCCGCATGCTCATCAGCACAGGAGCGCCGCAGTCGAACCACTGCCGGCAGGTGGCGGCGGCTGCCGCCCACCTGGGGTTGGGATGCCTGTTGGTGCTGGCGGGGGACGACCCCGGCACGCGCCAGGGAAATCTGCTGCTGGACGCGCTCAGCGGGGCGAAAATCATCTTCGTCCCCAAAGAGCGCCGGGACGAGGCACTCCGGGAGCAGTACGAGTGTGCCCGCGCGCAAGGTCTCTCGCCCTACCTGATTCCCTACGGCGGCTCCAACGCGCTTGGCGCGCAGGCTTACGCGCACGCAATGCGGGAGCTGGCCGAACAGCGCTTTTCGCCGGATTGGATTGTTTTTGCCACTTCCTCCGGCGGTACGCAGGCCGGCCTGGTTTTGGGAGCGAAAGAGACAGGATTTACTGGCAAAATTTTGGGCATCAGTGTGGACGAAAGCGCGTCAAAACTGCAGGCCCGCGTGGCCGCGTTGGCAGCGGAAGCCGCCGCTTTGAAGGGCGGCAGCCTGTCTTTCGAGCCGGATGAAATCTTAGTCAATGATTCTTACTGCGCCGCTGGTTACGGCGTGCTGCAGCCGGCTGAGGTTGAGGCTATCAAGAGCTTTGCCCGCGCGGACGGCATTCTTCTGGATCCGGTTTACACAGGCCGGGCAGCCGCGGGCCTGGTGGATTTAATTCGCACGGGTTTCTTCACCAGGGAGGAAACTGTCTTGTTCTGGCACACAGGCGGCACGCCCGCGCTGTTCGCCGAGCCCTATGCCAGCCAGCTTGGCGCCTGATTCAGCCCTGATGAGGGGGCGGCCTTTTGGGCAGCATGAAGTATCTAAATAACTATTTTGGCTCTGCCCGGGCTCCAGGGTTATCCGCAGCAGCTGTGGCGACGTGTATCCATATTGCCGCGCCGCTGCGCTCCCCCCCGAGGACTGGCAGGGAGACCGCCGCGCCGCTGCATGCGGGAGCGCCGGCGCAGAAACGACATCCCTGCGGGTTCACGCTGATACTGCTATAATCCAATGGGGCTTGAGATTATGTCAATGGATATCCGCTCGACTGTGCTTACCCTGGGGATTCTCACCGCTGTCGGCGCGGTCTGGCTGGCAGTCAGCGCCGCCAAACATTATCGGCGCGGAAAACGCATCCCGTTTTTCTTTAAACGGCGCAAGCTGATGGAACAGGCAGCCAGCCTGGTCATCGGCGCGCTGCTGCTGGCTTTTTTTGCCTTTGCCAGCTTTCGCTGGGGAGAAGGGCTGGCCTACCGCTACTTCCCGCCCACTCTGACGCCTTCGCTCACGCCCACCATCACGCTTACCCCGACCATCACGCTTACACCCAGCATCACACCCACCCCGACCATCACCAATACACCGTCCATCACCAATACGCCCGCAATCCCGAAAGAGGTGGCCGAAAAATTTGAGTCTATCGTCACACCCGACGCCAACTCTGTCTTCAGCCCGATTGTGTTCGCCGAAAAAGTGGATGAAAACTTTCAACCTGTCAACCCAGCTTCGACTTTTGAGAACCCGCTGACCACCATTTATGGCACGTACAGCTACAATTTCATGCTGGACGGCGTTCAGTGGACCGAAATGTGGTACCGCGGGACAACCCTGCTTAAACTGGAAACCGGCCGATGGGAAGGCGGTTCGGGCGGCTATGCCCTGACCAGCCTGAGTCTGCCGGCGGAGGAATGGCTGCCCGGAGATTACCAGCTTCAATTCTTCCTGGGAGAGCGTTGGCTGATGACGGGCTACTTTAGCGTCACTGGAAATCCGCCCACCCCCACGCTGACGCCCAGCCCCACATTCACCCGCACCCCCACCAACACGCCCACCTCCACGCGGACGCCTATCCCAACCCGCACGCCGGTTCCCACCAATACGCCGCGGCCTTCCGCCACCCCCAGACCCTGAAAAGAGAGCGGTACTGGCAATAAAAGCCCCTCCGCGGAAAGCGAAGGGGCTTATGGTTTAAGTCGTCAGCGACAGTCGTGTGCTTTTAGATGTAACGCCAGTCAGCCTGCTCCTGCGGAAGCGCGACAGCAATTTGAGCGGCAACTTTCGCGTTGTTGCGCAGCAGAGCCAGATTGGCGCGCAGGCTCTCTCCATCGGAAAGCTCGCTGATTTTCGCCAGCAAATAGGGCGTGACCGCGCTGCCGCGCAGACCTTCATTTTCCGCTTGCTGCAGCGCTTCAGCAATCACAGCCTCAATCCGCTCGCGCGGCAGGGCGCTTTCGGCCGGAGGGGGAACCACCACCAGCACGCTGGTCCGCAGACCTAACTTCCAATGTGCGTTGGCGATATCTGCTGCTTCCTGGGGGGTATCCGCGCGTAAAGGCGTCTTCAGGCCGCTTTCTGCCGAGTAAAAAGCCGGAAAGTCATTGGTCTGGTACCCAATCACCGGGATGCCGGCTGTTTCCAGCATCTCCAGCGTGGCGGGCAGGTCCAGAATGGCTTTGGCGCCGGAGCAAACCACCACAATCTGCGAGCGGGCAAGCTGCAGCAGGTCCGTGGAGATATCACGACTGTTACCGCGGTGCACGCCGCCAATCCCGCCGGTGGCCAGCACTTTTATACCAGCGCGCTCCGCCGCGAAAAGCGTGGCGGCCACGGTTGTGCCGGCTGAGCCACCGCGCGTAAGCGCGCCGCTCAGGTCCCACAGGCTGCATTTGCGGGCATCGCGGGCGCCTGCCAGCGTTTCCAGCTGAGCGGCATTCAGACCAACGCGCAGCTGGCCTTCCTGCACGGCAATTGTGGCAGGATAGGCGCCGTTTTCGCGCACAGTCTGTTCCAATTCGCGGGCAATGTTCAGGTTCTCAGGCCAGGGCACGCCGTGGGTAATTAAGGCGGACTCAAGCGCGACAATCTGGCGGCCGTTGCGCCTGGCACGTTCTACATCGTTCGAGATGACGAAGTCGCTTTTGGCGGCTGACCGGAAGAAGGGGAAGAGGCTCTTTTTGTTTTCCATGCAACTAATTGTACCTGCTTTTGATGACGCGGATGGCGAAATCCTGAGACAAACGAGTTGATAACATAACTGCCGAAGAGGCGGGGCTGCGCGTAAACGGGTACAATAATCGCACAAAAATAACAGGACCACACATGGAAAATTCCACGCATCGACCCACCCCCAAACGCTGGCGCGTTTCCCCTTTGATACCGCCGCATCTCAACAGTGAACTGGAAGAATTTCCCAGCCTCCTGCGGCAGCTGATGTACAACCGGGGCATCACCGATTACGGTGCGGCGCGCGCTTATGTGGACTGCGCTCCCGGCGCGGAGACAAATCCCTTTTTGATTAAAGACATGGATGCCGCGGTGGAAATTCTGCGCCGCGCGCTTCAGGAAAAAAACCCGATTGCCATTTACGGCGACTATGACGTGGACGGCGTAACCTCCAGCGCGCTGCTCTATGAATTTCTGATGAAATTGGGACACACACCGCGCGTTTACATCCCCAGCCGCTTTGATGAAGGCTACGGCCTGAACCTGGACGCTGTGGAGCAGTTGTACCGCGAGGGAATCGGTTTGATGATTACGGTGGACTGCGGCATTCGTTCTATCAAGGAAGTCGCGCTGGCAAAGCAGCTGGGCATGCGCGTCATCCTGAGCGACCACCATCAACCAGGCGCGGAACTTCCACCCGCTGACGCGGTGATCAATACCCGCCAGGCGGGCGACCCTTATCCCTATAAGCACCTATCGGGGGTCGGGCTGGCCTACAAACTGGCCGACGCGTATTTACGAACCTACCCGCAGACTGGTGTGGACGCGCGCGATTGGCTGGACCTGGTGGCTTTGGGAACTGTGGCGGACATCGCCCCGCTTTCCGGAGAGAATCGGGCGCTGGTTCGGGCAGGGCTGGACCAGATGCGCGCGACTGAACGTCAGGGCCTGTATTCGCTGGCCCAGGTTTCTGGCATCAGGCTGGAGAATATTAATGCCGGAAATATCGGCTTTGGCTTGGGGCCGCGTCTGAACGCGGCCGGCAGGCTGGATTCTGCGCTGGCGGCCTTTGAGCTTCTGACCGCCAGAGATGTCTTTAACGCTGGAATGCTGGCCCAACAGCTCGACGCTCAAAACGCGCAGCGCAAGGATTTAACCTTGCGCGTTCAGGAACAGGCTGTCCAGAGCGCCCTCCAGGCTGACCCGGACAATCCGGTAATTTTTGCCGCCTCTCCCGAATTTAATGAAGGCGTGGTGGGTTTGGCGGCCTCGCGCGTGGCGGAGCAGCTCTACCGCCCGGCGATTATTGGCTCGGTTAGTGATACCAACATCGTGGCATCCTGCCGCTCCATCCCGGAATTCAATATTACCAGCGCCCTGGACGCGTGTGCGGACCTGCTGGTGCGTTACGGCGGGCATTCCATGGCGGCCGGGCTGACTGTCAGCATTCAAAATGCCCGGGAACTGCTGGCCCGCCTGAATGCGATTGCCCGCGAAGCGCTGCGCGGCGTGGAACTGGTGCCTGTGCTTGAGATTGACCGCGAAATTCGGCTGGAACATCTGCGGGACGAATTTATTCCGCAGGTTTTTGAGGCCATGGCCAAGCTGGAGCCAACCGGACGCGGGAACCCCGAAGCCCTCTTTTGCAGCCGCGGCTGCCGCGTGGCCGCTGCCAGGGTGGTTGGTGACGGCCAGCATCTCAAGTTGACATTGCAGGCCGGCAAACGCACCTTTGACGCGATTGCCTTCAGGCAGGGCTACTGGCTGGACCAGCTTCCAGAGCGTGTTGATATTGCTTACGTCTTTGATGTAAATAACTACATGGGCCGCAGCACGCTCCAGCTAAATATCAAGGATATCCACCCCGCAGAGGAGTGAGGCGGTTATTCGCGTTCAGGGGGTGATGGCGAAGCTGATGACGCTTTCTTCGGCGCGCCGGTCCGCAAAGCGGGCTTCGGAGGAGGCTGTCAGTCGCAGCGTGAGGCCGGCTTCCTGCGTCCTCCCAATGATTTCTCGCAGGTCTTCCAGCGCCTTGCCCAGAGCCAGGCCCTGCTCTACCCCGAAACGGTAGGTGAAAAAGCCTGGATTGCGCTCGAGATACTCCAGAACCGCGCTGAGGGCTGCAGAAAAGTCCGTTCCTGAGAGACTGCCTGGCGGGTTAATCCAAACACCCACCGGCAGCCGCAGATTGCGGTGCAGCGCGTCCAGCAGCACATGCGAGAAAAGCAGCCGCGCGAAAGCCCGCCCGCGGTCGTCCGCGAGCGAAGGCGGCGTGCCTTTTTCAGCGTCTTCCGGCGCCAGTGTGAGCTTGTAATTGATTTCTTCCGGCACAGACGCGAATTCGGAAGTTGGGACAAGCGCGGTGATGCGCGTGAGCACCAGGCTGGCGTACTCCTGCAGCGCCTGCCGGCGCTCCGCGTCTTGGCTGACCTGAGCAGGGGGGATGAGTTCCCCCATGCGCATCTCAAGGTGGGGAAACTTCAGCCGGAACGCGTTCCCAAGTGCCCCACGCATGCCGCCAAATCCGATTGGCAGCACCGGCGCGTTCGCCCGCTGGCTGATGAGCGCCACCCCAATCTGCGCGTCCATCCTGGCTGGTTCCCAGATGCCGCCTTCGGGGAAAACCCCCAACACACCGCCCTGCCGCAGCACGCTGACCGATTTTTGAATCGCGTCGCGGTCCAGGTTGCCGCGATTGACCGGTATAAGACCGTAGGCAACCACTACGCGGGCGTAATTGGGGTCCATGGGGATATCGCCGGTTCCCAGGAATTCCACCTGGCGCGGGGAGAATGCCGCCATCAGCACCGCTTCCAGCACACCTACGTGATTGCCTGCCAGGATGACCGGCCCTTCACGCGGGAAGTTCTGCATGCCGCTGACTTTCAGGCGGGTGAGCAGCGCGATGAGCAGCCTTGCAGAGCCGCGTAAAAGCGCGCGGGCAATTTTGCGGCGGGGGTAGGGAATGGAATCGGAGGGGTGAGTTTTCATGGTCGCGCGTCTGGGTTAAGGAGAATTTTACCTGAAAGCGCGGCCGGACTTGCCTGGTTTTGGCATACGCAGCAAGATGAGATGTGCGCTCGGCTGGTTGGCGTGCCGGTACGCCCCAACAACTGCAAAGAGAAATGAGGATGCGAAAATAAATACCGCATCCTCTTCTGTTTAAGTGGACAAATTACTTCATTGTGATTGGCAGGGCGACGCTGTACTTATAGAAAGGTTCCCAGACGTCAGTTCCACCATTCATAATACTCTGAGCGACGGCAGCCACCTGGTCCTGCACCTCCTGTGGAATAGACCAAAAGGCATTGTGGTACGGCGCCAGGCCTACACCCTCATTTGCCAGGTCGTTGACCATAGTGCCGGAACTAAAGGTCGCGTCAACGATGTCTTCAATGGTATGGTAAACCGCCATGTCCACCCGCTTCATCGCGCTTGTGAGCAAATACTCATTCCCAACCACAGTTCCGCCGCCAAAAATGGTGTAATAGACGTCCACGTCCACGCCGATGGTCCATTTGCCGGCTTGCGCCGTCGCCAGGTTAACCCCAACTCCGGTGGGGCCTGCTACCGCAAAAATGACATCCGCGCCGCGGGCCATCTGGTCTTCTGCCATCTGAGCGCCGAAGTCGGGGTCTCCAAAATTATAGGCATATTCCAGAAGGACCTGCACCTGAGGGTTTGCCCACTGCGCACCATATTGGTAAGGAATCATGAAATCGTTCACCGGAGGGATAGGAAACCCGCCAATGGCTCCGATAACTTTACTGGTGCTCATTAAGCCGGCCAGCGTGCCAGCCAGATACCCAACCTGAGCCGCGTTGAAGGTGATGCCGCGCAGGTTATCCGGGTAGGTCTCCCAATTTGCGTCCACAATCGCAAAGTTGACATCGGGGTTTGCAATTGCAGCGGCAAGTGTCGCATCCATCATGGAGTAACCTACTGTGATGCAAAGCGTATTCCCGCCGGTAACGCACTCGGCAATTTTGATGGGATAGTCATCAACGACAGCGGTTGGATAAACAGTCCCGACTACGCCAAAGTCGATTTCAGCCTCGGAAAGCCCGGCGGCGGCCATCGCATTGAATGCGTAATCGCTTACGCCGCCCACGTCGGGTATCAGGCCAATGGAAATAATGGGTTTTGGAGAGGAGGCCTGCCCTGCCCCAGGCAGTGCGAGCAGGAGAAACAGAAGAATCAGGCTGGCCCCCAGGATTGGTGTGCGATGATGTTTTTTTTGCGCGGTGTGCTGGTGAGACATAAAACTAGCTCCTTATTGGCCGTTGGCCTGAAAACAGCAATCTTGTGATTGTAAAAAGGTTGCTGAGGAAAAATTTCCTTTCTGTGGCTGAGAAAGGCGCAGGTTCACTTTAAGGAATGTGGACACTATCAGTATACAGCCGTTAAACGAAAATTGATAAAAATGAGAGAAACTCAAGATTATTGATTGGTTATAGCCCCCACAGGAATTCGAATGCTGGTTTTGGCATACGCCCCATGAGCTAAGGGCCGCGCCTGAGGCCGCCAGACGATGGGGGCAAGGTGGGAGCAAACAGATGTTTTTGCTTGAAATTAAAAAGAAAGTGCCCCCACAGGAATTCGAATCCTGGTTTTGGCATACGCCCCATGGGCTAAGGGCCGCGCCTGAGGCCGCCAGACGATAGGTGCAAGATAATAGGTATTGCTTTGTTAATCCGCCTTGGCCGGGTTTCCGGTTTCGGCATACGCCCCATGGGCTAAGGGCCGCGTCCTGGGCCACTAGACGATGGGGGCAAGGTGGGAGCAAACAGATGTTGTTTGCCTGAAATTAAAAAGAAAGTGCCCCCACAGGAATTCGAATCCTGGTTTTGGCCTTGAGAGGGCCGCGTCCTGGGCCACTAGACGATGGGGGCAAGATAATAGGTATTGCTTTGTTAATCCGCCTTGGCCGGGTTTCCGGTTTCGGCATACGCCCCAT
>JAAYUC010000047.1 GCA_012517865.1 Chloroflexota bacterium | reverse complement strand
GTTTTTCAGGCGGGATGAAATCATACTGCTTTCGCCCTTCTACTCTTCAGTGTATCCGCACAGCGCCAGGGCCGCGGGACCAGTATTGATACCCAGCACCGGGCCGGTCAGCTGGGTGAATAGTTCCACCGGCGAAAGTTCGTCTCGGACGCGTTCGGCCAGTTTCCGCGCTTCATCCGGGGCGTTTCCATGCAAAACCGCCACGTGCAGGTTTTTCAGGCTGCTCAGGCTGTTCCGGAATTTGTTGTACAGCCCTTCCACCAGCCCCTTGTGCGTGCGGTGCAGAGCGACCGGCATGACCTTGCCAGTCTCGCGATTGATGAAAACCAGCGGTTTCACGGAAAGATTGCTTCCCAGCCAGAAAATCGCGTCCCCGATGCGCCCGCCCTTGCCGAGATAACTTAAGGTGTCCATCCCAACCACCAGGACAATGTGCTTTCGCACCTGTTCCACCGCAGCCAGCGCTTCCGAGGTGCTTTTGCCCGCCTCCACGGCGCGGGCGGCAGCCAGCGCCTGCCAGCCAACCATCATGGTTGGTCCTTTAGAGTCCACCACATGCACCGGAACCGATGCCAATCTGGCGGCATTTTGCGCGGATTGGTAGGTTCCGCTCATTGCGCTGCTGACGGTGACGCAAATAATTTCCCGCGCGCCTTGATTAATGGCGTTTTCAAATGCCCGGCTGAAATCCGCGGTGGTCGGTTGGGACGTGGTGGGGCGCACAGGGGCGTTTTCAACGCGCGCGTAAAATTCCTCGGAGCTGATAGTCACTCTATCCAGGAATGTTTCGCCGTTCCAGAGCACGTAGGAAGGAACAACCGCAATTTGGTGTTTCTCCAAGAGGTCTTCGGGAATATCGCTGGTGCTGTCTGTGATAATCTTTATCATTTCGGCTCTCCAATCGCGCAAACTTGTTTATCTTACCCCAAAAGCGGGAGAGAAAAGACCTGAATGGGCATGTCCGCGCCCAGGCGTGTTGATTTGTCCACCTTTGGCAGCCAGTGCCCTTTATTCGCCGGCGAATGATCGTGGATTCAGATGATTTTGTCAGTTTTTCCGGCAATGTTGCGCAGGATTTCCAGCTGTCCGACGTGATAGCTGTGATGGAAGAGGAAGAAAAGCGCCCACCAGCCGCGCCGCCTGGCCTGATCTCCAAAGATGATGATTTCTTCATCAAAGGCAGCTTCGTCCATCTCCGCCAGGCGGGTTTGCGCGGCGGCCTGCAGCATGTCCAGGGCCTCCAGCAGCTTCAGGCGCCCGAGCAAGCCCGCTTCGGGACCCAGAATGGGCGCTGAACCGCGCCGGTAGCGGCTCAAATCCGGCAAATTCTCAGGCGGGAGGGCATCCAATACGCGCAGGATGGTGGCCAGGCCGTCCGCGATATGTCCCAGCACCCATTCCATGCAGTTCCCGCCGTTAGGCGGCTGCGTGAGCAAGTCGGCATCGCTTAATCCTTCGGTTTGCAGGTGGATGATATCCTGTTCCATTTCCAGCATTCGTGCATATTCGCTAATCGTTATCATAGCCTTCCTTTCAACAGCGTATGCTTCTTTTTATCCTAAGCGTTAAGCCTGATTCCCCGCCAGGACTGCGTCTTCATGCGCTTTTGCCCGCCTGGCTGCCAGCGCTAAAAACAGTGAAATGACGCAAAAACACGCGCTGACCAGATAAATCGGCCTCCCGCCGAAGTTGTCGTAAACGACTCCGCTCAGGGCATTGGAGAGCATGTGGGAAATCCCGTTCAGCGTGATGCTCACGAAAGTGACCGCGGTGGTGGTGTACTGCCGGGGCACGCGCAAGTTTATCAGGTGAATCGTCGTGACCAGCCGCAGCGTAAAGCTGACCGCGGTCAGAATGTTCAAGGTAAAGACCAGCCAGGGGAAGGGTAAAAACCAGACCAGCAGCCTTCGAGTCAGGTCGAATATTAGGATGAAGTACACCAGCTGGTGCACTTCCAGCTTTTGAATCCACCGGTCGGCCAAAAGCATCATTGGAACTTCCAGGAAGCAGCTGAGGGAAACTGCCGCGCCGATAATGCTTTCTGTCAGCCCCAGGTCTTTCATAAAAATGGGCTCAAATGAACGTACGCCGTCGCTGAGGGTGTCCGTCAGCGCCAGGGCGAGCACAGTCAAGAGCAGATATCGGTCGCGGAAAATCAGGCTGATGATGCCTTTCAGACCTGCCGGGTTTCCGGATTTTTGGTCAGCTTTACCGTCCCGGAAGAAATCGGCGGGCATGACAAACAGAATGATGCCAATGGAAACGAGCATAAAGGCCAGAAAAAGCTGGTCGTTTACCAAAACCCCGCGCGTGCCAAAAAGCCAGCCGCCAATGACAGCGGTAATGCCAAACCCCACCGAGCCCCACAGGCGCAGTCTCCCAAAAGAGGGTTTTCCGTGCGTCGCGCCGTCCGAGGAAACCTGATAGGAGAGGTTTTCTGTAGCGGTGATGCTTGAGCTGGTGATAATCCGATGAGCGATAAACAGAACCAGCGCCATGCCAAAGACGCGCAGGTAAGGCAGGAAAAAGAGCGTCAGAGCGGCCAGCAGCAGCGAAAGCGCCAGAATCAGGCGTTTGCGGGAACTGCGGTCAAAGAATAAGCCGTACTGCGTCGCGGTAAGGATCAGGCCCAGGGAACTGAAGGTGCCCAGAGCTCCGACCTGCACGCCGCTGAAACCAATGGAGCGGAAGTGCAGGCTGAGGAATGGTTGGATAAACCCCATTCCAGCAAAGAAAACGAGGAAATACACGCTGAAGATAAGGATATTCCTGCGAAGCTGATTCGTTTCAGAAGGCATAAAGCTCCCACCAAGACAGGGAAATGCAAAACGGAATGATGTAGAAAAATTATATCATCCGGCCTTGGAGCAGACCCGAAAACAACGCGGAAAGAGCACCGGCGCATTTTTGGGCTTATTCACACAAATATTGTGGGAAATTAAGCGCAGTCTGGCAATCTGCACCGCTTCACGGTATAATTTATCAGGTTAACGACCAATTTCATCCGCGGGAGGCACTTATGAAAGCAATCGTCAAACAGCAGCAGCTGGCTCAGGCCGTTGGCATCGTCGCCAGAGCGGTTACATCCCGCAGCCCACTGCCGGTGCTTGCCAATATCCTCATCCAGACTGACAACGGCCGGCTGAAGCTCTCCGCCACCAACCTGGAGCTGGGCATCAGCGCCTGGCTTGGCGCCAAAATTCTGGATGAAGGCAGCCTCACCGTGCCCGCCCGGACTTTCGCGGACCTGGTGGGCAACCTGCCCAGCGAAGATGTTACCCTCACGGCGGACCCGCGCACGCAGTCGCTCAATGTGCGCTGCGGCACGCTGAACACCGACATCAAGGGCATCAGCGCGGACGAATTCCCGCCCATGACCGCCACCGACAGCGGCATCAGCCTGCCGCTCAATGTCGCGAATTTTAAGGATATGATCCAAAAAGTGGTCTTTGCCGCTTCGCACGATGAATCCCGCCCGAACCTGACCGGCGTGCACATGACCGTTGACGGCGATTACCTGGTTCTGGCAGCCACTGACGGCTACCGCATCTCCATCGCCAGCGCGATTTTGGCGCAGAAGCCCGCCCAAAAACTGGACGCCCTGATTCCCGCCCGGGCGCTGGCCGAACTTTCCCGCGTGGCAGTGGACGGCGATGAGATTTTGCAGATGAACTTCCCGGTAGGGCGCGGACAGGTGGTGTTCCACCTCAAGGACGTCGAGCTTGTCTCACAGCTGATTGAAGGCAACTTCCCCAATTACTCCGCCATCATTCCCCCGTCCTTCAAAACCCGCACCGTGCTGACGACCGCCGACCTGCTAAAAGCCTGCCGGCAGACCGAAATCATCGCGCGCGAAGGCAACTTCATTGCCCGGTTGGACATCCAGCCCGAAGGCGGCGCGGAAAAGACCTCCCAGCTCGAGATTTCGGCGGTTTCCGAACAAACCGGCTCCTCCGAAGTGATTGTGGATGCCTCCGTGGACGGCACGCCGCTTTTGATTTCCTTCAATGTGCGCTACCTGCGCGAAGTGTTGGAGGTAATCAAGACCCCCAACGTCATTCTCGAGACCAACGCGGCGAACACACCCGCCATGATACGCCCGGTAGGGGACGACACCTTCAAACACATCATCATGCCGATGAATATTCAGCGCTAAAACCGATAAATCCGAAAAACCGGACACAAACCGTCCGGTTTTTCTTTTGCCGGAAAACTTCCTGGCGGGGTCGGATTAAATTCCACGCGCCCGCAGTATCAGATTCTCAACAGATTCAGGCTCGAACGTATATTGCGCATAGATTAATAAATAAACAGCTGCGCGTTATTTATAATATTCTTCTATAATATTCGGAGTTCGCAAGCTCGCCGCACCCTGTGCCAGGCGTGATAAAATCAAATATATCCCTCCGCGAGGCACTCCATGACCTTACCGCAAAGCGGCAGCGACCGCTACTACAGCATTTACCTGGCACTTTCCCAGTATCCGGTCCTGTCCGGGCGCATCCGCGAACTTATGCGGCAGGAGCTTTATCAGAAAGGACTGATTACCCCCTCTGCGCTGAACGCGGAAGCCGTGCAGCATGCCATTCAATCGCAGGAGCGCGAGGGCATTCGCGACCCGCTTTCTGAGGAAGATTCTGAAACCTGGGAATACCGCAAAGCGGAAATGCTAAATCAGCTGACGGACGCGTATTTCGCCAAATTCATCGGCTTCGAGCAGCTTACCAAGCTCATCCAAAAAGCCCTGAACGAACGCGGCGTCCAGGTGCCGGATATCACGATTGAATTCAATCCAGAGACCGCCCCCATGGAAATGCTTTTCAATCAGGGCATGATGATTGAAAAGATGCCGGCGGAAAAAAGAGCTCCGTACGAAGCGCGCTTGCACGAAATCAAGGTTGTCCTGATCCGCAGCATGATTAGCGACCAGCTTCCGTATATCAACATCGCCAAGGATTGGTTTACCGTCTCAGACCTGGCGGAAATCCGTCAACATAAACTTGGGCGCGGCAGAATTGGCGGCAAAGCCGCCGGCATGCTGCTCGCGGCGCGCATCCTGAAAGAGAAATCCAGCGCGAGTTTGCGCGAAAGCCTGCAAACCCCCACTTCGTTCTATATCGGCTCCGATGTGTTCTACAACTTTTTATCCATCAACAATCTGCATCATTGGAACGACCAGAAGTATAAGGGCGAAGAACAGATGCGCAGCGATTACCCGCTGATTGTTGAGGACTTCCTCCGCGGCAGCTTTCCGCCTTCGGCAGTCCAACACCAGGAAACAATTTTGAGCATGGCCGGCAAACGTCCGCTGATTGTGCGCTCTTCCAGCCTGCTGGAAGACAACTTTGGCACAGCCTTCGCAGGAAAGTACGAAAGCATCTTCCTGCCTAATCAGGCTAACCCCGAGGAGAACCTGCGCGCCCTGCAGCAGGCTATTGCCCGAATTTACGCGTCCACGCTCAACCCCTCAGCCCTGCTCTACCGGAAAAGCCGCGGCCTGCTGGACTATGACGAGCGCATGGCGCTGCTCATTCAGGTGGTGGAGGGGCAGACCTACGGAGATTATTACTTCCCGCAGCTCGCCGGAGTGGGGTACAGCCAAAACCAGTTCCGCTGGTCCCCCCAAATCCGTACGGAAGAGGGGTTTGTGCGCCTGGTGTGGGGGCTGGGCACGCGCGCGGTGGACCGGGTCGGCAATGATTATCCGCGCCTGATTGCCCTCAGCCATCCCACGCTGATGCCTTCTTCCTCCGCGCAGTCCATCCGCCGCTATTCTCAGCAGTTCATCGATTTACTTGACCTGAAAGAGAACAAATTCACCACGCTTTCGGTCCGGGATGTGCTCAGCCAGCGGATTCCGCAGCTGCGCTATCTGGCGCAGCTGGACAGCGACGGATATTTCCAAACCCTGCGCAGCAACCTGATTGAAGGAAAACCCGAGAACCTCGTCCTGACATTTGATGAATTGCTGCGCAGTACCGACTTCGCGCCGCTGATGCGGGAGCTGCTTTCGACCCTGGAAGCAGAGTACCATACCCCGGTGGATATTGAATTCACGGCACGCGTGACCGAAAAAAACGGCAAAGCATCCGTGCAAATCACCCTGATTCAATGCCGGCCGCTCGGGACAATCAAAGAGAGCAGCCACGAACTCCCGCAGCGCGTGGCCGAGTCCGACAAAATCTTTACAGGCATCAGCGTAGTCGCGGGCGGGATGATTGAGGACATCCGCTATGTGCTTTACGTCCAGCCTTCTGCTTATTTCGCGATTTCCACCCAGGAAGAGCGCAATCAACTGGAACGCGCCATCAGCAAAATCAACGCCGCGCTGCACACCGAAAACTATATCTGCGTGGGACCCGGCCGATGGGGAACGTCCAACCCAGACCTGGGTGTGCATGTGGACTATTCCGACATCTACAACACGCGGGCTATCGTGGAGCTGACCGGCGGCAAAGCCGGCATCCCGGACGAACCCTCACTCGGCACCCATTTCTTCCAGGACCTGCTGGAAGGGCAAATTTACCCGCTGGCTGTGAACCTGAACCGGGATGTGTTTAACGCGCCGTTCTTCGAATCCACCCCAAATCACCTGCTGGAATGGCTGCCGGGCGCGGAAAACCTCAAAAACTGTCTCAGAATCATTCACGTCTCCGATTTCAGTCCGGACAGCCGCTTCGATATCGCCATTGACGATTTCACCGGCGACACACTGGCATTCTTGAGCGGGGAAAAAGCAAAGAGCGGCGAGAAACGGCAAATTTTCGTCCCGTAAACGTTTCACATGAAACCACAATAACCAGAAGCGCTGTTTCA
This sequence comes from Chloroflexota bacterium, assembly GCA_012517865.1. GTDB lineage: Bacteria > Chloroflexota > Anaerolineae > Anaerolineales > Anaerolineaceae > Mesolinea. Next base: position 8,211 of record JAAYUC010000047.1, on the reverse strand, counting down.
CGTGAAACATTGGTGCTGGCTAATGCTTTTGCGTACAGCCGTGCAGCGGCTCGCGCGTGTATCACCGCCTGAAAAAGCTCACCGCAACACATACCAATGTGAAACCAACTTCCAGGGCTCCTAGACGCTGGCAATGGGTTTTGAATCCCCGCCCGATTATTCGCGCAGGCGAAGCTAACCCGCGGCCAGCAAAGAGAAAGTCCGCTCTTAGCGGCTCGATCTTCGTTCTTTTGTCTGACAGGCGCCGATTTCCGCCTTGATTTCCCTTGACCCTTTCAGGATTTGGGTATAAAATCTCTCCCCTCAAAGCAATTTGCCCTCGTAGCTTAATGGATAGAGCACCTGCTTGCGGAGCAGTAGGTTGCGCGTTCGAATCGCGCCGAGGGCATTTTTGTTTTTAAGGATTTCTAAGTTTCGCGCCCCGCGGGAGGTGGTAGAATGCTAATAAGGAGCGCGCGATGAAAAAATCTTTGTTTCCCGTTCTTTTCTTCCTGTTCCTGGCGCTCGCCCTATGCGCCTGCGCGGCAGCCGCGCCAACGGAGGCCGAACCTACCGCGGCTGATTTGCCTTATCCCGCCGGAGCCGAAGGCCTGCAATCAGCCACTGTCTACCCGGCCTCTCCCGTCCAGACCACACCAGACGCTTCCGGAAGTACCGAAACACCCACGGAAGTGCCCCCGGACGGTCTTCCGCTCTATTCGCTGCGCATGTTTCCCAACGGCCAGGGATGGGCGGCAGATTGGAATCATTCCGCGCTTTACCACAGCTCGGACGGCGGGCTCACCTGGACAGACGTAAGCCCGGCTGACGTCCTCGCCGGAGCGAGCGGAGGCTATTACAGCTTTTTCCTCAGCGGGAACACAGCCTGGCTCAGCGTTCCGGTGTTTGAAAATTCCATCCTGCTGCGCACCACGGATGCCGGAACAACCTGGAATTCTACTTCGCTGGATTTCCCGGCTGGGAATCCGCAGTTCCTGGACGGCAGCAACGGGTTTCTCTTCAGCCGTCTGGACGCGGCAGCCGGGTCGGAATACGTCGCCCTGTACCAATCCTCGGACGGCGGCGCCACCTGGGAACAGCGCTTCAGCCACGAAGCTGGACAGGCCGACCCAGACCTTCCGACAGGCGGTCAAAAGACCGGTTTCGTATTTCCGGACCTTAATAATGGCTGGGTTAGTGGAAGTGAGCCTATTAATGACTTCGTTTACTTATTCCGGAGCTATAACAGTGGCGTGAATTGGTTTCTGGTGGATTTGATTCTGCCGGATGGCGTAACTGATGCCGCGATTGAGAGTTTCCCGCCTGTCTTCTTCAGCCCCACAGACGCGGTGCTGCCGCTGCGGGTGTATCTCTCTGATGGAAGCGCGCGAAGCTGGTTCTATCAAACCGCTGACGGCGGCGAAACCTGGACTTTCCGCAGCGAAGCCAACCCCGCCGCCCAACAATTTGTGTTCGCGGACGCCCTGAACTGGTTGCTGCTGGGAGAATCCGGGTTTTACCGCAGCCGCGACGGCGGCGCAAGCTGGGAGGAGCTGTCCACCGGGCTTCCCGCCGGTTTTACACCGCTCGCTTTGGACTTATCGGACGCGAACAACGGCTGGATGCTCGCCGCCGCGGATGGAGACAGCAGCATGAACAGCAATTTTCTGTTCCACAGCGCCGACGGCGGCCTGCATTGGGAGCTGCTTCCGGCGCGTATCGCGGATTAGCCTCCGCTTGACGCGTCTTCAGAGTATTTATGGCACAGGATTTGCAGCCATACGCGTAGAAGCTTGGGCTCCGTCCGCGTGGAAAACGCGCTGAATTTCCAATATAATGCAGGTATCTAAACAGGCCTGTCGTATGAAAAAGCGCTTTATCATCATCTTATGTATTGCCTTGTTGGCAGGGCTGCTGCTGGCCGCACCAGCGCCTGTCGCGGCGGCCCCGCGCGCACAGGCTCTGCCCCCGGAAAATTCCAGCGCTGACCCCGGACGCGCGCAGTCTTTTATTCAACTGGTGAATAACTGGACCGCGCCGGAGCCCTCCGACCAATCCAGCCTGGATTTGCCCCAGGCAAACCCCGACCTGGTGATTTACCTGACCTTTGACGACGGTCCTGACCCTAAATGGACGCCCCAGATTCTGGCACTGCTGCAAAAATATCACGCAACGGCTGTTTTTTATGAAATCGGCAGAAACGCGCGCAGCTACCCTCAGATTTCGTTGGCTGTGGCGGAAGCCGGCCAGATGATTGGCCTGCACGGCTACAACCACATCGAGCTGCCCAAGCTGGGATATTCCGACTTTTATCTCGAAGTGATCGACACCCGCGACGCCATCCGGGACGCCCTCAGCGGCCGGCCGGAATTAGCCAAGCAGCTTACGCCCTGCCTGCGTCCGCCTTACGGCGCGGTAAGCGACAGCGTCTACAGTTACGCCTACGACATGAACTACGCGATTTCCATGTGGCACCTGGACACGCGCGATTGGACCGGCATCTCCGGCGAGGAAATCCTGCAGCAGGTGGAAAAAGGATTGGAGCCTTACCGGGTTGTGCTGATGCACGACGGCGGTGAGGACCGCAGCGAGACGGTGCGCGGATTGGAGCTGGTCCTCCATGAACTGACGCTCCGCGGTTACCATTTTGAACCCTACTGCACTGTTACCGGCCAGGAATTCAACCGCTGATTGCGTTTTCCTGCAAATTTGTGCGTTTTCTTATGATTTTCTTATACTATTCCGCAATTCTTTGTTATTTTGACTTGAAATCTTGAAAATTCTCTTGTATACTATATTTGTTAGACGCTTGGGTGCCCCCTCACCCAGGCGTCTAACACTTTAAGCGCCTGAAGGCTCCCGCGAAATTGCTGAAAGGAATGGGTTACTTGGACATGTGGTTTATGCAGTGTCAGAATCGAAACTGCCAGCTGCGTTTTCCCTTGGATTTGGAACAATATCAAGGCCGGTACTGCCCGAACTGCGGCGCGGAGCTTGCCCGCGCGGAAAAAGCGCTGGCTCCGGCAGCGCCGGCAAGCGCGAGGAGGAATTCCCCTTACGCCTTGGAGGCCTTGCTGGATAATATCCGTTCGGCATTAAACGTCGGGGCGATTTTCCGAGCCGCGGATGGGGCCGGACTGCGCAAACTCTGGCTGGGCGGTATATCCCCCGGGCCGGGTCAATCCCCACAAATTGCCAAGACCGCGCTGGGCGCCGAACAGAACCTCCCCTGGGAAAGCGTTCCAAACACGCTAAATCTTGCGCTGGAGCTTAAGTCGCGCGGGTACAGGCTGCTTGCGCTGGAAAACGCTCCCAACGCGCGCCCGCTGTTTTCTTATCGGCTGCAGCCCGAAAACCCAGACCCGGTTTTATTGATTGTCGGAAGTGAACAGGCCGGCGTGGACCCGGGCCTGCTGGCATTAGCGGACGAGATTTTGTGCCTGCCTATGGGCGGAAGCAAAGGTTCGCTGAATGTTGCCGTGGCTTTTGGCATCGCGGTTTATTGGCTGCGCTACGCCCACGCGTAAAAAAACTCCGGATTACTCCGGAGTTTTAGTTTTACGGGGGGAATTTTAGGGGGCGATAACCGTCCCGGCGGGAATGGTCGTGTGCTTGGGGATGACCACAATGCCGTCCCGCACGGTATACAGGGAATGGTCAACTTCCTTATCCACGGGGAAAGGTTTAATGACAACGTTATCTCCGATGCTGGAGTTCTTATCGATGATGGCGCCCTGGATGTCGCAGTTCCGGCCGATTCCCAGGGAAGCGCCGTTTTTGAGCGTGCCGTAATAGTCGCCGCCCATCATAATGGTATCTTTGACGACCGTGCCTTCCCCAATCTGGCTGCGCACGCCAATCACAGAGTGTTCGATAGTAGCGTGTTCAATGTTGCAACCCTCCGCAATGAGCACCCTTTTGAAGGAACAGCCAATGACGCGCGAGCAGGGCAGAAAACGCGGGTGCGTGAAGATTGGCTTATCCGGGTCGTAAAAATCAAATCCGGGGTTGTCATCGGTCAGTTCCAGGTTTGTCTCATAGAAGGAACGGATGGTTCCGATATCCCGCCAGTAGCCCTCAAAGTTATACCCATATACCGAAGCCCCCTGCGCTATCAGGTAAGGGATGATATCGCCGCCAAAGTCGTCCAGGCGCTCGCCGCCCTTCCGCAGGACGTTCACAAGCAGTTCCGTGTTGAACAGGTAAATGCCCATGGAACCGAGATAAGGGCTCTCCGGGTCGTCGCGGCTTACCATGCTCGCGAGTTTTTCGGGGTCCTTGGGTTTTTCGGCAAAGTCGGTAATGCGTCCGTCTTCAGACCGCTTAAGCAAGCCGAAACGGGAGGCTTCCGATTTTGGCACTGGCTGCACGGCAACGGTCACATCGGCGTGATTATCCCAATGAAACTGCGCCATATCAGCGTAATCCATGCGGTACAGGTGGTCGCCCGCCAGGATAAGCACATAGGGGCATTTGGTGGAGGTGATTTCCATCAACTGCTTGCGGACGGCATCCGCCGTGCCCTGATACCAATCCGTGTGCTCCATGGTCTGTTCGGCAGCCCAAATTTGCACCCATCCCGAGTGGAATGAATCGAAGGTATAGGTCTGAGAAATATGCCTGTGAAGCGATACTGAATTAAACTGTGTCAGAACCGCGATGCGGAAAATATCGGAATTGATGCAGTTGCTGATGGGAATATCAATCAGGCGGTACTTCCCAGCGATTGGCACTGCTGGTTTGGAACGTTCAGAGGTCAGCGGATAAAGACGTTTGCCCTGTCCTCCGCCGAGAATGACGCCGAGTATCTCGCTGGTCTTAGGCATAATGGTTATCCTTTCTTAGATATGAAATTGTGTCAGGAAAATTCCCCTGAAATAAACCAATTCAAACAGCAGGTTCTGGTGAGTTTACCTGTTTGAATCAATTTTACCCTGAAATTCGGCCACAGCGCGCATGAGGTCCCGCGCGGACTGCAGCGTTCCCGGGCTGACGGAGCCAATCATACCAGCCAGTTCCTGTTGGCGGGCGCTGGCATCCAGCTCGAGCACATGGGTGAGCGTGCGTCCGCCTTCTTCCTGCTTGGAGACGCGCAAATGCTGGTCTCCGTAGGCGGCCAGCTGCGGAAGGTGCGTGACGCACATCACCTGATGTTTGCGACCGAGCTGCCAGAGCATCTGTCCCACAATCACCCCGACGCGGCCGCCAATGCCCTGGTCAATTTCATCAAACACAAGCGTCGGGATTTGGTCCGCTTCAGCCAGAACGTGCTTAAGCGCCAGCATCAGGCGCGAGGTTTCGCCGCCGGAGGCAATTTTGACCAGGGGCTTAAGCCCTTCGCCCGGGTTGGTCTCAATCAGAAACTCCACCCGGTCAGCGCCGGTGCCGTCGAAGGCCACGCGCTGCCCTTCCAGCGCCAGGCCGTCAGGGTCCGGCACAAGGGCAAAATTCACCTGGAAGCGGGCGTTTTTCATCTGCAAGCTGCGCAGCTGGGTTTCGATGCCGCTTTCAAGTTTTTTTGCAGCGCCGCGCCTTTCGCGACTGAGAATTCCAGCGACCGCGGCGAGCTCTTCCTTAATCCGGTTTATTTTTTGCTCCACTTCGGCTATCTGCTTATCTACGTTTTCCACTTTAGTCAACTCGTTTTTAGCGTTCTGCAGATATGCCCGCACGCTCTCCAGGCTGCCGCCGTACTTGCGTTTGAGGAAATTAATCGTGTTCAGCCGCTCTTCTATTTGATCCAGCCGGGCAGGATTAAATTCAATGTTTTCCAGGTAGCCGCGCAGCTCATAGGCGATTTCGGAAATCGTGTTAAGCGCCTGGTCCGCCCTTTCGCTCATGCCTGTCATCTGCGGATCAATGCGAGCCAGTTCGTTCAGGGCGTGCTGCGCCTGCCCCAGCAGGTCCGTCACCGGCGGAGCTTCGCCGCCTTCGTCGAGAGCGGAAAGAGCCTGGGTTGACAGGCTGTGCAGGGTTTCCGCGTTTGCCAGCAGCGTGCGTTCCTGGCGCAGTTCCGCTTCCTCATCAGGTTTCAGGCGGGCGGCTTCAATTTCCTGAATCTGATATTTGAGCATATCCGTGCGGTCGTTGGCATACTGCTGCAGGTTCAGCAGCCCATCCAATTCCGCGCGATGAGACAGCCACTGGCGGTAGAGCTTCCCATATTCGTTCAGCGCGTTCTCATGATGCGCAAAGCGGTCCAGCAGCTCCAGGTGGTGGCGCACCTTTAGCAGAGAGAGATGTTCGGATTGTCCGTGAATATCCGCCAGCAGCGAACCAAGCTCGGACTGCAAAGACAGGCTGACGCTTCGCCCGTTCACGCGGGCAACGCTGCGGCCGCCGGCCCGGATTTCGCGCGAGAGCGTTAATTCACCGTTCTCTTCCCACAACCCTTCCGGTTCAAGCAGCGCTTTGGCAGCCTCGGCGGTCGGCGCGTCCAGCTCGAAGCGCGCTTCGATGACAGCTTTGTCGCTGTCGCGGCGGATGTCATTCATATCCACCCGCCCGCCCAGGACGGCATTCAGCGCGTCCAAGATGATGGATTTGCCCGCGCCGGTCTCACCGGTCAGCACCACCAGCCCGCTGCGAAATGTCAGCGTCAGGTCCTGAATAATGGCGAAGTTTTGTATGCGCAGTTCCGCGAGCATGCCTTGCCTCAGCTAAGTTTAATGCCGGTAGTTTGATAGTAGGCGCTGGAGATGAGCAAAAGCGCAAAAATCCCCTGCCACACCAGCGGCAGCAGCCCGCCCACAGCTGTCAGACCGCTGTTCAGATTCAGGAAAGGCAGCAGCCGCATCACAATCAGAGGCAGGCTGCCCAGGATGCTGCCCCAAAGCACCGCTTTGTTCAGCGCTTTGCTGCGGCGCCTGCGGACGACCCAACGCACCACGTTGGCAGTCAGGGTGCCTACGCCCGGCGCGACAAACAAAACCAAAAAGCCGATACGCCCGGCCAGCCAGCTGCCGGCAAACGCGATCGCGGCTGAAATGATGAAAGCCAGCGGCACATCCAGCCCTTTGGTTGTATCGAACACCTTTTGCTGGGCGCGCACGCATTCCTTGCAGCGGTAGCCGGTTGGGGTCAGAACCGCTGTTTCGGGCGTGATGGGCTTGTTGCAGCGGTTGCAGCGCAGCAGAATTTCTTCCTGCGGATTATCAAGAGAGGTAGGTTGCCTGGAGTCAGTCATGATGGTTTTGTTTTAAGGCAGGGTTATCGTACAGCACGGTTGCCAGCCGGCGGTAAAAATAGTTTGGCTCGCCAAAGCGCACCATTTTCAGCGAATGTTGGTTAGCAGTCACGCGCACCGAGTCAGTTTCATTCAGGCGGATGGGGTCAATACCGTCCACGCTGATGACCGCCTCGTGGTCGCAGTGGGCGCGCAGAACCACCGAAGCGCCTTCCGCCAGAACAACCGCACGCTCCAGCGACAGGTGCGGCGCGATGGGCAGAAGCAGCATATTGCGCAGTTCCGGCGGGAGTATCGGCCCGCCGACAGCCAGGGCGTAGGCGGTGGAGCCTGTCGCGGTGGCGACAATCAGGCCGTCCGCGATGTAAGAAGTGAGATACCCTTCATTAAGGTCCACCCGTACTTCAATCGGGCGCACGATGCGGCCGCGTGAAATCACAATTTCGTTGATAACATCCCATTCGCCACAGACGCGCTCTTCCTGGATGAGCTGCGCCAGGAGCATCATGCGCTTTTCAAGGTGGAAATCGCCGGAAAGCAGGTGCGGAAGGGCAGCTTCCCAGGAATTCTCGCTAAGTTCGGAGAGAAAGCCCAATTTTCCCGCCTGAACGCCCAGGAGAGGAATACCCAGCGGCGCGCACAGATGCCCGGCCCTTAAAAGGGTTCCGTCGCCGCCCAGGACGATGACCAGGTCCACACCCGTCAGGTCGGGCGGAGGCGCTGTGCGGCTGGGTTCGGCGATGAAGGTGCGCAGTTCCACGCCCGAATCCGCCAGGCGGCTGCTGATTAATTCGGCCAGCTGCAGTGCTTTTGGCATTTCTGTGTTGGGGAGCAGCACGATGCGCTTTGGGGGAGATAGCGGTGTTGGCATAATGAGTATTATAGTCGGAGTTGCGGTCATTTTCATGTTGGTGCAGAGGATGCTGACGCGCAAACCTTTGAGGTCCTGAACCTCAGCGCTCGTCAGGGCGAGCCTGCAAAGCGAAACCCAAAGGGCGCTTTGTCACCCGGTTAGCAAATCGGGAGATTGCTTCAGAAGCTGACGC
>JAAYUC010000046.1 GCA_012517865.1 Chloroflexota bacterium | reverse complement strand
GGCGATCAGGATGCCAAGCATCGCGCCGGCTGTGTCAGCAGCGCGGTGCAGCCCAAAAGCGAGCCCACGCTGCTCGGGTTTGACGTTATCAGCGACCAAGGCATCACGCGGCGCTGTGCGCACACCCTTGCCGACGCGGTCCGCCCATCGGATTGCGCCAATCGCCTCCCAGGTGGAAGCAATGTAAAAGAAAGGCTTAGCCAGGGCGGAGATGCCATAGCCAATAACCGCCAGCCACTTGCGGCTGCGAAGTTTATCGGACAGCCAGCCAGAGAATACCTTCAACACGCTGGAAGTCGCTTCTGCGACGCCCTCGATAATACCGATAATATTGGTTTTAATGCCCAGCACTGATGAAAGGAATAGTGGCAGGATGTTCAGGACCATCTCGCTGGAGATATCCGTCAGGAAACTTGTCGCGGAGGCAACCCACAAATTAGCGGGGAGTTCTTTCAGTTTAGATTGGTAAATTTTATACACAGGCAAACTCCATAATTCGTTTGGTGCATTATATCGCACAGGTCTGGCATTGGCACGATTTTGAATCCGCGCAGCGCTCCGTGGCTTCTCTGAGGCGCGGTGTGTTCAGCGTTGGGTCGACGTCTGAAAAGTCATTCTCACTCCTGTACCTCGCGCGTGCCGCCTTTGCTTGCGCGCGGTAGTGGGTCTGTCTATAATTGAGCAATTCCAAAGAGCAGGAGCAATTTCCATTGAGCGGACAAAATTCTGGCAGAACGATTCTGATTACCGGCGCCAGCGACGGCCTGGGCAAGGAAGCTGCCAGAAAACTGGCTGCCCGGGGCATGCGCCTGATATTGCACGGCAGAAATGAAGCCAAACTGCGAGCGGTGGTAGATTCCATTTACGCGGAATACCCGCATGCCAACATTGAAACTATCCTGGCGGACTTTTCGTCATTGGCTGAGGTCCGCGCGATGGCCGCGGAAATCATTCGGCGCTGTAGCCACCTGGATGTGCTGGTGAATAATGCCGGCATTCTGCCTTTCAAGCAGGAAGAAAGCGCGGACGGCTTTGAGCTTACCTTCGGGGTCAATTATCTTGCGCCGTTCTTGCTCACCAACCTGCTGCTGCCCCTGCTCAAGAACAGCGCGCCCGCGCGCGTCGTCAACCTTAGCTCCGTCGCGCATCACCTGGTGGTGGTGAACCCATACCAAATAGAAAATTCCCCGGTATTTATCCCCTGGATTGTGTACGCCCGCACCAAGCTGCTGCTGACCGCCTTCACCTTCGCGCTTGCCAGGCGGTTGAAGTCCTGCGGGGTCAGCTGCGTCGCGCTGCATCCCGGCATTATCCCAGGGACAAATGTAACCCATTTTACCTGGCTGCGCTTCCGAACCACGCGGGAAGAAGGGGCTGAGACGATTGTTGCCGCCTGCCTCAATCCGGAATTTGAGCACAGCGAAGGCGCGTATATCTCCATTGACCGGAAAGCCCGCGCGAATCCGCAGGCGCTTTCCATCCGATTCCAGGAAACATTGTGGAAAAAAAGTCTCGCCTGGTGCGGATTGACGGAAACCGGGCAAGTTCCAGCAACAGACAAAAATAAACCTGACGTCCTCTGCCAGCCACTATCGGCGGGAGATAAGAGAGAATAATCCCGCGTTCGCTTTTGAGAGAGAAATGAAACCAGCGGGGCAGGCCCGCGAACTTAAGTCTCGCGCCGGAACAGGTGAAGCCAAAAAAGCTTAACCAAATCTGCCCGTGATGTAATCCTCGGTGCGTTTGTCCTGCGGATTGGTGAAAATCTTGCGGGTAAGATTGAATTCCACCAGCCTGCCAGTGCGCGATTCGTCCGTGAAAAAGAATGCCGTGTAATCCGATACGCGCCCGGCCTGCTGCATGTTGTGGGTCACAATCACAATGGTGTAATGCTCAACCAGCTGACGGATAAGCTCCTCGATGCGCTGCGTGGCGATGGGGTCCAGCGAAGCGGCAGGCTCGTCCATCAAAATCACGCTCGGTTTCACCGCCAGCGCCCGCGCGATGCACAGGCGCTGCTGCTGCCCGCCCGAAAGCGCCAGGCCGGATTTCCCGAGATTGTCTTTCACCTCATTCCAGAGGGCCGCCCCGCGCAGACTGGTCTCCACGATCTCGTCCAGTACGTTTTTCTCGCGAATGCCGTTCACGCGGGGACCATAAGCGACATTGTCATAGATTGATTTGGGGAAAGGGTTCGGCTTCTGGAAAACCATGCCCACCCGCTGCCTGAGCGCGACAACATCCATGCTGAAGATGTCTTCGCCGTCCAAAAGCGCCTGCCCCTCGGTGCGCACACCGGGGATAAGGTCATTCATGCGGTTAAAGGTCCGCAAAAAGGTGCTCTTTCCGCACCCGGAAGGCCCGATGATGGCGGTCACCTGTTTTTCAGGGATTTCAATACTGATATCCTCAAGAGCGCGGAATTTTCCGTAATACAGGCTGTAGGAATGGGTTTCAAGTTTAATAGCGTTCATTGATGCAGACGAACTCCGGCACTTAGTTTACGGGAAATGAGGTCGATAATCAAATTAATCAGGATAATAGAAACAATCAAAACTGCGCCGGTTCCCATCGCCTTCTCAAAGGCATTGGTGTCCATGGCCAGGTAGAACAGGTGCAGCGAAAGCGTCCTCCCGCCCGAAAAAAGGTTCTTTGGCAGGCGGTAACTTCCGCCCAGGGTAACATAGAAAACCGCGGTTTCGCTGATGATGCGCCCGACGCTGAGCATGATTCCGGTGATGATGCCGGGGATGGCTGCCGGCAAAACCACCTTGCTGATTGTCTGCCAGCGCGTGGCGCCCAGCGCCAGGCTGCCCTCGCGCAAGCTGACCGGTACAGTCAGCAGAGCTTCCTGCGTCGTGCGGATAATGGTGGGCAGCACCAGGCAGGCTCCGGCCAGGGCGGCGGAGAGCAGTGAGAAACCAAATTTTAGGGTGGAAACAAACAGAGCGTACCCAAACAAACCAAAGATGATGGATGGGATGCCAGCCAGGGTTTCCACGCCAAAATTGACAACCTGAAGCAGGGAGCGGATGAACTTACCGCCGCTCTGGGTCTGCCCCTGATATTCAATCAGAAAAACCGCCGCGCCAATGCCAAGCGGCGCGGAAATTGCCAGTATCAAGCCGACCAAATAGAGGGTTGTGATAACTGTGGTGGAAATGCCGCCTTCGCCGGAAAGTCCTCCCTTGGGAGGGGTCGTGAGAAACTGCAAGTTGATACTCTTGAAACCTGTGATAAACACATAACCGACCACCACCAGCATGATCAGGATGACCACCAGCGCGCCCAGCCAAAACAGCCCAAAGCTGAGCTTCTGCGCGGCCTGCCGTCTGCGCAGGTCCGCAGCGGAGCGCTTTTCAGCAAGGTTCATGGCATTGGTTGAAGTGATATCCGGCACGTTCATTGATAAGTCACTCTCAGCCTGCCGACGGATTGCCGCGGTGGATGATCGCCCGGGCGCTGACGTTGACAAGCATAATCAGCACAAAAAGCACAACGCCTGTCGCGAACAGCGCGCTCGCGTGCAAACCGGATGCATAATTAATCTCCACGGCAATGTTGCCGGTCAGCGTGCGCGCCTGGCTCAGAAATACAGTCAGGGGATTATTATCCAGCGGGGCTGGTAAGATGACCGAGTTGCCGATAACCATAATCATTGCCATCGTCTCGCCCAGCGCTCTGCCAATTCCCAGAATCAGCGCCGCCCCGATGCCAGATTTGGCGGCAGGCAAAAGCACCTGAAAAATGGTTTGCAGGTGGGTTGCGCCCAGCGCCAGGGAAGCCTCTTTATAAGAGCGCGGTACTGCCCGGATGGCATCTTCCGAAATGCTGGTGATTGTGGGCAAAATCATGACAGCTAAAACAATCGCGGCAGAGAGCAAACCGTAGCCGGAATTGCCCGTTACCGGGATGCGGCGCACAAGCGGCACCAGCACCACCATACCAAAAAGGCCGTAAACCACTGAAGGAATGCCGGCCAATAATTGAACTGCCGGGCGAACCACTGCCTGCACCCCGCGCGGAGCAATTTCCGCCAGGAAGATCGCCGCCGCGATCGCGAGCGGCACGCCAAGGACAAGCGCCATCAGGGTAACCATCACCGAACCGACGACCATGGCCAGAATGCCGTACATTCCGTTGGCAGGTCGCCAGGTGAGCTCTCCCAGCAATCCCTGGATGCCGAATTCTTTGAAGGCTGGCAGGCTGGACCGAAATATGAAAACGAAAATTGAAATAACAATAAGAATTGAAAATGACGCTGAAACAAGCAGGATGGCCTTTACAGCCTTGTCGACTTTAAGCTTGGTCTGCATTCCTTCTCCAGCGTACTATTCTATCAGAAACCTGGCGTCCCCAACTTCTTTTGAGGACGCCAGGAAATACCTAATCTGAGACGAAGTTTACTTTACCGGAATATATCCTTCCGCGCGAACTGTGGCCTGACCTTCCGCGCTGAAAACGTAATCCAGAAAGGCTTTCACGATGCCTTCCGGCGCGCCGTTGGTGAGCAGATTCAGGGGGCGCACCACCGGATAAATGCCGTTGGCGGCGTTTTCTTCTGTCGCGGCAGCGCCAGAAATGCTCAGGGCTTTGGTGCTTTCATCCAGATAACCAAAGGAGAGAAACGCGATGGCATTGGGCGTGGTGGAAACGACCGTGCGAATCGCGCCGTTGGAGGACTGCAAAATGGCGTTGTCCATAATCAGAGCATCCTTGCCCATCACCAATTCCATAAAGGCGTCGCGGGTTCCGGAGCCTTCTTCACGCGCAACGACGGTAATCGCGGCGTCCGGGCCGCCAACCTCGCTCCAGTTGACAATTTTTCCGCTGAAAATGTCGCGGATTTGGTCAAGGGTCAGGTCATTAACCGGATTTTCGGGATGGACTACGACAGCGATGCCGTCCCGGGCAATCACATGCACCTGAAGGTTAGGGAATTGATTCAATTCTTCTTCCTTAGTATCGCGCGAGGCCATGCCAATATCCGAAGTGCCTTCACCAGCAGCTTTCACGCCTACGCTGGAGCCGCCGCCCTGAACATCAATCTGGACATCCTGATTCTGGCTCATAAAACCTTCAGCCAGTTTTTCTGCCAGAGGCTGAACGGTGGTGGAACCAGTGATGCTGAGCGTCTCGCCTGCTTCAGATGCACCGCAGGCCGCCAGCAACAGGCTGGCAATCAGAACGAGCGCAATAAGCAATTTTTTCATCTTTTCTCCATTTTTTAATCACAATTGTCGCTAATACAATAGTACCCGAAGGTTTTTAATAGCCCTTCAAAGCAAGGTTAACGTCCGGTAAATAATTAGGCTCTCTGGATGCACCATTTGGCTGGCCTCAGCCCTGCCAAGGCATACAGCGCGTGACTAATTATTCCCCGCCCCGTTATATCACTTGGGAAGCCCCGCGCCTGGCGCATTGCCCGCCTGTTCGAGACGTCGTGCCAGCTTTCCATTCCCATCCAGACGCAGGCCAGCCAGGAACATGTTAAAATCTATCTATGAGAGCGCGTGCCGCTGCCAGGTTCTTTCCCAGTTGTATTTTCTTCCTGGCGTTTTGCCTGTTTCTGTCGGCGTGCGCCGGGCTGAACGCTCCACCCGCCCTCACACCGGCAGCCTTGCGCCAGGTGAGCGTGACGCCAGGCCCCGCGCAGCGCGAAACCCTGGCGGCCGCCGCCGCGACTCCCACGCCTGTTCCTTCTCCCACACCATGGGAACACGCGACCTATACGCCAACGTCCCTGCCAGCCGACCTTCCAGCGGCTGGAATCAATCCGCTCACCGGCCTCCCCGCCCAGGACCCCGCCCTGCTGGATGAAAGACCGGTGATTGTCAAGATTCCGAACTGGCCTCAAAGCCTCAGACCGGCAGCCGGTTTGAACCAGGCGGACCTGGTGTTCGAATACTATATCGGCTACCAGATGAACCATTTGGCGGCTGTCTTTCACGGAGGGGATTCCGAGCGGGTTGGCCCGCTCGCGCCAGCGCGCATGGTGGACGCGAGGCTGGCGGAACATTACCAGGGCATTGTGGCCTATGCCAGCGGGGACAGCACAGTGGAGAAAATATTCGCCGAAGTCCTGCCGGAGCGGGCCTTCGCGCGCGGCTTCGCCCCCTGCCCGGCCATCTGTACCATCACCGATGCCACCGGCGAGAACACTTTTGTGAATACCGCCGCACTGCGGGAATATGCCGGCGGCGAAAAGAATCTGGCCCAGGCCATCGACCTGCTGGGTTTCACCTTTAACCCCCGCCTGACGAATTGGGACGCCGACGCGGAAACCTTCAGCGTCTTATACGCAGACTTTTCCGTCATGGAATGGCGTTTTGACGGCGAAGCCGACCAGTACGTTCTTTTTCAGGATTTTGCCAGGGACGGCTCCATCAATATCGTACCAGCCGCGGACCGGACGGACGGCAGCCGAATCGCATTTGAGAACGTGCTGGTGCTGTTCGCCAACTACATTGAATACAATCCTTCAATGTACGATGTGGACTTTCGCGAAGGCGACCCTAATCAAAGAGCGCTCTTGCTGCGGGATGGCAAGCTTGTTCACGGCACCTGGTCAACCGCTGACCCCTTCAGCCCGATCACGCTTCAAAACAACCAGGGAGAACCACTCGCGCTCAAACCCGGCCGCACCTGGATTGTCTTTGCCAGCACCACCAGCGCTGCCGCCCAAACAGCAAGCGGCGCCTGGGAACTTTTATTCTCTCTCCGATAGCTGTCCTTAAAATTGCCTAAGCCTGTTTAAACCGCAACGCGCGCATACCGTTCAGCGTGACCGCCAGCGTGATACCAATATCACCCAGAACAGCCACCCACAGCGGCGTCAGACCCAATAAAGCCAGCACCGCGACGGAAAACTTGACTCCAAGGCTGACAGCGATGTTCTGTTGAATCAGTCCCCTCACCCGGCGCGACAGGTCCAGCACAAAAGGCAGCTGGCTGAGCTCGTCCTGCATCAGGACCACATCCGCGGTCTCGAGCACCTGGGCATTCCCAGCGCCGCCCATTCCAATGCCAATATCAGCGCTGGCAAGAGCGGGGCTGTCGTTGCTTCCGTCGCCTACCATCAAAACCTGCCCGTACTTCTCCCGCAGCTCGCCTAAAAGTTTCCATTTTTCTTCCGGAAGCAGCGCGGCATAGGTTTCATCCAGGTCAAGCGCGGCAGAGATTTGCCCGGCTGTCTCAGCATTATCGCCGGTGAGCATCACCGTGCGCAGGCCGCGCTGCTTGAGCGCCCGGATGACACGCTCAGCTTCCGGACGCACAGCATCCTGGGCACTGAGAAAACCGCGCACGCGCTCGCCGTCGCACACCAGCATGGTCGTTTCACCAAGGCTTTCCGCGGCCAGGGTTTCCTGGCGCAGCGCTGCCGGCACCTGATGCTCGGCTTCAAACAGCGGCAGACTGCCAATGGTTGCCAGCTTGCCATTCACGTAGCCCTGCTGGCCCCTGCCGTTCAGAGACTCCAGCTTTTCGGCCGGCGCGTAACGCGCAGCGACGCTGTGCTCGTGCGCGGCGTCCATCACAGCCTGCCCCAACGGATGAGTGCTGTAGTATTCAAGCGAGCTTGCCAGCGCCAGGAGGTCATCGCAGCGTTCGCACTGGTCGCCGCCCAGACAGTCGACAGATTTCACTTTTTTGATGACGGGTTTTCCGAGGGTAAGCGTGCCTGTTTTATCAAAAGCTGCCAGTTTCGCCCTGCTGAGGGTTTCGAGATACACGCCTCCCTTAAATATCACGCCGGCGCGCGCCGCGCGGGTGAGGCCGCTGATGATCGTGACCGGAGTGCTGACAACCAGCGCGCAGGGGCAGCCAATCATGAGCAGCGAAAGCGCGCGGTGCAGCCAGCCGTACCCGCCCGCACTGTTCCAGAAGGGCTGCCCAAACAGCAGCGTCGGCACCAGAGCGGTCAGCAGTGCAGCCAGCACGACGATGGGCGTATAGACTGCCGCGAATCGGTCAATGAATTTTTCCTGCCGGGCCTTGACCGCGCGGGCATCCAGAACAAGACTGACAATCCGCTGGACCGTAGTGTCCCGCGCGAGCGCGGTCACGCGGACTTGCAGCACACCCTGCCCGTTGATGGTTCCGGAAATGACGGCGTCCCCGGGCTGTTTGGCGATTAAGCGGCTCTCGCCGGTAATTGGAGCCTGGTTTATCTCACTGCTTCCCGCGATAATCACGCCGTCCATGGGGAAGCGCTCGCCAGCGCGCACCACAATCACGTCTCCTACACTCAGGTTTTCAATCGGTACAAGGTCCTCACCGGATTCACGCAAGCGCACGGCACTTTTAGGAGCCAGGTCAGCAAACTCGGTCAGCACCGCGCGCGCATGGTCGTTGGTGTAAGCTTCCATCGCTTCTGAAAGGTGGAAGAGCACCAGGATGATGAACGCCTCCGGCGTTTCGTTGATGACCACGGCCCCGATGACTGCCAGAGTCAACAAAAAATTAATCGTCAGCCTGCGGTCCAGGAACAAGCTGCGCAGGCCGCTGAGAAAAATTGGATAGCCAGCCGCCGCGAGCGCTGCCAGCTGCGGAATAATCCTCCAGACTCCGCTCACTCCCAACCGCGGCAGGAATAAACTGCCAAGCAGCAAAATCAGCCCGGGAAAAGTGGACCGCAGCGTCTGGTTGGAAAGAAGCGTTTTCCAAAAACCCGCAAAACTTAAGTGAGTGCTGGCCTGCTCAGGCGTCTCAAGCACCGAGAAACCCAGCTGGCGGATGCGCTCGCGCACAAGGTCAGGGTCAATCTCTCCGGAAACAGCTACTTGCGCGCGCACGAAGTCCAGCCGCGCGTCCTGAATACCGGGCATACTCTTGAGGCTGGTTTCGATGACATGGGCGCAGTCAGCGCAGTCCAGGCCTTGCAGGGGAATGATAAAGTTTTTCATCAGGCGGCCTTCCTTCGTTCTGAGAGGTGGCGGCTGTGCGCAAAAGCTTTTTGGAACAGGTCCTCAATGTGTTCGTCATCAATACGGTAGAAAATTTGCTGACCTTCACGCCGGCTGGAGACAAAGCCTAGGTCGCGCAGAACGCGCAGCTGATGTGATACGGCGCTTTGGCTGGATTGGACGCGCTCCGCGAGGTCGGAGACCCGGATTTCTCCATGGAGCAGCACGGAAAGAATTTTCAGGCGGGTCAGGTCAGAAAGGCCCTTAAAAGTCAGGGCCATATGCGCGGCGTCCGCGTCCGCCAGGATTTCAGGAATGATTAAGTCCATCAGGTTGTTCTCCACTAATATGCATATATGAACATATACTCATATTATACCCCTCTTTGTTGATAGCGCAAGGGGAAATTGCAGTCAAAAGCTGGCCAAATGCTGAGGCGAACTGAACGGTGCGCAGCGCCCTGCCCGGCGACGAAGAGGGATACCCTTCGCTGCGCTCAGGAAGACAGACTGCTGGGATGTGCAGGAAAACTCGCGTTTTATTGGCTCGCCATTGCGAACGCAGTGAAGCAATCTCCCTGGTTTTGGGCATTCGCCGCTGAAAGCCCAAGCTGTTTAACGCGAAGCAATATACCGCAGCAGCGCCGCGGTCAGGCGGGCATCATCCACCGCGTGGTGCGTGTTCGCCAGGTCCAGCTGGCAAAGCCGCCCCGCGAATTCCAGTTTCTGCGACTTAAACCCGTTATAGCGCGGGTTCCATTCCCCGTAATACGCCGCGAACAGCTTCATCATGCAAAAAGCCTGCGCGTCGGATATCGTCGTGTGAATGTTATGCGCGGCGTTGGATTGGCGGATGAGGCGCAGGTCAAATTCAGCGTTGTAAATCCCAATCACGCGGTTTTTCAGAATCGGCTCAATTTCTGACCAAACCACAGGCCAGGGGTCCGCCACCGCCACCATTTCATCCGTGATTTCATTCACCGCGCTGGATTCCGGCGGGATAGGCCTGCCCGGGTTCACCAGCTTGTCATAAAGCGCGTTCCCCTCCACATCCACAATCCCGACCTCAATGATGACATCTGTCGGACCCGTTCCGGTGGTCTCGGTGTCCAAAAAAACCGGGTTGAGCGCCAACACCTGTCTGGCGCGCTGGATCACTTTCGGGTTTGCGACGGGATATGTCATGCAGCGGTCCTTTGAGTACAGTTTCGATTGGGTCTAATATACCATCGGCAGCCCTGTTCGTGGGATTTAACCCAGCCGCCAATGTTCAGCAGCACGCTAAGACCACCCCGTAAGGGGTCGAATGATATAATTATTCCGTCCCCCAGAAAAAGGAAGAGCATGCCGCAGCCGTATCAACGTTTTGCCCGCCATTACCACGAAGGTCACTATACCCAGTTTGCCCGCTGGGTCAGCGAAACGGTTTTTCCGCATTTTCAGCAGGTGCTTTCCTTTCAACCGCAGTCCTTGCTGGATTTAGCCTGCGGAACAGGCATTTTTGCCTGCCACATGGCCGCCAAAGGTCTGCGCGTCACGGGCCTGGATATCTCCCCGCAGATGCTGGAGATTGCCCGTGAAAGCGCTCGGGAAAACGGCGTTTCTGTCAGTTGGGTGCAGGCTGATATGAGCCGGCTGAAGCTCGCGGAGCGCTTTGACTGCGTTACCTGCTTTTTTGACAGCCTGAATTACCTGCTGAAAGCTGAAGAGCTCGCCCGCGCCTTTCAGGCGGTCAGCGCGCACCTCAACCCGGGCGGCTGGTTCATTTTTGACATGAACACAATTTACGGGCTGGCAGTCTCCTGGCAGCGTTTCCCATACAACCTGATTGAGGACACTGCTGATTACCTGGAACTGATGGGCACATCGTACGATTATGAACTGAACATCGCGGATGTGCGTTTTATCATGTTCGAGCGGGAAGGCGAGCGCTGGTCGCGTTACGAGGAAGTCCATCGCGAACGCGGTTATCACCTGGACGATATCCTCTTGATGCTGGAGCAGGCCGGCCTCAAGACTGGCCACGTCTTGGGGGAGCCCCTCACCCTGCGCCCACTGGCGGAGAGCGACGGGCGCGTCTGGATTACCGCGCAGAAACCCGGGTAAGCCTTCCTGCTAATGGCCTGAAACACCTTGAATTCGTCGAGGGTGCAATCGCCTCGCATTGGTTGACCGCCAGGTTTTCAGGCTCGATGCGAGTACTTGTTCTCGCCGGTCTCCCGACCGCGCGAGGTTTTTGACCGCCAGGTCTCCGCAGTTCTCACCTGTTTCCCTATACCCATCCACTGCGTAGTGGGTATAGGCCGTACGGAGAGCCTGGCCGAAAGGTGTCCGCATTAATCT
>JAAYUC010000006.1 GCA_012517865.1 Chloroflexota bacterium | reverse complement strand
TGATAGGTCTGGGGGAACATATCGAAGGCTCGCACACTCTGGAGCGCGTATCCCGCCTCACACAGGTGCTTCAGGTCGCGTGCCAGCGTGCTGGGGTCGCAGCTGACGTAAATAATTCGTGCGGAATTTAGTGTTTGCAAGGCTTTGCGGGCAGCCGGCAGCAGTCCCGCGCGCGGCGGGTCCAGCAAAACCAGGTCAGGGGTTTGCAGCTCTTCGGCCAGGGCGGGTAAAACTGCCTCCACAGCCCCTTCGTAGAGGCTGACGTGGTCGTAGGCATCCAGATTGGCGGCAAAATCATAGCAGGCCGAGGGGGAGCTTTCCACGGCGGTCAGTTCTTGGCACTTTTCCGCCAAAAAGGCGCTGAAAAACCCCGCGCCGCTGTAAAGCTCCAGAATTCGCAGGCCCTTCTGTTCGGGAACGAGGCTGAGGACGTATTCCAGCATCTTTTCGGCGACGCTTAGATTGACCTGGAAAAAGCTTTCCGGTGAAATGATGAGTTGTTTGCCCAGCACTTCGTAAACAAGCTGGTCCTGCCCGGCCAGTGTGATCGCCCGTCCATCCGGCGACTGATAAGAGACGGAGGCAGGCAAATCCAGGCTCATTTCCGGCGCGATTTCCTCCATCCCTTCCAATAGAATGAATTGCTCTTCCAGGCTGTCCTGACGCAAAGAAACGCGGGTGAGATTGGCGTCGGGGCTCAGGTCCAGCTGCGTCCGGAGCAGCTCCAGTTCCGGCAGGGGCAGCCAGCATTGGGAAATTGGCACGACCTGCGTTCCGGATATGTCCATGTAACCGGGCTGGCCGAGCGCGTTCAGGTGGAACTGGACGTGATTGCGGTAGTTCCAGATTTTCGGGCTGGGCGTGATGCCGCTGATGGGGGGACTGCTGAAACCGCCCAAACGGGCCAGCTGGTCTGCGAGAATCTCCAGCTTAAGCGCCAATTGGGTCGGGTAGGACGCGTGCTGGTAGTGGCAGCCGCCGCACTCGCCAAAGTGCGGGCAGGGAGCCGGGACCCGCCGGCTGGAGGGGGTGAGCAGTTGCAGCACCCGCCCGCGCGCGAAATTCCTGGTGTCTTCAACGATTTCCACCAGGACTTCTTCGCCAGGCAGGGTGAAAGGGACAAAGACCGCCCGGCCGTCCGCCAGCCTGCCCATGCCGTCCCCACCGTACACGCATTTTGTGATGGTGATTGCTTCGTTCATGGCTTAATTGTACCCGCCGCTGAGAATGTGGGAAAGAAAATTCTCGCCGGCCGCTCGGGGCAGCAAAACCTGCGTTCTGTGCCGAAAACCGCTCGCGGCGGGGCGGCCTTCGGCGCGTGTTCAAAGGTACGCTGCATTCAAATCAAACGCAGCGGTCAGCATTTGGCGGGGAGCGGATGGGCCAAAAGGCCACAAAATCGCTTCGAAAGGTTATACTATGAGTAAGCCGATTGGCGCACAAAACAACGCTGTACGCATATCAAAAGGAGAGATTTTTAAGATGAAATACGGACGCGTATACAATTTTTCTGCCGGCCCAAGCATGCTTCCCGAAGAAGTCCTGGAAGAGGTTCAGATTGAGCTTCTCAACTACCAGGGTTCGGGAATGAGCGTGATGGAAATGAGCCACCGCAGCAAAGTCTTTGAAGACATCTTGCACGAAGCGGAAAAAGACCTGCGGGAATTGATGAATATCCCGGAAAACTATAAAGTCCTGTTTATTCAGGGTGGAGGGACGCTCCAATTCGCCATGGTTCCAATGAACCTCATGAAGAATGGCGCGGCGGATTACGTCTATACCGGGGCCTGGTCCAAGAAGGCAATTTCGGAAGCCAAAAAGTTCGGCAAGGTAAACATTATCGCCAGCAGCGAAGACAGGAATTTTTGTTATATTCCGGATATGACGCATGTGTCCGTTTCGCCGGACGCGGATTATGTATATATCTGTGAGAACGAAACGATTAACGGCACAACCTGGCACACCCTGCCGGATACACAGGGCAAACCTTTGGTCTCAGACCAAAGCTCGATGTTCCTTTCCAAGCCCTGCAACGTGAGCAAATACGGCCTGATTTGGGCCGGGGTCCAGAAGAACGTCGGGCCTGCCGGCCTTGCGATTGTCATCATCCGTGAGGACCTCATCCGCCGCGAGGATATGGACCCAAAAGTGCCAACCTATCTGCGCTACGACACCCACGCCGATAACGACAGCCTGTACAACACCCCTAACTGCTGGGCGATTTACGTGTGCGGCAAGGTATTCAAGTATCTCAAGCGGCTGGGCGGGCTGGAAGCGATGCAAAAGCTGAACGAGGAAAAAGCAGCCCCGCTGTATGACTTCCTGGACAGAAGCGAAATGTTCCACGGAACAGTTGAAAAGAAAGACCGCTCCCTGATGAATGTTCCCTTCTCCACCGGCGATAAAGAACTGGACGCGGCGGTCGTGAAAGCCTCTTTGGAGGCCGGCTTTGACAACCTGAAAGGCCATAAGAGCGTGGGCGGGCTGCGCGCTTCGATTTACAACGCCATGCCGAAAGAGGGCGTGGACGCGTTGGTGAAGTTCCTGCAGAAGTTCGAAGAGGAACATCTGAAGTAGACAGCACCGCCGGGCAGTTTTCTGCGAAAATGAACAGCGCCTCATCCGGGGGAATGCCAGATTCCTTTGGATGAGGTGTTTTTTCTGCTATGTTGTTGGTTGCGGCAGAGAAACAGAGCAGCGGCGTTTGCTGGATATCTGGATTTCATCCGTCCAATAAAAACTTTGCCCTTTGTTTAGGGGAAAAATTTAGTGGATTAGGTCTTGCAGAAAAAGCGGGATAACGCTATAATGCATTCCTCACGGGCGGTTAGCTCAGTTGGTTAGAGCGTTGCGTTGACATCGCAAAGGTCGTAGGTTCGAGTCCTATACCACCCATGAACACCTCACACCAGGGCGTGTGGGGTGTTTTTTGTTCTTTTTTTCTGTCCTCACATCAGCACGAATTTGAAATGTAGTTTCAGAATAATGCGTTATTCGTAATTTCCTCTTGACATAATGAGTTTTCGGGTAAAATAAAGTATTGTTCCCTTCTTTTTTTTGAAACGGAGGTCCCCTGTACATGATGACAAATCCGGTTCTTGACCCATAAGTTTTTACGTAGAAAATTCACAAAGAGGAGAAAGAGAAATGAAACGAAAGACCGTCTTTACCGGATTTGGGCTTCTGATTGTCTTGAGCATGCTTTTGGCAGCCTGCGCGAAGACTGGCGGCGAAGCCCCGGCGACCACCACCAAAGACACCTTCATCTTTGGCCGCGGTGCTGACTCAGTCCAGCTGGACCCCAGCATTGTTACCGACGGCGAATCATTCCGCGTGACAGGCCAGATATTGGATTCCCTCTACATGTTTGACAAGGGTTCTACCACTCCGGTTCCTGCGCTGGCGGAATGCAAGGCCAACGAAGACGCGACTGTCTGGAGCTGCAAACTGCGCGAAGGCGTCAAATTCCATGACGGAACCGATTTCAACGCGGACGCGGTCATTTTCAACTTTGAGCGCTGGCGCTTCACGACCCATCCCTATCACTTTGCCAGCCAGGTCTTTGAGTATTACGAGGCCATGTGGGGCGGTTTCGATGATGCCAGCATCATCACTGAAGTCAAGAAAATTGACGATTACAACATCCAGTTTGTGCTGAGCAGTCCTATGGCTCCCTTCCTGGCGAACCTGGCCATGGACATGTTCGCGATTTCCAGCCCGACTGCCATTCAGAAGGCAGGCGAAGCCTATGGAACCCCAACCGGCGGCTGCGTTGGCACGGGACCCTATAAATTCGTCTCCTGGGAAGAGGGCACCGAAATCAAACTGGTTGCCAATGAGGATTACTGGGGCGAAAAACCCAAAGTGAAAAACGTTATCATCCGCGTGATTCCGGATGATTCCGCCCGCTTCCTGGCTCTGCAGGCTGGCGATATCGACGCGTTGGAGCAGGCTGTTGTGGAAGACCTTGCCACCGCGGAAAACGACCCGAAACTGCAGGTTATCACCCGCCCCGGCCTGAACACCAGCTACCTGGCGTTCAACTTCAAGATTAAGGAATTCCAGGATATCCGCGTGCGTGAGGCTGTCGCCCACGCCATTGACAAAGAAGGCCTGATTAAGAACTTCTTTGGCAAATACGGCACCGTTGCCAAAAACCTGCTGCCTCCCGGCCTGCTCGGTTACAACGACAAAATTGAAGACTGGAAGTACGACCCCGAACTCTCCAAATCACTACTTGCCGAGGCAGGTTTCCCGAACGGCCTCAGCGAGGTTACCATCGCTGAAGATGTGACGGACGCGGATGGGAATGTGGTCTACAAGGCAGGTCAGGTTATCCCGCTGCGCCTCTATTACATGCCCGTGACCCGCTTCTACTTCCCGGCAGCCAAGGAAGTTGGTGAAGGAATTGCCGCGAACCTGACGGCGGCCGGCTTTAAGGTGGAACTCTATCTGGAAGGCGACTGGCCGACCTATTTGGGTTCCCGCCGCAACGGCTTGCTGATGGGCCTGTACCTGCTCGGTTGGGGCGGTGATAACGGCGACCCGGACAACTTTACCGGTTACTTCTTTGGCAGCGGCACTCAGCCGATTAAGCGTGAGGGCTGGTACCAGAACGCGGAACTGGCCGCTCTGCTCCAGAAAGCTGTTACCCTGCCTGATCCCGCTGAGCGTGCCAAGCTGTATTCTCAGGCTGAGCAAATCATGCACGACGAAGTGATGCGCATTTGGCTGGGTCACAACAACACGCCTCTGATTCTTTCCGCCAAGGTGAAGGGTTACATTACCCAGCCGGTGGGCGCCGAAAACTTTGAGTACGTGTATTTCAGCGACTAAACCTTAACGGCAGTTGTTTTTGCCCGCCTTTAAGGCAGCGATGGGGGGCGGTTCTCAGACCGCCCCCATTCAATAAGCACACGCGAGGTTAGCTTGGCAAAGTATATCCTGCGAAGATTGATTTCTGTTATCCCAACCTTAATTGGCGTTACCCTGGTGATTTTTCTTTTCCAGCGCTTAATCCCGGGGGACCCGGCTGTGGCGATGCTCGGAGAACATGCCACCGAAGAAAATGTCGCCAGAATACGCGAGCAATTCGGGCTGAACCGCCCCGCTTTTCTGGACCGCGACGCTCTGGTGGAAGGCGACCTGCCCGGTTTCTTTGACAGCCAATATGTGCGGTATTTCAGCCGTCTGCTGCGCTTCGACCTTGGAGATTCTATTCACCGCCGCATTCCAGTCGCCCAGACGCTAAAGGAGCGCTTCCCCGCCACTCTGGAGCTGGCTTTGCTGTCCATGTTTATCGCGCTCCTGGTTGGCATTCCTATCGGAATTGCCAGCGCGTCCCGGCGCAATTCCTGGCTGGATGGGACGACGATGATTGGTTCCCTGCTGGGGGTGTCTATTCCCATTTTCTGGCTGGGTATTATGGAGATTATGCTGTTCTCGGTCTTTCTAAAGTGGCTGCCTTCCGGCAGTCGGCTCAGTCCGGGGGTCAGCATTACGCCTGTCACAAACCTGCTGCTGCTGGACAGCCTGCTGACCGGCAACTTTGCCGGCTTTTGGGACGCGCTAAAGCACATCATCATGCCTGCCGTCGCTCTGGCGACGATACCCACCGCGATTATTACCAGAATGACGCGCTCCAGCATGCTGGACGTGCTGCAGGAAGACTATATCCGCACCGCGTCCGCCAAAGGACTGTCTGAACGCGTGGTACTCTACCGGCACGCGCTGAAGAATGCGTTTTTGCCGGTCATTACCATCATCGGAATCCAGGCCGGTTCTCTGCTCGCCGGCGCCGTTCTGACAGAAACAATTTTTTCCTGGCCCGGAATTGGCAAATGGGTCTACGATTCCATTCTGGGTCGCGATTACCCCATCGTCCAGGGGGTTACGCTTTTGATTGCCATTATTTTCCTTTTAGTCAATTTATTGGTAGACATTTCTTATGCGCTCCTGGACCCGCGCATTAGTTACGATTAGGATTGAAGATGAGCACGCAACTGCCTGAAGTTGAAGTCCTGACCGATTTTGCCGTACGGGAACACCGCTCGCTGTGGCTGGATGCCTGGCGGCGCTTAAAGGCCAGCCGCACAGCCATGCTTGGGCTGGTGATTGTGGCGGTGTTTCTGCTTTCCGCTGTGGGAGCCCATTTTTTCTGGAATTATGACCCGAAGATGGACCTGGATTACAACGCGAAGCTGCGCGCGCCTAACCTTGTCAGCACTCCTGAAAAGCCCACCATCCACATTTTTGGAACAGATAAACTTGGCCGCGATATTTTTACGCGCGTGGTTCACGGTGGGTGGAATTCACTGCGCGTAGGCTTGGTCGCGGTTGGCATCTCCTTGATTATCGGCTGCCTTTTAGGGTTGTTTGCCGGTTTCTTTGAGAGCTTTGATATGAACTTTAAGGAAAAGCTGGTTTTGATGAGCGGGCTGGGCCTGGCTTTGGGACTTTTGCCGGCCTGGATTGCGCGGCAGTGGTTCCAGGTTTTATTGTTTGGCGGCCTGGGCGCGGCTTCTGTGCTCCTCGAAAAGAAGCTTGCCCATTTCAAGCTTACGCGTCTGCTGTTCGCGCTGGCCGGAATGCTGCTGGGGGGTGTCAGCGGTTTATTGGTCGCCCCGCTGGTGGGGCTGGTGTGCGCGGTTGTCGGGCTGATGATTGGGATTTTGTTGGCCAAACCGGTGAACGGAAAGGCTTTTTCCAGCATCACCATGCGTATTATGGACATTATCCTTTCCTTCCCCAGCTATCTTCTGGCGATTGCCATCGTGGCCTTTCTTGGTCCGGGGCTTGAGAAGGGCATGATTGCGATTGGCGTGGTGGGCATCCCGATTTATGCCCGCCTGGCGCGCTCCGCTGTGCTTTCAGTCAGTCAAAAAGAATATGTGTTGGCTTCCCAATCCGTGGGTGAAGGGCATGGGCGCATTCTCTTTAAGCACGTGCTGCCTAACATCCTCTCGCCAATTATCGTCCAGGCTACTATGGGTCTGGCTTCAGCCATTCTTTCAGCCGCAGCGCTGGGTTTCCTTGGGCTGGGCGCCATCCCGCCCGAGCCGGAATGGGGCGCGATGCTGGGCGACAGCTACAAGTTTCTCTCCAGTGGCGCCTGGTGGGCAGTGCTCTTCCCTGGTCTGGCCATTGTGTTCAGCGTTTTGGGTTTCAATCTTCTGGGCGACGGCCTACGCGACGCGCTGGACCCGAAGATGCGCGCGAAGTGAAACGGGGAGGAGATGCTGTGGAACCATTAATGCGAATCAGTGATTTGAAGACCCGTTTTCACACGCAGGACGGCATTGTTCACGCGGTGAACGGAATTTCTTATGATATGCACGTTGGGGAGGTGCTGGGTGTTGTTGGCGAGAGCGGCTGCGGCAAGAGCGTGCACGCGCTTTCCATTCTCCGGCTCATTCCCATTCCGCCCGGAGAGATTGAAGCCCAGGAAGTCTGGTTTGCCGGCCGGGATTTGCTGAAATTGAATGATTCTGAAATCCGACAGGTGCGCGGGCGCGAAATCGCCATGGTATTTCAGGACCCGATGTCTTCACTCAATCCTGTCTATACCGTGGGATTCCAGATTTCGGAAGCCCTGATGCTGCATAAAGGCATGAATAAAAAACAGGCGCGCGAGCGTGCGCTGGAACTCCTTAATCTGGTGGGCATTCCCGAAGCGCGCAAACGTCTGGACAATTACCCGCACCAATTCTCGGGCGGCATGCGCCAGCGCGCGATGATTGCCATGGCGCTCTCCTGCGAACCAAAACTGCTCATCGCCGATGAGCCGACCACAGCGCTGGATGTCACCATTCAGGCGCAGATTATTGAGTTGGTTATCCGGCTGCAGGAAGAATTGGGGATGGCCGTCATGTGGATTACGCATGACCTGGGAATAGTGGCGGAAATGGCGAAAAACATCAATGTCATGTATGCCGGCTTCATCATCGAACGCGGCAGCGTGCACGACATCTATCACCAAACCCGCCATCCCTATACGCTTGGCTTGCTTGGCTCGCTGCCCAGTATCGATGAAGCGCCGGGCACCAAACTGATTTCCATCCCGGGTCTTCCTCCGGACCTGATTGGTCTCCCACAAGGGTGTCCGTTCTTCGCGCGCTGCGCGTTCCGGGCGGAACGCTGCAGGCTGGAAAGGCCGGTCTTGGAAGAAGCCGGCAGCCCCGGCCACACAGTGGCGTGCTGGCGCTGGCAGGAAATTGACGCCGAAAAATTACGCAAAGCCGTTGGAGGTGCGCTGTGAGCCCTGAACAGAAAACACTGCTTCAGGTGAAGAATCTGAAGAAATATTTTCCCGTTTCGCGGCAGTTCCTCAGCAGCCAACGGCGCTACGTGAAAGCCGTGGATGACGTAAGCTTTGACGTTCGGGAAGGTGAAACCTTGGGATTGGTCGGAGAAACCGGCTGCGGAAAAACCACCGTCGCGCGGACCATTCTGCAGCTTTACCGTCCGACTTCCGGGCAGGTGCTCTTTGACGGCGTGGACCTAGCCAGCCTGCAAGAAAACGACCTGCGGAAAATGCGCCGGCGCATGCAAATGATTTTTCAGGACCCGTACGCGTCGCTTAATCCGCGCCTGACTGTTGGCGCGATAATAGCCGCTCCGTTGGATGTTCATACCACGATGACCCAGAAAGAAAAGCGGGAACGCGTCCAGGAACTGCTGGAGCTGGTCGGCCTGAACCCAGATTTTGTCAATCGTTATCCGCATGAATTCTCGGGCGGTCAGCGGCAGCGCATTGGCATCGCGCGCGCCCTGGCGCTTAACCCAGACCTGGTAATTTGCGATGAACCAATTTCATCGCTGGATGTGAGCATTCAGGCGCAGGTGGTCAATCTGCTGGAAGAACTGCAGAACAGACTGGGGCTGACGTATATCTTTGTGGCGCACGATTTAAGCATGGTGCGCCATATCAGCAGCCGCATGGTGGTGATGTATCTGGGCAAAGTGATGGAATTGGCCGACCGGAATGAAATCTACCTGCGTCCGCTGCACCCTTACACCCGCGCGCTTATGTCCGCCGTGCCAATCCCTGACCCGGATAAGGCCAGGAACCGTAAAAGGATTATCCTGAAAGGCGATATTCCCAGCCCGCTGAACCCGCCCCAGGGCTGCAACTTTAACACGCGCTGCCCGATGGCGGCCGAGAAATGCTTCCAGGACGACCCTGAATACCGGGAAATCAGCCCCGACCACTGGGTCGCCTGCCACTTCGCGTAAAAGGCCGCGCTGTGCAGCCTGCTGACCCCCAAGTCGTTCCGTGTCTGAGCTGGCAGTCCCTCACGCTTCAGCTGCGGGTGCCATTTCGCCTTTCCTACGGCGCGACCCAGGAACGCACCGCGCATTGGATTCGGTTGCGCGAGGACGCCGGTTGGGGAGAAGGCACCATTCCGCCGTACTATCCCGTGCGCGAAATAGAACTTCAGGCCTATTGGGACCGGACCGCTTTGCGGACAGAACCGTTTCCGGAGCGCTTCGAACAAATCTCTGACTGGGTCAATCCCGACGGACCGGGTCCGGCCCGCGCCGCGGTGGATATCGCGCTGCATGATTACATCAGCCGCAAACTCGGGCTGCCTCTGCACGCGGCGCTCAACCTTCCCGCGCCCGTCAATAAGGCCAGCAGTTTCACCATCTCCGTGGATACCCCTGAGAGCATGGCCGCGGAAGCGCGGCGTTTGGACAGGTTTCCAATTTTAAAGCTAAAAGTGGCTGGCGACGAGGAGGATATGCCCCGGCTGGAAGCTGTACGCGCAGCCAGACCGGACGCGCGCCTCTTCGCGGATGCCAACGCCGGCTGGAGCCTGACCCAGGCACTGGAGTATCTGCCCTACCTTGAAAATGCGAATCTGGAGGTGTTGGAGCAGCCGCTGGGAGCGGGCGAAATTGAGGCGATGGGGGAAATCCAGGCCAAAACGCGCATTGCTTTGGTCGCCGATGAATCGCTGCAAAAGCCGGAAGACCTGCGCCGTTTGGCCGGGGCAGGCGTGCGCGGGGTGAATATCAAGCTGATGAAAGTGGGCGGACTGGGTCCCGCTTTGGATTTGATGAAACAGGCGCGCAAGGCCGGGATGAAGATTATGCTGGGATGCATGATCGAAACCGCTGTCGGACTGACGGCCGCAGCTCATCTGGCCGGGCTGGCGGATTGGCTGGACCTGGATGCCTGCCTGCTCGTCGCCAATGACCCGTTTGAAGGGATGCGCTTTGGGGACGACGCGCTCATCAGCCTGCCGCAGCGCCCGGGAATAGGCGCGCGCCTGCGTCAGTCCGCGGCGTGAGGGGCTGTGTCCGCTTGTCGTTTGTTGCTTCGAGGGTTTGATTGGGGCTGCCGCGGAGAAGCGGGTAACAACCCTGCAAGGGGGAATAAGTGGGGGCGTCTCGAATCAATTGGCGGCCAGATAGTGATGAACCGATGAGTTTCTGAGCGCGGGTTCTCCTCAGCTATAGGAAAACAAGATGAATAATTTTGTGGAAGTGAAAATCTTTGAAGTAATCCCGGAAAAGATACCAGCATTCGAGGCGCTGTTGCCAGAAGTAATCGCCTTTCAGCAAAACTGCCAGGGCTGCCAGAGGCTGCTTGTAATGAAGCGGGAATATACCATTAATAACCCGGAGAAAGAGCCGCGCAAGCTGCAGAAAATCATCAAGTCGGTTAAATATTTCGCGATTTGGGAATTTGACACGCGAGAGAACTACGCCGCGGCCTGCCACGCCTTCTTTGAGAAGTACGAACGCCAGATTGCCAGGCTGCTCATACATCCGTTTGACATCCACCTGGGCTACGCCGCGGCGGATGCCGGCTGGAGCGCGGAAGCCTAAACCTTCTGGCAGGTGGGGCAGGTGTAGATGCTTCCGCCCAGGTAGGCTTCTTTCAGGATGGGAGCGCCGCAGCGGGGGCAGGGCTTGCCGTTGGTTTCCGCGCACAGACGCACGCGGTAGCCGCCGGGCTGACCGAACAGGTCTTTCTCGGTGCTGCGTCCGCCGGCCTTCGTCATTTCCGTCATTATCGTCTTTACACTTCGATAGAGCGCTGTCAAATCTTCTTCCGCGAGTGTGTTGAGTTTGCGGCGCGGATACAAGCGCGCCTCCCACAGGATATCCTGCAGACAGCCGTTGCCGAGGCCAGGGATGCGCTGTTCGGTCGCCAGAGCGGCTTTTAACGGCAGCTTGCGCACCGCTTCTGGCGCGAGCAGCGCGCGGAAGTAGGTCTCGTCGAAGGCGTCCGTCAGCGGAGAGGGCTTTGCCTGGGCGGTAGCGTAGTAAATGTTTTCGTAAAGCTCATCTTTAGCCCAGCAAACCACACCGCCGTACATGGCGACGGAAGCGCTCAGGCTACTGCCGTCCTCAAAGTCGAGCAGCAGTTGATGTTTGGCCGGGATGGGTCCGGCAGCGGGGTGCAGACGCAGGTTCACGCCGTCATTGAAGAGTAGCGTGCAGTTCGAGAGCGAAATTTCCACGAACATTCCCAACCCGCGGGCGGAATTAACGCACGCGCCGTTCAGCTTAGCGGGGTAGTCGGCTGGGTCGCCGTGGTACCAGGCGAACTTGTGCGGGCTGTGGGCGGCGGTGGTTGAGATAACCGTTTTACCTGAAAGGTGTTGCGAGATTTGAGCGGCGAGCGTATGGGATTCGGGAAGTTCGATCATGGGCGGCCTCTTTCGAGAATAATTGTAGCACTTAGACTCACGCAGCTAAACAAAATACAGTGTTCAGGGCGCGAGTCGGGTGCCAATGGATGTTGATTTTTCCCAAACAGTATCCATCAGCGTTGAAAGTTCAAAACCTGGCGTACATATTCCAAAAACATTTCATTTCAGCTTGCTAAAAACCCAAAAAAGGGATATAGTAAGACCAATACGCGAAGACGCGGGACGAGTAGCTTGTGCCCAACCCACAGAGAGGCGCCGACTGGTGAAAGGCGCCGGGTAAGCTTTGCCAAAACCACCCGCCAGCATGAGCCTGAACCGGAATTCCGCACTAAGGCGAACGGCAGCCCCGTTATCGGCAAATCGAGATGCCCCGTCTTGGGGTAATCTGGGTGGAACCGCGTGAGAGACCTCTCGCCCCAGGGCGCAGGGTCTTTTTTGTTTAATTATTCGGCCGCGGCACTCCCACCGCCCGGCCGTGAGGAGGAAGAAATGTCCGGGAATAAAGAAGAATACGAGCAGTCACAGCTTTACCGCATCCGCCACAGCACAGCGCACGTGATGGCGGAGGCCGTTTTGGAGAAGTTCCCTACCGGGCGGGTGGCCATCGGTCCACCAATCGAGGATGGCTTTTACTACGATTTTGACCTGCCGCGCACCCTCACGCCGGAGGACCTGGCGGAAATTGAAGAGCGGATGAAGCAGCTTATCTCCCAAAAGGAGCAGTTTGTCCGCGAAGAAATCTCCGCGGAAGAAGCGAAAAAACTCTTTGCCAATCAGCCTTTCAAACTGGAACTGATTGAGGGCCTGGAGCACGGTGGTCTGGATGACGACGGCAACCCAACCGATGAGGTCGTACCGATTACAATTTACAAATCCGGCCGCTTCACCGACCTGTGCCGCGGTCCGCACGTGAACAGCACGGCCGATATAAACCCGAAGGCGATAAAGCTGCTGAACGTGGCCGGCGCGTACTGGCGCGGGGACGAAAAACGCCCCATGCTCCAGCGCATTTACGGCACCGCCTGGGAAACCAAGGAACAGCTGGACGAGTATCTCTGGAAAATGGAAGAAGCCCGCAAGCGCGACCACCGCAAGCTGGGCAAGGAGTTGGACCTGTTCAGCCAGAACGACGAGGTTGGGCAGGGCTTGATCCTCTGGCACCCCAATGGCGGCATGATCCGGCACCAGATTGAGCGCTTTTGGGAAGATGAGCACATGGCGAACGGGTATGACTTTGTTTATACTCCGCATATCGGCAAAGCTTCCCTGTGGGGGACAAGCGGCCACCTTGGCTTTTACAAGGAAAACATGTACTCCCCCATTGATATTGAGGAGCAGCAGTACTTCATCAAGCCGATGAACTGCCCCTTCCACCTGCACATCTACAAGAGCGGGCTGCGTTCTTACCGCGATCTGCCGCTACGCTACGCGGAAAAAGGCACGGTCTACCGCTACGAACGCTCCGGCGTGCTGCACGGGCTGATGCGCGTGCGCGGCTTCACCCAGGACGACGCGCACCACTTCTGCCGCCCGGACCAGATGCCGGAGGAGATTGACTTTGTGCTGAACTTCAGCCTGAATATTCTGCGGGCGTTCGGCTTTAATGAGATTCACGCCTTCTTGAGCACCAAACCGGAAAAAAGCGTGGGCGACCCCGCGCAGTGGACCGAGGCAGAACACGCGCTGGAGGCATCCCTTAAGCGTGCCGGCCTGCCCTACGAAGTGGACAACGGCGGCGGGGCTTTCTACGGCCCGAAGATTGACCTGAAGATTAACGACGCGCTCGGGCGCGAGTGGCAGCTCTCCACCATCCAGTTCGACTTTAACGAGCCGGAACGCTTTGGCCTGGAGTACATCGGCGAGGACGGCCAGCCGCACCGCCCCTATATGATTCACCGCGCGCTGCTGGGCTCGCTGGAGCGCTTCTTTGGCGTGTTGATTGAGCACTACGGCGGGGCTTTCCCAGCCTGGCTGGCACCAAAGCAAGCAGTCATCATCCCGATTGCCGACCGCCATGTGGCTTTCGCGGATGAAGTGGCGGCGAAGTACCGCAAAGCCGGGCTGCGCGTGAGCGTGGACGCGCGGGCGGACCGGATGAACTCTAAAATCCGGGACGCGCAGAAGGAAAAAGTGCCCTACATGCTGGTGATTGGCGACCGCGAGATGGAAGCCGGGCAGGTGGCGCTGCGCAGACGCAATGGGGAGAACCCCGGCGCGATGAGCGTGGAAGATTTCCTGGCGCTGGCGCTGAAGGAAATTGCGGAAAAGATATAGAGCTTTAGGATGAAGCAGACAGCCCATCATAGGATGGGCTGTCTTGATTTATCTCGGTTTCTCTCAGAATTAGGACAAAATTATCCTTTGGCATCACCCGCGACTTTCCCGGTTTGCGTGCTTCCTCCCCAGCGCACGGACGCGGCGGGGCTGCCGCGGTATGCAGGTCTCACTTCAACAGATGCGGCAGGAACTGCCAGGCCATATACTCATCCGCGCCAATATCCGGATCGCCAAACGGGCGTTGTTCTCCGTCAATATCCGTCACCAGACCAAGGTTCGCGGCGCGGTCAATTGCCGGAGAATTGGGCTTGAGGTGCAAATCCCCGGTAAATAAGTTAACAAACTTCGGGTCCGCGTTGACGAGGTCTGTGTCTGGCAGGTCCACAATGTTCGAAAAATAGGTCAGGTTCGTATGGCCTGTAATTTCAGGCCCACTGGGCGGATAGTGCTTGTACGCCCTGGCGGCTTCGTAGGCATGGGCGATGATGTTGTTGATAAAATCCACGTCCACAAAATCCACCATATAGACGCCGAGGTCCAGGCAGGCCAGACTGTTATGCCAGAAATTTACCCTTAGCCTGTTGGTGGAAATATCCGACTGAACGCGGACGCCCCTGGTCTCCACCCCATCTTCGTCATAGCCCCACTGGTAGCCGACGAAGTTGTGGAAAAAATCCATATTTGCAGGTGAAGTGCCGGCCGCCGCGTACTGCAAATCAACCGCGTAATCCGTGAAATTCGCGTGGAACTGGTTTTGTGTGATTAGATTGCTGCTGGAAGCGAGTGGAAAGCGCACAAAGAGCGCGGACTCTCCATTGTTCTCGGTCAGGATGTTCCCCGCGATCTTAACCTGATCGTTGCTGCTGAGGTAAATCGCGCTCCCAGGTCTGCGTTTGTCCTCCGCTGGTGTGGTGTCATGGTTGTTAAACACGAATTTGCTGTCGCTAATCTCTGTCAGCCCATCCTCATTTTTGATTTGCACCGCGCAGCCCGCGCCAATCTTCGCGTAAATCGTGCAGCGGTTGCCCAAAAAGCTTGTGTTTTTAATGATAGTCTGACCACCAGAGTTGCGAATTGCCCCTCCGTATCCATACCCATCCAAAATAGCAACATTATGATCGAAAGTGCTGTTGTCGATTTTCAGCACGCCGAAATTTGAAAGCGATATCGCTCCGCCCAGGCCCTGTTCCCCGGTCGTACCGTATTCGTTCACTCTCCCGTAATTGGATTGAAAGACGCAGTTTTCAATCTTGAGCTCGTTCTGCCCGAACGCGCCGACGGTCGCGAAAATCGCGCCGCCGCAGCCCACTGGGTCGCCAACTCCTTCATCCGGGCATTCGGTCGGGGATTGCTCGGTCCCATTGCCGGAATCCAGGGTCAGGTTGAAGAGATGAATGATTTCCGGGTCTGCGAGCTGCAGTTTGATGATACGCCTGTGAGTCTCCCCGTACAAAATTGAAGGCGCGTTTTCCGGGGAACAAACAGGGCTGCCTGTGGAAAAATCGCACCTGCCGATGATTTTTACGCTGTTCGTGATGTGGATGACTTCTGGATACCATTGGCTGGTATCCGCCACGTATGTCCCGGATTTCAGGTAAATTGTGGTCTGCACGCCTGCCCCCGCGCTGTTAGAAAGGTCTACAGCCCTCTGGATGGAGCAAGGAGCGCTGATACTGCAATCCCCAGCGTAGGTTCCTTCCGGGGAAGCGTACCGAAATTGGGTTTCGGCCCGCGCGGATGTGGGCAAGAAACCGACAAACGCGAACACAATGCAAAAGGAAATCAGAAGCGACAGCGACTTTTTCATGGTTACCTCCCATAACCGACTTGATTCAGAAAGGATTCTGAACACAAACATCATCTTCTCTGACAAACCAATTCTCAGGGGAAACCTGTTCCCTTGATGTCAGGAAGAATTTTTTTCGTTTGCTTTAGTTTAGACAGTCAGCCGCGAAATTTTATTGGAATTTAGGTGATTGGAAAATGATTAGTTTAGTTCAGTATAGCACTTATTGGCGGGCTTTTACAGCTTGCTTTCTGCGCGTTTCGCGTCCCTATCCATCAGGGCGGCTGATGAAAACCAGCCAATTTGCCAGTAAGACTTATAACGGAGTGGAGGCGGCGCATGCGCTGCCCTCCCTGCATCAGAAAACCAACAGGCCGTTGAAAACCCTTAGTCATCAGCGGACTCAAAATTGAGTCACGCGGACGACTGTCAGGTATTAATAGAAGTTCTATTAAATACGCGTTTTGTTTCCATCAAAACAATGCGTCCAAGCCATTATTGGCTGAGGTTTGAGAATGGCGGCAAGAAGGCAGCGCGTCCTCTTTTCATCCCGCCAAACATCTGTTCAGCGCAGAAGCAGCGGCAGGTAGAGCCAGTTATACCCTTTTCCCAGCAGGGCAAATTCGCTCAGATGGCAGACAGGCAGGCTAAGCCAGTTTTGCTCCGTGTCGCGGGTGTAGGCGCCGCCCGGGCAGCTGCTGATGGCATCTTCCCAGCTGAGGTCGACAGCGTTCCAGTAATACAGAGTCAGGTTTGATTCCTCTATCCCGCCCAGCGCGCCCTCATCGTAAGCGATGCGCACAGTCAGCGGCAGCGCGAACGCTGTGATGGGATTGTTCACCAAGTCATAAGCGGAGAGGTCAAAGCTGATGCCAGCGTAATCCAGGTCTTCGGTAGGAAAACCAGGCCCTGGCATTGGGGTATATTCCAGATAGAAGTCCTTTCCAGCCGCGCCAGCCGGAACGCTAATCTGCGTGCTGCCGTCGTAAGAGAAAAGGACGCCGCCGGCAGCATTGGGGATGTAAGTTTGCTTCTGTTGGGTTTCGTACCAGTGGGGGTCTTTGACCGCCAAAAAGCTGGCAGGCGGTTCGGGGGCAGGGACGTTCAGGCGGTTGTACCCCAGGTTCAATTCGTAGCCGGCGCTGCAGGGAAAGGTTGGGTCGCCCGGCTCGCACAGCTGCACCAGATTGGTGAAACTGGCGGGAACATTGCCGGTCAGCTGGTTGCGGCTGAGGTCCAGATGCCGTAGTTTGATGAGGTTGCCAAGTTCGGTGGGAATAGAGCTGCTGAGCTGATTTCCGCGCAGGCTGAAAAACAGGAGGGAGGAAAGATTGCCAAGCGCGACCGGGATGGGGCCCGTCAGGTAGTTATCTCCCAGGTAGAGCTGAACGAGGCGGGTGAGCTGACCGAGCTGGTAGGGGATTGGGCCGGTCAGTTCGTTGTTGTTCAGGCGCAGGTAACCCAGCTGGGTTAGATTGCCGAACTGGGACGGGATGGACCCGCTGAACTGGTTCCAATCCAGGTACATCTTGGTGAGCTGTGAAAGGCTTCCCAGCGAGGCAGGCAGGGAGCCGCTCAGCTGGTTATTCTGCAGCTCCAGGTAGCGCAAATTGGAAAGGCTGCCCAATTCGGGCGGGATTGACCCGCTGAGTTGGTTGTGGTCCATATGCAGGTACATCATCGCGGTCAGGCCGCCGAATGAGGCCGGGATGGGGCCGCTGAGCTGGTTATTGTTCAGGAATAAGGCGTAGGCTTTTTTCAGGTTCCCCAGCTGGGGAGGAATCGCACCGGAGAGTTGGTTGCCGGTCATGGTCAGCATGGTCAGGTTGGTAAGGGAACCAAGTGAGGGCGGAATATTTCCGCTGAGTTTGTTATAAGAAAGGTGAAGAGTCTCAAGCGCGCTGAGAGTTCCCAGCTGCTCTGGAATGCTGCCCGTCAGAAGATTCCAATTCAGGTCCAGGTATGTTAATTGCGTAAGCAAACCCAGCTCTATCGGGATGGTTCCCTCAAGTTGGTTGCCGTATAAGTCCAAATGCTGCAGACCGGTCAGATTGCCCAGGCTTGTGGGTATCGCGCCGGCCAGTTGGTTGAGCGAGAGGTCAAGGTAATTCAGGGCGCTCAGGCCCCCGATTTCCGGAGGAATAATCCCTGAAAGCGCGTTTTTGCTCAGGTCAAGGGTCCGCAAACCTTGCAGGCCGGCAAGGTCGAGAGGAAGCGTTCCGGAAAGCGCGTTTTCCTCCAGGTCAAGCCCCACCACGCGCTGATTGAGCACGCTCACGCCGTACCAATCTTCCACTGTTGTGCTGAGCAGCCAGTTTGCCTGGTTAGTCCAGTTTGGTCCATCGGTTGCGTAGTAAAAGGAGACCAGGGCCAGGCAGTCAGCCGCTACAACGTCTGCGGCGGTTTGGCAGTCGAAAGTTTCGACCGTGCCGTTTGTTTGGAGCTGTCCAGCTGCTGCCTGGCTCTTCGCGGGCAGAGCTTGTTGACCTGTCCTTACGGGCCGGGCGGGCAGCGCGGGGCTGCTTTCCGCCCTGACGGTAGAGAGCGGCTGGACAGCGCAGAGCAAAGCT
Organism: Chloroflexota bacterium; assembly: GCA_012517865.1. Classification (GTDB taxonomy): domain Bacteria; phylum Chloroflexota; class Anaerolineae; order Anaerolineales; family Anaerolineaceae; genus Mesolinea. The sequence goes on along the minus strand of JAAYUC010000006.1, from coordinate 131,308 downwards.
ATGATGAGGAAGTGCACAAGCAGTCTGGACAGGTTTTTCATACGGGAGTCCTTTCGTCGGGAGGAGGGGAGCTTGTCAATTGAGGTAGTATAAACTCCGGCATGGAAAAATAGTGCAAATATTGCACAATTGACGCCAAAATTATGACAATTAATGAGTTATTTAGTTGGAATACACATTGGGTTGGCGAAGCAGAATGGGATGCAATCGAATGGACCCTGAACTAGGTTAACGCGTTCAAAAATCCGGCGATTGCTTACCGGCTGCCAGAAAGCAGGCTGACGGGAAATAACGGCAGAATTATTTATGAGCGCTCTACAGCGCGCCTTTCAGCAGCATTGCCAGGCCCATCATCAGAGGGATGCTCAGGATGGTCAGCAGCGTGGTCAGGATGACTGCCTGGACCGCGGTATTGACGTCCTGCTTGAACTTGGTGGCAAAGAGGATGGTGTTAGTGGCTGTTGGAGCCGCGGCAGTGATTACGCTGGCGAAAAAGAGCGTCTTTTCCTGGGCGAACAGGTAAATCAGGCCGAGCATCAGCAGGGGGACCAGCAGGTTTCTCGCGAGCACTGTTTTCCACAGCTCGGAATCGCGCAAGGTGAATTGCTCTCTGAAGGCAAAGAACTGGCTGCCAATGATAATCATCGCCAGGGGCGTGTGCAGGCCCGTCAGATATGTGAGCGCGGTCTTGAGGACGACGGGCAGCTTGATGTTGAGCAGCACCAGGCTGAGCGCAATTATGAGCGCGATAATGCCGGGGTTCAGAAACGTTTTCCAACGCGCAGCCCCGTTTTCACCGTGCATTAAACGGATGCCGTAGGTCCAGGCGAAGAGGTTAAAGACCGCCACAAAAACAGACCCATACAGCACGCCCGCATCGCCCAACAACGCCCGCAGCAGCGGTAAGGAAAAGAAGCCGGCGTTGTAAAAGACCGTGGAGTAGGTCAGCATGGTCCTGCGTTCAGGGGCGCTGTTCCGGAACAGAAGCCTGGAAATTAGAATGCCGAGGAAGTGGGTCAGGGCCGCGAAGAGAGCCGCGATCAACATATTTTTAATCAAGGACTGCTCGAAGGCGGTCTGAAACGCCATGATAATCACGCAGGGAATGACGATAATCAGAAGTAAATCGGTCAGCTGACGCGCGCCCTCCTGCCCAATCAAGCCGAATTTGGCCGCGAGAAAGCCGATGCCAATTAACAGGAAGATGATGCCAATTTGTTGGATGACGATGAGGGCGCTCTGCAGAATCATATGGTGTTCTTCTTTTGCTCAGAATGCTTCAAAGTTCTGCCTCATTGTTTAAGACAGTCCTCTGAATGCGTGCCCGCGAATCATACCATCAAAAGCGCAAGGGACTGAGAAATTCTGCCTTTCTGATTTAGTTTTCCGGTCAAAACCGCCCTCAATGAAAAAGCCAGTGCAAGGTATTGCCCTTCCGGGACTGCAGCCGGTAAACAAAAACAGCCGCTGGTCAGAGGGCCAGCGGCTGAGCATATTCAGGCGTTCTGCAATAACGGAGCACGCACGTGTGTGATGGTGCGGGAATTCAGATTAAATCTGCCACTCTCCGTCCTTCAGCAGCACCACTTCGCTGCTGTCTGATTTCACACCGGTCACGGTTACGTCCCGCCCGCCGACCATAAAGTCCACGTGGATGAGCGAGTCATTCATGCCCAGCTTCCGGTTTTCTTCGTCTGAGCGCTCTGTCGCGCCTTTCAGGTTCTCGCTGTAGGCAGCGCCCAACGCAAAGTGGCAGGAGGCGTTTTCGTCGAATAGCGTGTTCTTGAACAGGATGCCGGTGTTGCTGATGGGGGAGTTGGCAGCCACCAGCGCGATTTCGCCGAGCCGTTTCGCGCCTTCATCCATATCCAGCAGGTCGGTGAGAATTTGTTTGCCGGTTCCCGCGTCAAAATCCACCACCCGGCCGTCTTTGAAGGTGAAATGGAAATCATCCACCACCTGGCCGCGCACACTGAGGGGCATGGTGGCGCGCAGCGTGCCGTCCACGCGGTCGGCATGGGGCATGGAGAAAATTTCTTCGGTAGGAATGTTCGGCATAAAGATTTCTCCAGCTTCACTGCGGGAGGAACCGCCTTCCCAGATATGGTCTGGCACCAGATGCACTTTCAGGTCTGTGCCGGGGCCCTCATACCGGACATAGTCGAAGCGGGCTTCATTCAGGAAGTTTTTGCGGGCCTTCAGAGCCGCGTCGTGCGCTTTCCAGGCCTGCACCGGGTCGTCCAGGTCGGCGCGGGTGGCAGCGAAGATATTATCCCAAAGCTTGCGCATGCCTTCTTCCTCCGGAAGTCCGGGGAAGGCCGCTTTTGCCCAGGCGGGGCAGGCGGCGCCGACCACGCACCATTTGACCTTGTTTTCCATGGTGTATTTCTGCAGCGGTTTCATGGCTTTGCCAGCGGTGCGCTGCCAGACGGCAATGCGCGCCGGTTCGACAGGTTTGAGCAGGTCGGGGTCCTCAGCAAGCAAAGAGAGGCGGTTGTAGCCGTCTTTGAGCAAGTTTTCGTAGTATTCCACACGGTAGGCGGGGAAAAACTCCATGCTTTTATCGGGAGCGTAGAGAAAACGGTCCAGCACCATCGTATCATCGCTAAACTCCAGGCGGACGTCAACAACGCCGTTCTGAAAAGCTTTTTTGGAAACGAGGCGGGCCAGGGGCAGGCTGTGTTCGTTCAGATAGATGATCAGTTTATCATCGGGTTTAAGGCTCAGGCCGATGTTTACAATCAGGTCGGCGTAATTTTCCAGGTTCTGTTCAAAAGTCATGATATTCCTCCGGTGGGGTGGTTTTGCTTTGCAAGAAAATTTGTGTGGGTTTGCTTGTTTAGCTTGCGCACATGGATATTACCGCAGAATGCGCTGTAAATAAAGAAATCCATGCGTAAATTCCCTATCACGGCATCTGGTTCTGCAGCTGACTCTGTTTTTGTGCAAGAAGAAGCTGAGTTTACACCGGTAAGGCTGAACGACATTGGTTCTGTTGACGTTTTCTATGCCTCTATGGTAATATTACACGTTGAACATACCACCCGGTGATATGTTATTTGTTAAGTGCTACCAAGGAGAAGAGAAGATTAGTAGTAAACAAGAATACAGAGTTAATGAACGCATCAGAGTAGAAAGAGTCCGCCTGGTCGATGAAAACGGCGAAAACGCCGGCATCGTCCCCACCAGCGAAGCACTCCGCAGGGCAGATGCCGCCGGTCTGGACCTGGTAGAAGTCGCTCCAAATGCTGATCCGCCTGTCTGCCGGATCATGAATTTCAGTAAGTTCCTCTACGACAAAGAAAAGAAGGAACGCGAAGCCCGCAAAGCTCAGACCAAGATTGAGGTCAAAGAGATCCGTTTGCGCCCAAAAACAGGCGACCATCACCGCAGCTTTAAGGTCGATGACGCGCGGGGTTGGCTGCAGCACGGCATGAAAGTACGCGTGACCATCCGCTTTAGAGGGCGTGAAATTACCTACCCTGAGCTGGCGCTGGAAGATCTGCGCGAAATCGCAGAAGACCTGAAGGATGTGAGCGAAATTGAACAGGCTCCGAACATGGAAGGCCGTACGATGTTCATGCTGCTCACGCCGAAAAAATAGTTGCTTGACTCTTCATTAATCTGTTATAATAATCAGTCGGTATTAACACCAACGGCTGCGGTCGGTTCACAGCCGTTGGATTTTCTTAGAGGAGTTTGAACGTGCCTAGAAAACAAAGTAGTGGTAAGTACAAGTTGAAGACTCATAAGGCTACGTCAAAACGCTTCCGTACCACCGGTACCGGTGTTGTTGTCCGCACCAAGATTGGTAAAGGTCACCTGCGCCGCAATACCTCCAAGCGTACGAAAGCGCTGCTCGCCGAGACAATCGCTGTCAAATCCAGCGGTCTCGTCAAGCACATCAAGCGTTTGGCGCCCTACATGAGCAAAAAGGACTAAGGTCCTGTCGATTCGTTTTAGCGCGGCTGCTGGGTGTGCGCAACTGGATGAAAATCTGACGCCCAGGGGACCGCAAAGGAGATAATAAAATGGCAAGAGTAAAGAGTGGACCATACCGCCGCCGACGCCACCAGCGTCGGATAGCCCACAACAGCGGTTATCGAGGAACCCGAAATCATCTGTTTAAGCGCGCCAATGAAGCTTACATGAAGAGCCAATGGTACGCCTATAACGACCGCCGTAATCGCAAACGCGACCTGCGCAGGCTCTGGATTGTGCGCATCAACGCGGCTGCCCGTCAGAACGGCATCACATACAGCCGTCTGATCAGCGCGCTCCGCAATTCTGAAATCATCTTGAATCGCAAGGTTCTGGCTGACCTGGCCGTACGGGATCCGAAAGCTTTCTCGCAAGTCGTAAGCAAGGCTACCTCTAAGGCGTAAATATCACTAACCGAAAAAACAACCCCTGAATTCCAGGGGTTGTTTTTTTGTAATCCATGCTCAGTTATGGAATAGCAGGCGGCGCGAACTGCAGCAGCGTGTTGTTCAGCGCATCGCTGACCCAAACATTGCCATCCTGCGAGACGGCGACGCCGCTCACGATGCCCATCAGGAAGTTGTTCTGGTATCCGCCCCAAAGCTGCAGGAACGCGCCCTGGCTATCAAAGCGGATGACCCGCCCCAGGTCGGGGTCGGTAATGAAAACTTGATTATCCGGACCTAAGGCCAGGAAGGGTTTGTTATCCAAGGAGTCGGTGGTCCAGGCATCCACGTCCCAGGTGAGCACGCTCGTAAAGATGGTGCCGTCCTCATTCGGGGAGAAGACCTGCACACGGTTGTTCCAGGTATCGGCCACGTACACTTTCCCTTCGGCATCCACCGCGATGCCGACCGGTTCATCCAATTGGCCGACAACCATACCCCGGCTGCCAAATTGGGTGATGTAGTTCCCCAGGTTGTCAAAAACCACCACGCGCTGCTTGCCGGTATCGGTCACATACACGCGGTTTTGAGAGTCCACAGCGATTCCGCGCGGGCCCCAAAAAGAATCCAGCACCCCATCCACCAAAAATTCGCTCCACATGCGCAGGAACCTGCCTTCTGGCGAGAATACCTGCACGCGGTGATTCCAGGTATCGGTCACATAAACCAGCCCGTCCGGCCCGACCGCCACGCCCCAGGGTTCGTTGAGCAGCCCCTCAGGCGCGGGGCCTTCCAGGACGTTGGCGTATCCTCCCCAGGAGTTCAGATACAGGCCGTTCGGGTCCAGATGTACGACGCGGTGGTTGCGGGAATCCGCTACGAACAGGCTGCCGTCCGGTGCGAGCGCCAGGCCGCGCGGAGCGGAGAAGGTTTGTGTCCCTGCCACATTGATGACTTTTACCGGGTCCAGACTGATTGTGTTGCCGGCGTAAGGGTCTATCTTTGGCTCTGCGGGGGTTGGTTCAACGCCGTATTCCCAGATTTGCGAAGCGACGTCCTTGCGGATGTACATGCGCAGCAGGTCCGAAGGCGACCAGGTCGCCAGGGTCAGGCTGCCGTCGCCAGTTGCCGCGGCGTATTGAGTGTAGTCGCGGTTGAACCAGATATCCCACAGCCCCGCGCGCAGGGCTGGATTTTTGAGCATTTGCCAGACCGAAGCGAAGGATTGGTTGCGGTATCCTTCCATCGGCCACCACATGCGCTTGTATTCATACATGATGTAGTCGTCGCGCACGAGCGGCTCAATTTTCGCGAAATTGGCACTGCCCACCAGAATTACCGGCGAATTGCGCAAATCCTTGGTGATGTTATCGCCGAACCAGACTTTATTCGGATAGTCGCGCAGGTACCACCAGAAAGGATAGAGCGAGTCGTTGTCGTACGCGACGGCGATGGATTTGTCTCCATAAAGCCGTTTGGAAATGGTCTCCACCTGTTCCAGAACATCTTTCATATCGCGGGTGGAGTGCGCGTAGACCAGGTATTCCTTGGCGTTGTCGTAATTGATATAGGCGGCCCGGTAGGCTGCCCGGAAAGTAAACACCGCCATCACCCCAAAGCAGAGCAGCAGCAGCGTTTTCAGGAATGTGCGCGGATGCCAATCCCTCAATATGAAGACCAGGCCTGCCAGGCTGGCGGCAGACCCCAGCGCGGCCAGCAAGAAGGTGCTGGTTGCCTGCAACTGCGCCAGGTCTTTGCCGGCGAAAGGCCGTACAGGCGCGAGCAGCGCGCCTGCCAGGCTGCTGATCGCGAACAGGAAAACCAGGCTCAGCAGCGCGGCCAGCCACCCTTTTCCACGGTGGACCGCGTCCCAATCGGTCTTTTCAACCAGGTATCCCAGGCCCCAACCGCTGGCCAATATCATGGGCATGGTAATGTGTGTGGTCAGCCAGGGCATGCGCTCGCCCGCATACGAAAACGCCAACAGGCTCATCAACGACCAGTAGATGAGCAGCGCGGCCGTCGGCAGCCAGGCCGCGGTGCCGCGGGAGGCAGGCGGCAGACTGAATAAACGCTCGTGCCAGGCGGGGCGAGAGGCGGGCGTTTCAGATTCGCCGGGGCGGCTGTCTTCCGTATGGGCGATGGCAAGTATCCCATCCACCGAAGCTTCGGCATCGCTGCGCTGGCTGAAAAGCGGCGCGGCGTCAGTATCAAAGTTTATTTCCAGCGCAGCGGCAGGTAATTCAGGTTCTGGAAAGGAGGCTTCGGGCTGAGAGAGAGCCTCAGTATTCACCGGCCGCTGGAATGGGAAGCCTGGTCGGGATGTGAACAGCCCGCGCAGGGAGGCAATCGCCAGCGTCAGCAGCATTCCAAGCGCCGGCAGGAATTCATAAACGGGAATCTGCACAAAAGCGTAGTAATACAGGGGCTGCGTACCGCGCTGGACCGACTGCTGCGACATCCAGTAACCCAGGGCGGCCACCAGACCTTTGAAAAAACCCTCGCCGTGCGTGAAGAAAGTGGTGTAAAAGACGATGAAGACGCTCCAGAAAATCACCAGCGCGCGCAGCCACACCTTTCGGTTCCACATCAGGCCAAACAGCACGGCGGCCAGGCTGAGCACAAAAAAGACCGCCACGGAGCGCACAATACCTGCCTGCGAGTAATCCAGCGGGTCAAAACCCAACAGCTTCACAGGCAGCGCGGTGAGAAGCGGCAGAATGAGCAGGAGCTGCAAAACCACCAAATCGAAACTGCGCGAAGCGCGGATTTCCTTCCAGCCGAGCCCGCGCACCAGCCAGATAATCATGAACACCACGGCGGCCAGCAGCACCGCGCCAACAACAGCGAAAGGCAGCAGCCGGCTACCGGCTGTGCTGCCTCTGGTCAGCAGGAACAAAACCGCGCCGGCCAACAGCGCCAGCAGCGCGACCAGCATCATAATCAGAAAGTTCGCGCGGTATTGGCGTTCGCGCCAGGGTTTGCGCAGCGACTCGATGATAAATAACACCGCCAGGAAGATAAGCGCTTCGGCGCTGAAAATGTAGGAGGTGGCTTTGTCCGCGTAGTGCATGGCGGTGATAAATGTTATCCAGAGCAGAAACTTGCTCTCCCCGCCTTCCAGATAGCGCAGGAAAAGCCACAGAAGTACCAATCCCCAGAAGACAATAAAGATTTCGTTGCGGGTGTACCTGCTGTAAAACAAAATATAGGGAGAAATTACGAACAGGAAGGCGCTGATAAGCGCACCAACCCTGCCCAGATAGCGGCGCCAGGCAAAAATGGTGAAGATAACCACCGCGACGCCAAATAGCGCGGCAGGCACCCGCGCGCTGAAATCTGAATCGCCAAACAGGAAATACGAAAGCGCCAGCGCGTGGAACTGAAAGGGTCCGTGCGTCACCGGGTCATATACATAGGTCTCGATGGAGTAGGAAGGCACAACATGATTGACTTCGTCGTGAGACATGGTGCGCGCGCCTAAATCATAGAAGCGCGTGAGGATGACCGCGCCAATCAATAGGACAATCAGCAGTTTTTCGATGGTCAATGCCGGCCACCAGGGCACAACGGGTTTGTCCAGCCAGCGTTCGACAGGTTTGGATGAAGTCGCGGCAGCCGTTTCCAGGGTCATAAAAGGTTCTCCGATCTTAGGAACATCTCTGTATGAAACTATACTTTACTCCATTTGTTGAGGCAAGGCAAGCACGCGGCGAGCTCTATGGAAGGCTTTGTTTGCCCTGATTGCCAGCGCAATATTGGACGCGCCGTATCAGAAGCGCGCCGGCAGAGGTACCTCGGCCGCGCGGCGAAATGAATGAGCGCGCTAGGGCCGCGTATTCACAGGAGGGGGCGCCCTGGGCGGCAAAGCGCGGCGAGGAAAACTGGCCGGTGTTTTGGCTTTCCGGGTGGGCACACGCGCGGCCTAAACCAGAACACGCGGGGAAAGCCGATCCGGCGAAGTGGAGTAAAATTACGCCGGGATGATACGTTGTACCAGGAACCAATTCGCCCGTTTTCTGCTGGCGCTGGCGGCAGCGGCCTTGCTGTTTACCGGCTGCGCGCCTGCCCCCGCGGAACCAACCTCGCTTCCTCCGGCGCAGGCTCAGGCGCTCACGGACGCGGCTGTGGCCACGCAGCTTTTTCAGCTCACTTTGCAAGCCTTCCAAAACGCCACGCCGACCCCCGCCCCAAGCGCGACCGCGACCCCCGCGCCAACACAAATCCCGACCATCGCGCGCAGCGCCACTCCGCAGGGCACCCCCACGGAAAACCCCGAATGCAACCGCGCGGCGGCCGGCGTGCCTTTTGACGTCAGTATTCCCGATGAAAGCCCGATGCAGCCAGGGCAGCGTTTTGTCAAAACCTGGCGGCTGGTAAACAATGGAGCCTGCAAGTGGACCCGCCTGTACTCGCTGGTTTTCTTCTCAGGAAACCCCATGGGGGCAATCCAATCGCAATTCCTGCCGGCGGAAATTCTGCCGGGCGCGGTTGTGGAACTGAGTGTGGAAATGTTCGCGCCATTTGAACCTGGCTTTTATCAAAGCAACTGGATGTTGATGGCGCCGGGCGGGGAACTGTTCGGTCTGGGCCCCAACGGGGATGCTCCATTCTGGGCACGCATTCAGGTGGTGGAGAGATACACCGAGACACCCACGCCGACCCCCACCGAGACTGAGACGCCCAGCCCCACACCCTGATTTGAGGAGGATGAATCTGTGACTGATTACGTGGATTTCAACGCCCTCATGTGGGATAAATGGAGCGAGGCCGGCAATACCTGGACAATACCGGTCACGCATGAAGACTTTGTGAAAGCGCAAAACGGAGAACTGGTCATTTACCTGACCCCGCAGAAGCCGGTTCCGCAGGAATGGTACAGCGGTCTGGGCAAAAAAGTGCTTGGGCTTGCCAGCGGCGGCGGACAGCAGGGCGCGCTGCTCTCAGCGCGCGGCTACGAGGTTACCATTATGGATAACTCCCGCCGGCAGCTGGCCGCCGAGCAGAGCGTGGCGGAACGGGAAGGGTATCAGATTGACCTGGTAAAGGGAGATATGACCAAACCCTTTCCATTCGAGGATGAGAGCTTTGACTGGATTATCAATCCGGTGTCCAATTGTTACGTGGAAGACCTGACCAACATGTGGAGCGAATCTTACCGCGTGCTGCGGAAAGGCGGCGCGCTGATGACCGGATTTACAAATCCGATTCTGTACATGTTTGCCGATGAGGATATGGACCTGCACGCCCGCACGCCGCTGGCATGCAAATTTCCGCTGCCGTACAACGGCAGGCTGCTGGAAGCAGCCGGCAAAACCATCAGCATCGACGAAGGCTACCAGTTCAGCCATACCCTCGAAAGTCAGCTGGGAGGACAAACCCGCGCCGGTTTCCTCATTAAAGCGCTGTACGAAGACACGGACGACAGCTGCCGATTGAGCAAATTCACCAGTCTCTTTATCGCTGACCTTGCCGTTAAACTTTGACGCGCCCGGTCAGGCAGATTACCAAATCAGGAGCAACAGCATGCAGACCCAACCCGACCCTCTGGACCCCGAAAATATGCTCGGATATATTGACGCGCTGGCGGATGACCTGGAACGCGCCTGGCAGCTCGGCTGCACTCTGGAGCCGGTGCCCTTCGCCGGCATTGAGAAGATTGTCATTTCGGGCATGGGCGGCTCCGCGATTGGGGGAGACCTGCTGAGCGCTTATTTAGCGAAAAGCTGCCGGGTGCCCATTTTCTCCCACCGCAATTATGGTCTGCCGGGTTGGGCGCAGGGCGAGAACACGCTGGTAATCTGCTCGTCGCATTCCGGCAACACCGAAGAAACGCTTTCTTCCTTCGACGCCGCGCTTGAACGCGGCTGCCAGGTGATGGCGCTTTGCACCGGCGGGGAATTGCGGCAGCGCGCGGAGCGGAAGGGCCAGCCGGTCTGGGTTTTTCAGCACACCGGTCAGCCGCGCACGGCCATTCCCTATTCTTTTGGCATGCTGCTGGCGCTGGTATGCCGGCTGGGCCTGGCGCGCGTGGAGGAAAGTGAACTCCAGGAAACTTTTTCAGTTCTGCGGGAGGGGAGGGAGCAGCTCAGTGCGGCGGCGGAGCTGAGCGTGAACCCCGCCAAACGCCTGGCAGGGCAGCTGCTCAATCGCAACGTGGTCATCTTCGCTGCAGGTGAGCTCGAAGTTATCGCCCGGCGCTGGAAAACGCAAATCAACGAACTGGCCAAGGCCTGGGCTGTCTTCGAGGGACTGCCTGAATCCAACCACAACACCCTGGCAGGTCTGGAATTCCCGGAGAGCCTGCTTGAGCGGACATCCGCGCTGTTTCTGCGTTCCGGCCTGGACCACCCACGCAACGCGCTGCGCCTGACTGCCACCCAACAGGCATTCATGATGGCTGGCACCGGTGTGGACGCCGTGCACGCCAGAGGCCAAAGCCGCCTGGCGCAAATGTGGAGCCTACTGCAATTTGGGGATTATGTTTCTTATTACCTCGCGCTGGACTACGGCGTGGACCCGACCCCCGTGGACGCGCTGACCAGGCTGAAAGCCAGCCTGGCAGCGGTCAAATAGCGGATTGGCGGAAGAGAGCTCAGAAGAGCGAGCGCACCATCAGCATAACGCCCAAAATCACCAGCGGTACTCCCAGGATTGCTCCGATGACGGTCGCGCACAGGAGCACGCCCAAAGCCAGGATAACCAACCCGAGGACGGCGCCAAGCAAGCGGCCGGTGATTTTCAGGATGCCGAGCGTGATTTGGTAAATCAGCCAAAAAGGCCAGAGATACCAGGGGACACCTTTTTTGTTTTCAGCCATTTGTCTCCATCCCGAAACGGGGAATAACCGTTCCGACACCCTGAATATAGGCACTCTGTGCTGTAGAATACCAAGATAATCATTGGAATTAAGGGAGGATGCCGCGATTTTCACACATCAGTATCCGGGCTTCGAATCAACACCAATATTTTAAAAATCCTTGTGTCTTGTCTGTATTTATGGTATAACATTGATAACTACTCATCTAATACCTGCCCGAGGATTGGAGCTTTATGTCCCGAATCAGCATGCAAAACATTTCGGTGATGACCGTGCAGTACTGGCATTACTCCTTCGCGTATGTCCTTGACTCAATCGAAAAATGCGGTCTGAAGTACCTGGAACTGTGGGCGGGAGACCCGCATTACAGTTTTGATGATTATCCCGACCGCGCCAGCGCCAGCAGGAAAATAGCCAGCCTGCGCAAGCAAATAGAAGACCGCGGCATGAAAGTAATCATGCTGACGCCGGAACAGCTCAATTACCCCATCAATCTGGCCGGGCGCGATGAGGAGTACCGCCAGAAGAGCATCCGCTACTTTACCCGTTCCATGGAAGACGCGCTGGAATTTGGCACGAACCGCCTGTTTGTTACGTCCGGATGGGGCTTACTGGATGAACCGCGCGAAGAAGCCTGGAAGCGCTCGATTGACTCCATGCGCGTTCTGGCCAAAAGGGCGGAGGAGCTGGGCGTTCAGCTGATTGTTGAACAACTCCAGCCGTATGAATCCAATCTTATTACAACCTGTGCGGACATGCAGCGCATGCTCGCGGAGACGGATTCCGAACAGGTGCAGTGCTGCGTGGATTTGGTGGCGATGGCGGTGGTGGGCGAAATACTGCAAAGTTTTTTTGACGCGCTCGGAAAACGCGTGCAGCACATCCACTTCGCCGACGGAAATCCATCCGGGCATTACATCCTGGGCGACGGCAACCTGCCGCTCAGGGATTACATCGATACCCTGGAACGCAACGACTATGAGGGCAACCTTACCCTGGAAATAAACGACTCCATTTATTGGGATGACCCTCACACATCCATAGAAAGGTCAGCGCAGTATCTGCGCAGGCTGCTTCCCGAGGCCTGAGATTGCGGGAAAGAGGTGCATGTGGACGCGTACGAAAGCAGACCAAGAGACCGAATTGCTGAAAAGATTGAATGCTACATCATTGAAAATAATTTGAAACCCGGCGACACACTGCCAAGCGAACGGCAGCTTTGTGAGGCCTGGAATTGCAACCGCATGACCTTTCGCGCGGCTGCCAAACGCCTGATAGCCGCCGGCATTCTGGCAAGCACGCCCCTGGTAAATTACTACATCCCCGAGCCGCGCATGCTGCGAAACCTGCAGGATTTGGGTTCCTTTTCGGATTGGGTGAAGAGCCAGGGAAAGACTCTGAAAAACCGGCGCGTAAGCCAGTCTGTCATCACTGCCAGCGCGCGTATGGCTGAGCGCTTGCAGCTGCCGCGAGACAGCCAGGTGCTGCAAATCATTCGGGTGCGCGTGATTGACGATGTGCCGGTGGCGCTGGACACCTCCGTGCTGTCTCTGGATCGATATCCGGGTTTGGAAACCTACGACTTTGAGGGCTTATCGCTGTACGCCTTATTGAAGGAAAAATACGGGGTGGAAATCAGCCATGGGACGGAAGATATCAGCCTGACCATCGCGGATGAAGCTGAGGCCGGATGGTTAGAAATTCCCGAGGGCAGCGCGTGTTATTTTCTGACCGGCATCACCTATGATTCTCAGAATGTGCCGGTTGAATCGTTTAAATCGGTTGCCCGCACGGATAAGATGAAATTCATCAGTGAATTAGGCAGAGAGGAAAGGAAAAAATGAAGATTGCGACAGTCGGTGATAACTCTACGGATGTTTACCTGGAGCAGGGAGAAACCTACCCGGGCGGTAACACGGTGAACGTCGCGGTCAACTTTATCCGTCTGGGCGGCCAGGCCTCGTATGTCGGATTTGTTGGCACTGATGAATACGGGGCAAAGCTGAAGAAAGCCCTGGCAGCTAAAGGCGTCGATATTTCGCACCTCAGCACCAGGCCGGGAACCTCCCCTTATACTGAAATCACGCTCGACAACGGCAACCGCGTTTTTGGCAAATACGATGAAGGCGTGATGGAGCATTTTTTCCTCTCCGAAGAAGACAAAGCCTTTATCAGCACGCACGACCTGATGCATACCAGCGTCTGGAGCCGCATCGAACATGACCTGAAAGACCTGCGCGAGCGCGGCGTTGTGATTTCTTTTGACTTTTCCGACCAACCCGAGCACGCCTGTGTGGATATCGCTATGCCGTATGTCGATTACGCCTTTTTCTCCTTCCAGGAGGACAGTCCGGAATTGCGGGAGTTCCTGCGCGCATGCTGGAGCAAAGGTCCGAAGTATGTGGTGGCGACCCTGGGGGAGAACGGCAGCCTGGGTTTTGATGGGGAGACCTTTGTCGAACAGAAGGCCGTCCCATCGCCGGTGATTGACACAATGGGCTGCGGCGACTCATTCATCGCTGGCTTTTTGTACGCGGTCCTGCAGGGGCAGGACCTGAAAAGCTGCCTGCGCTCTGGCGCTGAAAGCGCGGCGGTGACTATTCAGGTCAAGGGTGCCTGGCCGGTGGAATAATTCTTAAGGAACAACATATGCGCGTTGCTGCTATTGGTGATAATTGCATTGATGTTTACCCGCGGCTGGGCAGACAATATCCAACTGGAAATGCCGTGGATTTCGCCGTCAACATACGCAAACTGGGTTTCCCCACGGCGTTGGTCAGCGTGACCGGCAGCGACGATAACGGCCGCTGGATGCTGGAGACCCTGAAATCTGAAGGCATCGATATTTCCCACGTGCGCGTTGGGAATGGCGCAACGGCGGTCACTTACATGGACATGGATGGAAAGGACCGCGTGCATGGGGAATATGTGGAAGGGGTTTTGGCAGACCTTGTCTTTACCCCCGAAGAGATAGATTTTGCGGCGCGGCACGACCTGGTGCACACAGCTTTTTGGGGAAAGGCGGATAACGACCTGCCGGGGCTCAAGGCGCACGGCGCGCTGCTGAGCTTTGATTACGCCACCAAAAAAGATGACCCGCTGGTGGCCCGCACCCTGCCTTATGTGGATTACGCCTTCTTTTCCCTCAAACCGTCCGAGGCCGAAAGTTTCCTCGCAGACGCCTGGAGGCAGGGCCCCAAAGTTGTGGTGGGAACCCTTGGCGTGGAAGGCAGCAGCGCGTACGACGGCGAACGTTTTTACCACTTTGGAATTTTCCCCGCGCAGGTGGAGAATACGGTTGGCGCGGGCGATGCGTTCATCGCCGGATTTATGGCGGAAGTGCTGCGCGGAAAAGGCCTGGAAGAGGCCTTGCGCGGCGGCGCGCGCGTGGCGGCGGAAGTTGTGGAGGTCTTTGAACCATGGGTGAAGAAGTAATCAACGATAAAAATCAGAGCCCCAAGTACATCCAACTGCGGGATATTTTGCGTTCGCGCATAGAAGAAGGCGTGTACCCGCCCGGCACGGCCATTCCGTCGGAGAGCGAGCTGGTGGAAGAATTTGGCATCCACCGCCTGACAGTACGCAACGCGATTAACTCCCTCACGCTTGAAGGCCAGCTGAAACCCGTGCAGGGAAAAGGCGTCTTCGTGGTCGGAAAAAGAATCCGGCACGAGCTTGACTCGATGTCTGGTTTCAGGCAGAAAATCCGCGAGCAGGGCGGCGAACCTTCGGTCAAAATGCTCACAAAAATTGTGCGTCCGGCAGGTGTGAAATACGCGAAGATTCTTGAAATTGAGCCGGACGACGACATCTTCTACATGCGCCGCCTTTATTACATCAACGGTGAGCCGTACTCCATCGAAGATGTCTACACTCCCAAAGCGCTGCTCCCTGACCTGGAATACATGGACCTGGAAGTGTTTTCGCTTTTTGACATTATGGAATTCCATGGCCATACCTACGACCACGGCTGGCAAACGCTGACGGCGTATTGGCTGGACGCGAAAGACGCGCGCTGGCTAAAGATTTCCCCCGCAACCCCGGTTTTGATGTTTGAGTGCGTGACGCGCAACAAAGCCGGAAAGGTGATTGAATACAACCAATCTTTCACCCGCAGTGAAAAAGCAGCCTTCTCGGTTAGTTTCTCCACCTCGTTCCGTAATAAATACCTGCCAGGCGACATGAAACCAAGCGGCAGTCGTTACCGCGGCAGCGCGCCGCTGCTTGTGGGCGTGGACCTTGGCGCGACCAACGTTCGCGCCGGATTGGTCACGCAGGACGGCGAGGCCGTTGACGTCCGCAGCAGCCGGCTGGGAACTGACCGGCGCGAGGATACCGGCGCGCGCGCCACCATTGAACTGGTGGAAACGCTCTTGAAAGAAAACGGTTCGCCGGAGATTCTGGGAATTGGGGTTGGAGCTACCGGTCCGGTAGACCCATTCAAGGGGACTATCCGCAGTCCGTATTCCAGTCCGGCCTGGCAGTTTGTTCCCTACACCGAACTGGTCAGCGAGCATTTCAAACTGCCGTGCGTGCTTGAAAACGACGCGGACGCTGCCGCTTTGGCCGAGTATTGGCAAGGCGCTGGAAAAGGCGCCAGGCGTCTGCTGGCGGTGACCGTCGGCACTGGTATTGGCACCGCCCTGATTTTGGACGGTCAGATTTATCGCGGGATAGACGGCGCGCACCCAGAGGCGGGGCACCACATCATAGACCCTGCCGGCCCGCAGTGCTACTGTGGCGCGCAGGGCTGCTGGGAAAGTCTTGCCAGCGGGGATGCCCTGACGGACCATGCCAGAAAAATCGCCAGCCAGGACCCGGAATTCCTGCAGGAGTTAAACCTCAGCTCGCCCGATATTGTGACCGGCGCAGCGGTGGCCAACGCGGCGGAAAAAGGCAGCCTGAAAGCGCTCGAAATTATGCAGCGGGAGGCCGGATACCTGGCGCTTGGTTTATTGAATTTAATCTCCGCATATGTGCCGGAAGTGGTAGTGCTGAGCGGAGGCGTCATCGAAAGCTATGAACTGCTCAGGTCGGATGTGGAAGAGACCATGCGCAAACACAACCTGATGGTTCCCGCGGATAAGGTGACCATCGTGCCGGCCAAATTGGGATACTACTCCGGCGTTATTGGGGCGGCGTACGCGCTGCTGCTGAGGCAAAAGGCCGAAGCAAAGGAAACCATGAGGTAAAAAATGCACGAAGATTTTCCTTTCATTACCGACATCCTTTCCCAGCCGGAAGGCGTGCGCAATGCCATCAGAGGCTACGACCCCGAGGCCATGAGCGCGCTCGCGGCCCGCTGGCAGGCGGGGGAATTTGACCGCGTCATCCTGACAGGCATGGGCTCTTCCTTTTTTGCCGCCTACGCGGCCTGGGTGCGGCTTGCCCAGGCAGGCCTGCCCGCTGTGTGGGTGGACGCCAGCGAGCTGAACAGCTACGCGGCCGGATTGATAAACTCGCGCACCCTTCTCTGGATGATATCCAATTCGGGCAAAATCATTGAAATGACGCGTCTGCTGCGCCGGCGCGAGGAGCTTGGATCGCCGTTCATCCTGGCGAACACCAATTATCCGGATAGTCCGCTTGGGCTGGCCGCGGATTTGATTGTGCCCATCCACACCGGCAATGATATTACCCTGGCCACGCGCAGTTACCTTGGCACGCTCGCTGTCACCCAGCTGATGGCCTTCAGCCTGGCCGGCAAGGATGTCGATGGTGATATGGAGGATTTGCGCACTACCGCCGATGGGCTGGAAACCTATCTGGCTGACTTGGATTGGCACATTCAGGAGCTGGACAGCGCGCTCGGTGAAGTCAAAAAGCTGGCGATTGTCGGGCGGGGCGCTTCTTACGCCACCGCCTTGGAGGGCGCGCTGTGTTTCAAGGAGGGCCCAAAACTGTATGTGGAAGGGTTGACTACCGGGCAATTCTGGCACGGCGCGGTGGAGATGGCGGGTCCGGATTTTACCCTTCTGGCGCTGGAAGGCGAGGAGCAGACCAGTAAAGAGGACGAATTCCTGGCTGCTAAAGCGGCCGGCCTGGGGATGAAGGTATTTTGGGCTGCCAACGAAACCTCGGCCCTGCTGCCAACCATTGTTCTGCCCAGGAACCGTGGCATTGGGCGCACGCTGGCCGAAATTGTGCCGATTCAGCTGATTTCCATCAATGTGGGCAAACAGACTGGATACCGACCCGGTGATTTTGTCCATCTGACGCGCACCGTGAACACCAAGAAAGAGGAATTCCCCGGGTGAGGGCGCGTTCCGCGCCGGTGAATGTGCTGGAGATTTACATAACAGCGCCGAAAGGCACTGCAATCAATCTGGTTAAGAAAAGGAAACAAAAAATGAAAATCGGAATGTTCACCATGGGCTATATGCGCTACCCGCTGGAGCGGGCGTTCGCGGACGCGAAACGACTGGGATACGACGGGATTGAAATTTGGGGCGGCCGCCCGCACGCGTACGCGCCAGACCTGAAAGCCGGGCAGCTTAAGGAGCTGCTCGCGCTGCGCGACAAGTACAACATGGAAATTATTGGCTATACCCCGGAAACCAACGGATATCCGTACAATCCCATGATTGGCACGGAAGCCATGCGCCGAGAAAGTATCGAATACATCAAGCTGAATATGGACATGGCCAAGGCGATGGGCGGTAAATTTGTCCTGCTCTCCGCCGCACATGCCGGCTACGAAGCCACCCACGATGAAATTTGGGAGCGCGTCATCAGCACCTTTACCGAACTGGCGCACTATGCTGAAGATATTGAAATTGATATCGCGCTTGAGCCGCTGACCCAATATGAATCCAATGTCATTGTCACTTGCAATGACCTGGTGCGCGTCCTGAATACCATCAATTCCCCCCGTCTGGTGGGCATGTGCGATATCTGTCCCCCCTTCTGCAACCGCGAGCCCATCATGAGCTATTTTGACAAACTGGGCGACCGCCTGCGCCACATGCACATCATCGACAGCGACGGCTGCTCGGACACCCATATGATGCCTGGAGACGGTAATATCCCGCTGCGCCAGCTGCTGCGCGCCATCGAAGCCAGGAATTACCAGCACTTCTGCACGGTTGAATTGGTGATGGCCTACCTGAACGAACCGAGCCTGTATTCTGAACTGGCCATGGAAAGAATGCGCGAGTTGTTAAGCTGATAAATAGCGGCGGGAGAGAATTCATGGGAGAAGTGATTGACATCCATACCCATCCGGCGTTTTTTGAAGCAATCTGCCCGAATGAGGAACTGCTTGAACAGCGGCGGCAGGCGTTGGGTTTGTACAAGGCGGGCGCGACCAGCCTCGCGCATATCCATAACCAGATGCAGTGCGCCGGAATAGACCGCCTGGCTCTCCTGCCGCTCGACCTGACCACACAGGAAAACCAGTTTATCGTCAGCAATGAAGAAATCAGGCAGCTGGCAGACCTTGACCCCCGGCGCTTCATTGGCTTTGCTTCGGTGGACCCCTACCGCCCGGACGCGGCCGACGCACTCGAGCACGCCTTTGGCAACCTGGGACTGGCCGGGCTCAAGCTGCACCCATCCCGTCAGAATTTCTCTCCCTCCAGCAGCATGCTGGACCCAATTTATGCCATTTGTCTGCGCTACAACAAACCCATCATTTTCCACGCCGGCATGAGTCTTGAACCAAATACGAGCATGCGCTATTCCAACCCATTGGAGTTTGAGCCTGTGGCCGCGCGCTATCCCAAACTGCGGATTTGCCTGGCGCATTTTGGTTTCCCGTGGGTGCTGGAAACCGCGGCGCTATTACTGAAATACCCAAATATGTACGCGGATACCAGCCTGCTGTATTTTGATAGCGCGCGGGAATTTTATGACCATGTGTTTAAACGCATCCTGGGCGAGTATTGGATTGACCGCTCCCTGCGCCATCAGGTGATGTTTGGGTCCAACAATCCCCGCTTTGAGCAAATCCGGATGGTGGAAGCTCTGCGCAATATTGGCTGGCGCGCGGGCACTCTGGACCTGGTCCTGGGGCAAAACGCGCTGGAATTTCTGGGATAAGGAGGCGTATGTTCTTTCACAAACGCAATACGCTGCTCACCAACCAATACAACCAATTCATCCTGATTACTGATGAAGTGATTGCCGCTGTCAGGGAATCAGGCGTGCGGAACGGGCTTGTGGCGGTCATCAGCAGCCACACCACCACCGGCATCATGGTCAATGAAGCTCTGGAATGCCTGGAGAGCGATATTGATAACGCCCTTAAAAGGCTTGTCCCGGAGGACCACCCGTACGCTCACGCGCGCATCCTGCGCAGCTACGGCAGCACGGCCGGCAATGCCAGCGGGCACCTCAAATCGATGCTCACCGGCTACAGCTGCCTGTTCCCCGTGGTAGACGGCAGAATTGTGAAAGGCGAAGCGCAGGAAATCTACTTTATGGAGTTTGACGGCCCTTCTCAGCGTTCGTATACCATCACTGTGCAGGGTGAATAACCAACCGCAGAAAAATACCATCGAATATTCAATTATTCGGTAAACAGGAGTGTGACCTTCATGGGCAATCGTTACTTTTTAGGGGTGGATATTGGCACGTATGAAAGCAAGGGCGTGCTGATTGACCAGGATTACAACCTGGTGGCAAGCAAGGCCGTCCGGCACGGGCTGGACAACCCCCAGCCAAATTTTTATGAGCACGATGCCGAAGCGGTATGGTGGCAGGACCTGTGCGCCGTCACGCGCGGTCTGATCGCGGAAAGCGGCATCAACCCGGCCCAGATTGCCTGCGTTGGCACCAGCGCGCTGGGCGCGGACTGTGTGCCTGTGGATGAGAACTGCCGTCCGCTGCGCAAAGCTATCCTCTACGGCATCGATTCCCGCGCGGTGGGCGAGATGGCATTCATGGACGCTTACTACGGCCAGGATAAGGTCAACGCGCTGTGGGGCCGCCCGCTATGCTCTTCAGACGTCGCCCCGAAAATCTTGTGGATAAAAAATAACGAGCCTGAGGTCTACCAAAAGACATATAAATTCCTGACAGCCACCTCTTATCTGACCGCTAAGCTGACCGGCAGGTATGTGATTGATAAATTCCTGATTAATACGTTCACGCCCTGTTATAAGCCGGATGGAAGCATTGATGAGGAGCTTTGCCAGTTGTACTGCCGCCCGGACCAATTGGCGGACTGCCGCGGAACCATGGATATCGTCGGAACGGTCACTTCCCAGGCCGCAGCCGAAACCGGCCTGGCGGAAGGCACGCCGGTAATTACTGGCACCGATGACGCCGGCGCGGAAGCCATCAGCACCGGAATTTTTGTTCCCGGGGATATGATGGTGATGCTGGGCTCCAGCTGCTACCTGATTTACTGCTCCGACCGATTGGTGACAGACCCGCGCCTATGGCACGACACGTTCATTTTGCCCGGCGCTTTCAGTATTACCGGAGGGACCAATAATGCCGGCACGCTCACGCGCTGGTACCGCGATACTGTTTTCTTTGATAAGCTCGCCCAGCAGGAAGAAGGCGGCCGAAATGCTTATGAAAGCATTCTGGATGAGCTTGAGGGCATCCCGGCCGGCAGCGGGGGCTTAATTACGCTGCCGTATTTCGCCGGCGAGCGCACGCCCATCAATGACCCCCAGGCGCGCGGCGTTATTTTTGGGCTGACGCTGCAGCATACCCGCGCGCACATGTACAAATCCGCACTGGAAGGCGTTGGATACAGCATCGCGCAGCATCTGGATATCATCAGCGAACACGGGCAGCCGCTGACCAAGATTATGGCAGTGGGGGGCGGCACAAAAAACAAGCTCTGGCTGCAGATTATCGCCGACATCACCGGCCATGTCATTCAGACCGCCAAAATCACCATCGGCGCCTCGTTTGGGGATGCTTTACTCGCGGCGGTGGCAGTTGGCAACAGCGCCAGCTTCGCTGAGCTAAGCCAGAAAATCAGTCCGGCGGAAGTCTATATTCCAAATCCGCAGAACCAGGCGGTTTATGCCCGCTATCGCAAGGTTTTCGATGAGCTTTACCTGCGCACCAAAGACCTGATGCGGGAGTTGTGAGGTGGGCGCCTGGGTTTCGGTTCGGGAATCATTGAGAGCTTAGGCCGCTCCAAGGTTGCTTGAAATTGTCTGCCTGAGTCTGATTCGGCAGTAGCCTGAGCGATAAGAAAGAGGCCTCGGCAGAGTGTTTCTCAAAAAAAGGAGATGGCTGGTTCGCGTCCATTCCAGCTTTTTGCTCCATTATGAGGCGCGAAACGATATTGAAAGGATACTTTGATTCGCTTTCGGCTTGAGGGTGAACCACAGGCAGAAAGGGAGATTGCCGCGGTTGCTGCGCTACCTCGCAAAGACGGCCTCTCTGTGCCGCCGTGTTCTTTCGCATAGATGAAATCTCTGTTCCGCCGCGGGTAATCCTGACAAATTCAGGACGGAAAGAAAATTAAAAAGAACCGGTTACAAAGAACCGGTTCTGTACGGGCTTAACACCAGGGGGAGGCGCGTAAACGCTTTACTTGTTTTCGTCCAGTTTGGCGATAAAAGCTTCAACCTCGTGCAGGTAGGGAAAGGCGGGTATCGTGCCGGCGCGGGTGACCTTGAGCGCGGAACACTTGACTGCCCAGGCGGCGGCTTCCTCCACCGATTTGCCCCAGACCAGGTTGGCGACGAAAGCCGCCAGGAAGCTGTCCCCTGCGCCAACGGTTCCAACAACATCAACTTTTACCGCGGGAACGCGGAAGACCTTATCTTCATGCAGAACGAGGCAGCCTTCTTCCCCCAGGGTCATCGCCACAGACCCGCAGTGGTAAATCTCTCTCACTCGTCGGGCAATTTTCTCATAATCCATGGAGCCTTCTTCAAATTCCGCCAGAACGCGCCCTTCCACCTCGTTGCACACGATGTAATCAATATAATTCAGATCGCCCATGGGTTCATGGGGCAGCGGGCTGGTATTGAGGACGGTGGTGATGCCCATCTCGTGCGCCATTTTCGCGGCTGTAAGCGCCAGGTGCTGCGGCATGGCGAAGCCGGTGATGAAATACTTCGCATCTTTCAGGTCTTCCAACGCGGCGCGGATTTCTTTAACGGTCAGCTTCTCCAGCGAGCTGTCGCCGTCGACGATGGTATTGTTGCCGTCCTCGTCAATCATCACCAGGCCTGTGCCGGTGGCTACTTCATCGGATTGATACATATAGGTTGTATCAACGCCGGCGTCGCCCATCCACTTAAAGCCGAGGTCTCCCCACGGGTCTTTTCCAACCTTGCCAACATAGGCGGTTTTCACACCCAGCCGGCCGAGTGAAACGGCAACTGTGGTGCCTTTTCCGCCGTCTTCCTCTACGCGCCAGTTCCAGGCGCGCAGGGTTTCGCCCAGGAAAGGTAGCCTTTTAATGTTGCAGAACTGGCCCACGCCATGGCTGTTCAGAACAATCACATCGATATTTTTTGTCATTTCGTACTCCTTTTGTGGCTCTTTGGACAGCGTTAAGCTTTGCCGAGAACCCGATTGATATTATTTTCAACACCGCGGCGTTCCTCAGAAGTCAGGTAACCAAACCGGTAATGCATTTCCAGGCAGCTCTGCGCGGCAATTTCCCGAACCAGGCCTTTGGCGTCGTTGCGGGCAAAACCCAGGTGGTTGTTCGTGCTGGGGATGGCGAACGCGAGCGCGTCTTCGCTGCCCGTGCGCGCGAACCACCGCACCGCGTTTGGCAGTTCCCGGGTGCGGAAGCCGACATAGGCCGCGTCCCCATCCGGGTAAACCTGCATGGCATGCGCGTAGGCCTGTTCATCCGGAACGCAGTGCAGGTACATGCACAATTCCGGGTCGTAAAACTGGCTGGATGAATCAATTGTATCCGCGATTGTTGGGTCTGCGCCGAGGCGTGCCGTGTAGTCCATGAATTTCTGCTGGTCGCTGTTGGGCAGCCCGAAAGTGTCGGAGAAAACCTCAGTCGTCCTGGGGTCCGCGCTGCAGAGCAGGTGCGCGCCGTCGGCGGGCAGCCAGTTGATATGGGCCATATACATGTATTTCATTGGTTTGAGGCGGAAATTGCGCGCCTGAATGCGCATATCCACCAGAGCGGAATCCGGGCGCAACCACAGCTCCGGCGAAAATTCATAATGATATTCCAGGCTGTTGCGGTAGGTATAGCTCCCGCCCAGGCTCAGGTAATCGCCCTGTTCATCCGAGCCGACCTCAAGCCAGGCCTGCTGGTAACGGCAGTTTGGCAGTTCACCGTGCAGCGGATGCGTGTCTTCAGAGGATGGGTTGCCGTTGGCGGTCAGCCCGCAGTGAATCAGGAACGCACCGTAATTGAGCCCAAAGCGGGTGGTGTTTTCTGGTTCCTCAAAAATCGACTTCATCGTCAGGTCGCCGATGGGGCTCCGAAAGCGCCAGACTTGCTGGCCCTGGAAAGGCAGCACAACCAGACTGATTTTGGAGTTGCTCAGGCGCGCCGCGCAAACCTGCGTCGAATAGCGAAACAGGCTGACGGTAAACGCCTCGTTAGTGAGGAAGGTTTTTTCTTTCTCAGAAAACGCCGCTTCATTGAGTGCAATTCTGGTGCTCTTCATCATTGCGTTCCTTTTCTCTCGTCCTGGCGTTCAATACGGTGCTGGCAATTATTCCAACGGTTCCGCCTGCTGGCGGGCGTAGGTTTCATAGAGTTCCTTGCGCACCGCGTCAGAAACCTGCGCCATCTCGGGCACCATGCGCGTATTGCGGGCTACCGGTCCGCCGGTAAGTTCCATCGCCAGCATGTAGGCAGCGTTGAATGGAGATTTCTTTAGGATATTGCGCAGTTCGAGAATTCTGTACTGAGCTTGCATGGCTTTTTCGGTATTGCCGGCCAGCGCGTAATCGCAGATGGCTTTGGTTTCCTTTGGGAAGGGCACGCCCATAAAAGAGACGCATCCTACGCCGCCAACTAACATGGTGGGGGCGATGGTCGCGTCGCATCCGTCCAAAAAGTCAAATTTGGTCGGGTCGATGCGCATCAGACACTGCATGTAATGGACAATATCGCGCGTGGCGTTTTTGTAACCGTACAGGTTGCTGTGGTCTTTTGCAAGCTTTGCCAGCAGCTCCGGGGAGTACAGTGTTCCCATCTGGACGCAGTTGTAGATGTAGCTTGGCTGATTGGCGTATTCCAACAGCTCGGAGGTGAAGGCATAGAGGGCTTGTTCCGTGTATGGAAAGAAGGCCGGCGCGGTGAGGCACACGGCGTCGTGCCGGACGTCGGAGTACAGGTCTATCAGCTCTTTTCCTTCCCGAACCGTGGACACAAACACGCATGCCATGGTTTTCTCGCCGTTGGTGCAGCGGGAAGAAACCGTGCGGAGAACGTCCTGGCGTTCCTGCAGACTGAGCAGATGGCTTTCGCCGCCCAGGCCGTTCACGAAGAAGTGTCGGACGCCGTTTTTTATCTGGAAATCGACAATCGCGGCCAGAGTCTCATGGTCAACGCTGCCGTCATCGTTAAAAGGGGTAATCAGTTCTGTTACAAGGTTTTGAAAAAAATGTGCCATTTTTCCTTCCAGGTTTTATTGGTTTCAATATTAAGGGGGCATGTTCTGCGCGGCCGCTTCCCATGCCCCCGAGGATTACATCGGTTTACTTACAGTTTGGTCTGTTCTGAAGGCTACGCTTCTTCGTTACCAAATGTTTCAAACGGCTTCTGGGTCTTCTTGAAGTACAGGTAGGCAGGATAGCCAGTGACAGCGCCAATGACGCCGGCAATCAGGCTGGGACCGGGAGCCCACAGGAGGGTGGAGACCAACAGAATGAAAGAGAAGGCAATCGCCAGGATGGTCATCAGAACCCAGACAGGCATCTTGAAGCTGGGTTTGTAATTTTCTTTCCTGCGCAGCCAGAAGATAGCGGCCATGGTGGCGGTGTTGCGGAGCAGCAGCGCGAAGGTGAAATAGCCGAGCAAGTCGCGCAGAGAGGCAAAGAACAGGAAGAGGATGCCAAACGCGCACTGCACAACAATGGAGAGCACCGGGGTCTGCCACTTGGGATGCACCTTGCCGAAGGAGCGGAACCACATGCCATCCTGCGCCATAGCCCACTGCTGGCGGGGCTGGATCAGGATGAGGCTGGTCAGGGAGCCGTTGATGACGAGGACGGCGATGACCGCAGTAACGATACCGGCAATCTGGCCAATGAATGGAATTCGCGCCATGGCGTCGGCGACGGGAGCGGTTGATTCCACCAGGTTGTTAATCGGCAGCAGGCCGGTGATGACCAGGGAAATCAGGGTGTACAGCAGGGTGACAAACAGGACGGTGGCGATCAGAGCTTTGGGCATGTTCTTGCGAGGGTTCTTGACTTCGCCAGCAACCCAGGCGGCGGACTGCATACCGTCATATGACCAGGTGGTGGCGGAAATCGCCGCGACGAGGGCCAGGATGCCGGTAGGAGCGCCAGCAATCGCGGGGGTGGAAAGCAGGCTGCCCTGCAGGTAGAAGAGGCCGACAGCAATCAACAGCACGAAGGGAATGACCTTGATGACGGTCAGCGCGGTCTGGGTCTTGGAGCCGCCTTCAACGCTGCGGATATGGGTCCAGGCGTAGAAGACGATGAACGCGATGGCGATCACTTTCAGCCAGGCGCCTTCGATACCGGTCAGGAAGCCGATATAGTTGGCAATGGCAAGGGCCATGATGGAAATGCCGGGGGTGTCCGTTCCCCAGAAACCAATCCATCCGGAAAGGAAAGCCAGGAAATCTGAGCCAGCTTCGCGGAAGTAAATGTACGCGCCGCCGTTCTCGGGATAGGCGGAGGAAAGCTCGGCGTAGGCCAGAATTTGAGGGATCATTATGATGCCGCCGACAAGAAAAGCCAGCACAGTCATCAGAGCGCTGCCGCCCGCGCGGGCGACCTCGCCGACAGAGGAGAAAATACCGGAGCCAATCGTAGTCCCGACGCCGATAGCGAGGACCGCGAGGAAGCCCAGTTTGCGGGAGAGAAGGTTGCCTTCCGCTCCGACCGCTGGTGCAACTTGTGTTTCAGTTTGCGTTGCCATTAATGAAATCCTTTCTTTGCTATAGTTTTATTGATAAAAATTGCGGCGAACCGATGTACTTGACTGCCGTAATGACAATCCATAGGGATGGGACGAAAAGAGCTGAGAAAAATTCCGGCGCTTGGGCAGGGGAGTCAGGAAAGAAGGAGTGCTTGGAAGCGATTTTTCAAAAATCATATCGCAAGCATCCAGACTGCAAGGGCGGTTTCGACAGGAACTTTTGTCAGCATGGTGTGTATTCTACATCTATTGGTACAATATTGTCAATAGCTTATCTATTGATTTTTCCGAAATAGTGGTAAAATAAAGGCTGTAAGTTATCTGTTATCATCACGTTTGGGCATACCACCTTCAGTTTTTTCAAATCTGGGGGGTATTTTTTGAAAAAATCGCGCTTTTTTGGCGCCTCATGATATATAAAGGAGTTGCGTATGAAGATTAGTTTGTTTACGGCGGGTATTTCCCGTTATCCTCTGGAAAAGTCCTTTGAACTTGCCGCAAAATATCAATACGACGCGATAGAAATAGGCGGGTTCCGTCCGCACGCGTTTCCGCTGGATATTCTTCGCGGCGGGGCAGAGAAAATCCGCACGCTCTCCGAACGCTATCAGCTCCCGATTATCAGCTATGCCCCCGAAAACACCGGCTCGCCCTACAGCCTGGTGTTTGAAGACCCCGATTTGAACCAGGAAAGCCTGGAGTATTTCAAGCGGTCGCTGGAAGCTGCCAGGGCGATTGGCTCGCAGTACTGCATGTTCGCGTGCAACCATCCGGGTTACGGCCGGCTCGAATCTGACGTCCGCCGGCTTTTCATCGACAATATCAAAATCCTGGCCGAACACGCTGAGAAAATTGGCCAGATGATCATTTTGGAACCGGTCACGCCCTATGAGGGCACTATCCTGGTCACCTCCGATGACCTGCACTGGGCGATTAGCTCTGTCAATTCCCCCATGGTCAAAGGCATGCTGGACCTGGCCTGCCCGCTGATCGCGCGTGAGCCAATGGTCGAATACTTCAATAAATGCGGCAGTGATATCCGCCACATCCATTTTATTGATGCGACAATTGACAGCGAGGACCATCTTATCCCCGGCGACGGCCAGATGGATTTCCCGGGCATCATCCGCACCTTAAAAGAAGTCGGTTACGACGGATACCTTTCGCTGGAACTTTTTACCCGCTATCAGACTGAGCCTGAATACGCCGCCGCGCGCGGTTACCGCGCCATCAAAGCGCTCTTGAATGGGGAGGAATAAAATGGAGATTACACGGGAAGAACTATTTCGGTGGTGCAGCCTGCCGGTGGAACAGCTGCAGGACCATCCTGAACGCAAAATCAATCTGATTATTAAGGAAGACCGCCCGACCGCCATGCGGCTTATCGGCAATATGATAGCGGATGAAATTGCGGAAAACAACCGCCAGGGCAGGATTACCAAATGGATTTTGCCAGCTGGTCCCACCGATGAATACGATGTGCTCATCGAGCGCGTCAACCGCGAGCGCATCAGCATGAAAAATCTGCACGTCTTTCATATGGATGACTTTCTCGATTGGGAAGGCCGGCCTTATCCTGTGGCAGATACCTATGAGAGCCTGGAAGGCACTATGAATGCCGCTTTCTACGGCCGGATTGACCCCGAATTGAACGTGCCGCTGGAGCAGCGCCATTGGCCTCGCATCAACGACCTGGATGCTATCGATAAGACGATTGAAGAGATGGGCGGGGTGGATACCCTGTGGGCTGGCGTCGGGGCGAAAGGTTTGGTGGCTTTTTGCGAAGCCCCACGCTCTTACACCCACCGCGTCACCCTGGAAGAGTTTGCCCGCTCCAAGACCCGCATCGTGGACCTGACCGATGACACCATCGTCGCGCTGAGCCAGCGCACTTTTGGGGCTTGTTACGACCGTGTGCCGCCCAGGGCGGTTACGCTGGGATTCAAGAGCATGCTTACTGCCAGACGCGCAATATTAATGGTAGCGACGGGCGCCTGGAAGCAGACTGTGGTGCGCGTCGCGCTCTTTAGCGAACCCACCCTGGAGTATCCGGTCACACTTTTGCCTGCTTACATCCCGGATGTTACGCTGATTTGCGACTACGCGACCGCGGACCATCCGATGGCGCATCCCATTAAGGGGTGGTAGTTTTGTGACAGCCGCGCTGACGGTCTGAGCGGGGCGCTGTATATCCGCGAAGTTAAAGGAAATACTATGAGCTGGACAGAAACCTTATTTAATGTCAAGAAACCCATTATCTCCATGCTGCACCTTCAGCCTTTGCCAGGCGACCCCTTATACAAAGCAGGGGCAAGCATGCGACGCGTCATTGACCTGGCACGCGCGGACCTGCACGCCATTCAGGACGGCGGCGTGGACGGCATTATTTTCTCCAATGAATTCAGCCTGCCTTATCAGCGCCGTATGAGTTTTGTCACACCCAGCGCAATGGCGCGCGTTATCGGCGAGCTGATGGATGAAATCCGCGTCCCATTTGGCGTGGATTGCATCTCCGACGGCCTGGCAACCATTGAACTGGCAGCCGCGGTGGACGCGTCTTTTGCCAGGGGCACCTTTTCGGGTGTGTATGCTGGCGACGGCGGCTTCTACAACAACGAACTTTCCGAGCTGATACGCCGAAAGAGCGCGCTGCGGCTGGATGACCTCAAATTGCTGTTTTTCCTCAATCCGGAATCCGATACCAACCTGGACACGCGCAGCCTGACGGAGATTGCCCGCTCGCTGGTGTTCAAAGCCGCGCCGGACGCGCTGTGCGTCTCGGGTTCAGCGGCTGGAAAAGGCGTGGAGAACGAGCTGCTCGCGCAGGTAAAAGAAGCCGTTCCCGAGACTTTGGTTTTCGCGAACACCGGATGCAACAAAGACACCATCACGGAAAAGTTGAAAATCTGCGACGGCGCGGTGGTTGCGACGACTTTTAAAGTCGAAGGCAAGCTCTTCAATCCAGTGGACCCGGAACGCGTGAAAGCCTTCATGAAACCCGTTTACGCTCTCCGGGAGGCACTGAAATAAAGGTGACCGTCAGAACCAACTCCCACCGCAAACTTTTGGCGCTGGACCTGGACGGCACCACCGTTGATGACCATGGGCAGATAAGCGATGCCACGGCAGCAAGCCTGCGCCTTGCCCGCGAAAAAGGCGCGGCGATTTGCTTCGTAACCGGCAGGAGCGAATTCGAGGTGCTTTCGCTGGAGCCGCGCTTCCCTTACGCCGATTATCTCGTCGTGGATACCGGCGCGAAAATCACCGCGCTGGCAACCGGCGAAGTCCTTTTGCATGAATGCCTGGACTCCCGCGCCGCTGAAATTGTCATCCAGTACTTTTTGCGCAAGAACAGGCTTCTGCACATCAAAGCCGGCCGTTTTTGGGGCGCGACCCTGATGGATGAGACCGTGGAAGCATTCGCGCGTTATGCCAATTACCAGCCTGTCATTATCCGCGAGCCCGCGGACGCGCCGCTGACAGAGATAGACAGCTTTTGTGTGTACGGGCCGAAATCCCGGGCGATGATGGACCGCCTGATTGCGCGCGAAGGACTAAACCTTTACACCATGCACTCCCAGCCGCATTACTACGACGTGCTCCAGCATGGGATAAATAAATGGCGCGCGGTCAGCTTCCTTGCCCAAAGGTTGAACATTCCCACAGAGGATATTGTCGCGGTGGGGAATTTCTCCAACGATGTGGAGATGATCCGGAAATCCGGTCTTGGGGTGGCCGTGAGCAACGCCAGCGACGACGCCAAAGCCGCGGCTGATTACATCACGCGCAGAAGCAACAATCGCAACGCCGTTGGCGAAGTGGTTGAAAAATTCTTGTAATAAAACTCAGGAAGCTGGAGGTTTTGGCCAGACTCCGGAAGAGAGTGATGGATTATGCGCTATCTACTCGGCATTGATAACGGGGGCACGAAAACAAAATGCGCCTTGTTTAACTTGCAGGGTGATGAAATCGCGGTGTCTTCCTGCCCGGTGCCGCTGATTCTCCCTCAGCCCGGGATGACCGAGCGAGACCCGGAGCTGGTCTGGCAGACCACTGTGGACCTGATCCGTGATGTCATTCACAAGAGCGGTGCAGACCCGCGGGAAATCATTGGCATCGGACTGACCGGATACGGCAACGGCATGTGTCTGGTCGATGCTAACGGAAATGCCACCTGGAACTGCATCGTCTCAACGGATACCCGCGGGGCGGCATACGCTGAGAAATTCGCGGCAAGCGGGATTGAACGCGAAGCTTTCCAATATTCCCATCAGGGTTTTTGGGCCGCGCAGCCGGCTGTGCTGCTGCCCTGGTTTAAAGATAACGCGCCGGAAGTACTTGAGCGCAGCGCCTGGGTATTGGGAATCAAGGACTTTATCCGGCTGCGCCTGACCGGAACTGCCGCTTGTGAGTTCACGGAGGCTTCATCCTGGGGATTGATGAATATCCACACGCTCGCGTTTGAGCCGAGACTTTTCGAGCTATTGGGTCTGGAGGATTGTTCGTGCCTTATGCCGCCTTGCCTCAGCCCGGTGGCTGTCTCGGGAACCGTATCCGCGCGAGCCGCGGCGCAGACCGGGCTGGCAGAGGGGACGCCGGTGGCAGGCGGCTGCTTTGATGTGGATGCCGGAGCAATAGCCAGCGGGGTATTGGATGGCGAAACGCTCTGTTTGATTGCCGGCACCTGGTCTATCAACGAGTATCTTGCGCCGGAATTGTGCCGCGGATATCGAGAGACCACGAACTCCGTCTCGCAATCCTTTTTACCGGGGCAGTTTTTGGTGGAGGAGTCCACTCCGACATCCGCCAGCAACTTTGAGTGGTTCGTAGAAAACTTTCTGGCAGCCCAGGTGAGCGGTAAAACCCGGCAGCAGCTTTACGCGGAATGCGACCAGTGCGTGGAAATACTCAAGCCCGAGGACAGCTGCGCGGTATTTGTACCTTACCTCTTTGATTCCGCGACTGTCGCGGGTGGAAAAGGCGCTTTCTTTAACCTGAGCAGCTTTGATAAACGCGAGCACCTGATTCGCGCGGTTTACGAAGGCGTGGTGTTTTCGACAGTCTTTCATGTTCACCGGCTGGTGAAAGACGGGCACGCTTTCAGCAAAGCCAGGCTTTCGGGCGGCGTGACCAACTCGAGAGTCTGGTCGCAAATGATGTGCGACGCGTTGGGGCTTCCGGTTGAAATCCCGGAAGGAAATGAGCCTGGAGCGAAAGGCGCGGCTATCTGCGCCGGGATTGCCTGCGGGGTTTTCGCCAACTATCAGGAGGCAATCCAAAAGATGGTAAAGATGCGCGAGCGCCTTACTCCTCGGAAAGAACAAGCTGAAATTTACGCTGAAAAGTTTCAGGTCTACGAAAAAGCCCTGGCTGCTCTGGAATGTTTCCACGGCAGCGCGTAAAAATGAGCAGAGGAAGTGAAAAATGAAAATTATTCCCTCCATAGCATCCGCAAACCTGCTGGAAATCGGAAGCGAGCTTAAGCGCATCCAGCCGCTGCCAAACCTGCACCTTGATATTGAGGATGGCAATTTTTTGCCCAGCATCACTTTCGGGATGGATATGGTGCGGGCGATTGCCGGCGCGTGGAGAGGCGAACTGGACGCGCACCTGATGGTCACGAATCCCTTTGATTACATTGAGCCCATGCGCGCCTGCGGCGTTAAAAGCATTTGCGCGCACCTGGAAGCTTTGCCGTATCCAGCGACTTTTTTAGGCAGGCTGCGCGGGCTGGGACTGCGAGCCGGTCTGGCGCTGAACCTGAAAACGGGCGCACACGCGCTGCCATACTTTGCGGAACAATTGGATTACGTCCTCTTCCTGACCTCCGAGCCGGATTTTGAAGGGATGAAGCTGCGCAGCGCGGTGCTGTCGAAAATTCAACAAGCTCGCTGCGAACTGCCCGCCCGGGTCTCGCTGTGGGCGGACGGCGGCGTAAACCTTGAGAATATCGCCAGATTACGCGCAGTGGGGATTGATACAGTCATTGTTGGCAGGTCGTTTTTTGGCGCGCCGGACCCACTGGCGGTTTACCGCGCATTGGCGGAAGCAGCAGAAACGGTGAAAAAATAGTGGCGGCAAAACTTTCGTTTCCCATCGGAATTTACGAAAAAGCTCTTAAACCCCAGCCGCTGCCTGAGATGTTTGCGGATGCGGTCCGGGCAGGCTACGATACTTTTGAAATCAGCCTCGATGAGAGCGACGACCGACTGGCGCGCCTGGATTGGGGCGCGGCAGAAATGCGGGCAACCCGCCGCGCAGCCGAGGAGAGCGGCATACGGCTGTTTTCCGCCTGCTTCAGCGGGCACCGCAAGTACGCGTTGGGTTCCGCCGACCCTGCTATTGCACGACGGGCTATGGACCTGATGCGGAAAGGCCTGGACTTTTGTGTTGAGACCGGCATCCGCGTGCTCCAATTGACTGGCTCGGACGTGTATTACGAGCCTGCCAGCGAGGGTACGGCCAGGCGCTACCAGGAAAACGCGGCGCGTGCCGCGGAATGGGCGGGCAATTTGGGCGTGATGCTGGCGATTGAGCCGGTGGACAAGCATATTCGTTCCATCCTCCAGGCTCTGGAGCTGGTGCGGGAGGTAAATTCCCCCTGGCTGCAGGTATACCCAGACGCGGCGAACCTGTTGGCGGAGGGTTTTGAGCCGCTGGAGGAGCTGGAAGCCGGGCAAGGGCACCTGGTCGGGCTGCATATTCGCGACGCGGTTCCTGGCACCAGTTACAACCTTCCGTGGGGGAGCGGCGCGTTGGACTTTGAGGCAGTTTTGCGCTGCCTGCAGAAAATCAACTTTCACGCGCCATTAATCATCGAGTATTGGTTTGTCGATGAACCCGATTATCTGGAACGCGCCGTGCGCGCCAGAGAATTTCTTGTCGAAAAAATTGCCCGGGCAGGGCTGGAATAAGGGAGCATGGAAAATGTACGAATCAGAGAAAAGAGCAGTATTGGATTGCGCGCTAACCATGGAACATTACCGTTTGGTCAGTTTATCCGGAGGGAACGTCTCCATGCGTCTGCCAGACGGCACATTCCTGGTGACGCCCACCGCGGTGCGCTATGACAGCATGCGGCCGGATGACATTGTCCGCGTGGACGCGCAGGGTAAGGTAGTGGAAGGCTGTTTGCGTCCTTCCTCAGACACTTCCGCGCTGCTCTTTGTTTTCAAGCACATGCCCACGGTAAACGCGGTCATTCACACCCATCAGCCCTACGCAACCGCGGCGGGATTAGTCACCGATGTGCTGCCCGCCTTCCTGACGCTCATGATTGATGCCACACAGCAAGCCGTGCATGTGGCTCCATTCACCATTTCTTCTGATGAGGGAATGGGAGCGCTTGCCGTGGAGTATGCCCGCGGAGCTCTGTGCGTTATTCTGAAACACCACGGCGTGATGGCTTTCGGCAAGGACCTCGACCAGGCGCTGGAAGCCGCGGTTTATCTGGAGGACGCGGCCAGGATATACTTGCTGGCGCGCGCGGTGGGACCGGTGCCGCTATTGGATGAAAAGCAAATTGCCGAACAAGCGGAAGACCGCGGGAATTACGGCCAAAAGAAATAAATTTCGGAAAATTGCCTTGCGAAATCCGCAATAAATTCTGGTATAATAGCGCTCTGCTTGTGGAGAGGTCGCATAGCTGGCCTAGTGCGCTCGCTTGGAAAGCGAGTATACCGATGAGGTATCGCGGGTTCGAATCCCGCCCTCTCCGCTCTTTTTATTTAATTACCCGCCGCTGTGTGATGTACTGATTAATATGACCTTCGGTGACGACCGACAGCAGCCAAGAGAGAAGCCCTCCAGGCGGAGGGCTTCTCTCTTTTCACCAAGCGGTGTTAAACAGGCCAAACCAGGGCGAGAGTGGGTCTTCTCAGGCCAGCTGCGCTTCTATCCAGGAAAGCACGGCGCTGATTACCTGCTCCTTTTCGGGTTCGTTGTGCGTCTCATGGTATAGGCCGTCCCAGCGCTGATAGGTGATGGGAACAGGCACCTTGGCCGCGAAAAGGTCTGAGCCCTTGATTGGGCAAATGCGGTCTTCGGTGCCGTGCGCCAGGTAAAGCGGCAGACGCCATTCCTCAATGTGCTCGAAGATAAACCGCGGGGCGTTCACGAAGTGAGCACCCAGGCGCACGCTGACTTTATCATGCACCAACGGATCAGCCCGGTATTCCGCGATTACAGCCGTGTCGCGCGAGAGGGCGCTTTGGTCCAAGTTACTTGGAATGGTGAGGTGGGGAACAAGCGGCTCAAGGACCCGTATGAGCTTTTTTTGTTTTTCCGGGATGGTTCCGCTGTCCAAAGGCGGGCTGGTGGCGATAATCCCTCTGACATCCGGTTTTTCACGCAGGGCATAGTAGAGGACGCCCAAAGCGCC
The DNA here is from genome assembly GCA_012517865.1 of Chloroflexota bacterium. Taxonomy (GTDB): domain Bacteria; phylum Chloroflexota; class Anaerolineae; order Anaerolineales; family Anaerolineaceae; genus Mesolinea. The sequence continues at coordinate 96,722 of JAAYUC010000006.1, read as the reverse complement.
CATGCTGTGGCCGTAGAGGAAAACCGGCAGCCCGGGATACTCAGTTTTGGCCAGCGCGATGACCTGGGAAAAATCCGCGACCAATTGGTCTACGCTGCCGATGACGCCGCGCCTGCCTTCAGAGCGGCAGTGACCGCGCCTGTCGTAGCCCAGCATATGAATGCCGCGCTCGCAAAAGCGCTCGGCTACATGGTCGTACCGCTGGCAGTGTTCGCCCACGCCGTGCAGCAGCACGACCACAGCCCTGGCCGCTTGCGCGCCGCTCCAGGCGCGCAGGTAAAGGTTTAATCCATCTGAAGCCTTGATAAAGTTTTCCTTGATATTCATATCCCTTTTTTGTCCTTCATTCTGCTTTCGTTGTCAGATGCTGAATATGACGTGCTGCAGCAAGAAGCGTTCGATAGTTTCATAAAAATCAATAATTGTTTCCGCTTTGCGGAACCCATGCCCTTCGCCCGGATATACCCGGTAGATGTGCGGCACGCGGTTCGCTTTGAGCACCTCCACGATGCTGTCCGATTGGCTCTGTGGCACCACTTTATCCTCCGCGCCCTGGAAAACGGCCAGCGGATCCTTAATCCTGTGCGCGTGGAAGATTGGTGAAAACGCGTGGTACTTTTGAGCGGCATCGGGCAGGCTGCCGACCAGGGAGGCGTTATAGTGCGCTTCAAATTTGTGGGTGTCCATATCCAGCGTGAAGAGGTTGGCCACGCCGTAAGAGCACAAGCCGGCTTTGAAAAAACCGGGGTAATGGATCAGCGCGTTAAGCACGGTGTATCCGCCCGCGCTGCCGCCTTTGATGATGAGGCGCGAGGGGTCCGCCAGCCCCATGCCCACTACGGCCCGCGCGCCTTCCACCGCGTCCTGAAGGTCCAGTCTGCCCCAGTTTCCGCGCAGCGCGTCGCGATAGGAACGCCCAAAGCCGGTGCTTCCGCGGTAGTTCACTTCCAGATAGGCATATCCGCGGCTGGTGAAGAAGGCTGTGTCCAGGTCAAACCCAACGCGCGACGCTGAGGTCGGCCCGCCGTGGATGTAGACCACCATGGTGGGCAGGCCCTGAGCTGTAAAAGACCGGTTGGCGGGGGCGTAGTAAGTGCCGAAGACCCGCACGCCGTCGGAAGAAATCCAGTCCACTTCCCGCGCCTGAGGGAGGTCTTCGGGAGGGAGATTGTCCGCGCGGCTGCGGGCAGCAACGCGCGTTTGCCCATTTTGGACTACCAGCAGGCGGGCAGGCAGGCTGGGGGATTGGGCGATCAGAGCCAGCGCGCCGCTGGAGGAAAGGCTAAGCTGTTCCAGATTGGTGAACGCGCCAACGTCCACCGTCTGGGATTCTCCGCCGGGCAGGTCGATTTTGCCAAGGAAAACTTTGGCCTGCCGATTTTCCAGGTAATAGATGGAGAGGCCATCGGGAGCCCATGCCAAAACGCGGGCACCCTGCCCCCAGGCTGGCGGCAGCAGGGAAAGGCCGTCCAGAAGGACGTGCTTTTCTCCGGTTTCCAGGTCAAACAAGACCAGCTGGTCCCATTCGCCGGGGTTGCGCAGATAGGCAAGGTAGCGCCCATCCGGAGAGAATTCCGGCTGGAAAGTGGGCGTGCTTGCATCACCGTCGAGGACGTGAACTTCCGCGCAGGCTTCGCCGCTTTCATCCAGCAGCGCGAACATTAGGCGCGTACCGTCCCAGGGCATGTTGGGATGGTCCCATTCCACCCAGGCTGCCGCCCTGCCGTTTGGGCTCCAGGCTGGCTGCATGTAGAAGTCAGCTCCAGAGGCGAAAACGCGCGGCCAGCTGCTGCCGTCCAGTCGGACGAGCGCCAGAACGTCGCGGTCCTCATAGGTATGCACGAACAGGACGCGGTCCTGCGTGGGGGAAAGTTTTGGGCTGGCGCTTCGTCCAAAGGCTGGCGTAAGCGGCACCGGACTGCCGTGGCCGTACGGCGCGAAATAGAGGCGGCCGTCCTTTTCCGCGAAGAGGGCTCCATCTTTGCCCGCGCAAAATTCACCGCCGCCGTACCCGACCCCGCCGGAGGGGTTGTAGTCTCCGCTGAGCTCGTACGGCGCGTCCAGACCAGACTGCGTGAGCAGGCTGGATTTGCCGCTGAGCGACTGGCACCAGACCAGGCGGTCGGAGCCGGGCGCCCACTGCACATCGGAGAAGCGCGCGCTGCTGCCAATGAGTTCGGGGGTAATGGGTGAAGGCCAGGTGCCGAAGGGCTTGATTTGTTTTGTGAAGGTCATTTTCATGTTCCTTTCGGATAATTACCGTGTGCCAACAGAAACCGCGCCTGACATGTTGGGATTATTGCCGCATTTGATTTTTAGGGCAGAACTGTAAATAATGGAACAGGACTGCCGGGAAATCAGCGTTCGGTTTACTGGCACTAATGATATCACTGGGGTTGGGAATTCGGGATAAACGCGGTTGACGAAGGGGGATGGGCGTGCTAAAATAATGCCCTGTCGGGCGTGTAGCTCAATGGTAGAGCAGTGGCCTTTTAAGCCATTGGTTCAGGGTTCGAGCCCCTGCACGCTCATTTTTTGTTTAATTGCCCGATTAATTGGCTGCCCTCATCGCTGAGGGCATTTTTATTAATGGGAGAAAATGGCTGAGTCATTGATTTTCGAGAAGAGGCTTTCTTATTTCCGAGAAGATTTTTGATGGATTTTCAAATCCGCTCTGCAGCACGCCCACATCTGTCTGCTCAACCAAGAAATACTAAAAAGTTCCTCTATTCCAAAATGAAGGCCGCTCCAAACGGCTCAGTTGAAGTGATTATTCGCGCCTCCGTATTCCCCGGATTCTCCAAAATTGCTGTTGACTGTCTGTAACCTTTCTTCATTATGATTGTGCGAATCGTTTTCCTCTCCTTGGGCCAATCCAATGCGCTCAGGTGTTGGCCAATCCTTAGTACGGAAATATTCCTCCGGCAAAACGTATCAGATTAATCAAAAGTAATAAAAACAGAAATGCCCAAAGGAGTATGACCAGTAGACGGCCGACTAATTTCTTTTTGATGATGGAGATGATCCCAAGTATTATTTCGAATAGACCGCCCCAAAAAAGCAGGATAGATAATAGATTCAGGTCTCTGTAAAAGACAATCGAACTCAAAATGATGACCCCGATTCCTCCCAGAACGTTAACAATCCCTAAACCCACTCCCCAACAACCTGTCGATTTTTTGAAATCATTCGCAGGGATGGACTTTGTCTGTTGTTGATTTGCTTCTGACGAAGGGATGTGGACTGACTGATATTCATTCCGGGCGGGAGCGCGCGTCGGTTGCACTATTGACGCGACGGCATTTGAGGAACGCTGGGCCGAAGGCGGGCTGGCATCATTGGGCTGCCGCGCTGGGAGGTGTGTCGGTTGGGGCGCTGGTTTGCCAGTCGGGATGGATGGCTGGCCAGCAAGTCGGGCTCTGAGATTGGAGCCGCAATTCACGCAGAAATTATTTCCGGGCTGGCTGCGGTGCCCGCAATCCGGGCACCATATCGCGCTGGGAGTTGGCGCGTTTTGCTTCTGGCCGCCCCCAGCGGCCATGCTGGATGCGCTGGAAGGAAGAGCGCTGCCGCACTTGAAGCAAAACCGAAAATCTGCCTGGTTGGTCATCCCGCAGCGCGGACAGGTTTTCGCGGCAGGTGCTTGAGCGTATTTACTATCCGCGGAATGCGTTGGGGGTGTGGGCAAGGGTTGAGCAGGTGGGGTAGCTCTTTCGGGTGTTCCAGCTTGTTGGGTAGTCTGCCTGTCTTCGCGCTTACTCGGTAATTGTGACGACTCAGCCTGCGGAGAGCTTTGACCACCTTGTTGACTGGATAAGCCCCCGGTCTGAGAGATGTCGTCGAGGCGTTTCAGCAGGTTGCTCTGGTAATTATCAATCAAGTTCAGAATGAAGGGCATCAGCATCTGCCGCTCATCGTCAGGATTAATTTCCTGAGGTTCCGGTTCCTCCCGAAGGGCCTGGAGATTGGCAGAAATCTGTTTTTTTGCAGCGGTGATTGCCGCTGGATAGGCTCCCGTGCCCGCTATCTGGCCAATTCGGGTGTACTGCGCTTCCAAATCCTGATTCATTTTGGCAATGATTTCCGGGAGTTCCAGCGCGATGCTGGCAGGGTCTGTAAAATCTGACCTGATCCAGTTCATCAGGTATTCGAATTCCGTCTTCATCCGTGCCAGAAACAAATCCACTACATTGGTTACTGTCAGGTCGATATTCTCGATGTGGAAGACCTCAGACCAATAGCGCACCTTGTAGCACGGCATCGTATCGATACTGCGCAAAAATGCCATGGCTTCGTTAGCTTTGTCTGTAAAACTAAGACAGTCTGAATAACGCGCCATTAAATTGTCTTTATGCGCCTCCATGCATTCCAGGTATTCTTTCCAGGCTTGTTTTTCCCGTGCTTCTGCAAGGGCGAATAGTTTATTCCGTTCTTTGGCACAGTCCTCAGTTGCAGCCCCGATGCTTCGATCAAATGCCGGGGTATTGTGTTTATTTGGGTCTTCAACAAAACGGGGGTTTCTGTCCATGGACTCAGCTCCTGAATAAGTAAATTATAGTTTATTAAAAATAAAAATATTTATCAAAAAAGAACTTATTTTCGTTCGGATGCGCGAGCCAATCTTTTATCGTGAGATTGGGTACATCAGCGAGGCCAGTCGGACCTTTACGTTCTCGCTGGTGTCCTCACCAGCGAGAACTGGGTCTATGTTAAGTATTAATTCACCACCCAATTTTCATTGCGTGGTGAAACAGTGATACGATGGGCGTTTATCTATCGCGGCACCTCGCCGGGGTGCTTCGCGTCGTAATCGCGCCAAAAATCCTCGCACCGCTTCCGCCATTCTTCCTCCGATAAGTTCTCAGGAGGGTTTCTGCGGGTGGCAAGCATCAGCATTTTTGTCCATCCCTTGTATGCATCCACGGACCGGTCTTTTGGGTGTACCAACCATGATATATCCTGCTGCTTTTTCATCACATACCGCCTGTGTTCGCTATTGCGCGCGCAGGTCAAATCCCAACCCGAGCGCCTGTGAGACCTGTAAAAAAAAAGAATGGGAGGACTTAATTATGATTATAGATCGTGGCTGGAATTATTCAAGCTCAGTTTCTATTTCCCTCTGTTGCTGGCTGCTTGATACTGCTGCACGAGGCGGTATGTTCGGAAAAAACAGCGCAGCTCTGTGCCCAGCAAGCCGACTTTGGCCTGCCAAAAAACGGTTTTATTTCAAGAAACCTCTGGGTAAATCTGCAGATGAGCGCATAAGGTAGCGGAGGAAGTGTCTGCCATTCAGACCATACCGCCTGTTCTGGTCCGGCTTGCGGCGCTATCGCTGGTCAATGCTCGTGCTGGTGATGGATGTCCGGCAGATGCCTGTGCGTATGTTCCGCACGTTCGTGTGTATGTTCGTGGCTGTGTTCGCCAGCTGGCATGGGGTCGTGAGTGTGCGTATGGTGCCCGTCGTTGTAGTTGTGCGGATGGGTGTGCGTTTCCGCCGGGTGAATGTGTGGATGAATGTGTTTTTCCGTGATGGTGAAATAAGTGCCCAGCAGCATGATTGCAAGCGCGGCAAGAAACAATGGTGTTGGCGCTTCGCGAAAGAACAGAAAGGAGAGCAGCACGCCAAAAAATGGCGCTGCGGCATAGTAAGCGCTGGTTCTGGCTGCTCCAAGATTTCGCTGGGCGTTGATGTAAAAGTATATGCTGAGGCCGTAGGCCACAAAGCCCAAAGCCAGCGCGCCAAGCGCGCTCGGAATATCCCATGAGGTTTGTCCTAACAAAAGCGCGATAATCAGCGCGCCTGTTCCAGAACCAAACCCTTTAATCACGACCACCTGCAAAGGGTCTTTTACCGAGAGTTTGCGGGTAAGGTTGTTTTCCAATCCCCAGCAAAGGCAGGCTGCCAAAACTAAAAGCGAGCCGATAGAGAAATGCAGGCTGCCCGCGTCTTGAATTGAAAGGAGAATGCTGGCAATGGTTATCAGGACAATCGCCCCCCACAGACGGCGGGAGACAAACTCGTTGAAAACGAACAGCGCGATTAGAGTGGTTGCGACAATTTCAAAAATATTTAACAGCGAGGCGTTTGCCGCGCTGGTGCGTGCCAGGCCGTTCATGAGCAGTATCGGCGCGACGACGTCCAATAAAATCATGCCTATGATAAAAGGAAACTCAGCTTTAGTCAGAGAGAGTTCCCGCCTGTTTGCGTTTTCCTTACGGGTGAACAGGCTCAGGAGGAACATGCCCAAACCCGCGCCAAGATAAAGCAGCGCGGCCATTAATTCAACAGGCAAATTGTGCAGCAGCAGCTTGGCAATCGGCGCGCTGAGGGCGTATAAAGCAGCCGCGAGTAAAGCAAACACTACGGACTTGGTATAGGTTCTTTGCATTCCTTTATTAATCTCTCTTAAACCCAGCCGAAGGAGAGGAGGCCAGGCAGCCCAACCGCCTATGGGCGGTAAGCCCGGTGTTAATCCTGAAGCCTAAGTATAATTGATGGAGGGTTTCTCTATGCAGCGCTCATTCCTGCGCTTTCTATTTGGTCTGCTCCTTTAATATGCGGTCAGCTTTACGAAGTGTATTAACCTGGATGCGAAGTAAGAACTATTGGCAATGATGGTATTCAGCAAGGAATCGAAACGGATTCTTCCTCACGTCATCGCGGGCGCGCTTGCTCTGATTGCGGGAGCGTGTTCCTGGCTGCGGCCGCAGGCACCAATGCCGACAGTTCCGGTTTTGCAGGATTTCTCAGCATCCCTGATGGGGAAAGGCACGCACGGGACTGTTCTATGCGTGCAGTATCAAGGCCGAAGCGCTGACCTGGCCGGGCTGACCTTGCAGGCGACCATCAGCCGGGCGGGGGAGGTGATTGAGAGCGGCATTACCGCGGAAACGATGGCCGGGGATACCTGCTTTGAAATGGTCGACGCGAAGTATGTCTCGACCAGCAGCAATATTGAAGGCGGAAGCCTGGTTATCTCTCCGCAGCCGCTCACGCTCAGCCTTCAGGCGTTTCTTTCCGACGGCCAACAGCCTGCTAACGGAGACCAAACCCTGCTCTTGGGGCCTTACGTTCAGTTTCCTTTCCTGAACTGGATTTTTCCGGAGAGCGCGCGCCCGGCTTGCGTAGCCGGCGGGCATACCCGCGAGGGTGTGTTTTACCCGGCCTGGGATATTATTCCCGAACCTTCAATAGAAAACCCGACGCTAGTCGGAACGCCCGTGCTCGCGCCAGTGGATGGAACCGCTTATGTCTGGCTGCTCCCCAACGGAGAACCAGGGCGGCGGTTCGATACCGTCAACGCGGTTTTGATTTATTCAGAGGCGACCGGCTTCGCGGTGGACCTGACCCACGAAGCGGATGTTTTTTATGACGGCAGCCAATGGCGAATGATTACCACACTCAACGGGCAGCCGGTTTCCGCGGGGACACAGATTGGGGTTATCGGCCCCAAGGACCACGCTTCCAGCATTCCACACACGCATTTGCAGGTTTTCATCCCGCCAGAGCCGCCATCCGGGAAACCGGACGCGAACCGATTCTTGTATGTTGCTTCCACTGCCAATAGCACTGGGAATATCGACGCGATTAAACAGGGCCTTTTCCTGGACGCGAAGCTGAACGAAGAACTGCTGGCGCTCTCCGGCCAGTTCCTGCGCTGTGAAAATTATCCCTGGGGCGAGTTGGAGATACCTCAGCAGCTTCCATTTACCGCGGATGGGCGGCGGGATGACTGGAAAGACCTTGAGCCTGCGCTGCGTGATAAGGAGGGGGATTCCGCTGCCGGGGACGTCCTGGATTTGCGTTCACTTAACAGCGCGCTGGATGACAACTACCTGTACCTGCTCATTGAGGCCGGGCAGGAGCCGGAGGGACGTTGGGCGCTGGACATTTTTGTTGATTTACACGCAAAAAACGCGTGCGGTTCCAGCGAGCGTTCGATTAAAGTCTGGTCGGACCAGCCCGGCGCGTTTACCATCGCGAGCGTGGATAACTGCCCCGATTCAGCGGCCCAGACCTATCCAGCGGTCTTTGCCTGGGGAGAAGCTTTCGAGCTGCGGATACCGCTTGTTTACCTCAATAACCCCGTGGCGGTTGATGTGCTCTCAGTCAAGGGCATTCTGGTGGATGAACGGGGCGGATATAGCTATCCGGATTACATGCGCTGAGAACTAAGCGCTTTTGCTGAAATTCCCGACCTGGTAAACCTGCCCAAAGAGCCCCAGCGGCCCCCTCAAGGGCGTGATTAGTCCCTTTCCAAATGCCTTTTCCGCCGTCTGGCGGACGTCCTCTTCGGTGGAAAAATGGTGGGTGCGGATATCCGTCCCGAGCAGTCTGAACAGGAATACCATCAGCGGCCGTTCCACCGGCACGCCGTACACCAGCTGCCCACCAGGTTTGAGCACCCGCGCAATTTCCGCGAAAGCTCCGGGCTGGTCTTCCGGCTTCAGATGTTCGAGGATGGAGATGAGCAAAACCGCGTCGAACTGGTTATCCGCGTAGGGCAGCTCCAGCACGCTGCCGTTTTTAAGCTGCGTGTGGATGCCCATTTCCGAAAACATCTTCGCGATGGGAACGACGTCCGCGGTCAGGTCCAGCCCGTGAATGTGTTGGTACATCTCCGCCAGATTGGGGAAGCTGACACCTGACCCAAATCCAATCTCAAGGATGGAATCCCCGCCCTCCAACTGCTCCAGGCAGAGCTCAATCCGGCGTTGGTACAGCCTGCCGATGACCGGCAGCCTGTAAAAGCGGATGGGGTCCTTGCGGTCCACGCCGATGTACCGCTCCAAAGGAAGAAGTTTGAGGCGGATTGGTTTTGATGGGTTTTCAGGCATTCCAGGGCTCCTCATTCGGGCGGCCTGCGTTCCAGCCGCGCCGATAATCCGAATGATTTTACCCCGAAACTCTGCCGGCCAGGCTTGCGCCCGCGCAAATGACGCAAACCGGTGCTGCATCATTCCCGTGTGAAAGGTCATTGGTGGGCAAAGGTTTTTCCGATATAATTCAGGCTCGACAGACTAAAAGCAAAAAGGACGAGTATGTGCGGAATTTTCGGCATTGTGACGCAAAGTGAACAGAATCTGGGCCCAATTTTGGTGGAAGCAGCCCGCCGGCTGACCTACCGCGGATACGATTCGGTCGGCGCCGCGGTGATTAGCGGCAGCCGCATCGACCTGCGCAAGGATAAGGGCCGCGTGGATGAAGTGGCCGAAAAGTACCGCATCGCGGAGATGACCGGCCAGCGCGGCATCACCCAGTTGCGCTGGGCAACTTTTGGTGTGCCTTCCCAGGTGAACGCCCAGCCCCATCTCGATTCGGACGGCGACCTGGTTGGAGCGCACAACGGCAACGTTGTAAACAACGTGGAACTCCGCCAGGAATTTGCCGCTGAGGGCATGGTCGTGCGTTCAGAGAACGACGGCGAGTCCTGCGTGCACGCGGTGGAACGCTACATTAACCGCGGCTTCGGCTTCGTGGATGCCATTCGGGCGGCTTATAACGACCTGCAAGGCGATTACGCCTTCGTCATCGGGCGCGTCAATGATGATAAGCTCTATGCCATCAAGAAAGGCTCCGGGTTGGTGGTGGGTCTTGGGGATGGTTTCACCTGTGTTTCCTCGGACCTGCCTTCCATCCTGCCGCTCACCCGCAAGGTTGTCCGCCTGAACGATGGGGATGTGGTCTGCCTGCGCTGGGATGGGGTGGACCTGTATTCCGTCGCGGATGGAAACCTCATCACGCGGGAACCGGAAATTGTGACAGAAGAAATGTCGGCGGTGCAAAAAGGCGGTTACGCCCACTTCATGCTCAAAGAAATCCACGAACAGCCGCAGGTTGCCCGCGAGCTGCTGCACCTGCTGAAGAGCCATGAGGACGTCGCACCAATCCTGGAAGCCGTCCGGGCTGCGCGCAACCTTTATCTGATTGGCTGCGGCACCAGCTATCACGCCTGCCTGGCCGGTTCTGTCTTTTTTGCCCGGTTGGCCGGCAGGGCGGCGGTTCCGGTGCTTGCGCCGCAGTTTATTCCTCAATACGCTCCCACGGTCGGCCCGGAAGATGTGGGCATTTTTGTCAGTCAATCCGGGGAAACCAAAGATGTGCTCAACGCGCTGGAACAGGCCCAGAAGCGCGGCATGCAATGTTTTAGCCTTGCCAATGTAATTGGCTCCACCCTGACCAAGGTCACATCAGCCTGGCTGCCGCTTGCCTGCGGATATGAAATCAGCGTCCCGGCCACCAAAACCTTTACCAATCAGGTCATTACCTTCCTCTACCTCGCCGGGCTTTTGGGGGGCGGGGAACCGGAAGCGCTTGACCCGCTGCCGGACCTGATGGAACAGGCCATCCGCTGGACAGACCCGCAGGTGAAGGCTCTGGCTGAGGATATTAACGGCTGGAACGACCTGTACAGCCTGGGCTTCGGCAGCACCTACGCGATGGCGTTGGAAGGTGCCTTGAAGTTGAAAGAAATTACCTATGCTCACTGTGAGGGGATGCTTAGCACAGAATTCAAGCACGGCCCGCTCTCAGCGGTCACGGACGGCTTTCCGGTGCTTTTTTCCGTCAGCTCCGAGGATGTGCCCCTGATTGTCAGCGGGATAAACGAGGTAAGCTGCCGGGGCGGCCGGGCAATCGCGATAGGTCAGGAAGACAGCCGTCTGAACGCCAACGCCAGCGATGTAATTACCATTCCGCCTTCAGACTCCTTGTTCGCGCCGCTGCTGGCTGTCATTCCGCTGCAGTTGCTTTCTTATTACATGGCTGTCGGACGGGGTTACGACCCGGACTTTCCGCGCAACCTAAGCAAGACCCTGACGGTGGATTAATATCCGCGGGCTTGCTTGAGAGCAATCTCAGTCTCTCTCGCTCTGGAAGGTTTTTGGCTGGCTGCCAAAATGATGGAACACCGTGCCGTCTGGCATGGTGATGGTGCTGTTTTTTCCTTCCCGGACAATTTCCAACCCCTGGTAGCGCACAGTCAGCGGCCATTCGAAGGGATATTCACCGGTAATCTGCAGTTTATCGGGCGAGGCGATGCGAATGCCTGCCAGCTCGAGAAAAGCCTGTATCGGGATAAGCCCGGCTGCCGCGCCGCGCCTTCCCGCGGGCAGCGCGTCCGCGCTGCGCCATGCTTCGAAAGGAGCATGTTCCTTTTTTAGTACAGCGGCCGCGCCGCGCATGAGACTGACGAAGAGCTCGCGGGCTTCTTTTTTAGCGCCACTCTGGATGAGATGCTCCAAAACCAGCGTGTTCCAGACGGGGTTGACCACCTGATTGGAAGGTCCCGCAAGATTTTCTTCCAACACATCGGGCAGACCGAATGGATAAGCGTCAAAGACGCTTTGCTCCGGGCTTTGGTCTTCCGCTTGAGCACTCTCCGGCTGGGTGGGAGCCTGCCAGCCGAGAAACCAACCGACATCGCGGAGCGTGAGGTCGCTGGTATACAGCTGTGTCCAGGTGCGCTCATCCAAATCCGGGGCGGAAATGCTCTCCAGGCGCGCGAACACCCTGGAACTGGTAAGCGCAAGGCAGTCCGGCAGCCGTAAAATTTCGCCTGCCTCGACGCGTTCTTCCTGAAAATCCCCATTCATGCCGGTTCCGAGCAGGCTCAGGAAGCCTGGTTTGTTGATGAACGCGCTGAAAATGATTTTCATATTTACGCGGCTGGGTGGGCTCAGCTGCAGGTCCCTGGGGATTTCCGAGAAAGGGCCTTCAAACAGGATTTTTGCGGGGGTAGAGCAGTGCGTATCGCGGTCCCAGCATGAAGCCGCCGGCAGCTCAGCGCGAATTTGCGCCAGCCTGTCTGCAAGCCTGGTCCGCAGGGCGCCGCTCTCGCGGAGGGTTTCTTCGTCGCCGAAAACGCGCGCGAATTGCTCCAGAGCTTCCAGTTCATTGTCCAGAAGCCGGCACAGGCCGAGGTTTTCCACGCCGGTTATCCAGGTATAAAGCCCATGGGGATTAAGGAAATTGAAGCTTGGGTGGTTATCCCACCCGGTCTGAGCGACTGTCAGCCATTCCGGCAGTCCGTCCTGATCGAAATCGTGCGCCTCATCAAACCAGGTCAGCGTGTAATGCCGCAAGCGGTCATAGACAGCCGCGGCAAACTCCTGGCCGCGCGTTTTCAGAAAGAGGGTCAGCGCGTTGGCGCAGAGGCAGGGGAACGGCAGAACTTTGCGGGCATTGACAGGCAGCCGGGGGCAATCCGGCAGGGTCGAGAGCCGCCGGGCAAAAACTTCCGCGGCCGCCTGGGCCTGAACTGGCAGCAGTACCTGAGAGAGTTGGTAGAGCGGCAGAGCGTGAAACGGCGGCTGCAGCACCGCGGAGAAATCCGTGACCGCGGGGTGCTGCGCGTAGCTTTTTTCCGGACTGCGGTAATCCAGGTATGTCAGAGGCGCCGTGTCGTTCTCAGCGCGCGCCAGCAGTTGGAAAGCCTTGTTTTGCGCTGAAAGAAAAACCGCGTCCCAATCGGCGTACGGCGTGGTTATCCGCAGCAGGTCGGCCTGATGGCGTATGGTAAGGCGCGCGATTTGCGCGTCCCAATTTTCCGGGTACGGCCGGAAAAGCGAGCTTTCCAGTGACTGCTGCTCAAAACTGGCGCAGCAGCGCGTGTACGTGGTAAAAGTCTGTCCGGGCTCTACTTTTTCTGTCCGCTGGAGGGCTGGATAGGGGCTGTTTACCACCTGGGAATTGTCTGCCTGCGCCAGTGCTATCATGAGGCTGCCGCTGGTTCCCTGCAGATAGGGGAAGTAATTCCGGGCAGCCGCGTTCATTCCAAGCGTCCCTTCCTGCGGGCAAAGATCCGCCGCGTACTGCAGGCCGAGATTGATGGGAGCCTGCCCAGTGTTTGTAAGGGTGAAGCGCGTCAGCAGGCTTGAGCTCTCGGGCACCCAGTATTCGCAGCGGGCTTGCAGCCCTTCCGCCGGGGAGCAGCTGATGCTGGCGTAATTGGAAAAAATCACATCTACCCGCGGCGGCGAAAGAAAAGCATTGATTTCCGTGACGGCTTTGTTATTGATGATAAAAACCGGAAAAACGCGAAAACTTTCCACCCGCAGTCCAAAGCTGGTTTCCAGGTTGAGCGGTCCGTTGGGGTTTAAACTGAGCTGCCAGACGGCATCCAGTTGGGGGTCGAAAGCTCCAAAGCGCTGATCCGCTGCCAATGTCAACATGATTGGATCACTCACAAAAAAGGGGCCTGCGCTCATGCGTTTATTTTAACACCACACCGGTCTTAGGATTGCTCCGGGCTGGTTTTCATCCGCAAAGGGGAAGGTATACCCACCTGCCGGGGAACAATATGAGCCGAGCGGGCGTTTAAGGGGTAAACAACCTTTATGCTACAATAGCGCCATGAACGATGAAACTATGAAACTTAACGATTCAGCCTCCGATGAGACCCGGGGAGAAAACTTCGGTGAGCTTAACGCTTTTGAGGATTTTAATAATCCGGACAGCATTCCTTCTGCAGCGCAAAAACTGGCTTCGGATGTAACCCTGCCAGTACCGCTGCCAGAGGCAGACGGTCCAGAGGATACCCAGGCAATTTCTTCGGAAGACGCGAGCGCCCTCACCACAAAGGTCGCCGCTTCCGATGAGAACGGTACCCAGCCGGTAGGGGCGGCGTCTGCCGATGTCCCCGTCCAGATGGGCGAGCCTTTGGGACTGACGGACGAGAATGCGGCAGAAAATACCGCGGCGGAGGAAGCGCCGGAATCCGAAGGCGCACCGAGCGTTGAAGCACCTGCCGGGGAGCAGGCTGCTGAAATGAAAAAAGAAGCCACACAGCCGGTGAAAATCCCGCAAAGCTCGCCAGCCTGGTTCTCGGAGATAGCCTCTTTCAATGAGAAAACTGCCGGCAGCGCCCCAAAGCCGCCAACCGCGCAGCCATCGCGCGATGATTATTTTACAGGCGCGTGGGTAAAACCAGCCTCTGCACAAAAAAACGGGGAAAGCACCTGGAACACCAAACCCTACGGTGCCTGGATGCCTCCCGGCGCGCCCAAGCCGCCGGTTTTACAGGATGATATTCCCACCATCCCACCGGAAGTATCCCCGCCCGCGCCGATTTCCAACTCGCAGCCGCTCCCCCTGAAAAGGGTAACGGAAACGGACCCGGCGGCCACGCAGCTTTCAACATCAGCGTTCGCGCAGCGGCAGGAAGATAAAACAAGCGGCACGCAGCCGGTCCGCGTTGCCGCGGCCAAATCTCCCCGCCCGGCGGAAAGCAAAGCGCAGGCAGCCCGCGTGCCTTCCCAGACTAAGCCGGTTTCCCCGAAACTTGCCAAAAGGAAATCTTTCAAATCGGCGCTGCCGTTCCTGTTTGTTTTCCTGGCGCTGTTGTTTATTGGATTCATTTTTGTCGGATTTCAGTACTTCCGCATCGCTTCCACCTTGCCCAGCGTGGCGGAACTGCGTTCGCGCGCCTCACAATTTGAAACCACACGCATCCTGGACCGGCGCGGCAATATTTTGTATGAAATCAATGACCCCAACGCCGGCAAGCGCACCTATGTACCCCTCGAGAAGATTTCACCGTACCTGATTGCCGCTACCATCGCCACAGAGGACAAAGAATATTACAACCATCCCGGTTTTGACCTGTTAGCACTGGCCCGGGCGCTCTGGACGAATTACACCTCCGGAGAAATCGTTTCCGGCGCGTCCACCATCACGCAGCAGCTGGCGCGCATGCTCTTGCTGCGGGAAGAACGGTTTGAACAAACCTACGACCGCAAAGCGCGGGAAATCATTCTGGCAGCAGAAATCACCAGGCGTTACAGCAAAGAAGAGGTGTTGGAACTCTATCTGAACGAAATCTTTTACGGCAACCTCTCCTACGGTATTGAAGCTGCCGCGGAAACCTACTTTAATACCACGGCAGCGGATTTGCAGCTTTGGCAGTCTTCTTTCCTGGCCGGGCTGCCGCAGTCGCCGGCTGTTTACGATATTTACAACAACCGCGAAGCCACGCTGACCCGGAATAAGTCCGTGCTGGTTTTGATGTATGAGTTGAGCAGCGAGAAAAACTGCATCTTCATTGGCAAAGACCTGGACCGGGTTTGCGTCAGCGCGAACGACGCGCTTAACGCGGCGGATACCCTCGAAGCGTACACGTTCACGCAAAATACCAACAGCATGCGCTTCCCCCATTGGGTGGTCTACATCCAATCGCTGCTGGAAAGCCAGTACGACTCCCAGACCATTTACCACTCCGGTTTCACCATCTACACCACGCTTGATCCGGATTTGCAGGAGACTGCGCAGCGCGCGGTTCAGGAACAGCTGGCAACAATGACCGCGAATAACGCCACTAACGGCGCGGTCGTGGCTATCGACCCCAACACCGGCGAAATTCTGGCGATGGTGGGTTCAGCGGATTTCTATAACGAAGCCATCAGCGGTCAGGTGAATATGGCCCTGACCGAAACCCGCCAGCCAGGTTCATCCATCAAACCGATTACCTATCTGGCCGCGTTTGAAAAAGACTGGACGCCCTCTACGCTTATCTGGGATATTCCCGCTTCGTTCCCTCCTTCCGGGCGGGCGGATGACCCCAGCGCGCCCTACGAGCCGGTCAATTATGACGGCCGCTTTCACGGGCCGGTGACGGTGCGCTCCGCGCTGGCGAATTCGTACAATATTCCTGCTGTAAAAGCCCTGCAGTACGTGGGCATCTATGATGACCCAAACACTCGAACCGAGGACGGCTTTATCGCCATGGCAAAACGGTTGGGCATCACCAGCCTCACGCGCGAGGATTACGGCCTTTCACTAACGCTGGGCGGCGGCGAGGTAAGCCTGCTGCAAATGACCGGCGCGTATTCCGTGCTGGCGAACGAGGGAAAGCGCGTCGCGCCCGTCGCGGTGACCAAGGTCGTGGATTACACCGGCAAGGTGGTTTATGAGTACACCCCGCCAGAAGGCGACCAGGTAGTTCGCGCGGCGCATGCCTACCTGATTACCTCAATTCTTTCGGACCCGGACGCCCGCGCGCCAATGTTTGGCAGGGATTCCATCCTGAACCTGCCCTTTCCAGCTGCCGCAAAAACCGGCACCACCAACGACTTTCGCGATAACTGGACGCTTGGGTACACGCCTGATTTGGTGGTAGGGGTATGGGTAGGCAACGCGGATTATTCGCCCATGGTCAATACCACCGGCATCAGCGGCGCGGCGCCAATCTGGGCGCGCGTGATGGAATACGGCATTAACTTGCTCAAAGGCGGCGCTGCCACGCCGTTCACCCAACCGCAGGATGTTGTGGCGCGTACGATTTGCTCTATCTCCGGCACAGAGCCTTCGGATTACTGCCCGAGGACGCGCACGGAAATTTTCGCGTCTGACCAACTTCCGCCGACCAAAGAACACGACCTGTGGGCGAAAGTTCAGATTGACGGCTGGACAGGGCTGCGGGCTTCGGCGGCGTGCTCCGACTTTGCCAAGGAAGAGCTGGTCGTCAATGTCACCGATAAAGACGCGATACGCTGGCTGAAAACGACCAACCAGGGAAAGAACTGGGCGCATGAGAACGGCTTCCCCGATCCTTTTGTGATACTGCCGGAGCGGGAATGCCGTGCCGACGACCCGCGGGCTATTATCGATATGGTCACGCTTGCGGATGGGCGCACCATCAGCGAGAACCCCTTTAAAATCGTGGGCGTCATCGATGCCACCGCGAATTTCAAAGATTTCCGCATTGATTGGGGCGAAGGCGAGAAACCTGCCGAATGGAACACGCTGGTGGATTGGGAGACTACGCCGGTACGGTCGGCGCAGGAAATTTACGAATGGGATTTGACCGACATCACTGCCGAAATCGTGACAGTCCGCATTCGTTTACGCAGCACTACCGACACGCAGGTCGAAAAGAAGTACACGATGCGCCTGGCAGTACCTACTCCGACGCCGACTCCCACCGAGGTACCGACTCTTACCCCGACGCCCACGCCGACATTGATGCCAACACCAACACCAACGCCGACGCCGCCGATTGAGACGCCGGTTCCACCGCCAACAGCGACTCCCGGCGAGCCGACGGTCCCCTCCGATGAAAACCCTTAGGGCGTAAACACCCGCGGGTTTCAGAATAAGCTGAGTTGGGCGCGCTGAAACTCAGGCGGGTCCTCCAGGACGCGCTGCGCGAATGTCTCACGAGTGACCAGCGCGTCCGCTTTTAAATTGCGAATCTGGCGGAATTTGACAAAGTGCCAGGTTTCTCCGCAGAGCTGCTGCAGGTTGGGGTCCCGCTTGAGTCGGTACGAGACCAGGTTGGAGCGGCTTGCGGGGATAATAATGTATTTTTGGCCGGGTGTGCGGCTGAAGAGGTGCAGCAGAGGCGTCACGCACGCGGTCAGCACCGGGAAAAAACTGCACGCGACGCTTCCGGAGCGGGTAATCCAGTGCACCACATTTTTACTGCTCTGATGTTCGTATCCGAGTCTGCCAGCCAGCTGGCGCAGGATATCAAAGATTTCCGCCAGGTCCTGCTCGCGCACCTCCAGCTCTTCGCGCTGGCGCAGCTGCCATATCGGCGGGTTTCCGGGCACCTGGTCGGCATAGGCTGCCATGACAGCATCCACCAGTTCGGTTTCCGGGGTCAGAAGCCCCGGGCAGCTATGATTGGAGGCGTGCTGTACGGCTTCAACGGACGGCGCGGGATTGACGCGCAAAAGTTCGAGCAGAGCTGTTTCCAACCGTTCAGCCAATGGGATGTAATCAATCGGCGGCTGGCGCAGCCAGTACTGACCGGTATCCGGAGAGAGGCCTGGATTAAACCGCGCGAAGGTGTCCGCATCTGCCAGACAGGCTTCCAGCTCTTCCTGCCGTTCGTTCAGCGTCTTTCCCGGCTGCGGGTCGAGCAAGTCCTGCTGATGAGCGGACACCACAATTTGCGTGAGCAGCGTCAGGTAGTTAGCCGGCTCGCCTCGTTCTGCGAGATGCGCCCGCGCGGCTTCTTTGGCAGCCTGCCGCAGGTTTTTACCGCTCGCTGTTGGCTGCAGTCTGCCAATGCCCCAGACGCACTGCAAGGTGTCCTGACCGCCGTCAGAGGCGCAGGTGAGCAGCCGCAGGCCGGATTCCTGCCCGGCAAGAATACCGGCAATCAGAAAGAGGGCGTCCAACTCGCCAATTTGAATCAGAATCGGGATGTGCTTTTGCACCAAACCGGGAAGCTGTGAAAGCACTTTCACCAGCGCCTGGGAATGCCAGGTCCAATCATAACGCTGGCGCAGCAGGCTGTGGCGCAGCGGTGTTACGCCTTCTTTACCCCACAGCCAGCCCGACCATAATCCGCTCAGATTCCAGAAGGCCTGATTCCGCCGCGGCAGGGTCGCATAGACGAGCGTCATAAGGCGCGGGTCAGGCTGAGGGGTGAGTTCGCGCAAACGCCCGCGGAAGAGGCTGATTCCGCCCTTCTGGGGAGGAAGCTCCGGCCATTCGCGCAGTGTCACGGGCGGCAAATTTGTCTGCCAGTAAGATCTCGAGCGCAAGAACGCATGCCAGAGATTGCTTTCCTGCCAGGTCGGCGGGCGTATCAGCTGACGCGGGCGGTTGCGGCCCAGCGGGTAGGTCCACAGCTGATTCATCTGGTCAGCGGTCGTCAGGAAGAGCGCTTTCAGCAGTTTTTTCTGGCGTTCGGTAAAATCCGGATGGTTAATTTTGTTCAGCAGGATTTGTAATAGAATCAGCGCGCGGGGAGAATAAAAGCGCACCACTTCTTCCATGACCGGCCGCAGCGGGTCATCCAGGCTCGCAGCAAGCTCAAGCGCTCTGGCGCGGTGCAGGGTATAAGACGGCAGCGCTTTCAGGCGCTGGTAGTACTCCGGGCTGCCCGGCAGTTCGCCAGCGCCGCGGCAGTGCGGGCAGGCCCACTGCATGCTGATGGGCTCCGTGCGTTCTTCGCTCCAGATAAAAGCGCTGATTTCAGCCTGTCTGCCGCACTCGGGGCAGGGCAGCTGGTAAAAGGAATTCAGGTAATCCTCCAGGCGCGTTCCTTCGCTCATGCGCAAATCCGCCAGCGCCAGGACCGCGTCGCCTACTTCCTGAACGGTGGGCGCGGAAGCCATCACCTCCAGAATGAAAGCCGCGACGGGGTTATTGGATGCCACCAACACCCGATATCCTGACCGGGCCAGTTCCAAAGCGCTGAAGGGGTCATTGCCGAACGGATCCAGTATCCAGCTGGCCGGTTCTGCGTGGGAGCTCACCCAATTCAGCGCCCGGCCGGGAAAATACGGCGGTAAAAACCTGTCCAGCGGGAGATTTGTTTGCGGGCGGTCCCTGCCCGCGATGAATGGAGCTTGCAGCGGATCAAATAGTTGGGGGGTACTCATTTGCCGCCTTCCTTCGCGCTTCTACACGAAAAGTATCGCCGAGCCGTACCCGGGCAGACTTAATGTCCGGGCGTCGGGGTCTGTTTGGATTTCTTTGCTGCTGGAAAATGCCAGCTGCCAGGTCTGATTGTCCTCTTCCACAGCTGGCAGGCTGATTTGCTGCGGGCGGTTGGAAAAGTTTAATGCCACCAGCGCGGTCTGGTTTGGCGCGCAGCGTTTATAAATCAGCACGGAGTCATATTCCAAGGGCAACAGCTGCAGGCTGCCGGCGTGCAGGGCAGGGTTTTCCCCGCGCAACCTGAGCAGCGCGCGGTAAAAATTGAGCAGAGACTCTGGATTTTGCTGCTGGGCCTGGACGTTCCTCTCAGGGTAATCCGGGTTCACGCGCAGCCAGGGTTTGGCCGGGCTGAAGCCGGCATTTTCGCTCGAATCCCACTGCATAGGCGAACGGCAGCCATCGCGCCCTTTCACGCTAAGCCATTTGCGCTTGCCGACCGGGTCCTGAATTTCGGAGCGTTTATAGCGCGTATCGCGCATGCCTATTTCTTCCCCGTAGTAAAGGTATGGGGTTCCGCGAACGGTGAGGTGCATGCAGGCCAGTAGCTTCAGGCGGGCGTCATCTTCGCCGGTAACATAGCGCGTGGCGCTGCGCGGGGTATCGTGGTTGTTCAGGAAGTAATTCGGCCAGTCCTTATCACCATGCAGGGCATCCCAGTACGCGATGGCGTTGCCAAACCCAGCCGCACTCCAGGGGCTGCGCGCGTAAGCGTAGTCGAAGCCTGCGTGCAGCAAATCCGGAGCAATATACATGCGCGCCTGGACTGAATCCGCTAAAAATGTTTCCCCGACCACGTAACGTTCGGGATACCTGTCTACCAGGCTGCGAATCTCCTGGAGCAGCGGGAACATTTCGGGCTGCGAGGTGTCATTCACATGCTCAAAACGGTCGTACGGGCGCAGATGAAAGCCTTTGCGGCGGGGGTTATCAAGCAGGTCTTTCTGCTTGAAATAAGCATTGAAAACATCCAGGCGGAACCCATCCACACCGCGTTCCAGCCAAAAGCGAAAAATATCCAGAACTGCCCGGCGCACTTCCGGATTGCGAAAGTTCAGGTCCGGCTGTTCAGCGCAGAAGGTATGGTAGTAATACTGGTTCAAGGCGCTGTTGTATTCCCAGCCGGGACCGCCAAAAATGGACAGCCAGTTATTGGGATAGTCTCCGTCCGGTGCCGGATCGCGCCAGAGATACCAGTCGTGATAGGGGTTGTCCTTGGATTTGAGCGATTCCTGAAACCAGGGATGCTGGTCGGACGTGTGGTTGAGCACCAGGTCCAGAATGATGTGAATATTCCGCCGGTGAGCTTCTTCAAGCAGGCGGTCAAAATCTTCCAAAGTGCCGAACTTCGGATCGATGTTCAGGTAATCTGAGACGTCGTACCCAAAGTCCACGTCCGGTGAAGGATTGATGGGCGAAAGCCAGATTCCATCGATGCCCAGGTCTTTGAGATAATCCAGGCGCTGAATGATGCCCGGCAGGTCGCCAATGCCGTCTCCATTGCTGTCCTGAAATGAACGGGGGTAAATCTGATAGATGACCCCATCCCGCCACCAGCTTTTTTTCGCGTTCATGCTGCCCTCCTGGAGAGATGCATAAATTATACATGCAATAAGCCCTGGATTTGGGCGGCTGGCAAGCGAAGGCTTGGGCGCGCGCCTTGCATTTCACTGAAAATATGATATATTATAAGCATTATTCAACGCGATACTTTTCTGATCCGAAAAGTGGGAGCTTCCCACTTTTCTTTGTATCAGAAAGGTGTTTTTAGGAACGACCGGATTTTGGAGTAAGAAAAAATGAAAAGCGAGTTTGCCTTAGCCTTCAACGAGGTTCTGGAAGAGAAGCAGCTTCCGCGCGAAGTTATCATGAGCGCGCTCGAAACTGCCATGGTCGCGGCGTATCGCAAAGCCGTGGGGGCTTCCACTGCCCAAAATGTTAAAGTCGACATCGACATGGACAAAGGAACTGTCAGGATCTTTGCTGAAAAAGAGGTCTCGGATTCGATTATCGACCCGCGCACCGAGGTGCTGCTGGAAGAAGCGCGTAAAATTGACCCGAACGCGCAAATCGGCGATCTTATCATGGTGGAATCCACCCCCGCCGATTTTGGCCGCATTGCCGCTTCGAGCGCCAGACAGGCAATCCAACAGAAAATTCGCGATGCTGAAAAGAGCCAGCAGTTTGAGTTCTTCAGCCGTCAGGTTGGCGAAATTATCAGCGGTGTATTGCAGGCCGTGAATCGCACGCAGGCCACCATTGGCCTGGACCTGAAAGCCGAAGGGACCATGCTGCGCAAGGACATGATTCCGGGTGAGCGCTTCCGTTTGCACGACCGCATCCGCGCGTATGTTTATGAAGTGAAAGACACCCCCAAGGGGCTGCAAATCCTGCTTTCGCATACGCACCGCAACTTCCTGCGCCGCCTGCTCGAAAATGAGGTTCCGGAAATATATCACGGCATTGTTGAGATTCGTTCCATTGCCCGCGAACCCGGGCAGCGCGCCAAGGTCGCTGTCTCCGCGACGCAAATGGGCATCGACCCGGTCGGCGCCTGCGTCGGACAGAAGGGCGTGCGCATTCAGGCGATTGTCAACGAACTGCACGGTGAAAAGATTGACGTTATTGAATGGAAAAGCGACCCTGCCGCCTATATCGAGAAAGCTATCAGTCCTGCCAAGTCGGTCACCGGCGTGTATCTAAGCCAGGCCAATTCCGAAAACAAGACCGCTACCGTGGTTGTTCCGGAAGACCAATTGAGCCTCGCCATCGGCAAAGAAGGTCAGAACGCGCGTCTGGCAGCAAAACTGACCGGCTGGCGCATCGATATTCTGAGCGTTCCCGAAGCGGCTTCGCGGGCGTTAATGAAACTGCGCGAAGACCCTTCGCTGCAGGATATGGCCGCGCAAGAAGCTGAAAATATGGCCCGCGTCGCTGATATTTTGCAGAAAAAAGAAGAAGGCAAAACGCTGCAGGCTGAGGAAAACACCTTCCTGGCCCGCTTTGTGGACCGCGTTGAGAAACGCGGCGAAGCTGACCGCAAGCAGGAAGATGCCGCTGCTCAGGCCAGGCTCAAGGCTGTGCGCGCTTCCATCGACCCGCGCGCGTTTGAAATGCCCATCCTGGATGTGCCGCTTAAGGAGCACATTGTGACCATTCTTCAGGAAGCCGGCATGGAAAGCCTTGGCGACCTGATGCTGCAGGTCAAACTGGATTCAGACAAGATACTTTCGCTGAACGGCATCGGTCCAAAGGCGATGGAAGAAATCACGGCGCTGGTCGAGACCTACAAGTTCCCCACGGTGGAAGGGGAGCCCGAAACCGCGCTCGAAGAAGCGCCCGCGGAAGCGGAACCTGCCGCGGCTGCCTTGCCGGAAGCCGGACTTGAGGCTGCTGAACCTGCGGAAATAGAAGCAGCGCCTGTTGAAGAAGCGCCAGCCGCGGAAGAAGCCGAACCGGCCGCTGTTGTGGAAGAACCGGCAGTCGAGGAAAAGAGCTTTGAGGAACTCTTCAAGCTGGAATCCCTGCGCCGTGAAGAGAAAGCCCGCGATTTTGTGCCCGAAGAAGATGAAGCAGTCGAGCTGAAACAAGGCAAGAAGGGCAAGGGCAAGAAGAAAAAGGGTTATACTGTGGAGTATGACCCCGAAAAAGATGAATCTATCGTCCGCTACAAGCACAAAAAAGATGGCGATTGGGACGAGGATTGGTAAATAAGGTTAATTAGACCAAGCAGATAAAGGTGGCAGCAAAAAGCAGACGCAAACCAAAGCATGTTCCACAACGCACCTGTGTCGGATGCCGTGAAGTGATGCCGAAGCGCAATTTGATTCGGCTGGTACGCACAGAACAGGGTGTGGTGGTGGACCCGACGAGCAAGTTGGCCGGCAGAGGAGCTTACCTGCACGATGACAGGTCCTGTTGGGCAAAAGGGCTTAAAGGCCCGCTTGCCAACGCGCTGCGGACTGTGCTTACTGAGCAAGACATGGTCGCATTGAAGGCTTACATGGAAACACTGCCGGTGGAGACCGCAAAAACAGAAGTCTCCACCGACAGCAAAAGTGCTATCTGAGGAAATTTACATGTAGCACTCATCCCATCAGGCTCATAAGACCAGCGCAAGTCTTGCCGCCAGTTTGGATAATATTTGGAGGTGGATTATGAGCAATGATGGGAAGAAAGAAATTACACTCCCTTTCAATTTAAGTGTGCGCGATTTGGCCGCGCAATTGAATGCCAGCCCGGTGCAGGTCATCAAAATATTGATGTCCAACGGCGTCATGGCAAGCATCAACCAGCAGGTTGACTTCGATACGGCCGCGGTCGTCGCGTCTGAACTGGGCTTTACCCCGCAGCTGCAAAAAGAAGAGGTCAAGGTTGAAGAAACCGGCGAGATTCCTCTCTGGCGGCGCGTCATCATGGACGAAGACCCCACTAAACTCGAAAATCGCCCTCCTGTCATTACCATTTTAGGGCACGTTGACCACGGCAAAACCACCCTTTTGGATGCCGTGCGCCACACCAATGTGGCCGGCGGGGAAGCTGGCGGTATCACCCAGCACATCGGCGCGTATCAGGTAACCCACAAGAACCGCCTGATTACCTTCCTGGACACTCCCGGACACGCGGCTTTTTCCTCCATGCGCGCCCGAGGCGCCAAAGGCGCGGATATTGTCATTCTGGTTGTGGCCGCGGATGACGGCGTTCAACCGCAAACCAAAGAAGCCGTAAATCATGCCAAGGCAGCCCAGGTGCCGATTGTTGTCGCGCTAAACAAGATTGATAAACCGGATGCCAACCCCGACCTGGTCAAACGCCAGCTCGCTGAAATCGGACTTCAGCCGGATGAATGGGAAGGCGACACCTTCGTCGTGCCCGTCTCAGCGAAAACCCGCAAAGGCCTGGACGACCTGCTGGAGACTATTCTGTTGGTTGCCGATAACATGGTCATCAAAGCCAATCCAAAGGGCGCTTGCATTGGCACCGTTGTGGAGGCGAAGCTGGATAAAACAACCGGCCCGATGGCAACGCTCCTGGTTCAGAACGGCACCTTAAAAGTCGGGAACGTGATTGTCGCCGGTGAAAGTTACGGCAAAATCAAAGCCATGTTCGACCAGCGTCACAAACGCATTGACAAAGCCGGGCCTTCAACCCCCGTGATGGTGATGGGACTGGACCACCTGCCGGATGCCGGCGACCTGTTCCAGGTAGTGGAGAACGAACGGGAAGCGCGCCAGATTGTGGAAGGCCGCAAAGCGGAACGCGAATCAAGGCGCAGTCTAAAGCGCGCCACGCTTGAAGAATTGTTCGCCAAGGTGAAATCCGGCGAAACCAAAGAGCTCCGTCTGATCCTGAAAGCGGATGTGCGCGGTTCGCTGGAACCCATTGTCAATTCCCTGGAAGACCTGGGAAAGAAAGAGAAAGATATCTCCATACAGGTGCTGCATTCAGAAACCGGCAATATTACCGAGTCTGATGTCGCGCTTGCCGCTGCTTCCAATGCTGTTATCCTTGGTTTTAATGTGGACGTGGACCAGAATACCAAACATCTGGCAGAAGCTGAAGGCGTTTCCATCCGCGTGTATAAAATCATTTACCGCCTGCTCGAAGATGTCGAGAAAGCGCTTAAGGGCTTGCTTGAACCTGAAATGGTTGAAAAAGTTATTGGCACAGCACAGGTACTGGCAACTTTCAAGGTCTCCAAGGCCGGTATGGCCGCTGGCTGCCGGGTGCTGGACGGCGAAATCCGCCGTAATGCCAGTGTGCGGGTTGTGCGCGCGGGCGAAGTGGTATTTACCGGTGAGATTTCCTCATTAAAGCGCGAAAAAGAAGATGTGCGCGACGTGCGCGAGGGGATGGAATGCGGTATTTCTATTAAAAACTTTGAGGCATTTGAGATTGGCGATATCATCGAAAGCTTCGTTATGGAGAAATTTGGCGGCTAAGCCGTACAGGTTCTTTCACAGGAGGGATTATGCCTACACCACTGCGAATGAAACGCATCAATGACCGCATCAGAGAAATTCTTTCCCTGACGCTGCTTAATAAGATTGAGGACCCTCGGCTGGCGGGCGTGAATATCACGGATGTCAGAGTGGACCGCGAACTGGACTTCGCGAATATTTATGTCTCGGCGCCGGAAGGCCGCGAGAGGGAACACGAAGTCATCCAGGCGCTCAATCACGCGCGCGGTTTTCTCAAGTTTGAACTTGCCAATGAAATTGACCTGCGCGTGATGCCCAAGCTGCGTTTTTTCTGGGACCCTACCCCGGAGAGGGCGGACCGGATTGACACATTGCTGGCGAGGCTGCGGGAAGAGGCGGAGCAATCGGAGGAAACCTCTGAAGATTTGGGAGCAGAAGAGAACGATGATTGAAAAAATCGACGAAGCAATCCGGCAATTGCTGCAGAATGCCCGCTCAATCGTCATTGTCAGTCACATTCGTCCGGATGCTGACGCCGTAGGTTCGCTGCTTGGATTGGGCCTGCCGCTGTTGGCAGCCGGCAAGCAGGTTCAGCTCGTCCTGCAGGACGGACTGCCAGAAAGATATGCCTTCCTGCCCGGGGCCGACAAAGTCGCGCGGGCTGTTCAAAGCGGTTTCGATACGCTCATCACAGTTGACTGCAGCGATTTGAAGCGTACAGGCACGGTGTTGGCAGATTTGCGCGCCCCCGACTTGAATATTGACCACCATGCCACCAACCTGTTTTTTGGCGCTATCAATCTGGTCGAACCGGAAGCGTCCGCCACGGCATATGTTCTTTCCCGGCACCTTCCAGACTGGGGATTGCCTGTGAGCGCCGAGTCGGCGCAGTGCTTGTTGGCTGGAATCCTGGGAGATACCATCGGATTTCGCACTTCCGCGACTGATTCCCAGACGCTGCGTGCCGCGGCTGCCCTGATGGATAAAGGCGCCGACCTGCCGATGGTTTACCGCCAGACTTTACTCTCGCGGTCTATCCCCGAATTGCGTTATTGGGGGCAGGGACTCATAAAAATCCAACATGAAGGCGCGCTGCTTTGGTCAGCTTTGACCCTTGATGATAGAATTAAGGCCGGTTACCCGGAAAACGATGACGCTGACCTGATTAATTTGCTTTCATCTGTCAGCGGCCTGCGGGTTGTGGTACTATTTATTGAACAGGCGCCAGACAGGGTAAAAGTCAGTTGGAGGTCGGCAGAGGGTATTGATGTTTCTGGACTGGCGTTTGAATTTGGGGGCGGAGGGCATGCCGCGGCCGCTGGCGCGGATGTGGGGGGCTCTCTTGACGAGGTTGTCGAGAAAGTCTTAACAAAAACGAAACAACTCCTGGCCAATTCCTGAACCAGGAAATCTTGTAACGAAGTGAGATTGTTATGTCTGATGAAATGATAGAAGGCAGAGAAAATCTTGCCAGCAATGTTTCCGGCGTGCTGGTGGTCGATAAACCGGTCGGGTTATCCTCTCATGATGTCGTGCAGATTATCCGGAACGGCACAAAAATTCGCAGAGCGGGGCACACGGGCACGCTCGATCCGCGCGCTTCCGGCGTTTTGGTTGTCCTGCTCGGTCCGGCTGTGCGCCTGAGCGAATACGTGTCCGCCTCTGAAAAACGCTATCAGGCGGTGATTGAGCTGGGGATAACCACGGATACTTACGATTTGGAAGGCCAGGTGACCCGCCGTTCGCCGGTAGACATTACATATGAGGAATTTGAACAGGCTCTGCAAAGTTTTGTGGGTGAATTTGAACAAAAGCCGCCCGCTTACTCCGCCATCAAAGTGAAGGGCGAAAAGGCGTACGAAATGGCCCGCCGTGGTGAGGATGTGGAACTTGAACCCCGTCTGATTCAGGTGCACGAGCTGGAGCTGCTGGATTGGGACCCGCCTGAGGCGGTGATTGACATCCAGTGTTCCTCCGGTACTTATGTGCGCTCCCTCGCCCATGATTTAGGCGAGAAACTTGGCTGTGGAGCGACGCTCACCGGCCTGCGCCGTACCAAAAACGGCAGATTTGGCCTGCGAGACGCCGTATCTTTGCGAAAGCTGCAGGAAGCCTTTGCCAACGGCGATTGGTATCAGTATCTCATACCGGCCGCGGAGGCTTTGGGAGACTGGTACACGGTGGAACTTACCGTTGAGCAGGTCGATGAGGTACGCCACGGCCACCGCGTTCCCGCAGCGGAGCCGGTGGAAGAAGGCAAATGGGCGCGCGCGGTCAGCCAGGAAGGTGAATTGGTCGCTCTGATGGAATATGACAGCGCGGCCAACGAATGGCAGCCCCGCAAAGTGTTCTTCCTCTGAAGCATCGGCTGCATGGAAAAGATAACCCTATGTTGGCGCGCTGCCAAACAGGGTTATTTTTTTGAAATGGACATTGAGGACGTTTTGACGCTTTTTTTTGAAAATTTACCTGAACGAAATCCTGAGCCTCTATGGATTACCATCGGTAATTTCGACGGGCTCCATCTCGGCCATCAGGCGTTGTTGAATCGCATGAAACAGGACGCCGCGAAAGCCGGCTGCAAGTCCGCGATGGTGACGTTCCAACCGCACCCCAGGGTAGTACTTCAGAATATCAGCGGACCCTTTTATCTGGCATGCGAGGAAGAAAAGCGCCTGCTGCTGGCGCAGAGCGGATTGGATTATGTATTCACGCTGCCATTTGACCGAGAGCTGGCGAGCCAGAGTGCCGGGCAGTTCTTTTCCCTCCTGCTGGGCCATCTCAATGTACGCGGCCTCACGGTCAGCGAGAATTTCGCGCTGGGACGGGACCGCTCCGGCACGCTGGAGCAAATTGGCCGGCTGTGCGCTGATAACGCGATCACGATGGACGTGATGCCGGCTTTTTGTCTGGATGGAGCGCCGGTCTCTTCCGGCAGAGTGCGCGAGGCCCTGGAAGCCGGGGACGTGCGCGCCGCGGCGCGATTGCTCGGCCGTCCATATTTCGTCAAAAGCAAGGTAGTGGAAGGGAAGCGTTTGGGTTCCAAATTGGGATTCCCCACCGCGAATCAGGTGGTTCACCCGCAGAAAATTCTGCCTCAGTACGGCGTTTATGCCACCCGCGCCAGCTTTAATGGCGAAAAATATATGGGCGTTACCAGCGTGGGGGTGCGACCGACCTTTGAAAATACAACCCGGCCAAACATCGAAACCCTGCTCCTGGATTTTGATGATAACATCTATCACGAGAATCTCACCGTCGAGTTTATTGAGCATTTACGCGCAGAAATCAAGTTCGAACGGGTCGAAGACCTGATCGCGCAAATTGAGCAGGATAAGCGAGAAGCCAGGAGGACGCTGACGCATGAATCTTTCCAGGAGAATTTACCGACTTAGTCCAAGTCAGTTAAGCGCGGAAACCATCGCGGTGACATTCGCGAAAACTTCCCGCTCCCCCGAGCCTTTTGACCAGATTGCCGCGGAATTGGACGCTGAAAAATCGTCCAAATTCAGCGAGAAATGGATTGTCGGATATGGACACTCCAGTGTGGCGGAACACGCGGTGCTGCATCTGGCGCTCGAAAACATCTCCCGCCTTGCCATCGAAACCCTCGAAAGCAACCGATTAGCTTCGTATACCGAAAAATCCACCCGCTACCAGGAGTGGAATCCGGACGCTTGGGTTCTCCCGCCGGAAATTGCCGGTTCACGCTACGAAGAAAAGTACCGCGCCCTGATGCGTTTGCTCTTTGACGGTTACGCGCGGGCGATGACTGCTCTGCGTTCCTGGAGCGAGAGCGTTTGCGAGCGGCTGCCTGAAGAGAGCGAAAAAGCCTGGCAAAACCGCGCGCGCGTGAAGGCGGTGGACGTCAGCCGGTTCTTCCTGCCGGCTGCTTCTATGGCCAACGTAGGGGTCACAATTAACGCCCGCGCGCTGGAATATGCCATCAAGAAACTGCTGAGCTCCGAGCTTGAGGAAGTGCGCCAGATTGGCGCGGAGGTCAAAGCAGTTGCCACCCAGGAACTGCCCACACTTGTCAAGTATGCCAACCCGATTGAAAGTTTTGCAGCTATCCGCGCCAGTTTTCGAGCCGAAGCCGCTGATATTGCCGTGGAACCTGAAGGCGCCTGGTGCAAATTACTCAGTGCTGAACCCGCTGGAGAGGAGCAGGTGCTTGCCGCGGCGCTGCTGCGCTTTGGCGGGAGCAGTTATGCCGAATGCCTTTCGCACGCGCAAGCTTTAGCTTCCGGCGAGAAAACAGCGCTCGTGGATGCTATGCTCTCGCCCTTGAGCGATTTCGACGTTCCTCTGCGGGAGCTTGAATACGCCCGTTACGACTTTGAGCTCATCATGGACCAGGGCGCGTATTTTGAATTCAAACGCCACCGCATGATGACTCAAACTCCGCAGGCACTCACAACGCGCCTGGGCTACGCTGTGCCCAAAGCCATGCGCTTAGCGGGCATCGAAGCGCTCTATCGGGATGCCATGAACGCCGCCGCTGACCTTTATGAAGAACTGGCGGCCTGGCAGCCGGAAGCGGCCGCTTATGTGGTCCCCAATGGATTCAACCGGAGAGTGCTTTGTCGTCTGAACCTGCGGGAACTTTTCCACTTTGTCCGGCTGCGCGCCAGCGAGAACGCGCATTTTTCAATCCGTCGCGTGGCCTTGCAAATGGCTGAACTGGCCGCTGCCGCCCATCCGCTGTTTTGTTCCAGGTTGTGCGTGCCTGCCGGCCAATCCGCGCGCTCGCTAACCGAGGAATACTTCACGGATACGGTCGCTGTTCCACACGCGGACAGCTGAGAAAAGGCTTTAAGATGCCGCCCAGGCCGATGCGACGATGGAAACGAACCGCGTCGGGTACAATAACAGAACGTATTGAAAGGACCATGCTTATGAAAAACAAATTTCTCTTTGTCGTAAGTATCCTGTTCGCTGCCGGGCTGATTTTATCCGCTTGCGGACCCAAAGAAGAAAGCAGTTCCGTCAGCCTGCCGGCTTTGTCAGTGGCTGAGAGCACCGAAGCCCCGGCAGTCGAGAATCAGCCCGCGAATGCATATCCAGCTGGAGCCGTCCAATCAGCCAGCTCGGCATATCCCGCCGGGACTTTAGCCGTGATGAGCGACGCTGAAGTGGAAGCGCTGCTTGTAGAAAAATTGGGCGGTCACCACGCTTTGGATTGGGTCCTGCAGTTCGATAAAACACGGGCGGAATGGGAGCAGCTCCTGAGCGACCATCACGGGGTAACCTTCACTCCGGAAGAAAAAGAAGCAGTCATCACCTATCTGCTCAACCACTGACGCCTTTCCAGAAACACACCTGCCCGCCTGTTGGCGGGCTTTTTGTTTGTGCCAAATATGCGCGAAACGGCACGCTAAGCGGATGTTTGGGTATACAATTATATTGGCCTGATATGGGCGCTTAATATTAATAATATTAATTGGATTGGAGCAGCATGGAATCGCATTTTTATCTGTCTTTACTTCCAGAAGCCTTGATTGTCTCGATGCTTAACCCGGAAGAATTTGGCACCTACTACGCGGTCGGTTCTTCCAAAAAATCCCGCGGCCAGGCAATGTTTTTTGAGGTAGACCCGGGCTACCGGCACGAATATTTCCACATTGACGAAGCGCTCAAGCGCTGCGTCCCACATGAGGACGGCCGTCCCAAGTCATCCATCTATGTCTCGGTCTACCGCGTGCTGGAACATATCGACCCCGACGCCCTGCTGGATTTGCATCTCACCACTCAGGACGGTCGAACGCTCGCGCTGAAAGCCTCCAAAACTTTACCCGAAAATGAAAGCGGACTGCATCTTTACCAGGAAATCGTGCCTGTCACGCCGCTGGTGGTCAGCCGTCTGGACCCGCTCAGCTTCTTTGACCTTATTGTAAAAAACCCAACCTCGTTAATTTCCGTCCCGGCCATCGCTTTTGCCGAACTGCAGTTGGGCGAACTTGCCAATGACCCCGAAATGGGGATGCTGAACAACCTTCCCTACAGCAATCCCGACCACCTGCGCCAGTGCCTTTCGGATGTGAAGACGAAGTTTGTCTCCACCAAGATGGTAGACCGCACGCATTCGCCGGTTATTCCTTACCGTACAATTAAGAACGGCTTTTTTGTGGGTAATTCCGAGAAACTGCGCTACTATCCCATGCCGTCAGCAGAGACTCTGCGGTCTGAAAACTATCGGTGGTTCCGGTCAGCCAGCATGTAAATTCGGCCTTTGTGGGCTTTGAACGAGGAGCAAATAATGGATTATCAAACTTGGTTGTATGTTGGTATCGCGGGCGGGGTACTTTCCATCGCTGTCGCGATTTATCTCTATTTTTGGGTCATGCGGCAGGAGCCGGGTTCTGAACGGGCGCAGAAAGTTGCCTCCTGGATTCGCGGCGGCGCGAATACTTACCTGAAGCGCCTTTATACCGCGCTTGCCTCCCTGGCGCTGATTCTTGGCATCGTCATCGCGTTGATTTTCAGTTTCAATTTTGAAACAATTGGAACAACTGGAATCATCATTGAGCCCGGCAGCGGCGCGGTAATGGCCGCCTGCTTCGTGATTGGTGCGCTGTGTTCAGCAGCGGCAGGCTATATGGGAATGCGCGTGGCAGTAGAAGCGAACGTTCGCACGGCAACCGCCGCGCAAAAAAGCCTTCAGCGGGCTTTCAGGCTCTCTTTCTATGCCGGCGCCGTGCTTGGTCTGGCAATGGTCGGCCTGGCTGTGATTGGAATGAGCGTGATTTTCCTTCTCACTGGCGACGCGCACTCGGTTCTCGGTTTCAGCTTTGGCGCAAGCACGCTGGCCTTGCTCGCCAAGGCAGGCGGCGGAATTTACACCAAAACCGCGGATATCGCCGCTGACCTGGTCGGAAAAGTCGAAATTGGTATTCCCGAAGATGACCCCCGCAACCCGGCGGTTGTCGCCGACAACGTGGGCGATAACGTGGGCGACGTGGCAGGTATGGGCGCGGATATTTTCGACAGCTATGTGGCCAGCGCCGTCGCGGTGATGCTGCTGGGCGCCAGCTTTGGCGCCGGAATGCAGTACAAGTACACTGTTATTCCGCTGATTCTTTGCACACTTGGCACCTTCGCTTCTCTGCTGGGCATTCAGTTCGTGAAAGTGAAAGAGGGCGGCAAACCTGGCACTTCCCTGAACCGCGGGACAATTATTACCTGCGTCATTTTCGTGGCGGCTCTGTTAGTCTTAAGCCTGCTGAACGTCATTGAAACCGGAATTTTCTGGTCAGCGGCAATTGGCATCGTCACCGGCGTGATTATCGGCTTCACTTCCGATTTCTTCACGAATGACCAATACAAGCCGGTGCAGGAAACCTCGCGCGTCTCCACGTCCGGATCCGCGGTGACAATCATCACCGGTTTTAGCTATGGTTTGATTTCCATTGTTCCCTCCATTCTCGGTGTCGTTGTGGCGACGCTGATTTCTTACTACGTCGCAGTTGGGAACGGACTGCCGGGCATTTACGGCATCGGTGTGGCGGCAGTCGGCATGCTTTCCATCAGCGGCATGATTGTCTCGGCGGATGCTTATGGGCCGATTGTGGACAACGCACGCGGCATCGCGGAAATGGCAGGCATGGGTCAGGAAGTCATTGAACGCGCGGATGTGCTTGACTCGGCTGGCAACACGGCCAAAGCCATTACCAAAGGTTTCTCCATCAGCGCGGCGGCTCTAACTGTTCTGGCGCTTTTTGCCGCTTACGCGGAGGTGGTAAAGGCCAACGGCCTGGATATCAACATCAGCCTGCGGGAGCCCATTGTCATAGCCGGCGTGCTGCTTGGCGCGCTGACGCCGCCTCTGTTCTCCGCGCTGCTGATGCTGTCCGTCACGCACAACGCTTTTGACATGATTGAAGAAATTCGCCGGCAGTTTCACGAAAAGCCGGGCATTCTGGCGGGGACGGAAGACCCGGATTACGACCGCTGTGTCGGTCTGGCCGCGCACGGCGCGCTGTCATCACTGCTGCTGCCTGCTTTCCTGGCCGTCGGGCTGCCGCTCATTGTCGGATTTGTGTTGGGACCAAACGCCCTGGGAGGTTTCCTGGGCGGCGCGATTTTCACCGGTGTCATCTTTGCCTTGTTGATGGCAAATGCGGGCGGGCTGTGGGATAACGCCAAGAAATATATCGAGACTGGAAAATTTGGCGGCCCCGGCTCGGAAGCGCACAAAGCCGCGGTGGTAGGGGATACGGTGGGCGACCCCTTCAAAGATACCGCGGGCCCTTCCCTCAACACGCTCATCACCGTGATGTCGCTGGTATCTTCGCTTTTCGCGCCGATTATCGCGGTTTTTCATCTCTTCTAAATAGAAACTTACCTGAATAAAAGACAGCCCGGCTTGCCCGGGCTGTCTTTTTGCGGCTGTTCTGCTGATGCCGCCTGGTTTGAAGGCAAGGCTGGCGGGTGTGCCTTAACCCAAACGCTAACAAGCTTGCCATCGCAAATACAAGGATGGGGGCCGGGCTGCAGGCTGCGTATGAGCAGGCAGCGCCGAAAAGTGTAGATGAACCAAAAGCGGGCGAATAAATGCTGATAAGAGGGCTGATGGAGACCGGAAAAACAGCCTGCGGGACCTTTTGCCGCTCCGGTAATTTCCCTTCGCGGTTCATCGCGGCGCGGTTACTGATTGATGGACTGTTTTACCGGGCATCAGAGGCTGTCTGAATCCTGGCATCCCCAATAATCATGTGTACAGGCGATAAATACTTACTGTTTGTGAATCTTTGCGTGAGTCTTGACAGCCTCAAGCAGTCCGGCGGCTGTTTCGGGTGGGAAGTAAGGCAGATAATCCCGAATTCGACGTTCGATTTCGCTGCCGGCTGTGTCAGATAGGACCTGTTTCAGCAGGTAGGCGGTCTCGTTGGGGGTGCGCCTGGCCATATTTCTGACAACCAGGCTCAGGTTGTTTTCCAGCTGGTCATCCGCTGCCTGGAGAAAGGGACGAACTATTTTGAAGATACCGGAAAACTTGCTTAAGGGGCGCTGCTCGAGGTCCTGCGCCAGGGCCAGCAGACCGACAGCCTGCAGGCGCGCGGAAGGACTGGAGAGCAGCTTCTCCATAAAGCTGTCCCATTCACCGCCCGCGCGCGGAGAGCGGCTGGCTTTTTGTAGCAGGGATTCCAAGACGGCGCGGTCCATCGGAACAGAGACCCATTCCTCGATGAGTCCGAGCACATCCGCGCCAAATTCAGGGGGCATCTGACCCAGGATTCCCGCAGCAAGAACGCGGGATTCGTAGTAAAGGTCCTGCCATAGGGCGCGGGCAAGTGAAAGCGCCTGCGCCGGATAATGGCTGACAGTCTGTTTAAGTCCGATCTCAATCAGCGGCAACACCTGGGCGGGCAGCTTGTACGACCGCATGAAGGTCTTTGGCACCAACTCGCTGCTGGGGCGGAAGGCGCGGCGTTCGTAAAACCCAAGCAGCTCATGAAGTGCCTTGATAAAGGCAGCCGGTTCAGGGAAAACGGAGACCAGCTCCCCGATTTGCTTCTGGAGTCTGGTCAAATCAATCGCTGTCATGCCGTTGGCTTAATAAGAACGCGCAAAATATGCTTTCTTGTTTGTTTTTCTACCGCTGAAGAAGCACACGCCTTCGCCCGGGTTCGGGTCGCTGGCGTAGACGCGCAGGGTGGCTTTGGTTTCTTCCTTGATGCGGGCTTCATTTTCGCGGTCATCG
Source organism: Chloroflexota bacterium (assembly GCA_012517865.1). Lineage (GTDB taxonomy): Bacteria > Chloroflexota > Anaerolineae > Anaerolineales > Anaerolineaceae > Mesolinea. Next base: position 61,708 of record JAAYUC010000006.1, on the reverse strand, counting down.
CTCCACCAGGCCAGGGCCCAGCCCTGCTCGGCGACAACCTGCTTGAATGTCTCGTAGTCCGAGACCTCATAAATGTGGCTGTCCCGGAAGGCGGTGGCTTTGGCAAGCATATTGTCCTGGATGGCCTGCAGCAGAGCCGGCACAGAGTTTTCGAGGTCTGCCATTGGTAAGAAGGATTTGCCCTCTCTGCCGGGGATATCCCGCCTGCTGAGCGCGACGGATTGATTCTGCACATCCTTGGGGCCGACCTCAATGCGCAGTGGAACGCCTTTCAATTCCCAATCGTTGAACTTGAAACCAGGGGTAAGGCCTTCGCGGTCGTCCACCCGGACGCGCAGGGCTTTTAGCTGCGCCTGCACGCGAGCGACCGCTTCCATGACCATGCCCTTTTCTTCGTCTTTGCGGTAAATCGGCACGATGACAACCTGAATGGGCGCCAGGCGGGGCGGCAGCACTAAGCCCTGGTCGTCTCCATGGGTCATGATAATGGCGCCGATGAAGCGCGTGGACACGCCCCAGGAAGTCGTCCAGCAGTATTGGAGCTGGTTGTTTTCATCCAGGAACTTAATGTCGAACGCTTTGGCAAAATTCTGGCCCAGGAAGTGCGAGGTGCCGGCTTGCAGCGCTTTGGTATCGCCCATCATAGCTTCAATGGAATACGTGTTCACCGCTCCCGCGAATTTTTCCGATTCACTCTTGCGGCCGGGGATGACCGGTACTGCGGCCTCGGTACGCGCGAAATCCGCGTAAACCTGCAGCATGCGTTCTGTCTCTTCCACCGCTTCCTGCTCTGTCGCGTGGGCGGTGTGTCCTTCCTGCCAATAGAATTCCAGCGTGCGCAGGAAGAGCTTGGTGCGCATTTCCCAGCGCACTACATTGGCCCATTGGTTAATGAGAACCGGCAGGTCCCGGTAAGATTGAATCCACTTGGCATACATCGTGCCAATGATGGTCTCGGAGGTCGGGCGCACCACCAGAGGTTCCTCCAGCTTTTCGCCGCCGCCGTGCGTGACTACCGCCAGTTCCGGCGAGAAACCTTCCACGTGCTCTTTCTCCTTGGTCATAAATGACTGCGGGATGAGCATGGGGAAAGCTGCGTTGACGTGTCCGGTCGCCTTAAACCGTTCGTCCAGCGCTTTTTGGATGTTTTCCCAAAGCGCCCAGCCGTACGGCCGCACAACCATGCAGCCGCGCACCGGCGCGTAATCGGCCAGTTCGGCGCGAAGTACCAGCTGGTTGTACCATTCGGAGAAATTTTCTTGTCTGGTGGGTAGTTTCTTTTCCATTGCTTGCTTCCTGTTGCGATTATTGGTCTAAAAGCTCAGCGGCTTCATCGGGGGTAAGGCAAAAGCGAATACGCGAAAAGTCCTCCGGCGAAGTGAAGCCGTTGTTTTGGGCATAAAAAGTCTCGAAGGTTTCCCGCCAGGAGCGGCCAATCAGGATGATTGGTTTGGGCTCTTCCTGGGAGATGACAGATAAGTTTAACGCGAGGCTGATTTCAGCCATCGTGCCAATGCCGCCGGGCAGCGCGATCATCGCGTCCGGCTGGCGCGTGAGTACTTCCAGGCGTTGATTCAGGGTCTCGGTGTGAATATCAACCTGCACCCAGGGGTTGGCTCCACCCGGGCGGTGGCGCTCAATTTCCGCGCAGGTAACGCCAATGGTCTTTCCGCCGGCTTCCGCCGCGCCGCGGGTGACTGCTTCCATCATTCCGCAGTATCCACCGGTCATCACTGTGTGCCCGCGCCGGGCCAGCAGCGCGCCCAAACGGCGGGCTTCTTCATAAAGCGCGTCCCCTTCGACGGGTCTGGCGCTGCCGTAAACAGCGACAATCATTCTGCCGGCTCCTTTTGCTGGTGTTCCGGCCAGAGGCGGGTTTGGTTCTGGGCGATTTTGTCCAAAACCGACTGCTCCAGGTCGATTCCGGACACGCTGGCAAGCTGCAGCAGGTACAGCATGGTATCCGCCAGTTCGCCGGCCAGAGCTTTCTGGTCCTGGCAGTTTGCCTGCCATTGAAACAGCTCGAGCACTTCAGCGGCTTCCAGTACCAGCGAAATGGCCAGATTGCGCGGGGTCTGCTGCTTAACCGAGTCTGAGGCGTACCAGCCCTTGGATTCCACCAGGGCGTGCATTTTTTGAGTTAATTCTTCCAGGTTCATAACCTTTAAATTATACCTGAGAAGCACTGAGATATTAGTTTCGCTTCTGCAAAAATGCGTTTTGCTCTCTGGCTTATGAATGCGGCTGGATGTAAGCACTGGAATAAGGTTTTCTCCAGGTAAAAATGCGCCGGGTTGAGCTTTTGCCGTACCGCCAGGATAAGTAAAAGAAAACCGTCTGTTCGGCAGCCAGAGACAACAAAAAAACTCCGCGCTGCAGCGGAGTTAACTTTCTTTAGCGGAACAGTTTAATCCCCCCAGAAAAGCTGTTTCCAGATTTCCAGATGGGAGAGCGCTTCCGTCTCTGCCGGCGGAGCGGGGGTTGCGGCGGCAGCCGCGCCGGTTTGCGGCCGAACGACAATGGGAATATCCCCTTCATTAATCAACTTTGCTTCTTCGCGCGCCCATTCTTCCACAGCCCGGTCGGAATTGGCATAAGCGATATCCGCCAGAAGCTGCTGCTTGGTCTGTTCCAGGGCCGCGACGCGGGATATGAGCTGTTGTTCCTGTTTTTCCAGTTTGAGAGAGCGCACCATGCGGTTATTAAAATCCATCATCAGGAAAACCAGAATCACAATGGCGATAACTAAGAAAACGCGCCGGTCAGCCCACTTGATTTGCTTTATTTTTTCCAAAATGCTTTTCATTTGCTTGAATCCGTTGCAACTATTGTACCACCGTCTTAGCGGGCCGCGGGGCTGCTTCTCTGACAATAAAAAACGCAACCGGTTAGGTTGCGTTTGTGCCGAAGGAGAGATTTGAACTCTCACGAGCGCTTTGCTCACTACGCCCTGAACGTAGCGCGTCTGCCAGTTCCGCCACTTCGGCATGAGAGTAATATTTTATCCAATCCTGCCATTTTGTCAAATGCAAATTAGCATTTGGCCTCAGAATTTTTCCATTTTTTTGATAGGCTGCTTCGTTTTCTCTCGATAAAACTGCCTCTGGAGCCGCACGCGGGCTGGCCTGCCGCCGTTTGGCATAATTATTGCATCTTGTTTTCTAATGAGACCGAAACCTCTTTTCCAGCACCTCAGTTCTACCAGACGCGCGCTTTTCGTGATTATTTGCGCTTCCCTGGCATTGGCTCTGCTGGGGGGCTGTTACCGTCCCATCGCCAACTATGACCCGTGGCAGGTGCCCCAGGGGGCGCGCATCAACGCGACTCCGACTCCGGTAAACACCCTGGCAAAGAGCGCCTCTCCCGAGCTTCCCCGGATTACCATCACACCAGCCCCTGGCGGTCCGACGCCCACGCCAAATTCCCCGGCGATTTTGCCCACGCTGCGTGCGCAAACTGACGAATACATCGTGGTCTCCGGTGATTCCCTGGCCCGGATAGCGCTGCGGCATCAGGTTTCTATCGGACAAATCCTGGCATCCAACCCGGATATTAAAGACCCCAATCTGATTGAACCAGGTCAGAAGCTGATTATTCCGCCAGCCAGCGCGAACGAGCTGGCAACCAACTTTAAAATCATCCCCGACTCGGAATTGTTTTACAGCCCTTCCGCGCTCGGTTTCGACACGCTCGCGATATCCGCGCAGTTCGGGGGCAGGCTGAGCACTTACTCTGAGACCCTGGAGGATGGTACGGCTCTAAGCGGTGCTGAGATTGTGCAGCGCGTGGCTGAGGAATTTTCCATCAACCCGCGGCTGCTGCTGGCAGTGCTGGAATACCGCAGCGGGTGGGTCAGCTCGCAGGGCAAAACCGCTGTATCAGAAGATTATCCGCTGGGGCTTAAGGACGCCAACCGCAAGGGACTTTATAAACAGCTCAGCTGGGCGGCCAATGAAATGACGCGCGGATACACGCTCTGGGAAAATTCCGCCGTTGCGGTGTGGACGCTTTCCGACGGCACCGTGATGCGCGCGGATGCCACTATCAACGGCGCCACGGCCGGCATTCAATATCTGATGAGCCTTCTTTTGGATAAAGCGGATTGGAAAACGGCGGTTTCTCCGGCAGGATTTTACGCGGTTTATGAACGACTTTTTGGCTTTCCTTTCGCCTTTTCCATTGAACCCCTGGTTCCGGAAAATATTACGCAGCCCGAGCTCATGCTGCCCTTCTCGGCCGGCGATACCTGGTACTTTACCGGCGGGCCCCACGTCGGCTGGGGAACAGGCTCTGCCTACGCGGGTATCGATTTCGCCCCGCCCGGCGAGGAATTTGGATGTTACGAAAGCAAGACCCCCGTAGTGGCTGCTGCCGACGGCATGGTAGTGCGCTCTGGAAATGGCGTGGTGGTTCAAGATCTGGACGGCGACGGTAGAGAACAGACAGGCTGGTCGCTCCTGTACCTTCACATCGCCTCTGAAGGCAGAGCTGCTGCGGGGACTTATCTGCGTCAGGGTGACCTGATTGGCTACCCCTCCTGTGAAGGCGGTTTCTCAACCGGTACGCATTTGCACCTGGCCAGGCGTTACAACGGCGTTTGGATTTCCGCGGACGGAGAGGTTCCGTTTGTGCTCAGTGGTTGGACCAGCGAAAGCGCTGGGATTGAATATGATGGGTATCTGGTAAAAAATGGACAAACCGTTGAAGCTTTCAATGGCCGTGCCGATTTCAACGCCATCGGACGTTAACTGCTCGCGCGCGGAAAGGCAGCGGCGCATGGCTGCCCGGCGCAGGCGGAAGACGCAGCGTTTATTCCTTGGCGTGCTTGTGCTGGCTGTTTGCGTTGGCGCGGTTTTGGTACTGCCCTTTAAAGCCCCGGAAAAGGTGGCTGCGAATAAAGCCGCGGATGAGACCGCGGCCCCACCCATTGTTCTGGCGCAGCTGCCTGAGATTACCGAAGCGCCTCTGCCGGAAGAATCCGTCGATATCACGCCGGAACCGGCGGTGCTGGCCAATCAAGCTCCGGCCGTCGCGGCCAGCCAGAACGCGCCCATTCTTTATTACGGACAGAGCGGCGACAGCCTGGACGTGCTCGCGCTGCGCTTTGGAGTCTCTGTCAGCGATATCAGCAGTACCGGACCGTTATCCGACAGCGGTTTTATTTCCGAAGGCCAGCTGCTTCTGATTCCTTCAGTGCTGGAAAATGTCAGTTCCAGCCTCAAGCTCTTTCCAGACGCCGAAGTGGTGAATTCTCCCAGCGCGCTGGACTTTGACCTGGAGGCTTTCATTTCCCAGGCGGGCGGAAAACTTGCCAATTACCAGGAAAGCGTCTATGCCAACGGCATCATGAACGGCACGCAAATCATTCAGCGGGTCGCGCGCGATTATTCCATCCATCCGCGTCTTTTGCTGGCGCTTTTGGAATATGAAAGCGGTTGGGTTTACGGCAGCCCTGCCACACAGGACCAGCTTTATTACCCGCTGGGCCTGAAGGAATCCGGACAGACCGGACTTTACAAGCAGCTGGTTTTGGCTGCCGGCAAACTCGGCACCGGTTATTACGGCTGGCGGGAAGGCACTTTGCTGGCGCTCACCTTCCCTGACGGCAGCACCTTGCGCCTGGCGCCGGAACTAAACTGCGCCACAGTTGCCTGGATGTACTACTTTGCGCAGACGCGCAACCAGGATGCCTGGAACCAGGCCCTGTATTCCGACCGCAGTTTGCTCGCCACCTACGAATCGATGTTTGGCAATCCCTGGCTGATAGCGCAGGAATATCCTTCCTTATTTACGCCGGGGATGGAACAACCTCCGCTGGATTTGCCGTTTGAGAGCGGTATTGTCTGGTCCTACACCAGCGGTCCGCACGCGGCCTGGGGTGCGGTTGAGGTGCGCGCGGCCCTCGATTTTGCCCCGCCGGCAGACGCGCCCGGCTGCCTTCCGAACAGCACCTGGATTACCGCCTCCTCTGCCGGGCTGGTGGTGCGTTCCGATAACGGTACCGTGGTGATTGACCTGGACGGGGACGGCAAAGAGGAAACCGGTTGGAACATCGTTTACCTGCATGTGGGGACGACCCATCGGATTAAGGTTGGTGAATGGGTGGAAAAAGGCGGGCGGATTGGACATCCCTCTTGCGAGGGGGGCATTTCAACCGGAACCCACCTGCACATCGCCCGCAAATACAACGGTGAGTGGATACCAGCGGACGGGCCCCTGGCATTCAACCTCAGCGGGTGGATTGCCAAAGCCGCGTCGGTACCTTACCAGGGCTGGCTCATCAGCGGCGGGGAAGTCATCCGCTCCAACAGATACAGTGCTACCCCCTCGCATATCAGCCGCTGGGAATAAACCATTCGGTTTGTGGTATATTTGGGGCGTTAACCACCAGGTTTGTCATGATGGATTCTAACTTCCGAATTAAACACAAGTGGATAGGGTTCCTGCTCGCGCTTGTCCTTTTCACCAGCGCTTGCACGACAGCCCGACCCACATACATTGTTACAGCCGCGCAGCAAACGGAGGAGGCGGAACTGCCTACCTCTACGCCTTTCCCCGCCCGCCCGGTTTACGCGCCCGGAACCCTGGTGGATTATATCGCTCAAAGCGGGGACACCCTGCATTTATTGTCCGTTCGTTTTGGCGCGACCGTTCAGGAAATTCTGTGGGCAAACCCTGAAATACCGGAATCCACAGCCACACTGCCGCCCGGTTTCCCGATGAAAATGCCAATCTATTACAAGCCGTTATGGGGAACAGCGTACCAGATTATTCCTGACTCCGCTTTTGTGTATGGTCCCGACCTGATTGGTTTTGACTTGCGGGCATTCGTGGAATCCAGCCCGGGCTGGTACAAGCAGTACGGCTCCTACATTCAGGCGGAGTATAAAGACGCGGCGGACTTGCTCCAATGGTTGGGAGAGAATTACAGCATCAATCCGAGGCTGCTGCTGGCCCTGCTGGAATACCGGGCGCAGGCTCTTAGCAACCCCACGCGGGACCGTTCCGCCGAATTGACGCTGATTATGCCCGAAGATGTCTACACCGGGGTCTACCTGCAGCTTTCTCACAGCGCTGACTTGTTGAACGACGGTTACTACCGTTACAGACAGGGTGAGCTGACATCTATCACGCACCTGAATGGTGAGATTGAAAACATTGACCCCTGGCAAAATGCCGGCACAGTGGCGCTGCAGTACTTCTTTTCGTTGTTTCTGGACGGCGAGGAGTACAAACGCGCCATAGGACCGGACGGCTTCGCGAAAACCTACCGGGAAATGTTTGGAGACCCCTGGCAGGGCAATACCACCGTGCTGCCCGGCAGCCTGACCCAGCCGCAGTTTATTTTACCCTTCCGCATGGGCACCACGTGGTCTTATACCGGCGGACCGCACACCGGTTGGGGAAATCTGAAGCCGTATGCCGCGATTGACCTGGCCCCGCCGGTCGGCTCTAAGGGCTGCGTGGGAACTAACGAAGTGGCTGTCGCTGTTGCGGATGGCGTGATAGTCCGGACTGGTCCCGGTACCGCGGTACTGGACCTGGACGGCGATGGAGATGAACGCACCGGCTGGAACATTTTCTACTTGCATATTGCCCAGGAAGGCCGCGTGGCGCTGGGAACTCATGTAAAACAGGGCGACCCCATCGGTCATCCGTCCTGTGAAGGCGGGCAGGCGACTGGCACGCATCTGCATATCGCGCGCAAGTACAATGGGGAATGGATTTCCGCAACAGGTTTTCTGCCTTTCAATATGGATGGTTGGACGCCTGTGGAAGGCAGCCGCGCTTACCTGGGGCAGCTGGTTCGCGGGGATGAGGTCGTCACAGCCAGTGTCGACTCCCCTTCCAGCAGCATGATTACCCGGAAATAACCCGCTGCCCCAATCTATGAAATAAAAACAGGCTGTCTTGCTGACAGCCTGTCTGCTTTCCAGAACGTTTCTGTTACAAACCCAGGTCGTGCGGGTTGACGGGCGAACCGTTATACCGGATTTCAAAATGCAGGTGCGGGCCGGTGCTTTTGCCGGTGGAACCCATGTAGCCAATGAGCTGGCCGGCGGAAACCTCCACGCCGCAGCCCTGCACCATGCCTCCGTCCATCAGATGGGCGTAAAGCGAGAGATAACCGTTGCCGTGGTCAATGACGATGGTGTTGCCATAACCGCGGGTTGACCAGCCGGAGTAAATGATGACGCCAGAATCAGCGGCGTAGATTTCGTATCCCATCCGGCCGGCATAATCCAACCCGTTGTGTGTAGGCGGTGTGTATTCATAGCCCGAAATCCAGTGCTCTGAGGTCGGGAACTGCCAGCTTCCGGTGCCAACCGCCCAGGCAGTGCTGTTGCAGGCATACGCGCCCAGATAGGAAACGTTGGGGTGCTCGCCAATGCCGTCCTCGCCTGGTCCTACCGGAGTAACCCAGGTCACCGGCGGGCGGGTCCCACCCGGGACGTAGAGCAGCGTGCCGGCTTTGATGTTCGGGTGACTCAGGTCTGGAAATTTGTTGCGGTCCAGCTGATTTAAGGGTTCGTCCAAAATCACGTCGCGGCTGACGTTGTAAAAAGAAGCGACCTTGTCAAGGTTCTCTTTGTAGCTCCAACCATGATAAACACCGTTATCCGGCAGAATAAAAAGCTTTTGACCTGGAATGATTCCATCCGGAGTATCCCCAAGCAGGTAGCGGTTTGCCCACAAGACCGTCTCGGGCGTCAGGCCAAACTTATCCGCGATAGTGAAAAGCGTGTCCTGCGGCTGCACCACATAAGCGATGATTTCTTTGCGCGGAGCGGGGTAAGTGCTTGGGTCTCCGACGGGAATTTTCTCAATTTGCGTGAGTGCCGCGTAGGTGAGCAGGCTGTCAGCGGAGACGGTTTCGGGGCGGGTTCCTCCAGGGACTACCAGCCGTGTACCCGGAGCGATGTTGGGGAGCGAAAGATTGCCAAGCGTCGCCCGGTCCAGTTTGTTGCCTGGATAGTCGATAATGACATCCGGAGTGACCCCGTAAAATTCAGAAACCCCATTCAGGCCTTCGCCTTGCTGCCAGATATGGTAAACCCCGTCCACCGGCAGAATATAGATGGATACGCCGGGGGTATAAACCGAAGGGTCGTCACCTAATTCATAGCGGTTGGACCATAAGATTGTTTCGGGCGCGAGATTGAATTTGGAAGCGATGGAAAAAATCGAGTCTCCCTCCTGGATGACATAAGTTATCACTTCCGTGCGGGCCTGTTGCGCTGTGGGCTGCGCGGTGGGCTGAAGTGTTGCTGTGGGCGTCGGGATGTCGGTCTCAAAGGTCAGTAAGGGTGCGTTCAGCGCGGCGGCGCCTGGCATGGGGGCAGCTGTCTCTTCTCCAGGTTTTCCGGTCAGCCAGGCAGTCAGGAGAACCATCGCTGCCAGAATCATCAGCAGCGCGGCAATGCTGCCCGGCTGCTTGTACCAGCTTTTTTCAGGCCGGCGGTCTTCTATCAGGTTTGTTTCAGGCTGGAGGGCCGCTGAGTCGGGTTTACTCTCCGCGGACGGCTCCGCTTGGGAATTCGTGTTGTAATCTTCCATTGGATCTCCGAACAGGCATAATAACCAGCTTCGCTGCGCCTGTCAAGCTGACTGTTTAATCGGAAGGTACTGCGTCATTTCGTCTTTCTCGCTGCCGGAATGCCGGTTTATATTGATGGAATACGACAGGGCAAAGGTTCCCGGATGTGATCTATACAAATCACTTTCGGAAAGCAGTGAGCGGCCGGGCTGTTTTTTTTGTCACCTTGTTCGCGTATTCCTCAATGCCGGCAATGCGTTTAGTTCTTGAAATACTTTGCCAGCAGGGGGGTCAGGTCCACCTGGCTGTGCCGGGCGAACGCGGCGAAAAAGTCGCCGCCGCTGGCAATTTTATAGGTGTTGCTGAGAGCATAATCCTTCAGAGCGGCAAAAAAAGCCTCGTCGCCAACGCTGTCCCGCAGTTCCTGCAGGAATTGCGCTCCGCGCAGGTAAACCGCGTCGCGGTAGGCAGGGTAACCGCCTGCGAGGTAAATGTCAGAATTGACATAGCCTTTGGGCTCAAACCCATCCACGCGGTTGTTCCACCACCACTGCACCAGGTCCGGGTGATATCGCTGATAATAGAGCACCTCGTGGTAAGTCGCCAGGGCTTCGTCCAGCCAGGGTTCCCGCGCCTGGTCGTTTCCGACCATGCTGAAGAACCACTGGTGCGAAATTTCGTGCGGGGTCAGGATGGTGAGGTTGGTCTTGGGCGTCTTGTTGAAAAAATCAAAGACCCCATAGCTGATCATGACCATCCCGTCCATTTCCATGTTGTGCAGGAAATCAGCAGCGACAATCGAAATCATCTCGCGCGGGTAGGGGTAGTAAAGCTGTCCAAAAAGCTTTAGAGCCTGCGCCGCGATTTCGGTCACAGCCTTTCCAGCCTCCTGGGCTTCCATGAACACATATGAATGGATGCGCACGCCGTCCTGAATGATTTCGTGTTCAAAGTAACTATCGCTTACCGAGAACGAAAACCCCCGCGCCAGTTCCAGATGGTAATATCTGGTGCCGTTTCTCTCTTCCGCGGGTGCGCTGGCGGCGACTTCAATCAGCTCCTGCCTGTCGGTGAGCTGAAGGCTGACGTCAAAATCGGCCATCTCCGCGACCACATATTCCCCTACCAGCATGTTGTTTTCCAGCTGCTGGGGGTGGATTATCCAGCCTTTCTCTTCATCGTACGGCGGGATATACGGGTACCAGTTGGTCAGGTTGGTCTGTCTGCCGGAAACGCCGTATGTGCCTTCATGGTTGGGCAGGTCCAGTCGATAGCTAAACTTGAGGCTGGTTGTTTCCCCGGGGGCAAGCGGCGTCTTGAGGGGGATGGTAAAGCGCACGCCGTCTTCCTGCCAGGAGCCAATCGGACTGCCGCTGCCGTCTGTAAGGCTGCGCAGTGAAAAGCTGCCCGGGTAATACTTGGGAGGAACTACGACAGCCAATTCCGTGAAAGTTTGGCTGCTGCGGTTCGTGTAGGTGATGGTCTCATCCACAACAGCATATTGCGTGTAGTAGTTGAGGATAGTGTTCAGCTGGTAGTGCGTGCGGTTTTCGGGCTGAGGGATATCAACAGCCTGGTTTACCTCGGGGGTCGGGCTGGGCTGTTCAGCCGCGAGGGGTGTTTCTTTGGCTGTCGGGTTTGCCTCGGGTGCTGCCAGCGTCGCGTTTGAGACCTGCACCTGAGGAGCCGGCAGGGTGCCGACAGGCGTCCCGGCCTGTTTGTTCGCGCAGGCGCTCAAGGCCAGCGCCGCGGCAAGCATTATGAATATGACTGCGGATTTTTTCAACAGGACCTCACACCCTGACACATTCTACCAGAAAAAACGCTGGGAGCATTGTGGCTGTATCGCGCGGAGAGGAAAGCAGAGGAGCATTTTGTTTTTCCACAACAATCGGCTCGGCCGGCAACGCTGGCTCTTAGCAGGTTGGGGGTTAAGTCGGAAAGAGCCCCACGTTCAAGCGGGGCTCTGGGTTACAATTGTTTTCCGTCAGCTTTCCTTACGCTTCGATGATTTGAATCTCCCGCGTCAGTTCCAAGACCTGACGGAACATGGCGATGCAGGGGCAGTACTTTTCTTCGGAGAGCTGTACCGCGCGTTCCACATCCTCCGGCTTAATTCCATGCCCGGTGACAACATAGGTAAGGTGCATGCGGGTAAAGACTTTTGGGTAAGTCTCCGCCTTGTCCACGTGAGCGCGCACCTCAAAAGCGATTACCTCGGCGCGTTTCTTTTTGAGGATGGAAATCACATCCATGGCTGTGCATCCTGCCGTGCCAATGGCTAACAGTTCGGTGGGTCTGAAGCCGTCATCGTGGCCGCCCGCGACTTCCGCGGAATCCATTTTCAGCGTAAAACCAGTATCCGCGCTGCCCAAAAAACTCATATCTCCCTGCCATACTGCCTTTGCTTCCATTATTCCTCCGTTCTCTCCAGTCAACTGACCGGATGATTTAATCTTATCAGGTAAAAGTACCTGTTTGGGTTTTTCCGCAATTGGCGCAAACCAGATTGAGCTGACTGTCATAATCCACCCGGCCAATCAGGCAGAAGGGGCACGGCAGGCCGTACCTCAGCGAGAGCGAGCTGCTTGGACCGCACACGCGCAAGGATTTTTCCTGTCTTTTGCTGCCGGGCAAAGAGTCGGGCTGCGCGGGGAGTTCCTCAGCGGGCTCAGGCGCACTGCTCAAAATATCCTCCGGGTCTGTCACTCTCTCTTTTTTGCTCGCGCGGCGTTCTCATTTTTATTACATCCAGAATTTTCCGCGGCCGAACATACCTTAAGCCGCCGGCGTGAGATACCAGGTGGGGAGCACGTCAAAGTCCAGGTCATCGTGTTCCCCGAGCGCCAGGTGTTGGTATCCCGCGGCGGCAATCATTGCCGCGTTGTCCGTGCACAGGGAAATGTGCGGGATATGCACTTTGTAATGCGTCTGGGAGCGGAAGGCTTCCCGCAGGGCTTTATTGGCAGAAACGCCGCCCGCGATGATGATTTCCCGGGCGTCATATTGCTGCGCCGCGGCGATGGTTTTTTCGTATAAAGCGGAGACCACCGCGGCCTGAAAACTGGCGGCCAGGTCTGCCACCGGCAGGCTTTTCTTCTGGGCTCGCAAATCTTCCACAGTGCGCAGGACGGCAGTCTTGACCCCGCTGAAGGAAAAGTTGAAAGGGTCGGAAAGCCGGGCTTTTGGGAAGTTAAAGGCGCGCGGATTGCCTTCCTGCGCGGCTTTTTGAATGGAAGGGCCGCCAGGATAGGGCAGGTCCAGCAGGCGGGCAACCTTGTCAAAAGCTTCGCCGGCTGCGTCGTCCACAGTGCCGCCCAGACGCTGATACTGGAGATGCCCGCGCATCAGGATGAGTTCCGTGTGCCCGCCTGAGACAAGCAAGGCAATCAGCGGGAATTTGGGCTCGGGGCCGGGCGTGCTGCCGCTTTGGTAGAGCCAGGAAGAGTAGATGTGGCCCTCGAGGTGGTTCACGCCAATAATCGGCCGGCCGGCTGCCAGGGCCATGGCTTTTGCCATGTTCGCGCCGACCACCAGCGAGCCGGCTAATCCAGGTCCGCGCGTTACCGCGATGCCGTCAATGTCGCTCAGCTCCAAATGGGCCTGCTGAAGCGCTTCATTCACGGCGGCGTATACCGCTTTGATATGCTCGCGCGAGGCGATTTCAGGATAGACCCCGCCGAACTGCGCGTGCAGGTCTACCTGGCTGGCGATGACCGAACTCAGAATTTCGCGTCCGTCCGCGACAACCGCGGCCGCGGTTTCATCACAGCTGGATTCAACGGCTAATATGCGTAGATGCGGAGCTTTCATGTTAACCTGCCCTCATCGGGACGACCAAATCCATTGGGAAGTCTGCGAACCGGATAAACCGGCCATCCTCAGTGACATAGTACGTATCCTCAAGGCGGATGCCGTAACCTTGCTCAGGGTAGTATAACCCAGGTTCGAGGGTAAAAACAGAGCCGGGCAGAAGCTTGTTGCTGTCGTCGGTCGGGCGGCTAAACCAGGGCTTTTCGTGCACATCCAGACCCACGCCGTGCCCAAGTGAATGCACGTAGCCGGAACTTACCCGCGGATTGGTGCGCACGGTCTCGTGGCCGTAAGCTTCCAAAAGCTCACAGGTGCGCTGCTGTAAACCAGCCGGGTTTATCCCGACCTTCAGCTCAGAAACCAGCTGGTTATAGGTACGCAGCACCTGGTCGTAAATCTGGTGCACCTCATCGGTGGCGTACCCCAGGCACCAGGTGCGGGTGAAGTCGTAAAAATAACCGCCGCCTTGTTCACATGGAAAAATATCATAGACGATGGTCTGCCCCAATCGGATTGGGTCGGTGGGTGTGCCGGAACTATGCGGAACGCCGGCATCCCTGCCAATGGCAAATATGGTATCTTCGGGGTTTTCAGCGCCGTAAGTGGTGAGCCACAAATTAATCTGCGTCTTCACGTCCCCGATTGTGAGCGGCTGCCCGTCGGATTTAATCAGGGTATCCCTTCTGACCTTGTGAGCGGTGAGCATGTCCAGGGTATTGCCCACCACGCGGGTTGTGACGCGCGCCATGGCGCGAATGCGCTCCAGTTCCCGCTCGTCTTTGGTCGCGCGGGCTTCCAGGAGGATGATCTCGTTCACGTCGCCAGTAAGTTCCAGCTCGGGCAGCATTTTTTGCAGCTCCTGCACAACGGCGAGATATGGACCAACATCCCGAGAGCCGTAGACCAACACTTTTCCTTTGGTCAGCCCGATGCTCTCCAAAATTCGCTTGTAACGCAAGGCGTAGGCCGTTCGCAGGTCTCCGCCTGTTTCCTTTAAAAGCGCGCTTAGGTCAAATTCCGCGTAGCTGAGCAGGTCAAAACCGGATTTAGCGGCTTCATCCCGTTCCATTGGGCCGTGGCAGAGGATGGGCGTCCGACCGGGGATTACGAACAAATCCGCGCCCGTCAGGTGGGCAATACCGGTAAAGTACACCATGGCGGAATTGTGCTGTCCGGCGCCGCTTATCCACAAGGCGTCCACGTGATTTTGCTGCATGAGGGTGTCTATGTGTTGTTTCATTACTGTTCCTTAATTTGCCTGAGGGCTGTCCTGATTCCAGCGAGTAAATACTGGTCTTCATCCGGAAGGACGGTTCGTGGGTCAAAAACCACCTGATTATTTTCCACGCGGGCGATAATGGCTGGCTTGCTGGCCCGCAACCTGGCAAGAAGTTTCTGCGGACCGCGAACCTCCAGCGCGAGCAGCCAGGTGGGCAGAGTTTCTTCGGGGAGACTGCCGCCGCCAATTGTGGAGCGGCCCGAGATTAGGCTGCCAAAGCCGAGCTGCTGCTGCCAGCTGAGAGCCTGGTCGCGCAAAGCGGCTTCTGGACGGCTGAGCATTTGGTAAACCGGCAAGAGCGTTTCTGCTTCGCCTTTGAGGTAGTGCAGCAGGGTGGCCGTCAGAGCGGCAAGACAGAGCTTATCGGGACGCAGCGCGCGGTAGAGCGCGTGCCTGCGCAGTTTATCCACCAGTGCCTTTTTGCCCGCGATGATTCCAGCTTGCGGTCCGCCCAGAAGTTTATCTCCGGAGAAACAAACCAGGTCTGCTCCTGCCTGTAATGCTTCCTGGACGGTGATTTCATGCGGCAGGCCCCAGCGGGCGGTATCCAATAAAGCTCCGCTGCCCTGGTCAAAGATTACAGGCACCCCCGCCGAAGCTGCCAGGCCGGCAAGCTCTTGCAAAGTGGGTTCAGTGGTAAAGCCGATAATCTTAAAATTGGAGTGGTGGGTAAGCAGCAGCACCTGCGCACCTTGTTCCAGCGCGAGCTGATAATCCCGCAGATGCACGCGGTTGGTAGTTCCAATTTCCAACAGCCGGGCGCCAGATTCGCGCAGCACATCCGGAACGCGAAAGCCTCCGCCGATTTCTACCAGTTGTGAGCGCGCGACAGCCACTTTTTTTCGGCGGGCAAGGGCGGTGAGGGCGAGCAACACCGCGCCGGAGTTGTTATTGACCACCAGCGCCGCCTCCGCGCCAGTCAGGCGGATGAGCAGGTTTTCTGCCTGTGTGTTGCGCGAGCCGCGCTTCCCTGATGAAAGCTCATATTCCAGGTTGGAATATCCGCCTGACGCGGATGCGACAGCCAGCATGGCCTGCGCGCTTAAGGGCGCCCGCCCAAGATTGGTATGCAGCACCACGCCAGTCGCGTTGATGACATGGACGGGAAAAAGAGCGGCCTGACTGTTCAGGCGCGCTGCTGTTCGGGTGATGAGTATCTCGTCGTCAGTGGTCAGAGGCATCCCCGCGCGCAGTTCCTGCCGGTATTCCGCCAGCACCTCCCGAATGGCGTTTGCAGTCCATTCCCTGCCAAAAGATGCAATCAGCTCCCCGGTACGCGCGTGCGTGAGCAGATGTTCTACCGAGGGTATATGACGAAATGCATCCATAAATCAGGATTCAGGATTTTCGGGTTTCCAACGGCTGCGGTCCCACAGGCGAAGCAGAACTTCGATGAGCACAAAAACGGCAGCGAGAATCACGCCCAGCGGAAAAGTGAGCACTCTGCCCATCCGCAACCATGCCATCAGGCTGATAAAAATACCGGCCCATAAGGCTTCCCGCAGGATGACGGAGCGTTCCGCCGGTGGAGTGGTGGGAAAACGCAGATTCAGGAAGTACGCGGCCGGCAGGGCGGCCCCCGCGCCTAACAGCACCAGAAAAAAGAAAAACAGCCAGCGCGGACCAAGCGTGGGCAGGGTCAGATTGATTACCAAAGCCAGACCGCCGCCTCCGGCTGCCAGAAGAATAAGAAACGCAGGCAAAAATTCTTTAAAGGAGGGGGATTTGACGCTTTGAGGGTTTTCCATGCCCTGAATTATATCGTATTTTGTACTGCGGAATGTTACCAGTAGCCGCGCGAATTGACGCGCTGTGTCAGCTATGTTAAACTTGCAGCAATTAGCTCATCCAGAGAAGCGGAGGGACCGGCCCTGTGAAGCTTCGGCAACCCGCTGGTTCGGGTGCCAATTCCGGCAGAACCTGTTCTGGAAGATGAGGCTGGCACCGCCGCTGAACGCCTCTCCCGCGAGGCTTTTTTTGTAATAACGAGGAACCCTATGAGTCAGGATAAATCAAAATTCACCAGAAAAACCGCCTACCTGGACGCGCTGAAAGAACGCGTGCTGGTTTTTGACGGTGCAATGGGCACCACTCTGCAAACGATGAACCTGACAGAAGCAGATTTTGGCGGGAAACATCTGGTCGGGTGCAACGACTGCCTGGTGCTGAATTCCCCCGATACAATCGCGAAAGTGCACAGCGCTTTTTTGGAAGCCGGCGCGGACGTGATAGAAACGGATACTTTCCGCGCCAACCGCCTGACTCTGGCGGATTACGGGTTGGCAGACCGAACGCTGGAATTGAACATCGCGGCAGCGCGCCTTGCCAGGCGCGTCGCGGACAGCTTCAGCACTCCTGAAAAGCCGCGTTTTGTGGCTGGTTCCATGGGTCCTTCGGGGAAACTTATTTCCACCAATGATCCGCAAATGTCGGATATCAGCTATGACGAGCTCGCGGATGTTTTCCGCGAACAGGCGCTTGGGCTCATTCAAGGCGGGGCGGACCTGCTTTTGCTTGAGACCCAGCAGGATATTCTGGAGGTCAAAGCGGCAATCGAGGGCATTCATCGGGCTTTCGAAGAGGCCGGCGTCATCCTGCCAATTCAGGCGCAGGTGACCCTGGATGTGAACGGCAAAATGCTGCTTGGCACGGATATCACGGCCGCGCTGGCAATTTTGGAAGGCATGGGCGTGAATGTGATTGGCCTGAATTGTTCCACGGGACCGGAACACATGCGCGCTTCGGTGCAGTACCTGAGTGAACACGCCACGCTTCCAATTTCCTGCATCCCGAACGCGGGGCTGCCAATGAATGTGAACGGCGAGGCTGTTTATCCCCAACAGCCGGAACCTTTCGCGGCGAAGCTGGCGGAGTACGTGCGGGAATACGGCGTGCGGGTGGTGGGCGGATGCTGCGGTACCCGTCCTGAACACATCCGCAAGCTGGTGGAAAAAATCCCCACTCAGGTGCCGCAGCTGCCGGTGCGCGAACCGGAAGCGCTGTTGGCATCGCCGGTCCAGGCGGTACCCATCGAACAGGAGCCTGTGCCCTTCCTGATTGGAGAGCGCCTGAACGCGCAGGGCTCACGCGCTTTCAAAAAGCTTTTACTGGCAGAGGATTACGACGGGATGCTGCAAATTGCGCGGGAGCAGCTGGAGACAGGCGCGCACGGCCTTGATGTGAGCGTTGCTGTCACGGAACGCAGTGACGAAGCTCGGTTGATGGAAAAACTGGTCAAACGCCTTTCACTTGAAACGCCCGTGCCGCTCATCATAGATACCACCGAACCGGATGTGGCTGAAGCCGCGCTGCGCACCGCTCCCGGGCGCTGCTTGATAAACTCCACCAATCTGGAGGCCGGCACCGTAAAGCCCAGGCGCATATTCGCCCTGGCAAAAAAGTACAGCGCCGCGGTGCTCGCCCTGACCATTGACGAGCAGGGCATGGCAAAGACAGCCGAACGTAAGCTGGAAGTCGCTAAGAGGATTTACGACCTGGCTGTGCGGGAATGCGGCCTGAAAGCCCAGGACCTGGTCTTTGATGACCTGACTTTCACCCTGGCGACTGGCGAAGAAATTTATCGACAGTCCGCCATAGAGACCCTGAGAGGGCTGACGTTGATAAAGCAGGCACTGCCGGGCGTGCACACCTCTTTGGGGGTCAGCAATGTCTCGTTCGGGCTCTCTCCAGCGTCCCGGAAAGTATTGAACAGCGTGTTTCTGCATCATGCTATCCAGGCCGGCCTGGACATGGCGATTGTCAACCCGGCACAGATTCGTCCCTACGGCGAAATTCCACCGCATGAGCGCGAACTGGCAGAGGCATTGATTTTCAACCGCCACGAAAACGCGCTGGCCGATTTAATCGCATATTTTGACGCGAATCCCGAAGCCGCTGCCGAGAGCAAAGAAAAAAGCTCCCCCCTCGAAGGTCTGACGCCGTCCGAGCGCCTGACGCAGCGCATTATCCGCCGCCTGAAGGTGGGCGTCGAAGAGGATATTGAGGCTGTCCTCGCGGAAAAACCGGACGTGCCCAAAAGCCAGACCGCTGTGGAAATCCTGAATCAAGTGCTTTTACCGGCAATGAAAGAGGTTGGCGACCGTTTTGGCGCCGGAGAATTGATTTTGCCTTTTGTGCTGCAGTCGGCGGAAGTGATGAAAAAGGCCGTGGCGCATTTGGAAAACTACCTGGAAAAGAAATCAGGCGAAAGTAAAGGCAAGCTGGTGCTGGCCACGGTTTACGGCGACGTCCACGATATTGGCAAGAATCTGGTCAAGACCATTGTCTCTAACAACGGCTTTGAGGTCGTTGACCTGGGCAAACAAGTGCCCGCCGAAACCATAATCCAGGCCGCGCTGGAAAACCAGGCCACTGCTATTGGCCTCAGCGCTCTGCTTGTTTCCACCAGCAAGCAAATGCCTTTGATTGTGAACGAATTGCACCGCAGAAAGCTGAACATTCCAGTGCTGATTGGCGGCGCGGCGATTAACCCGCGCTTTGGCTGGCGCATTTTTAAGTGCGAGGACGGCGAGTATTACGCGCCGGGAGTGTTCTACTGCAAGGATGCTTTCGAAGGGCTGGCTGTGATGGATGCCCTGACAGACTCTGACCGCCGGCAGGCCTTGCTGGAAGATTTAAAGCGAAAAGCTGAGCATGAATTCGCGGCCGCGCAAACCAGGCCCGAGCGCGCCACCACCCGCGGCGCCAATCGCTCCGTTGCTCCTGCCGAGGTAATTCCGCAGGTGTCGCAGTGGGGCGTGAGGGTTGTAAAATCCATGCCGCTGCAGCTTGTGGCCCAGCACCTGAATTTGAATGAACTGTACCGACTTTCGTGGGGGGCGAAAAACGCCCACGGAGCGGAATGGAAACGCCTGCAAGCTGAATTTGATGCACGCCGCGCGGAAATGCTGCGCAGCGCGGTAAAGGAAGGCTGGCTGAAACCTCAGGGCGTTTATGGTTACTGGCCCGCCCTGGCGGACGGCGACGCCCTGGTGATTTATGACCCGCTCACCCTGCAGGACGCACAGCCAAAAGAACTGGAGCGCTTCGAGTTTCCGCGTCAGGTTGGCGGTGAGGAACTCTGCCTGGCGGATTACTTTTTGCCAGTGGGTTCCGAGCGCTTTGATGTGGTTGCCTTTCAGGTCGTCACCGTCGGGGAGGCCGCCGCGCGGCGTTTTGCCGGGCTTGAGGCTGCCCAGGCCTATTCCGAGGCATACTTCACCCATGGGCTGGCGGTTCAGATGGCAGAAGCCGCGGCGGATTATCTGCACGCGCATATCCGCCGGGAACTGGGACTGAAAGAGAATCAGGGACTGCGTTACTCCTGGGGCTACCCGGCTATTCCCGAACTTTCCGACCACGCAAAAGTGTTCAGACTCCTGCCGGCGGAAGAAGCTCTGGGAATGCAGCTCACATCAGCTTTTCAGCTTGTGCCGGAACAATCCACAGCGGCGGTCATTTTGCACCACCCTCAAGCCAAATACTTCAACATCGGCGTGAACAGGGTGGACCAGCTGCTTGGATAGGCTTTACCAGCCTGGCTCATTAGCTGGCATCAGCGTACAAATCCGACAGGCAGGTGCTTCCTGGGTTACAATTGTCTGGCGAAAGAAGGTGACCCGTGAAAAATAAGCGTATTTCCTTTTTTGGTATGCTGCTGGCGGCGCTTCTGCTGCTCATGACCGGCTGCGCGCAGAACACCCCACGCGAGCTTTCGGACATGGAAGAGACGGCCGTCGTACAGACGCTGACCGCCATGGCGCCAACCCTGCCTCCTCCCACGGAAACCCCAACTCCCACGGCTACCAACACACCCACCCCGACCCCGACCCTGGTGACTTCAATTGGGCCGGATAACTTCCCGGCGGATGTCAACCCATTAACCGGCCTGCAGGTCGAAAATCCCAACTTGCTCAACCGCCGGCCGGTGATAGTCAAGGTTGCCAATTACCCAGCCGTGGGCCGGCCGCATGCCGGGCTTTCGTACGCGGATATCGTCTGGGAATACTACATTGGCGAGGGCTCCAACCGCTTTGCCGCGCTGTATTACGGACAGGACGGCGAAAAAATTGGTCCTGTCCGGTCCGGCAGATTAGTTGACCCTGAACTGGCGCGCATGTACCAGGCTGTGCTGGCATTCAGCGGGGCGAACCAGGAAAACGTGCTGCCAAGAATTTATGACTTGTTAGGGAACCGCATTCTGACTGAAGGAAACTGCCCGGGTTTATGCCGGGATGATTACACCGTTGTGGGGGTCTTTGCCAACTCGGCTGATATCACCGCGCAAATGGAAGCACGCGGTGTCACCCAAAGCAAACCCGACCTGACCGGCATGCTGTTTGACACAAAACTGCCGGCCGGCGGAAAAAACGCGGAAAAAGCCACCCTGTTTTACAACTTTTTGGATAAAGGCGACTGGGTTTATGATGAGACCAGCGGAAAATACCTGCGCTGGATTGAGAACGCTGATAACTACGAGCAGATGATTCCTTTAGTGGACCGACTGAACAACCAGCAGCTGGCATTCTCAAATGTCATCATGGCCTATGCCACCTACACAGAATACAGCAGCGTCTTGCACGATATCGCAGTGTGGGATAACACTGGCGGCATGCCAGCGGTGGTGTTTCGCGACGGCAAGGCTTACGAAGTCACCTGGAAGGCTACCAACCAGGAGAAGCCCATCCAATTTTTTGACGCGCAGGGAAATCTATTTCCGCTTAAACCGGGCAACACCTGGATAAATCTGGTGGGCTCCAATACCACCCTGGAAGTCACAGATTCCGAATGGTTCTTCACCTTCCGGATGCCTTAGCAAGATGCGCACTCTGGTCATTTCGGACGTTCACTCCAACGCTGACGCGCTAAAGGCTGTCATCGCGGATGCCGGTTCGTTTGAACGTGTTTGGTGCCTTGGGGATGTGGTTGGTTATGGGCCGGACCCCAACGAGTGCATTCAGATACTGAAAGACCTGCCGGAGATGGTATGCATCCTCGGCAATCACGACGCGGCGGTGATGGGGTTTATTGAGCTGGAAGCTTTCAATCACGAAGCCAGCGCAGCTATCAGAATCCAGGAACGCCTGCTGAACCAGGAATCGCGCGAATTTTTGGAACTGCTTGATGTGCTGCGAATTGAAGACGGCATCACACTTGCCCACGGCAGCCCGCGCAATCCCATCTGGGAATATGTGATGAACGCCAGAACAGCTAAAGAAAACTTTTTGGCTTTTGATTCCCAGGTCTGCCTGATTGGTCATTCTCACATCCCTGTGATTTTTATCGACGGAAATTCCGGTCAGCCGGGCATCCTGCTTCCATCTTCCGGCGATATGTGGCGTTCAGAAAAGCGGTTTTTGCTCAACCCCGGCTCGGTCGGACAGCCGCGCGACCGCGACCCGCGCGCTTCTTACGTCATTTGGGATGATGATGAGCAAATCTGGAGTTACCACCGCGTCTCTTACGACTTCCGCCCGGTCCAGGAGCGCATCCTCGCGCTTGGCATCCCTTCCAGGCATGCCTACCGCCTGGCTGAGGGCGTCTGACAGCCGTACCCTGGAACATTTTCGCGCGTCATGCGTCTTTAGTGTAGAGTTTGTTACTAACAGGAGACTAGAAATGAAGAAGCGTTGGATTATCCTTAGTGTTTTCCTTATCTTCGCGCTCAGCGCCTGCGCCAGCCGTTCTTCTCAGCAAGCAGCCGAGGGACCTGCAGCGGTTGCGCCTGCTGTTGAGGAAAGCAAGGACGCGTACATGAACCAAACCGCGGGCAGCGTGGGTGAGCAATCCGCACGGGAAGCGGTTGAACGCCTGGTTATCAAACAGGCCTACATGCGCGTATCGGTCGCGGACCCGGCCGCTGCCATGCGGTCTGTCATGAGCATGGCGGAGGGCATGGACGGATATGTTGTCAGCTCCAATCAATGGAATTCCGTGGACAGCAGCGGCAAGGAATACGCGCAAACCTCCATCACCATTCGCGTTCCATCCGAGCGCCTGGACGAAGCCATGCAAAATATCCGCGATTTGGCGGCAGACCCCAAGAGCGGCGTGCTTTCTGAAAGCGTCAATGGGCAGGATGTCACGTCGGATTATGTGGATTCGCAGTCCCGCCTGCGCAATCTGGAAGCGGCCGAACAGCAGCTGGTGAAACTGCTGGAAAGCGCCACAGATTTGCAGTACACGCTGGATATCTTCCGCGAGCTGACCAACATCCGCAGCGAGATTGAGGTTCTGAAAGGCCACATCAAGTACCTCGAGGAATCTTCCTCACTCTCGTCCATCAGTGTGGAATTTGTCGCAGAGGCATCGCTCCAGCCCATTCAGGTTGGCCCATGGAAGCCCTCCGGCGAAGCGAAGAAGGCTGTGCAGGCCCTTATCCGCACCGCCCAGAAGGTTGGAACAGGCCTGATTTGGTTTGCAATTACCTGGGTGCCCTTCCTTCTGCCCATCGGGTTAATCATTTTCCTGATTGTGAGAGGGTCCAAGAAGCGCAAGGCCGCGCGTAAAGCGGCGGCCGAGAAAAAAGAATAATCTTTCTTCCCCGCTAATACCCGAAAGAGGCTGCCTGAAAGGCAGCCTCTTTTTGTCTTCATTGTTCCTGCAGCGTTTTTCCGGTCAGCTGATATCCATAAAAGCCGCGAGTCAGGCGCCTGACCAGCAATCCAAAATTTCTTCAAATGGCACAGGGCCTTCCCGCAGGAGCTTTGGCTGGCTGCCAAGGCAGTCAATAATCGTGGAACCTGTGCCGCCGCGCAGTCTACCGCCGTCCAGGATTAAGTCTACTCTGCCTTCCAACTGCGCGCGCACTTCTTGCGCATCCTGCGGATTTTCCCGGTCGGAGATGTTCGCTGAGGTAACCGCCAGGGGACCGGCCGCGCGCAGCAGCGCGCGCGCGAAGGGCTGGTCCGGCAGGCGCACGGCCAACCCGGGGTAGGGCGTGAGTTCCTGCGGCAGAAGCGGATTCTTGGGCAGAACGAGCGTCAGCGGCCCAGGCCAATAGCGCGCAATCAGCCGCGCGGCTTTGGGCGGCACATGTTTCACCAGACTGTGCAGTTGGTCAGGCTCGCCAATCAATACGGGTAAAGCCTTTAGCGCCGGTCTGTTCTTGGCTGCGTAAATGGACGCCAGCGCGGCAGCGTTGTAGGGGTCGCAGCCCAGTCCGTACAGGGTATCGGTCGGGAAAACAACCAGCCGGCCGGACCGCAAAACCTGCAGCGCCAGGTCAAGCGAGCCGGGGTCCTCCGTGGTAATAATGCGCGTAGATATTGCGTCCATACGTTACAGTAATTGTATCCGAACCAACCGGTCGCGCTGGTTAAGGTCTTGCAACAGGTCAATTTGCGCGTCCGGCAGGCTTTCCCGCGCGAGGGCAAGCGTTGCCGGTCCCAGGCCTGCTTCCGTCTCGGCCAGTACCAGGCCGCGCGGGCACACATGCTGAGGGATCTGCTCGAAAAAGCGGCGCAGCAGACGCAGGCCGTCCGCTCCGCCGTCCAACGCTTCGCTGGGCTCGTAGGCGCGGCTGTTGACCGCTGAGAGCTTGCCGGTGGGGATGTAGGGCAGGTTGGCGCAAATCAAGTCGAAGCGGGGCAGAGCTTCAGGAATTAAATCTGCCTGCAGGAAAGTGACGCGTTCAGAAACCTGGTGCTGCCGGGCGTTGGCGGAGGCGACGGTCAAAGCCTCCGCGGAACTATCCACAGCTGTCACATTGAGGTTCGGCACCAATTTGGCGAGGGTAATCGCGATGCAGCCCGAACCTGTGCCGACATCCAGCGCCTGAAGTGAGCCGGGCTTTCCCTGCAGCCAGTCAAGCGCTTCTTCCACCAGCAGTTCAGTTTCAGGGCGCGGTATCAGCACGGCGGGAGAGACGAAAAACTTGAGGCCAAAAAATTCCTGGCAGCCTGTCAGGTAAGCCAGCGGCTCGCCGTGCGCGAAGCGCTGTGCCAGCTGGATAAAGAGGCCGGCCTGTTCAGCGTTCAGATGAGCTTCGGGATGGGCTAAAACCCAGGTTTTTGGCGTTTGCAGCACGTGAGCGAGCAGAACCAGGAGGCTGGCCTGGGTGTCCGTAATCTCGGGGGAAATCTGCTTTAAAACTGCCTGCTGTAGTTCCGCCAGATTGGCGTCAGTCGGAAGTTTCATAGTTCGCCAGACGGTCAGCCTCATCGGCGACCTGCAGCTCATCAATGAAAGTATCCAGTTCCGTGCCGTTCATCACGCCTGCCAGGTTAAACGATGACAGGTTAATCCTGTGGTCCGTCACGCGGGACTGCGGGTAGTTGTAGGTGCGGATTTTTTCACTGCGCTCACCGGTTCCGATTTGAGACCGGCGGGTTGCATCCAGCTCGGACTGGCGCTTCTGCTGCTCAATTTCGTACAGGCGGGCGCGCAGGACGCTCATCGCGCGCAGGCGGTTTTGCAGCTGCGAGCGCTCGTCCTGGCAGGCTACCACGATGCCTGTCGGCAGGTGGGTGATGCGCACCGCGGTCATGTTCTTCTGGACGTTCTGACCGCCAGCGCCGGCGGAGCGGTAAACATCCACCTGAATATCAGATTCCGGAATATCAATTTCCACATCTTCCACTTCTGCCAGAACAGCGACGGTGACTGTGGAGGTATGAATGCGTCCCTGCGATTCAGTTTCGGGTACGCGCTGGACGCGGTGCACGCCGGATTCAAATTTCAGGCGGGAATATGCGCCTTTGCCTTTGACCGAGAAGGTCACTTCTTTGTATCCGCCGATTCCAATTTCATTGGCTGACAGAATTTCGGTTTTGTAGTGGTGCAGGTCGGCGTACCGCAGGTACATTCGCAGCAGGTCGGCGGCAAAGAGCGCGGCTTCATCGCCGCCAGTGCCGGCGCGAATTTCAACGATGACATTGCGGTTGTCGCGCGGGTCTTTTGGCACCAGAAGGGAGCGCAGCTCTGTCTGCAGCGCGTCCATTTTCTCGGAGAGCTGCTGCATTTCCAGCTCTGCCATTTCGCGCATTTCTTCGTCCGCCATTTCTAAAAGAGCTTTGGTCTCCTCCAGTTGGGTCTGGGCGGTTTGGTACTGCTTGGCCAGATTCACGACAGGTTCAAGCTCGGCGCGTTCCTTGGAAAGTTCCGCTACCAGTTGGTAATCCGTGCCGGCTTCCGCGAGTTTTTGTTCGAGCTCATCAAAGTGCTCGAGAATGTTTTTGAGTTTATCTTCCAGTTGTGTTTCCATTTTAATCGCCGCAAGATTATACCACTTGCCGCAAAGAAAATACACGCGCCTAAAAACGCAGCATGAGTGGATTTTGCATCAATGATTGACTCGCGGCGCCAGTCTAATCCGCATTCAAAAATGCCAATCTGATTAATCCACTGGGATCGCCTGGAAATGTGTGATAATGTTGGGGAAACACGAGAACGGGAAGGGATATGGAACTTTACTTTATCCGGCACGGACAATCAGAGAATAACGCGCTCTATGGGGAACAAGATTACGATTTAGGCAGCCGCCGCTCGGACCCCCGGCTTACGGACATTGGATTTCAGCAGGCCGCCCTGGCAGCCGATTTTTTTGCACGGGGGGCTGCCAAAGCCCCAATCAGCCGCAAAGGATTTCAGAACCGCGCTGAGCACGGTCTGACGCACCTTTACTGCAGCTTAATGGAACGCGCCGTTCAGACCGGCACGGTCATTTCCCAGAGACTGGGAATTCCACTCTTCGGCGTGCCGGATTTACATGAAGTCGGTGGGATTTATTATGAAGAAGTCGTCGATGGAGTAAGCAGTATCCGCATTGAACACGGACTAACCCCCGAATACCTGCGGCAGCATTATCCAAACCTCACCCTGCTCGAACCTATCCCTGCTGAGGGCTGGTGGCCGGGTGGACGGGAAGAACGGGCGGCGCGCATCCCGCGGGCGCTGCGAATGTTGGATTTGCTGTTTTCCAGGCACGGCAACACTGAAGACCGCGTTGGCGTGATTACGCACGGCGGTTTTTTCGCCTGCTTTTTCCGGGCGATTTTCAATTTGGATTTGGATGAACCGAACCAGCATCGTCTTGGTTACCAGATAGAGCTGAATAACTGCGGCGTCACGCGATTTTCAATACAGGAAGCCCGCTACCTTTTTGTTTATCACAACCGCACGGACTTTCTCCCGGATGATTTGGTTACATAGCGCGGCGGGCTGCGCGCCAGCGGGCGCAGCCGTGCCTCGAAATTCTGATAGAATAGCGGCAGTTTCCCCGATTCGGAAGCTTTCCAAAAAATGCGTCAATTTACGGCCCGGGGAAAGGAACTGACATGCCTTTGTATTTGAATATCCTCCTCATCGCGATTCTGTTTTACTTTAACGGCATATTCGCGATGTATGAAATCGCGATGGTCTCTGCCCGCAAAACAAGGCTGCAGCAGCGCAGCGAAGACGGCAGCCGCGGCGCGGCCGACGCGTTGGAATTGCTGAAGGACCCAAACCAACAGTATCTCTCCACGATACAAATCATGATTACCATGATTGATACCCTGGCGGGCGGTATCGGCGGTGCGATGTTGGCAGGACCCCTGGCGGGGGTGCTGCGGAAAATTGACTGGCTGGCGCCTGCCGCGGATACGGTCGCATTAATTCTGGTGGTGGCTGTCATCACTTATTTTTCCATCGTGCTGGGGGAATTAATCCCAAAGCGGCTGGCCGTGAGCAAACCGGAAGATGTGGTTTGTAGGCTCTCGCCGGGAATCCGGACGATGACCCGCGTCCTGCGTCCGCTCACGCGGCTGCTAAGCCTTTCAACCAACCTTGGCATTAAACTGCTGCGTATCGATACCCAGTCCGAACCGAGCATCACCGAAGATGAAATCAAGGTGTATATCGAGCAGGGGCGCGATATCGGCCTGATTGAGCAGACCGAATCGGATATGTTTTCGGGAGTGTTCCGCCTGGGGGATAGGCGGGTGGACGCGCTCATGACCCCGCGAACCGATTTGGAATGGATTGACATCGAAGACGACCAGAACACGATTATTTACGCGCTGACGCACAGCGAGTATTCCCGCATTCCGGTAGGGAGGGGCAGTCTGGATGACATCCTGGGAATGGTTAACGTCAAAGAATTGGTTGGAGTGGACCTCCACGCGCCAAATTTCCGGCTGACGGATTACATCCGTGAACCGATGTTTGTGCCAGAAAATATGCAGGCGCTCAAGGTTTTCGAGCAGTTCCGGGCGACGGGAACCCACCAAGCACTGGTGATTGACGAGTACGGCGGCGTGCAGGGCATGGTCACGCTTTATGATGTGTTGGAAGCAATTGTGGGTGAGATTCCGCTGGATTCGGAAGACCAGGACCAGGAAATTGTCCAGCGGACCGATGGCTCCTATCTGTTGGATGGAATGCTGCCGGTTGATGAAATTAAGGAGCTGCTGGACCTGGATGAACTCCCCGACGAAGCCCGCGCGGGATACCAGACTCTTAGCGGGTTTGTGATGAACCAGTTAGGGAGCATCCCCAAAGTCGGGCAGGTATTTACCTGGGATAAATACCGATTTGAAGTCGTGGATATGGACGGCCGCCGGGTTGACCGGGTTTTGGTGACGATGCAGCCGGAAACATCCGATTAAGTCGCGTAATCCGGCCGTATCAGGGAGTCCAGCGCGTGTAGAGGGCGTGCGAAAGGATATGCCCCGCGCTCTCTTCAATTGAAACCAGTTCTCCGCATTCAAAGCTGCCTTTGCTGCCGGTAATATCGCGCACAGCCTGCAGCGCTACAAGCGCCGAAGCGGATATCGCGTAGGTTGTGAACACGATGAAGCTGGCTTTTGGTGAGAGAACTGCCCGGCAGGCCTCCACCAAATCCGGAAGTTTCTTAAAAAAGTCCCACACCTGTCCTTGGGAGCCTCGGCCGAATTTCGGCGGATCCAATATCAAGCCTTCGTATTTATTTCCCCGCCTGGCTTCGCGCTGCGTGAATTTTAGAGCGTCTTCGGCAATCCACCGCACCGGCCTGTCGGCCAGACGGGAGAGCTTAAGGTTGTAGCTTGCCCAATTCAGCGCGTGTTTTGAGGAATCCACATGGGTCACCTCCGCGCCTGCTTTGGCGGCTGCCAGTGTTGCCAGGCCGGAATACCCAAAAAGGTTCAGGACGCGCAGAGGGCGTTTTTCCATCGCGACGCGTTCCATTATCCAATCCCAGTGGCTGGCCTGTTCAGGAAAAACCCCGATGTGACGGGAACTCCCCAACTGAAGCTGAAAGGTTAGGGTTTGATAGTGCATCTCCCAGGATTTTTCAATGGGTTTTAGCAGCTCCCAGGTCCCGCCGTATTCCTTATTTTCCTCGCGCAAAACAGCATGCGCTTTTTGCCACTCCGATGCCGGCAGGGATTTTTTCCAGACAGCCTGTGGTTCCGGGCTGATTAACAGGTACGGACCAAAGCGTTCCAGAGCCTTTCCATCGCCGCTATCTACCAGCACGTATTCACGCCAGTTTTCGGCCGCCAGTAGTTTTATTTCGGGAAGTGGAAGTTTTGTCGTGGGCATTGTTCACCATTAAAGCAATTTGATTAGAAAACTGGTTAAAAATTCTACCAAAAGACCAAGCGCGACGGCTTTTTCCAGCGGTACGTGCAAATGCAATCGATTGGGATTGGGTGCGGGCTCGCGGTTGGGCTTGAGAACTCCGGGAATTAACAAAATTGCCGCGCAAACCAACACAAAGACTGCCGCGCGGAGGGGTAAAACGCGCAGGAAGAAAAACAAGTATATCCCGCTCAGGAAACCCGCGGCTGAACAGACCAGCAGCAGGAAGTGGACCGCGCGTGAGCTGATATTGAGAACAGTTTGGCGCGCCGGTGTTTTATCCAATGCCTGCAGCGTTCTTTGTTCATGTGAAATCTCTCCGACCAAACCAAGAAAAAACATCAGCAAAAAGAGGAAAAGCAGCTCGGTGGTCAGCCGCGGCCGGAACGCGAGATAGCCGGTAACCGAGAGCGCCGGCGCGAGCAGCCAGCTGTGGCCGGCCAGGTCCAGCATGGAGATACCGTGCACGCGCGTCCCGCGGGAAGAGTACAGAAGGCCCAGCCCGAGCAGAGCCAGGCCTGCCGGAACAAGGCGCCAATCCAGCAGCCAGAAAAGCGCCAGAGCCAGCGCCGCGCTGACAAGGGCGGCAAGATTCGCTTCGGTACCGGACACAATTCCTTGCGCGATGGGGTTTGGCGCTGCTTTTGTTTCGCCGAAAGTGTCCGATGGCGCGTCTGCTATGTGATTAAAGATGAACGTGAAGGCGACCGCAAAGAAATTAGCCGCGCATACCAGCAAAAAGCGAACCCCAAATTCTCCTCGCGCGCTGGCAATGCCAGGCAGGCTGTATGCCAACACAAAGAAAATGAAATCTTTTGGGCGGCTGAGTTCAAAAAAGCCCTGGATTCGCTTCGTCATGCCATGAGTATACCAGTACTGCTAAGCCAAAGCGGCAGTAATGCTGGCGCCGCCGTTATTTTTGAGCTAACGGGTATAGAATATACCGACAATAACAACGCGGAGGAATGTGAATGGATTTTGACAGGATTGTGGACCGCCGGAACACGGAAAGCATCAAGTGGAGATACTTTCCAGAAGACGTCCTGCCTTTGTGGGTCGCGGATATGGACTTTCAGAGCCCGCCTGAAGTCCTGGAAGCGCTACATCGACGCGTGGACCACGGCATTTTTGGTTATGGGATTCCACCTGCCGATCTCTCGGAAATTGTGGTGAATTACCTCCATCGTCATTTTGATTGGAAACCGCAGCCAGCCCATCTGAGTTATGTTCCCGGCGTTGTGACCGGTTTTAACCTTGCTATCCGCGCATTTTCCGAGCCCGGCTCCTCGGTTCTCTTTAATACGCCAGCTTACCCGCCTTTTTTCGCCGCGCCCCAGTCTGCCAGGCTTCCCTACGTTACCAACCCCCTCGTGCGCGGCGCCGACGGTTCTTACAACCTTGATTTTGAACGCTTCGAAAAGCAAATCGAGGCCGAAAACGTGAAGGTCTTTATCCTGTGCAACCCACAGAATCCGACCGGGCGGGTCTTTACGCGGGAGGAGCTGACGCGCCTGGCGGAGATTTGCCTGCGCCACAAGGTCATCATCTGCTCGGATGAAATCCATTGTGATATCACCTACGACGGCCGAAAGCATATTCCGATTGCCTCCCTCGACCCGGAAATTGCCGATATCACCCTGACGCTCCTGGCTCCCAGCAAAACCTACAATATCGCCGGTCTGTACGCGTCGGTGGCGGTAATCAGCAATCCCGAGCTGTCGCGCCGCTATCGTGAATTCAAGAATGGGCTGACCAGCGGACCGGATTTGTTGGCGCTTACCGCGGCGCGGGCCGCTTATTTGCACGGCGATGCCTGGCTGAAGGAATTGATTGCCTATCTTCAGGCGAACCGGGATTGGATGGCGGAATTTATCGCAGCCGAGCTGCCGGGCGTGGAAATGCGCAAGCCCGAAGGGACCTTTTTGGCTTGGCTGGACTGCCAAAAGCTGGACCTGCAGCCAAATCCGCAGCGGTTCTTCCAGGAACATGCCCGGGTAGGCCTGAATTGCGGCGCCGATTACGGGCCGGAGGGGAGTTCTTTTGTGCGCCTGAACTTTGGCACCCAGCGCTCGGTTCTTGTGGAAGCGCTGGAACGCATGGCTGCCGCCCTCAAGTCGCGATAAGAACGAAAATAAAAAAAGACCGGGAGACCGGTCTTTTTTCTGTGGCTGGTAATAATCGATTACTTATCAAGCACAACTACATTCGCGGCTTGTTTTCCTTTTGGGCCTTCTTCGATTGAAAACTCCACTCGCTGGCCTTCTCTCAAGCGCTTGTAACCATCCATCTCTATCGCGGAATAATGAACGAAGATATCCTCGCCTGATTCCTGACCGATAAAACCGTACCCCTTTGGGGCGCTGAACCATTTAATGGTGCCAACCAAACGTTCTGACATGCTTTCTCCCAATTCTTTTAAAAACGAACAAACAAATTTAAATTGAATTTAGCACGGCAATAGATATCTGTCAAGATTACCTTAATAATTATCAGGATGAAGTGAGACTATGCCGCAGGGACTTTGGACTGTCTTTCTGCACCGGCCTTTCGCACCGAAACCTGTAAATGTGATAAAACTGACTGCGGTAAACGCCGCATCCTCGCATGTACAAAACAGGTTATTTACTGCCTGCCGCTTTTAGCCTGGCAGCCTGATTCTTTAGAAAGCCATTATGACAATTAACGACCCGCGTTATCTTAAAAAATTCCAGTATCGCGATCCGGGTAATCTGAATTCGCGCATCACGATTCACATGCTTTTCAGCACCGGACGGCAGGATTGGGCTGGTTTTGTGTTCGACCAAATCAATCCAAAAGCCGGGGAGCTCCTGCTGGAACTGGGCTGCGGGCATGCCGCGCAGTGGCAAATTAACCTGCGCCGCCTGCCTGCCGGGGTCGGGCTCGTCCTGTCTGATTTATCCATTGGCATGATTTGGGAAGCGCGCAAAATGCTGACGGCTCCCAAAGCGGTGCAGTTCCTCAGCCAGGAAGCGCAGTCCCTGGCCTTCCCGGACCAGGCCTTTGATGCTGTAATTGCCAATCATATGCTCTATCATGTGCCTGTGCCCGCGCGCGCGATAGAAGAAGCTGCCAGGGTTCTCAAGCCCGGCGGCAGATTCCTGGCGGCTACCAACGGCGCGAGACACATGGCCGAGCTAGATATCCTGCTGCGCGAATTTGAACCGCGCTTTGAGGCCGAAACAGCTATGAGCCGTCCGTTCAGCCTGGAAAACGGCCGCGGACAAATTGAGCCGTTTTTTGAGCGCGTGGAGTTGATTCCCTACGCCAGCGACTTGTGGGTCACAGACGCGGAATTATTGGCGGATTATGTCTTCAGCACGCCAACCGGGCAAATCTGGTTTTGTAAAGACCAAATCTGCGACATGGCGGCTTTCTTCCAGCGCAAAATTGACAGGGACGGGGGCATTTTCATTCACAAATCCACGGGAATATTTCGGGCTGAAGGGCCAAAACGCTGACCGGCGGAAGCCCGCGCGTACAGGGCGCCAGCACCGCGCATCTGAAATCAGATTGGTCTTTGAAAATCGAATTGCCGCAACTGCCCGCGCTCAGCGGGCAGAGAGTCATTTCTCCAGATTTCGCTACGAATGCTGAATGGGGAGGGTGGGCCAGAACCATATGGATAATACTGACGCGCTCCTCCGCCGTCTCCATCCCTGAATTTTGCAGGGCAAAAACCCGTCAGAGGCGCGGTTGCACTTTCTTTGGAGCTAAGCCAGCCAGCTATCGCGTGCCCATCACCAACAGCACGCCAATGGAGAGTAGCGCGCAGTAAAGCGCGAAAGGCAGCAGGCTTTTGGCCTTAAGAAATGACAGAAACCAGCGAATCGCGAAATATCCAACCAAAGCGGCAGCAACAAACCCGACTATCACGACCGGCAGGAAGGCGGATAAACCGGGCACAGCCAGGAGGTCCGAGAACGCCATCAGGCCCGCGGCAGCCATAATGGGGATGGCCAGCAGGAAAGAATAACGCGCGGCGTTCTGTCTTTTAAGTCCGCGGAAGAGGCCGCCTGAGATGGTCGCACCAGAGCGGGAAATCCCAGGGAAAATCGCGATTGCCTGGAACGCTCCGATAATCAATGCGTCCAGCCACGTAAGTTCATTCACATCGCGGGTCTTTTTCGAGAATACTTCCGCCAGGGTAAGCAAAACCGCGGTGAGAAAGAGCATCACAGCTGTGAGCATCGGGTCTGAAAAGGCAGCTTCGACTTTATCCTTGAGAAACAGGCCCGCCACGCCAGCCGGGATAGTTCCCAGGATGATAAGCCAGCCCAGCCGGCTTTCAGCATCCGCGAAAGGCGTTTTCGTGCGGAGGCCGTCTGCCCAGGCTTTCAGGATAGTCAGCAGGTCTTTCCAGAAATATGCGATTACAGCCCCCAGTGTGCCAAGCTGCACAAGCACGTCAAAGACGAAAGCCTGCGCGGGGTCCAGTTTCCAGTTAAACAGGAATGGCACCAAGACCAGGTGCGCGGATGAAGATACCGGCAAAAATTCCGTCAGCCCCTGCACAATCCCGAGAATTACGGCTTGAATGATGGTCATTTTTTTTTACTCCTTATTGCCAAGCTGCGCCAGGGAATTCTGCGCGAATTGTTCAAAGTTACCTTCCACAATTGCCTGGCGCATCTGTTCAGTCAGGTGCACAAGCGTGTATAAATTGTGGATGGAAAGCAAGGTGGCCGCCAGCATTTCTTTCGCGTTCACCAGATGGCGCAGGTAAGCCCGACTGAACTGCCGGCAGGTATAACAGCCGCAGTCAGGGTCGATAGGGCGCTCATCGCGCGCGAAACCGGCGTTCATCAGGTTCAGCCGCCCGCGCATTGTCATCGCGCTGTTGTGGCGCGCCAGCCGGGTAGGGAGCACGCAGTCAAAAATGTCCACGCCGCGCCTCACGCCTTCAATCAAATCCTCAGGCGTACCCACGCCCATCAGATAGCGCGGTTTGTCCTCCGGCAGAATTCTGTTGACCTCTGTGATGGTGCAGTACATATCTGCTTTGGACTCGCCAACGGACAGACCGCCTATGGCGTGGCCGGGGAACCCCATTTCACTGATTTCACGCGCGGATTCCGCACGCAAATCCGAAAACACGCCGCCCTGCACTATGCCAAACAAAGCCTGGTCATCGCGCCGTTTTGCGTCCAGGCAGCGCCGCGCCCAGCTGTGCGTGCGCCGCATCGCAAGCCTGGAGTATTCATAATCCGTTGGCACGGCGCACTCGTCAAAGGCCATGATGATATCGGCACCCAGCTTTTCCTGAATCTGGATGGAAATTTCCGGACTCAGGCGCTTCATGGAGCCGTCAATGTGCGATTTGAAGGTTACGCCGTCCTCGTCGATTTTGCGTGTATCGGTCAGGGAGAAGACCTGAAAACCGCCCGAATCTGTCAGAATCGGTTTATTCCAACGCATAAACTCGTGCAAACCGCCCAATTCCGCGATTAAGGCTTCGCCGGGGCGTAAAAACAGGTGGTAGGTATTCGCGAGCACCATCTGCGCGCCGAGCTCCTCCACCTGGGCCGGGGTGAGGGACTTGACTGTTGCCTGGGTTCCGACAGGAGCGAAAACCGGCGTTTTTAACACACCGTGCGGCGTGGTAAAAGTGCCGGCGCGGGCGTTCCCGTCGCGGGCGTCAAGCGTCCATTGGAATGCGTTCATTAAGCTTCCTTAAGTATCCAGGGTTGATATATTTCCGCACGCGCTTCACCTGGTTTTGGCTCAGGTCTGCCTTTCAGCGGACCGGCCAGCTCCAACAAGGCAGAAAAGCCTTGCCTGGCGGCAGTATTTTTCGAACGGCGGATATCGGATTTGTCTCCGCTCTCACCGCGCTGGCCGGATAATCGTGCGCGTGTTTTCATAGCATATCCCAAAATTACAGTGCTTTGCATTTTACCTGATATTGCTGATGTTGGGCGCTAATTGATTTTTTGCGCTTGTAAGGAATTTTTGTGGGGATTATACTTAGCTGCTGTGGATATTAACAGTTACTCAACCTGGTTGGAAATAGACCTGAACGCCATCAGAAATAACGTCGCCAAGGTAAAAGACCTGACTGGCGTGGAAGTGATGGCGGTGATTAAAGCCAATGGCTACGGCCACGGAGCCCGCCCCGCGGCGCAGGCTGCTGTGCAGGGCGGCGCCACTTGGTGCGGCGTTGCCCGCATCGAAGAAGCGCTGGCTCTCAGGCGGGCGGGTATTTCGTGCAGACTGCTTGTGCTCGGCTACACCCCGCCTTCCAAGATACCGGAAGCGATAGACCAGCAAATCACCGTATCTCTCTTTGATCCGGAACTGACGCACAGTTACCTGGAATTCGCGCGCATCAACGGCGGTATCCTGAAGGCGCACGTCAAGGTGGAGACGGGCATGGGAAGGTTGGGGATGCTGCCTGAGGATGTCCCCGATTTCCTGAAATCGCTGCGCGGAGGCCCCATCCACGTTGAGGGCATCTTTACCCATTTTGCCCAGGCTGACGAGCCGCAGTCAGATTACACACGCAGGCAGATTTCCATTTTTAATCGACTCCTTGATGAGCTGCGCAGCGCGGACCTGAAACCGCAAATTGTTCATGCCGCGAACTCGGCGGCTGTCATTAATTTCCCTGAAGCCTGGTACGACCTGGTGCGGCCGGGGGATGCCATCTTTGGTATGGCGCCTTCTCCACAGACGCCGCTGGGGTCGGATTTCAGGCCGGCGCTGGCGTGGAAAGCGCGCTTAATCTCGGTGCGCACCTATCCAAAGGGCAGCGGCATCAGCTATGGTTCGCGCTACGTTACCTCGGGCAATGAACGCATCGGCGTGATGCCGATTGGCTACGGCGACGGTTACCGGCGCATTGATAACCAGCAGGTGTTAGTTGGGGGCAAACGCGTCAACGTGGTTGGCCGGGTATGCATGGACCAGTGCATGCTGCAGCTGGATGAGGTCCCTGAGGCGAAGGTTGGGGATGAAGTGGTGCTTATTGGCTCTCAGGGCGATGAAACTATCAGCGTTGACGAGGTCGCCGCGCGCTGGTCTACGATTAACTATGAGGTTGTTTGCGGATTGGCGGATAGACTCCCCAGGATATACCTTGAATGAGCCCCGCGTCCATTAAAGCAGAATTTCACTGCCACACCCGATACTCACCAGACAGCCTGATGAGCGTGGAAGCGCTGCTGAGTGCCTGCCGGAAAAAGGGCATCTCCAAAGTCGCGGTGACTGACCACAACAGCCTGCAAGGCGCGCTGGAAGCGCGTGCGATGGCCCCTGAACTCGTGATTGTGGGCGAAGAAATCATGACCACCGAGGGTGAGATTCTGGGATATTTTCTCACTGAAGAAATCCCTGCCGGACTGCAGCCGATGGAGGTGGTGCGAAGGCTGCGCGAACAAGGCGCTTTTATCAGCGTGGCGCACCCCTTTGACCCGTACCGCGGGTCTCGCTGGCAAAAAGCGACCTTGGAAGCCCTGGCGCCGCATCTGGACGGCATTGAGGTGTTCAATTCGCGCTGTGTTGAAAGCGCGTTTAACCAACAAGCGCTTGCCTTCGCGCAAGAGTTCGCGCTCCCCCAGATGGTAGGCTCAGACGCCCACAGCACGACTGAGCTTGGCAGAGCGGTTCTTTCTCTTCCGGACTTTAACAGCGCGCAGGAGCTGCGGGCAGCTTTACAAAGCTCTGAGCAAAAAACCCGCCGTTCGACCAAAATGGTCCACCTGATTTCCACCTGGGCAAAGCTGGTAAAAAGCATTGGAATTGCCGCGGAATAAAACGAGATAAAAAAGACCTGGCACCGCCAGGTCTTTTCTTTACTTTAGCAGGGTGAATATTAGCCAGCCGGCCAGCGTGAGGAACACGAGCGCCATACCCAGTTTGACTGCCGCGGCGTGCTTTTTGAGGAAAGCGCTGAGCTGTTTGGAGGTGGTGCCGTAGTAGGCTAAGACAAAAACCACGATTAGCGGGATGATGAACATCAGGTTGTAAAGCAGCAGGTAGCCAATCGCTTTTCCGCGCAGCTCGGGTACGCTGCTCATGAAAATAATCGTCGGCAGGTAAATCTGACCTGTGCACGCCAGTTCCAGCAGTGAAACAAGGATGCCGCTAACAAACGCGCCGATGGCGTAGCCGCTTATTTTTTTGGTACTGTGGATGGTGGCATTGATGCGCTTGCGCAGCGCTTTGGGGAGGTTGAGAGCCATATCTTCCAGCTCGCCTTTGCGCGCGGTAAAGTAATCTTTAATGCTGAGAACCGCCAATACAAGACACAAGAGCGCGGTTGCCGCGTATACGATTGTGCTGAGAACTGACAGAGCGCCTTTAATCAGGTCGAGCACCTTGTAGAAGCCCAGACCGACCAGCAGATAGGTGAGGAAAACGCCAACAGTAAAGCTGATTCCTGTAAAAATGACCTCTTTGCCTTTGCGTCCGCTCAGGGTGAGATAGGAAATGAAGAAAACAATCGTCGCGAAAGCGCAGGGATTTAGACCGTCAACCAGGCCCGCCAGCAAAATCGCCAGCCAGCCGATGGATTGGAACCTTGCGTTCAGGGCGCCGGTTGCCTGAGCCGCGTCAAACTCTTCCCAGAAACGGGCGGAACCGGACGCGCTGTAACCGCGCAGTACCGGCTCAAGATTCTGGGGCGTAATCTCACCTTCGCCAATCCAGGCGTCGTTCCCGATGAAAAGCGCGGGGACCCGTATATCGGCGCTGCGGCCGGTGCGTTCAGCCATCCAATTCGCGAGGGGAGTGTTTTCGTATATATTGAATTCTTCAATGATTAACTGGGGGAATTGTGACTGCAGGTATTTAATATCCGCGTCCGCGCGGCTGCACTCTTTGCAGCCAACCTGATAGAAGTAGGCGGCATAAATGGGAGCGTCTACGGCGCAGGCTTCGGGGTTGGTGGTTGTGCAAGCTTCCACCTCTTCGTTCAGGCTGCCCACCGGAATAGAAATCATGAGTTCAGGATCTATCCCCGAAATATCGGGAAAAGCGATGCCGGAGCCCGTGAGACCTTCCTGAATCAGCGCGGCAAGGCGCTCTTTGTTGGGCGCTTCCCCAATCAGAATCTCATCGCCCAAAATTACCGTCGGCAGCCCGCGCGCTTCGGGCTTTACCTGAAAAGCTTCTTCCGCGGCCAGCATCGCACGGTAATACTCCGGGTTGCCAAGCTCAAGCAGGCGCATGTCGATGAGCCCTGGGTTTTCAGCTTCCAAGGGCTCAAGAATCTCTGAAAAAATTTCAAGACAGTGGCTGCAGGTTTTCGAATAGAAGAAATAGCCATGCACTTTCGCGCCGCTGAGGTCCGGGG
The DNA here is from genome assembly GCA_012517865.1 of Chloroflexota bacterium. Taxonomy (GTDB): domain Bacteria; phylum Chloroflexota; class Anaerolineae; order Anaerolineales; family Anaerolineaceae; genus Mesolinea. The sequence continues at coordinate 23,224 of JAAYUC010000006.1, read as the reverse complement.
TTGGATTGGCAACGTCGGGGCCAATTCCCTGCGGAGCGGCTGAGCGCGCGGCTGCTGATTGCGGAATCAGCAAGCTGAATAACGAAAGCAAGGATAATGCGAGGGAAATGGTCAGAGCGTGTTTTCGTAGCGTCGTCATTGCTTCTCTTGGTCTGATGGATGTCCGCCCGGCGGCAATTGACTGATTCATAAAAAAACGCCGGGTGCGAATGGCGTTATTTTAGCACAGAGCGAACCGGAAACGCTCTGCCGCGGGTCGGGCACAGAAAAACACAGCAAATTCATAGGAATGGGAGAGTGGTCAGACGATTTCCACGCGGTCCAGCGGGAAGCGGCTCTTGGCAAAAGCTTCAGCCAACCTCTTTTTACTGTCTTCCGTTATGCCGGTGAGCAGCAGGCGCAGGTAAAAACTGCCGTCCTCCTGCGTTGTTTGCACGGTGCGGATGATGTTGCCGTCCGCCTCTGAGACTAAACCAGCCAGGTACGCCAGACCCCCCGGCCGGTTGGCGGTGTTCGAGCCAGACACTTCTATCGTTATCCATCCCAGACCGACGCGCGAAATCCCAACCAGGTCCAGGGCGGATTCGAGCTGCGCGAGGGAAATTGAGCCTCCGCCCACGGCGGAATAGAGGTCGTCCAGGCTGGCGCACGCCATCAGCCCCAGCAGTTGTTCCACACGGGTATGCTCAAGCGCTGAGACATCTTCCAGCGCCAGAATGCCTCTTTTGGCCAGTATCGGATGAATTAAAGCTTTGCCTTTCTGGCTGGCCTCTTTCAGCGCCACCCTTGCCAGAACGACGCGCAGACGGCGGGCTGTAGACACATCGCAGTGGTCCAACCATTCCGGTTTGGGAACCAGATGCGGGCCGGTGCTGATGACTTCCACGACATCACCCGGGGCAAGGGTGTCATAAAGGTGGCGTTCCTCACCGTTTACAAGCACCTTACTAATTTTATCCAGGTAGAACTCCTGAATTGCGGCCACGCCGTCGAGAACCGTGCCGCCTTCCTGCAAGAAGCGCGTGCCGCCGTAAGGGGTGAGGATTTGGACAGGGCGGTACTTGCTGATGTCTTTGTTGTGGTTCACCGCGTAGATGACGCCCCAGGTGTTTTCGCCTTCCATTTCTTCTGTGGCGATAGCCACTTCCACAGCCCCCACGCCCGGCTGCCAGGTAGTCACTTGCAGCGCCCGGTAGCCGTTTTGCGGCGAGGCGATGTAATCGTCAAAGCGGTCCTGGTCCAGGTTTTTGCTGAAGTAGCGATTCACACGCGAAAGCAGCCTGTAACAGGCTGCTTCGTCGTTATCCCGCACAATCATGCGAAAGCTGACAATGTCATTCACAGCGGAAAAATCATCCAGGGAGGTGCGGCGGGCGCGCGCCATGCGCTGCAGCTTATCCCACGCCTGCCAATAGCCATTCACTGTAAAACGAACGGCGCCATCGATGCCTTCCGCCTCCATTAAGCGGCCTAACTCACCCAGGTTGTAGCGAATAAAGTTCAGATTCAGGCGCGGGTCGCGGTCGATTTTAGTTTTTACTGTTTCATACGACTCTGGTTCCGCGTAAGGGAAAGCCATGTCTTCAATCCAACGCCGCCAGCGGTAGCAGTTGAGGATGCCAGCCAACTTGCCGTAAGAACGGATGGCTTCGCTGGCTTTTTGGCATTGCTTGGCAGGGGGCATGTACTGTAGCGTCATCATGTTGTGGCTTTTATCCGCCAGTTTTACAACGAAGACGGCGGGGTCCCGGAACATGGCAATCTTGCGCAGGGTTTCCAATTCGCGTGTGCTGCCGTCGCGGGGGTTGCTCATTTTGGTCACGCCGTCGATGATGTGCGCAATTTCCTCGCCCAGCGGCCCCGGAAAAAGTTCCTTGATTTTTTCCAGACTTTCGCCGGTATCTTCAATCGTGTCGTGGAGAAGGGCGGCAATGGTCCAGGACTCTTTGTGGACCAAGTTGTCCACGAAGCCGGCCACCCAACCGCAGTGGGTTTCGAAGTAAGGCTCACCGGAAAGGCGCAGCTGATTGCCGTGCACCTGTTTGCCCCACTCCCAGGCGCGCGCGATAGCTTCCGTCCGGGGGACAAACTGCTCCACATGGAACTCTCCCAGCACGCGGGGGCGAATTTCGGTGATGTTTTCAATCTCTACCATAGCTCACTTACCTTGCAAGGTGAGAAAAATAATATCTTATTATTATAGCTTAATCCAATGAAGGATTAGCCATTTGCATCATCTGGAGGAATATGACGGGCTGGCAGGCAGGACGGGCTAGATAACCGAGAGGAGGAAGAGATGCGCGCAGGCAGAGGCGATAAGGACCACCCAGAAATAGTTCTTGCGGGTTTTGTGCCGGAAGGTGAGCATGCCCAGCAATCCGCCGGCAGCGCCTCCCAGAATGCTCAGCCCGAGCAGCACTTTTTCGGGGACGCGCCATTGGTTCGTGCGCGCGGCGTTTTTATCGAAACCAAAGAGCAGGAAGGTGAGGAGGCTGAGGGCGAGGAATAAATAGAACATGAGTGCGGCTCCGGTGAGTGTTGATACTGAATACAATGCGATGAAATATATCACAAGGCAGTCTTCGAGGTGTACGCAGTATTAAGAAAGATGGAAAAGAGCAGGCTCATGGAATTGGCTATAAAGATTATGAGGTAAGGATTGTCCTCTTAGCAATAGATGTTAAATTACCTTGTGTGTGAAAATCATGTAAATTTCTGTAATTATATCCGTCATGGTTTCAAAGAACTTATTTCTCGCTTATCATTAATTCCAAGAGAGCCAGCCATGCAGAGCACCCCTTATCACATTCCGGCCGCGCCAGTCGAAACCGAAATCCTGGTGGTGAATTCGCGTTTCATCGCCAGCCTCAGCCCCGCCTTTAGCGTGGAGCAGGCGCGCGCCTTCCATAAGAGCATCCGCCAGCGCTTCCCGGACGCGACGCACCACGTGCCGGCTTTTGTCATCGGGCACGGCAGCAGCGTCATCACGCACTGCTCCGATGACGGCGAACCTTCCGGCACGGCGGGCAGGCCGGCCCTGGCGGTGCTGCAGGGCAGCGGGCTGGGGGACGCGGCAGTGGTGGTGACGCGCTACTTCGGCGGCACGCTGCTGGGCACCGGCGGGCTGGTCAAGGCTTATGGCGACGCGGTGCGGGAAGTGCTCAAACTGGTCCGCAGGGCGGTAAAGGTGCCCACCACCACGCTCGGCCTGCAACTGCCTTACCCGCTCTACGAGCAGGTGCAGCGCCTGGCAGCGGCCTGCGGCGGGGAAACGCTGGGCAGCCAGTTCCTGGAGGATGTGACCCTGATGCTGCGCTTCAGGGATGAGCAGGTGGAGCCGTTCGTCGCGCAGCTGACCAGCCTGAGCGCTGGCAGGCTGCAGCCCGTCGTTTTGGAACGCGACCCGGAGACCATTTTTCCGGTAGATTAATTTTGGATGGCGCCGGCGGCCTTGCGGGTGAGGGCGCGCCGTGCGGGGGATTAGTTCAGGCGCTGCTGGATGCTGTAGAGCCGGTGATAATGCCCTTCCCGGGCAATCAGGTCCGCGTGTGTGCCAATCTCGGTGATGGTGCTGCCTTCCAGCACGGCGATTTGGTCAGCATTGCGGACAGTGGACAGCCGGTGGGCAATGATGATGGTGGTGCGGCCCTCTATCAGGCGCTCCAGAGCCTCCTGGATGAGCATTTCAGTTTCCGCGTCCACTGAGGAGGTGGCTTCATCCAGTATCAGGATGGGGCTGTTCTTGAGCAGCGCCCGCGCGATGGAGATGCGCTGCTTTTGCCCGCCGGAGAGCTTGACGCCGCGCTCGCCAATCATGGTATCGTAGCCGTTTGGCATGGAAGGAATGAACTCGTGCACATTGGCGATTTTTGCCGCTGCAAGCATTTCTTCCTCGCTGGCCTGCGGGTTGCCAAACAGGATGTTTTCGCGGATGCTGCCGTGGAACAAGACCACGTCCTGCAGCACCATGCTGATTTGGCCGCGCAGCTCTTTGGTATCCAGGCAGCGGATATCGATGCCGTCCAGCGTAATCCTTCCGCCGCACACGTCGTAAAAGCGGGGGATGAGGCTGGCAAGGGTGGATTTCCCCACGCCGGTGGGGCCAACCAGCGCCAGGGTGGAGCCTGCCGGGATATCCAGAGAGATATTGTTCAGGATGGTTTCCTGCGGAATGTAATGGAAGCTGACATTTTCAAAGCGCAGCGCGCCGCGCACAGGCTTTGGCAAAGGGACAGGCTTTTCGGGCTCGGTAATATCGGGCGTTTCGTTCAGGATTTCAGCAACGCGTTCAAAACCCGCCAGTGATTCCTGCACGGCTTCCCAGGCATTATTCAGGTTGCGTACAGGCTGGTAAAAGCTGTCCAGGTACAGAAAAAACGCCACCAGGTCCGCAATTTGGAGCGAGCCTTTTAATGCCAGGCGGCTGCCAAAATAGATGACAATCAACTGGCCGATGCCCGCCGCGAAATCAAGTATGGGGGTGAAAATGGCCATGATTTTCAAAGCTTTCAGGTTTGAGCGCAGATAATTTTCGATACGCGCGCCAACTTTGACCATGGCGATATCTTCGTGGGCAAAAGCTTTAATCTCCCGCACGCCGGTGATGCTGTCGTTCAGAACCGCGTTCAGTTCTCCCAGTTCGCTCTGGCGGTAGCGGAAAGCGGGGCGGACCAGTCTGGCGTAAAGCATCAGGGTCAGCGCGATAATCGGGATGGGAATGAGGGTGAGGAGGGTCAGCTGCCAGCTTACGCTGAAGAGGATGGCGGTGACGCCAATCAACGTGACCGCGTTGACGAATACGTCCGGCAGGGCGTGCGCGATCATGCGCTCAAACAGCTCGGTATCGTTGATGACGCGGGACATGAGCTGGCCGGTTTGTTTGTCTTCGTAGTAGCGCAGGGAGAGGCGCTGGAGCTGCTGATAAACCAGCTTGCGCGAGTCCGCGACCACACCCCAGCCGGCAATATGTGCCTGAAAAGAGCGCACAAACTGCATAAACCCGCGCGCGATGAAGACCAGCAGCGCGGCGGCAGTCAGGCGGGTGATGGTATCCAGGGTGGTTTGCGCCAGGGAGGAAGCGGTCAGCGTGCTGATGAGGGTGCGTATCAGCCAGGGAATGAGCAGCTGTGCCGCGACCAATCCAAGCATGGTCAGCGTGGTCAGCGCGATGGACCGCAAATAGCGTTTGCTGAGTTTTAAAAGCAGGGAGAGAGGTCTCATGCGCTCAGGTTGTCCTGATGTTGGCGGGTGATGATCACGGCCGCATTTCGACCAATTACGGGCAGCGGCGAACTCCACGCGCGTCGGAAGGCGGCATCTTCCATCCAGAAGAGCTCGGTGTTCGCGTCCGCCCAGGAATTAATGAAGCCCCAGGGCGTCGGCAGGTTAGTTTTATTGGTGTGCTCTGGGTCGTAGGCGGCAAACAGCATGGTATGCCCGGCTGTGGATTTGCTTTGGTTGTAGTTCCAGTCCGTGCCTCCGCGGTAAATTGCGGGCGCACGGCCGCGGCGCCAGTAAATTGTGACCAGTGCGGCCAGGTCGTCATCCTCCGGAAGGTTGCGCAGAATTTCGGGGGAGAGGTGCAGCAAGCGGGCGCGTACAGGTAAACCGCGCGAGCGCGCCAGATAATTCACGATGGCGGCCTGCATGGGCGGGGTGACTGCCCAATTAGGGAGAACCCGAAAGAGTCTGCCGCGCCACCAAAGGCGGTTCACTTCGGAGGCCAGTTCCTCCGGGGCCAGGTGGGTGCCGCATAAAAGCGCAAGCGCCGCGGAAATGGCGTGAAGCGCGCAGTCGTTGCCTTTTTGCAGGGACTGAAAACGCGCCAGTTCCCATTCCGGCAAAGATTTCAAGAAGCGTTTTTTCACACGCCAATTTTACAATGGAATAAGCCGGCGGGGAGAAGTTTGGGGGGTATTCGCGCAAAACCGCTGGGCGGGAGTCGCGAAATCGCGAAGATGGGTTGGTTTGCCAGGCGCCGCTTACTCGAAAAAGCGCGCTCCTGACGCTTCAGGGCGGTTCACTTCGGGAAAAAAGAGCTTTGACAGTTCCCGCGCGTCGTGGTATTTTTAACAGAGCACGTTGACATTCAAAATTGAGGTAACCCGATGCCCGGAAGCCAGGGTGTAAAGGTGGAAGCTGGTGCGAGTCCAGCGCTGTACCGCAACTGTAAATCGCAAGATAAGCCAGGAAGCCTGCCTCAAAATATCTCCCGCTGCAGCCTTCTCGGATTAAGAAGGTGGGTATGTTGTTTCGACACCACAGTAACCCAACCCTAATTCGAGTTGGGTTATTTTTTTGGAGGTAATGGTGAAAAAAACAACCCGACTACTATTTATCTTTTTGATTCTCGCGCTTTCAGCCTGCGCCGCGCAACCAAGCCCGCAGACGCCCAACAGCGCGGATTCCGCGCCCGTTTTGCGGTCTTTTCCAATCCGATACGCCCAGCATTTCACGCTTGAATATGGCGATGGATATAAGAAACTGACGGTCACACAGCCCTGGGCCGGCGCAAGCGAACCGATGGTGTATATTCTCGTGCCGCGCGGTTCCGCCGCACCTGCCAATGTGGCGAACGCGCAGGTTTTGGAGACGCCAGCGCGCAGTTTTGTGGCCATGTCTACCACGTATTTTCCCTTCCTTGAGAAACTTGGGAAACTGGACGCGCTCGTGGCCGTCGACGACGCGACTTACACATACAACCCGCAGGTGCGCGAGAAAGTCAGTTCCGGCGCTGTCGCGCAGGTTGGCGGTGGAGCCGGCGGAGGCAGCGTAAATGTGGAAAAGCTGCTGGAACTGCAGCCGGACCTGATTATGACCAGCGCCAGCGGGTCGCCCGAGCTGGACGCGCACCCGAAATTGCTGGAAGCCGGCCTGCCGGTGGTCATCAATGCTGATTACCTTGAGCAAAGCCCGCTGGGCAGAGCGGAATGGGGTATTTTTATTGCCGCTTTTTTTGACATGGAAGAGCAGGCTGCTCGTGACTTTGACGCGCTCGTGCGGCGCTACGAAGCTGCCAAAGCGCTTACAGAAGGTCTGTCAGACAGGGTCACTGTCTTTACCAACACGGATTATCAGGGAACCTGGTATGTACCCGGCGGAGAAAGCTACGCGGCGCTGTTATTAAAGGATGCCGGCGCGCGCTATGTCTTTGAATCTCAGCCAGGATACGGCGCCGCGCCGCTGGCATTTGAAGCCGTCTTCGATGCCGCCAGGGACGCGGATTTTTGGCTGAACGTGGGTTTCGCGTCCGACCTCGATAGTCTTTTGACGATGGACGCCCGCTACGCTGAATTCAAAGCGTTCGCGCGGGGCAGCGTATATAACTACAACGCGCGGGTGACCGAAACCGGCGGCTCCGATTACTTTGAGAGCGGCGTTGCCAACCCGGATATCATCCTGAAGGACTTGATTCGCATTTTCTACCCGGAATTGCTGCCGGAGCACACGCTCTACTATTATCAGAAACTAAACTGAAATTGCCATGAAAGCCCGGCCGGATAAAACCACTACCATTCGCGGCCCCGCAGCTCGGGGTTGGGTCATCGCGCTCTTCGCGATAATTCTGGCCGCGGCGTTTGTGGTCAGCCTTAGCCTTGGGTCGGTTTCCATTCCTCTGAAAGATATAATCGGGATACTCCTGGGGAAACCCGCTCTTAAGGAAAGCTGGACGACAATTATCCTTAATTTTCGTCTGACCAAAGCCCTTACAGCGCTGCTTGCGGGCGCAGCCCTCTCGGTGGCGGGTTTGCAGATGCAAACCATGTTCCGCAACCCGCTGGCGGACCCATTCATTCTGGGGATTAATTCCGGCGCGAGCCTGGGCGTGGCCCTGGCTGTGCTGGCAATTGGCACCACCGGCAGCATCTTAATGGCCGGCATCAGCACAGCAGGAGATTTGGGACTGGCAATTGCCGCTTCCATTGGAGCCGGCCTCGTGCTGGGGTTGATTTTATTGGTCGGACGGCAGGTGAGAAACCCAACCACACTGCTGATACTTGGGCTGATGTTTGGATACGCGGCCAGCGCAGTGACCAGCCTGCTGATTTACTTCAGCCTGCCGGAACGAATTCAGGCCTACACTGTCTGGTCTTACGGCTCATTCAGCGGGGTGACCTGGAGCCAGCTGCGGGTGATGGCGCCGGTGATTCTCGTCGGCCTCGCCGTGACAATCTTCTTGCCAAAGCCGCTGAACGCGCTGCTCTTGGGCGAAGAATACGCCCGCAGCATGGGCGTCGATGTGCGCTGGACGCGCGTTTTCATTTTGCTCAGCGCTTCTGTACTGGCAGGGACTGTGACGGCTTTCTGCGGACCGATAGGTTTTATCGGGGTGGCAGTGCCGCACCTTTGCCGGAACTTGCTGCACAGTGCCAATCATAAATCTCTGCTGCCGGCCGCCGCGCTGCTTGGGGGCGCTCTGGCGCTCTTGGCTGACGCAATCGCGCAGCTGCCCGGCAGTCAGTTTGTCCTCCCCATTAACGTGGTGACCTCCCTTTTTGGCGCGCCATTTGTGGTTTGGGTCATCATCAAGCAGCGCAAAGGAAGGACATCGTTTTCCGTATGACCAGCCCAATTCTCAGCGCGCGCGATTTGCAGATTGGCTTCCAACCCTCCCGCGGCAGCCGCACGGTAGTTGCCCGCGGCTTGAATCTGGATTTATATGCCGGCGAATTTGTGTGCCTGGCCGGGCCAAACGGCGTTGGAAAATCCACGCTCCTGCGCACCCTGACGCGCCTGCAGCCAGCTCTTGGGGGTGAGGTGCTGCTGAGCGGCAGAGCGCTGCACGCATACAGCAATAAGGAACTGGCGGGGATGGTCAGCATTGTGCTGACGGAGCATGTCCAGGTGAACGTCATGCGGGTCCGGGAACTGGTTGGGCTGGGACGCTCGCCGTATACAGGCATTTTTGACAGCCGAACCCAGCAAGATGAAGCCGCTGTCCAGAAAGCCCTGGAACTGACTGATGTAGTCCATCTGGCCGAGCGCTTTGTGCAGGAATTAAGCGACGGAGAAAGACAGCGGGTGATGATTGCCCGCGCTCTGGCTCAGGAACCACTTTTGTTGGTGCTGGACGAGCCGACGGCTTTCCTGGACCTGCCGGGCAGAATTACGATTATGCACCTGCTGCGGGACCTGGCAAGAGGCCGCCAGCAGGCAGTGCTCACCTCCACGCATGATTTGGATCTGGCCATGCGCACCGCGGACCGCATCTGGTTAATGGACCGGAACGGCGGGATTTCTCAGGGCTCTCCTGAGGACCTGGTTTTAAACGGTGAATTTGGACGTACTTTCAGCCAGCTTAATCTGCGTTACGACGCGCTGACCGGCCAATTTGAGGAAGAGGGCGACGACGCCAAACCCGTTGTGCTGCGCGCAGAAGGCCTGGCGGCGGTCTGGACCGCGCGCGCTCTGCGCAGGGCTGGCTTTGAGGTGCTGGTTGATGGCGCGCCGGAACTGCCCTTCGTTGAAGTGGAAGGGCAGGGTCTTGGCGCGTGCTGGCGGCTTACCTGGCAGGGAGTGTCGCGGGAAGTCAGCTCCATCTATGCCTTGCTGGCCGCCTTGCTTGAACTATCTTAAGTGGCAGGCAGAAATTCACCCACCAGCAGAGCGACGGTGGCCAGAAAGATGATTCCAGTCAGAGCGTATCCCAGATAATTGGACAGGCGGGTATTCACCCATTTTCCCATGATGTTCTTGTCGTTTGCCAGGATAAGCACCAGGATGAGGATGACCGGCAGCAGGATGGCGTTCACAGACTGGGAGATGAGCATGATTTGGAATAACGGTATCCCTGGAATCAAGACGAAGAGCATGCTGATGAGCATGATGCTGATAAAGATAGAATAAAAGACCGGCGCGTCCTTTACCGGCCTGTTCAGCCCGCGTTCAAAGCCAAACGCTTCACACATCGCGTACGTGGTGGAAAGCGGAAGCACCGAGACTGCTAGCAGCGAAGCTCCCAGCATGCCGATTGAGAAAAGCAGACTGGAAAATGAGCCGGCCAGGGGAATGAGGGCCATGGCGGCTTCTTCCGCGGAGTTCACCAGGATTCCCTTGGGATAGAGAGTCGCGGCGGTTGTGATGATAATGAAAGCTGAGATGATATTGCCCCAGACTGAACCAAAAACCACATCCGCGCGCGTGTTCTTGTAATCCGTTACATCTGTGCCTTTATCCGCGACGGAAGCCTGAAGGTAAAAAATGCCCCATGGAGTAATCGTCGTGCCGATGACAGCCAGCACCGCGATGAGATAATTTGCTTCCATTTTAATCGTAGGGGTGATGGCATCCTTCAGAATGATTCCCCAATCCGGCTTGATGACAAAGACCGTAATGACATAGCTGAAAGCGGAAAGACACAAGACCAGCAGAATCTTTTCCACGCTTTTGTAATTCCCGCGCAGTATGACCAATCCGATGATTATCCCGGCCAGAGGTACCGTAATGTAACGGCTGATACCAAACAGTTCGCCTACCGCCGCGACGCCCGCGAACTGCGCCAGGGTGGTTCCGGTATTGGCAATGAGCAAACAGGCCATGGCAAAGGCGGATGTCCGGACGCCAAAACGTTCGCGGATCAGGTCGGCTGTGCCCTTGCCGGTCACGGTGCCCATGCGGGCAGCCATTTCCTGCACCAGAACTTCACCAACGGTGATGAGCAGAATAATCCAGAGGAAGCCGTAGCCGTATCTGGCGCCCGAAATGGAATATGTGGCAATGCCCGGCGCGTCATTATCCGCGCTGGCCGTAATTATCCCCGGGCCGATAAGGCTGAAAAAGAGGAAAAACTTTCGCAGCCAGAAAGGAACCTTCAGTTGCTTCTTCATATTCCTCTCCGCCTACTTTCCCGAAAATCTCGGCAGTTTCTTTTTCCACGCTGTCGGCAGAACGGTATCCAGGGCGTCGTCCACGGTAACGATGCCAATCATTCGCTTGGTTTCAGGTTCCACCACCGGAAGAGCCATCAGGTCGTACTTGGCAACCAGGTAGGCCGCTTCTTCCTGCGGCGTGAGGGGATACACGTAGGCGATGTCGTCATCAATCCACTTGGAGAGAGGCTGGTCCAGCGGCGCGGTTACCAAATCCCGCAGGCTGACCACGCCTTTGAGTTGGTGTTGCTCGTCCAGAAGGTAGACATAATACATAAACTCATCTTCCAGCGCGTCTTCGGAAGAACGCAGATAGGCGAGAGCCTGTTCCACATTGTAGGTATAGGGAACCCAGGCAAATTCGGTGGTCATGATGCCGCCGGAGGAAGTTTCGGGATACCCAAGCAGAGTGCGCACCTCTTCCGCGTCATCATCTTCCATCAAGGTCAGCAGGCGCTCACTGACCTGGTCATCCATGTCGGCCAGAATATCAGCTGCCTCGTCGGGGTCCATTTCTTCCAGAACATCCGCGGCGCGCTCCGGGTGCAAATGTGAGAGTACCGCCTGCTGGACTTCCTGAGAGCTTTGTTCAAGGGTGTCGGCCAGTTCCTCGTTGGGGAAACCCTGCAGAAGGGCTTTGCTCGTGTGGCTGTCCAGGTCGTCCAGGATCGCGGCAATATCCGCGGGCGGCATTTGCACCAGCCTGGACTGGGAAACGCTAAGGCGCAGGGGGTCGTCATGTTCGATGGAAGCGACAAACTCCCACGGGATGACGTGGGTCTTGGCTTCTTTCTTAAAGGTCCGCGCGATGGATTTGCCAATGTTCTCCAGTCCGAGTCGGCGCAATAAGCCATTAAAACTGGCGTCCACTCCGGTCAGGAAGAACTGGTCGCCTTTGCGGGCGATTTGGAGGTCGTTCACGCGCACCAGCCGTTTGCCCTCAGTATCCACAATCTGCTGGTCGAGCACGCGCTGCTTGAGAAGCAGCTCGTGGCCTTTGGGTGTGTAAGGAATCAGTTTGCTGATGTCCGTTTTAAGAGTGACGCTGGGCCAAAGGCTGGCAATTGACTGGGCGTCAATCAGGTTCTTGTTTTCGGGAGCGCCTTTTAGAACCAAAGCCGAAAGCGGCGGCACGCTCTTTTCCGTCGCGTTGACCATGATATCGTCAATTTTGCCCACGACGTGTCCAAACGCGTCCCAAACCTTCTGATCGATTAGTTGACTTAAATAGATCATCACGCACCTCGCCTACGTTTTTAATTTTTCTTATATGCAGTTGGAAGAAAACACCTCAGGGGACAGGCAACCTATCCTTCCCCCGGTCGTTTTGGTTTAAGCGACAGCGGTGAAGGGTGAGGCTGGATGCCCGCCCTGACTTGCAGGGCCAGACTGGTCGTCTGATGCGGGTTCGCTTCCGGCAGTAATTTCGGTTTCCATTTTCATCTCATCCAAGATTTCATCCCTATTATACTCCAGGACTTTTGAACAGAGGGATTTTATTAACTCATTTTCTTGGTCCTTCTCATGCATCGCGAAGCTGCTGTTTTCTACCCGCGTAAAATGACTGCCTGCCGGAAAAAACCGCAACCCTTTTGCGTTTAGAGAACGAGGATTTTGAAGGGAATCAGAAAAACAGCCAGATTGGAAGAACCCTGCGGGTTCTTTTAAATCCGGGGGGAAACACAAGAATACCGAGAAAAGAGAGCTTTACGGAAAGGGAGATTCTGTGGACGTGAAAAGCGAGGAAGCTAACCGAACAGCTCGGACAGGCGCGGGACCTGTTCCCGCAGTACCCAATCGTGCGTGCGCCATCCAAAAACTTCACCAACGCCGCCATATTCAAAGGCGGTAATGTCCGGCTCCCGCCAGATTCCCGTTTTAATTTGAGCGCGAGCCCAGCGGGCGGCATCCCAATCTTCCGGGCTCATTTCAAAGTGGTCACTCAGGTAGCCGCGGTAATAACGAAGCCCGGTGATGTGCAGCTCTGCCAATCTGTCCATGGGCAGGCGCGCGGCGTAATCCTTAATGCTGCTGCCAAGGTAATGGCTGCTGATGCGCGCGTGAGAAAGGTCAAAGAGCAGGCCGGCATCCGCTTCTTTTAGCGCCTGGGTAATTAAATCGGGTGAGGCCGCGATTTCACTGCTGTAGTATCCAGGAATGAAGGGGAGATTTTCCGCAACCAGGGGGCAGCCCGGAACCTGCGCTTTCAGGTATTCCATTCCTGCCACCCAGCTCTCGACCAGTCTTTTTTTGTCGGCCGGGCTCGAGAGTTTCGTGTCTGAGCTGCTCATCAGATGGCAGTTGAGGTGAGTGGTATCCGTGCTGGCAAGCAGCCTGCGGATAAGCGCAAAATCAAGATGGTCAAAGCCGCCGTTGCCCACGACGATGTCAAAATGCACATGCACCGGCCGAAGCGGCCTGGCAGCGGCTACGACGCCTTCCCACTCCGGGCACTTGAGAGAATCGCAGTCCACTGCGCCTTCCGAGAGCAGCCTGGCCATGGGAACCGAAAAGTTTACAGCAAATCGCATGCGGGTCTTCCTTATTCCACAGCCGGTTCCGTGGGGATGCTGCTGTAGGGGTCAAGTTTTGACTCGAGTTCATGCCGGAATTGCTGAGTATAGAGCCGGTAGTAGTGCCCTTTCAGGAGCATAAGCGAATGGTGATTGCCGCTTTCTGCAATCTGACCGTCAGTAATCACGAATATCTTGTCGGCGTTTTTAATAGTGGAGAGGCGGTGCGCAATAATAAAGCTGGTACGTCCGGTCATCAGTTTTTCCATGCCGCTTTGGATGAGCGCCTCAGTGAGCGTATCCACGGAGCTGGTGGCTTCATCCATCACGAAAATATCCGGGTTGGAGAGAATCGCACGGGCAATGCTGATCAGCTGTTTTTGACCGACCGAAAGCAAATTACCGCCTTCGCCAACGTTCTGGTCGTAGCCGTGCTCGAAGTGCTGAATGAAATCATGCGCGCCAGCCAGTTTCGCGGCCTCTTCAATCTCTGCATCAGTGGCATCCAATTTTCCATAGCGGATATTTTCGCGAATGCTTCCGGAAAATAGGTGCGGGGTTTGCAAAACCACACCTATCCGGGACTGGATGGTGTGCAGGTCAAGGTCCAGGTAATTCCTGCCCGCGATGCGAATCACGCCTTCCGTCGGCTCGTAAAACCGACAGAGGAGGTTCACAAGGGTGGTTTTGCCGCCGCCTGTCGGTCCGACCAAAGCGACGGACTGCCCATAGGGGATATGGAAGCTGATGTTGCGGATGACCGGTTCATCTTCTTCATAGCGGAAGGAAACATTCTCAAAGTCAATATCCCCAGCCAACGATACTGCTTGCGAGGCATTCGGGCGGTTGTCAATGGCAGGACGCGTGTCCATCAGGGAGAAGACCCGCTCGGAAGAAGCCACAGCGTTCTGCATATCCGCGTAAACCCGGGCCAGGTCCTGAATTGGCCACAAAATCATCATGATGTAAGAAATGAAAGCCTGCAAACCACCGATGGTGATGCTGCCAAGCTCTACTTTGATGCCGCCGCGCCACAATATCAAACCCAACGATATTGCGCTGACCATCTGAATGGTCGGCTGAAAAAGCGCGGAGAGATACGCCGCGCGGTAGCTGGATTTGTACATCGCGGTCGAAAGCACCTTGAAATCATTCAGATTGCGGTCCTCGCGGCGCAGCGCCTTGACAACCCGCACGCCGGTAATATTTTCATTCAGGCTGGCGGTCATCCTGGAGTTAGCTTTGCGCGAAAGGCGGTAGTGGTGGTAAATGCGCAGGCGGAATTTGAAGGCGGCGTAAATCATCACCGGCAGTGAAAACAGGACAATTAGCGCCAGCTGCCAGTTAATCGTGAACATGAACACAGCCGAAACGATAATGCTCACGAACGCGTAGGCGGTGTCGATGACGCCCCAGGTAAGCAGTTCCGCCATTTTTTCAGTGTCCGAGGTAACCCGCGACATAATCCAACCGAGAGGAGTCTTGCTGAAATAAGAAAGGGAAAGGTCCTGCAAGTGGTTGAAAAGCTGTTTACGCAGGTCATAGCGCACGCGCTCGCCCTGCACGCCCACCAGATAAATGAAAAAGAATACGCCAACAGCCTGCACCAAAACAATCGCGCCGTAAATCATGAAGAAGCGCAGGACAGCGGCTTTATCCTGAAGAGCGATGCCCTCATCAATGATACGTTTGCTTAAAATCGTGAAATAGGCGTCCAACAGGGAGACAACCACAATCGCGAGGACTCCGCCCAGCAAAGTCTTCCGGTGCGGGCGCAGCGTGCTGAATAAACGCTTGAGCACATTGCTCTTTAATGGAACGTTGTCGTCCAGTTCGTTTTCATCATAATACGTGGACACGGTTAATTTCCTCTTGCAGCGCGCTGTCGATGCGCGTCTGGATATCGTAGATGCTGCGGTATATACCCGGCTGCCTGATAAGGTCATCGTGAACGCCGGATTGCACGATTTTTCCCTGGTCAAAGACCAGAATCAGGTCCGCGCTCATGATGCTTTGGATGCGGTGAGCGATGATGAAGGTGGTGCGGTTTTCCATCAACTTCTCGAGCGCCTGACGAATCTGCACTTCCGTCTCCATGTCGACTGAAGAGGTGGAGTCATCCAGTATCAGGATACGCGGGTTTATCAGCAGGGTGCGCGCGATGGCCACCCTTTGCTTCTGCCCACCCGAAAGGGTGACGCCGCGCTCACCCACCAGGGTATCGTAGCCGTTGGCGAAGCCCATGATTACGTCATGGATCGCTGCGTCGCGGGCGGCTGCCTCAATTTCGGCCTGGCTGACCTCCCGGGTAATTCCGTAGGTGATGTTATCGCGGATGGAGCAGGAGAAAAGAAAAGGTTCCTGTTCCACGATGCCAATTTGCGAACGCAGATAATGCCGCGGATACTCGCGCAGGTCTACTTCATCCAAAAGGATACGGCCGGCGGTTACGTCATAGAAGCGCGGCAGCAGGTTCACCAGAGAGGTTTTTCCGGAGCCGGTGGAGCCGAGCAGGGCAACCACCTGGCCTGCCTGACAGTCGAAGGAGATGTCTTCCAGCACTGGGCGGTCTTTTTCGTAGGCGAAACTGACATGGTCAAAGCGAATGCTGCCTTTGACGCCATCCGCGGGAATGTAAGAGCCCTCATAGAGCGGTTCTTGAGGCACGCGCAGAATTTCGGTCACGCGGTTGAGCGAGACCAGCGCCCGCGAAGTATCCACAATCAGACGGCCAAGGTTGCGGATGGGCCAGATGAGCCAGCCAAGCAAACCCGTGAATGACATGTAATTGCCCAGCGTGATGACACCGTCAATTGCCATAAAGGCTGCCATTATGTTGCTTCCGACCAACTGCGCTGCGCAGACTGTGTCTGAGATAGGCCAGAAAAGCGAGTGCATCATGTTTAGCTTTCGTCCGCGCCTGTACTTCTCAAAATTATTCTTTTCAAACTTCTCAATTTCGTAGGCCTGACGCGCGAACGCTTTTACCACCCGTACCCCGCTGAGGTTCTCCTGCAGGTTGGTGGAAATCACCGCTTCCTGCTCCTGATACGCTTCGTAAGCTTTGGAGAGCTTGCGGAAGAACAGGATGGAAACCACCAGAATTACCGGCACGATGATGACAGAAACAAAGGCCAGCCTGGTATTGAGCTGAAGGATAGCTGTGAAGTTAATGATAAAAATGGCGATAATCCGCGCCACGCCAACAGCCTGGTCGCTGATAAAACGGCGCAGAGTATCCACATCTGAAGAAGCGCGTTCGAGCAAATCGCCGGTTTTCGCTTCGGCGTGGTAGGCAAACGAGAGCCTTTGGATATGGTCAAAAAGCAGGTCGCGCAGGCGGCGGGTGCTGGATTCGGCAGTCTGGGCGGCCAGTTGGTTGCTGAGAAAACCAGAAACCGCCTGCATGAGGATGAGGCCCATAAATCCCGCCGCGGAGAGCAGCAGCTCGCTGCCAAAACGGCCTTCTTTCAGGATATGGTCGACGAACCAACCCAGAAACAGATAAATACCCGCGCGGGCAGTCGCGGAGATTGCCAGCATCAGAGCGGCGAGGAGATAATGGCCATGATAGCCTGACATCAGCCGCCAGAGAGCTGTCAATCCATTTTTGCTGGACACGACTTTTTTGGGGTCCAGGGGAGGGTAGTCTGAAAAATGCTGCTTCATTTATTATTCCAAATTCTGTCTGGTTCAATACTCTTTACAGACAGACAAAAATTCAGTATACACGCGCGCGGGAAGAGCGTCAATCGACTTTGCCAAAACGGATGATTCTGATATGGATTTTATCTGTTGCGAGAAGAAAGCGGCAGACTTTGGTGAGGCCGGGCAAAATAGCGCCTGGTTTTCAGGCGCGCGCGCTGATAAAAGCCTCAATTTGCGCGAAGATGCTTTCCCTTTCCTGCGCCAGCAGCATGACGTGTGGGGATTCCGGCATGCGAACAAGCTGTTTTTCTTTCGAACCGACGCGCGCAATAATCATTTCGCCGCTCTCCGGCGGAACGCTCTGGTCCTTGCCGCCAATGAATACGAGCAGCGGTTGGGTTACCGCGGGCAGCTCCTTTTTGACCACAGACTGAAGTTTGAGCAGTTGAACCAGGCTCCTGACAGGGTAGACATTGTAGCCTTTCCAGGGCAGGTTATCTTCCGCCTGATGCTTGTCCATATGATGGATGAAGTACTGCATCAGATAGGCTGCTTGCAGCCTGCGGATTTTTAACGCGGGAGCTGCCAGAAAAAGACCAGATACCTGCTCGTACCGGCTGGCAATCAGAAGAGCGAGCAGAGCTCCCATCGATTCACCACCAATGAATACTTTCTCACTGCGCTGCCGCATCTCCAGGAAGGCGGCTTCGGCGCTCTCATACCAATCCAACCATTTGCAGCGGTTGAGTTCATCCGGATGGGTACCGTGCCCCGGAAGAAGCGGAGCTGAAACGGTGAAGCCTTTGCCGTGCAAATACTCACCCAACGGGCGCACTTCGGCCGTTGTGGCAGTCAGCCCGTGAATGAGGACCGCGCCAACAGGCCCGCCTTCCAGAAAAAAGCTTTCACCGTCCAGATGGGCATTTTTCATGTACGAGTTGTCTTTCATGGCGCAGTTCCTTCATTGCTTGTGGTTTGTTAATAAATATTGGCTTATATCGGTCTGCTCTGCGAGCGCGCCGCTTACGGCAGTACCCAGTAGCGCAATACGTCCACGCTGGTTTTAAAATTCACTGTGCCGGCTGACATGCTGACAAAACCCGTGGTGCCGGGCCCGGGGTAGGTGTCATCGGTGACAGAGCCAACCAGCGCGCCGTTGATGTAAAAACTGAAGGTATTGCCGTTGGCGAGCACGCCGATGCGGTTTGTCTCGTTGGCAGGCCGGATTTTGTCGGAGGCCTGGTAGGCCAGGATGGTTTCGGAGGCGTTGGACGCCGTGTAGCGGTTAAAGCCCCATGTGCCGTCGCAGGTGAGTCCCATAAAGTAGAAACGGCTGCCTTCCGTCAGACGGAAAGCCAGGCCGATGCGGTCTTTGCCGGAGCAATTAGGCATGCTCAGTTCCGCTTCCAGGTAAAAATTTTGGATTTTCTGGCCGGTGGTGTACCAGCTGTGCCAGTAGGGTGTGCCCTTGGAATAGATGTTCAGGAACCCATCGTTCACGTTCCAACTGGACCAGTCATCCTCGTAATTCCAGGCACCGGTGGCTGTGGAGAAATCTTCAACTTTATCGGGGCTGCCGTACTGCAGCGCCGGGTCCTGCGGATTCAGGGTAGCGGTAGGAGTCGGGGCCTCTGTGGGTGTCGCGCTGGGGATGCTTGTGGGAGTGTCGGTGGGAGGCACTGGTTCGGCAGTGGGCGGCTCGGCGGTGGGCGGAACTGGTGTATTGGTAGGCGCGTTGGTGAGAGCGACAGCAACCGCGGTGCCAATGAGGTCCGCAGTAGGGGCAGTGCCGGTGGGCGCGCTGCAGGCGCTTAATAGTAAAAGTGCGGTAAGTAACATGAAAATCTTCTTCATGGTAATTCCTTCCCTGTAACTGAATGAGTTCAGCGGTGATTTGAAATTAAGTATAGCATGGATAGCGGCAGACCAAATTTCTGTGTCTGCAGGATGGGGTATAATCGCGTTTGTCTTTAAAAGTTATCATCCTAAGTGAAAGAGTGTGAAATGGATATTTTTACGAAATGTTTGGATTTTAAGACTGTAACCGAGGCCAGGGCGCGGGGCACCTATCCCTACTTTATCCCGCTGGATAAAAACGAAGGCACCGAAGTGCTGTATGAAGGACGCCGCATTATCATGTGCGGCTCCAATAATTACCTGGGTCTGACCACGCATCCAAAGGTTCGCAAAGCGGCCATGGACGCGATCGCGGAATACGGCACCAGCTGCACAGGCTCGCGCTTTTTAAATGGAAACATGACCCTGATCGAAACCCTGGAAAGGGAACTGGCGGAATGGGTGGGCATGGAAGCGGCTTTGGTGTTCTCAACCGGCATGCAGGTAAACCTGGGCACCATCAGCGCGCTGGTCGGCAAAAATGACATTGTCATCCTGGATAAGGAAGACCACGCCAGCATCGTTGACGGCGCATTTTTGAGCGGCGGCAAAATTGAACGTTTCCGTCATAACGACATGGAGCATCTTGAGCGCGTGCTTAAGAGCCTTCCGGAAGACAAAGGCAAATTGTTGGTGGTGGATGGCCTCTTTAGCATGGAAGGCGATATCGCGCCGCTGCCGGAGATAGTGGCTTTGTGTGAACGTTTCGGAGCACGCCTGATGGTGGATGACGCGCATGCCTTTGGTGTTTTGGGTGGGGGTCGCGGAACAGCCGCGCATTTCGGCCTGACCGATAAGACCGACCTGATCATGTCCACATTCAGCAAGTCGATGGCATCCATCGGCGGCTTCATCGCGGGCGCGTTCCCCGTGGTGGATTACATCAAACACCACGCCCGCAGCCTGATTTTCAGCGCCAGCATCCCGCCGGCAAATACTGCCACCGTGCTGGCTGCCCTGCAAATCATGCGGGAAGAACCCGAGCGCGTCGAGAATGTCATCCGCAATGGGGAGTTCATGCGCGAAGGCTTCAGGCAGCTGGGCTTCGATACGGGCCATTCCTGCACGCCGGTTATTCCTATCATCATTGGCGACGACGAGCTGACCTTCCGGACCTGGCGGCTTCTGTTTGATAACGGCGTGTTTGTGAACCCTGTCATCAGCCCGGCCACCGCCCCCGGCCGGCAGCTGCTGCGCACCAGTTATATGGCAACCCATACCCGGGACCAACTGGAACACGTGCTGGATGTGTTCGCCAAAGTGGGGAAGGAAGTCGGTCTGATTTAGTCCGCACCGATATAAATGAACAAGCTCCCGATCCCGGGAGCTTGTTTTATTGGGAGGCAAAGGGGGGAGGCGATTGGGTCAGTTTTGCTCTGTCGGCCGTTCCGGCGGCTTCATCTGGTTGCCTGGAACCGGGCTGAGGTCACCCGCGGACTGGCTGAGCAGGGTGCTGATTGTCTCTTCCATCTTCTTTTTGGAGGGCTTGCGGCGGAAGCTGGCTTTCAGCCGCGCGAGCGTTGTTTCTGTCAGCTTTTTGCTCAGGGCTTTCAGCTTCTCCTGGCTCACTTTCTCGCCTTTTTCAAACCACTGCATGGCCGCGTAGCCCATTACTGCCGTCATCGAAGTGGCAATCGCGGAGGAAAGCAGCCAGCCGGACACACCGCCCGCTTTGGAGAGCTGTTGGAAGAGTGTTCGCCCAATCAGGCCCAAACCAAAGGTGCCGATAAGCTCCTTGGCGCGCTCTGCGGTGATTCTGTATTGGTAGATGCGCGCGATTGTCAATACCATGCTGACCTGGTTGGCAAGCAGCGGAACAAAATCAATCACCGGCAGCGGCGTGAGCGCGATCGCTGCCGAAAGTGATGATGCGGCTGTGATGCTGCGCCAGGCAAGTTTCTGGCGGTACTGCGGCATGGCCCGAGCCAGCGAGACAGTCATGCCGGGGTCTGAAGCCACAATGGCCATCATGATGCTGGAGACGCCCTCGCCTTTTAGCGCGGAAACCGGCAGAATTTCCTGGGGCCTGACACCAAGGTTTTCTGCGGCTTTGCGGATGACCGCGTCGCGGTCCTTGCGAGTCAGGTCGATTTTGTTGAGCACAATCAGGAAGGGCTTTTTCAGCGAGAGTATTTCTTCATAAAGGTCCAGTTCCGTCTGCTTGACGCCCTGAATCGCGTCGAACATCAGGATGAGGAAGTCAGCTTCGGCAGCGGCTGCCATGGCGTAATCGCGTTCCTGCTGACCGACATAGCCTACCGCGTCCGCGCCGGGTGTGTCGATAATCGCAAACATGCCGGCGTCGGCTTCCTGGTTCAGGCGGGTGGTGCCGGGAATGGGGCCGACAAGTGCCTTGTCATTTTTGGAACGGATGAATTGATTAAAAAGGGTGGACTTGCCCACATTGGCGGGGCCGATAATAGCGACTTTGCGGGCTTTGCCGAAAGTGGTTTTAAACTGGATGACTGCCAGGTCTATGAGGGCGTTCAGGGGGTTTTTATCCAGCGGCAGACCTTTAAACGTATCTTCGAGGCTGCGGCGCTCATTCTCGGGCACGGCGCTCCAGATCCTGTTAATCAGGCTCTGGGTTGCGGACGGAAAGTACTTAATAAAGTCAGCAAAATCAGGCATCAAAAAGCCCTTCCTGGATGCTCGAACACGGCATAGGGAGATTATACCTGAATCAAGCGATGTTATCAGGCGGGGGGATGTTGACATTTTTCGCCGAATCGGGTAATATCATCGCGCTGTTTGGCGAGGTAGCTCAACGGTGGAGCAGTGGACTCATAAGCCATTGGTTCTGGGTTCAAATCCCAGCCTCGCCATTACCTATATATAGGGGTCTTGCTCAGTTCAACCCCTATATATGGCGGTCATCACGATCGCTTTCCCCCCATTTCATGATAAGCCATTGAGTTAAAGTGCTGTCGCTTTTTTAGCTTCCCTCAACAATCCCGCTGAATTCATTTTCAGCTTGCATTCCCATTATACATCCAAAATCTCCGCCTCAGTCCTCATTAAGGTACACCCCCACATGCGTGGGGAAAACTTTTGTGACAGTGCCGTCGGGATGATATGCTGCGGTACACCCCCACATGCGTGGGGAAAACTCAACACGATTTATTTTCATCCGCGTGCTGAAGGTACACCCCCACATGCGTGGGGAAAACACAGATTTCGCCCAGGTCGCGTCGTGGATCGGCGGTACACCCCCACATGCGTGGGGAAAACTGAGCTTGAGACGGTGCGATTCCGTCTAGATAGGGTACACCCCCACATGCGTGGGGAAAACTTCCGATGCTGATCTGATTACTCAGATCAAACTGGGTACACCCCCACATGCGTGGGGAAAACGCCTGGCGTCCGAAAGCGGCAGCGTCTTTCAACCGGTACACCCCCACATGCGTGGGGAAAACACTCGAGGAAAGGTTGGTGGAGTACACTATGGAGGTACACCCCCACATGCGTGGGGAAAACTATCTTCTTTGAGTGGGACGGTCAGCGGTTTTAGGTACACCCCCACATGCGTGGGGAAAACTTGCGCGGCAATGCGCCTATCTACTTTCACACCGGTACACCCCCACATGCGTGGGGAAAACTGAAGTCCTGCAGTTTCGTGCCGTCCTGACTGCGGTACACCCCCACATGCGTGGGGAAAACGCGTTTAATGGACAGACTAAACGGAGTGTTTAGGTACACCCCCACATGCGTGGGGAAAACGAAGTGAAATATCGGGATTTCTCCCGATATTTTAGGTACACCCCCACATGCGTGGGGAAAACGTTACTTTCGCGTCCCAGTTTACGACCTGCCCCGGTACACCCCCACATGCGTGGGGAAAACGGTAATGGGTTAGCCGCCCGCAACCCGTTATAAGGTACACCCCCACATGCGTGGGGAAAACCCCTGCTAAGGGCTTCCGCCAGGTTCTTGACGCGGTACACCCCCACATGCGTGGGGAAAACTAGAAATCCCCAGGCAATCGCCAGGATCTCTACGGTACACCCCCACATGCGTGGGGAAAACGACAAATCGGATGCGCTTGTCTGCGCTATCGCATGGTACACCCCCACATGCGTGGGGAAAACGGAGCAACCTGCTTGATAAAGCTGAAGTACAAAGGTACACCCCCACATGCGTGGGGAAAACCTGGTACCAAGGATTTTACTACGAGTAGTAATAGGTACACCCCCACATGCGTGGGGAAAACTTTATCGGGAGCTTAGGCAATTCCTGCACGAGCGGTACACCCCCACATGCGTGGGGAAAACTTATATGCCGAAAAGGTTGCCAATAGCT
>JAAYUC010000045.1 GCA_012517865.1 Chloroflexota bacterium | reverse complement strand
GGTGCCTTTCCACTCTATGATGGGCAGCTGTTTTGGAATATTCCATTCTTCTGACCTAATAGCGCTCTCCCTATATTGCTCGGCAGATTTCGGGGCGATTTCGCTCAACGGTCAGTTCGCCCTCAGGAACAAGAAGAAACTCTCCATATCCCCTTGACAAAAGCTTTTGACAAAAAATATATCTTGTAGTATTATAGAAAAGTTGTATATGGTAGTTTGCTAAATCAAGTGCTTGTCACCCTGCAGTAAACCCCCATTTATCGATTAACACTTTTTTTTATGTATAGAGAGGATCTAAAAAATGTCTGAACGTGAAGTTGGAACCGTAAAGTGGTTCAATAGTGAAAAGGGCTTTGGATTTATCGCCCGCAATTCCGGTGGCAAAGACGTATTTGTGCACTACAGCGCTATCATTTCTGATGGTTTCAAAACCCTGCAGGAAAACCAGGCCGTTGAGTTCACTGTTGCCCAGGGCGCCAAAGGCCCCCAGGCGCAGGATGTCAAAGTTCTGTAAACCGTAACAATTAAATATCCCGAAAGGCTGGCCGATACGACCAGCCTTTTTGTTTCCTTACAGGCTCTGTCTCTTGAATAATTTACCCATGACGCAGCCTTCTTGTTATGGGGATCGGTCTGGTGTCTTTTTGCCTTTTGCGCAACCTTATCAATTATCTTCATAAACTTATCCGCTTCCGCTTCGTGATGAGTCAGAGAAATAATCTTCCGCATACAAACGCATTTTTTAGGATTGCATCATTTGCTCTGGGATTATCCAGTTTGGTATCGCATTTCCATTTGTTTTTTGGGCAGCGAGGCGGCTTGCACGGAATAGCCGGGGCGGTCTCCAGCCGTTCCAGCATGCGTATTCAGCTGTTTCCCTTGCAATGATATAATCAAGCCACCATTACTTACGAGGTGACCATGTCTGATACCATTACCATGCAGGAGATAGATGCCGCGGCTGCGTGTATACGCGGTCGTATTTCAATTCAGCCCAAAATCGCGCTCATTCTTGGCTCAGGCCTGGGCCCTTTGGCTGATGAAGTTGAAAGTCCTGCGATTATTCCCACCAATGAAATCCCGAACTGGCCTCTTTCTACTGTGCAAGGGCACAAAGGCCGGCTGGTTATCGGCAGGCTGATGGGCAAACCCATCCTGGTGCTGCAGGGGCGCGCGCATTATTATGAAGGCTACAGCATGCCGCGCATCGGTCTGCCAGTGCGCGTGATGCAGAGGCTGGGTGTGAACACCGTCATACTCACCAACGCGGCCGGCGGCATTAATCCGGATTTTTCGGCCGGAGACCTGATGCTGATTACAGACCACCTGTCTTTGCTTCCGATGACCGGTCCCAATCCCCTGCGCGGCCCGAACCTGGATGAATTCGGCCCCCGCTTTCCGGATATGAGCCAGGTTTATGACAAGGAACTGCTCGCGATTGCCCAGAAAGTCTCGGATGACCTCAACTTGAATGTGCGGCGCGGCATTTACGTCGGTCTTTCCGGTCCCTCTTTCGAGACCCCGGCCGATTGTCGTTTTCTCCGTCTGGCCGGCGCGGATGCTGTCGGAATGTCGACAGTTCCGGAAGCCATTGTCGCCCGCCACGGCGGACTGCGCGTGTTGGGGATTTCGGGAATATCCAACAAGATTGATATCAACGGCAACAATGTGGCTTCACACGAGGAAGTGCTGGAAGCCGGGAAGGTAATTGTTCCAAAGCTTACCGCCTTGATAAAAGGCGTGCTCGCGCGCCTGTAAGGTTGGAATCAATCCGGAAAACAACACACTTGCCAGATTGCCAGCAGTGTAAATGGATGCCATCATAAAGTTCCTCGCGGACCTGGAAGTCCCGATTTATCTTATCCTGGGCTTAGTAGCGGTCATTTATCTGCGCAGGCTGACGCTTGCGTTAAATGAACGCAAAACGTCTGTTTTTGGCCTGGAGCGGGAAGCCGCGCACGCAAAGGTCGTATCGGCTGCAACGGTCATGTTTTTGGTCGCTTTGCTGGCGGTGGGTGAGTTTATTGTGGCAACTTTTTTAGCAGGTGAACTGGCGCAGCAGCCGCTATACGCCACACCGACGATTAGCGTTCTAACCACCGCAACGCCCACACTTCCGGTTGGTCCTGTGCCAACAGATGCCACTCCCACGCCGACGCTTTACCCTCAGGCGCAAATTGAGGGTATAGAGAGCAACTGCCAGGCAGAGGTCCTGGAAATTGCTGAACCCCGGCATGGTGACGAGGTCAGCGGGGTGGTGGAGCTGATTGGCTCGGTAAACACGCCTAATTTTGGCTCGTACGAGTATGAGTATTCCGTGATGGGACAGCCAGACTGGCAGACAATCGCGGCCGGCAGTGGCGTGCGAGTTAAATCCAGTCTGGGCTTTTGGTACACCACCAACCTTGTTCCGGGAGATTATATGCTCCGGTTGGTCGCGCTGGACAATCAGGGACTTAGAACAGCAGCCTGCGTAATTGTGGTAAAAGTAATCGCACCGCAGGAATAAAGGAGCAATAAGCAATGGCTGAACTTGAAATTCGTGCCGCACGGCAGGCGGATTTAGACCGGATGGTCAACCTGAACCATAATTCCAGCAGTGAGTATGCCTACAAACTTGAACTCACCAGCGATAAGAATAGTTACACCCACAGCTTTCAGCGCGTGTTTTTACCCCGCGCTGTGAATATCAAGTACCCTAAAGATGAGACCGCTTTAATTAATTCCTGGGGCGAAGCCAGCGCCATATTTGTCGGTTTGGTGATGGGTGAGCTGATTGCTTACGTGGCGCTTGAGATGGGGCGCATTAAGGATACTGTGCGGGTCACCGACCTGGTGGTCGCGCCAGTAATGCGCCGAAAGGGCGTTGGCAGCGGCATCCTATTGGCCTGTGAGGGATGGGCGCACGACCAGAAAGCCCGCCGAATTTTGTTGGAAATCCAGATGCGAAACGACCCGGCCATTCAAATGGTTAAAAAACTTGGATATCAGATGTGCGGCTATCTGGATCAATACTTCCCAAATCACGATACCGCTCTTTTCTTTGACAAACCTATCAGCTGATGTTCGGTAGTTCATTTTGGCAGAGCCTATGCTAACGCTAACCGGTGTCTTAAAAATCATCGCACAGATTTTGAACGCAGGCGTCGCGATTACCGCCATTGCGCTGGTGATGTACGCCCTGAGTTTCAACTTTCGCGATGTGGTAGCCAGGACTTTTGTGATAATCCTGGCGCTTGTCGCGGTAGTCTTCAGCAGCGATACCATCGCCAATATCTCGAATTCCTCTGCCATCATCCAGGCCTGGCTGCAGCTGCGCTGGGCAGGCATCGCCTTTCTGCCGGCGGCTTACTTTTACTTCTCAGACGCTTTGCTGACCCTGACAGGCAAGCCGAGCCGCGGCCGGCGCACCTGGCTGGTGCGGATTTTTATGCTAGTATCTTTTGTGTGGGCCGTTCTCATTCCACTGCGTGTCACTGTGGGGCCTCTCTCCCAGGACACGGCGCCTGTCGCTTACCTTACAACCAACCCCTTCACGTTTGTCTTTGGCGTTTACTACCTGGCGGTGTTCGGGCTTTCTTTCTACAATCTCGCGCGGGCGGTGCTGCGCAGTAACACCACCACCACTCGCCGGCGTTTGTTCTATCTCTTCATTGGCGCGAGCGCCCCGGCAGTCACATGTGTGCTTTTTCTCTTCCACGGCAGCGCTCTTTTTACGCGCAACCCGGACTTCTTCTGGCTGCTGACCATACTTGGCGCCATCATCACAGGCGTCGCTCTGATTGTGATGGCCTATGTCGTTTCGTTCTTCGGGCTCAGCTGGACAGACCGCGCCATTAAAAGCCGGCTCTTCCGCTGGTTGATGCGCGGTCCTTTTGTGGCGATGACGGTGCTGGGGGCAACAACGGTCGTTCGCCGCTATGGATTGGCGCTCGGTGACCCCTACATTCCGTATGTTCCGGTTGTGATGGTTGGCACTGTTCTGGTGCTGGAGTATTTCATCACCCTGCTCGCGCCGCGGCTGGAAAACACCATCTTTTTTGGCGCGGACCGCGAAGACCTCAGCCTCATCCGCACCCTGGAAGAACGCATGCTGACCGAAAAGGACCTTGACCAATTCCTGGAAATCATCGCGGCATCCATCTGCGACCAGCTGCAAGTGCGCGGAGCTTTTATTGCCGTTTTGGAAAATGGCTCGGTGAACTACATCATTCATGCCGGCGACCGCCATATTCTGGATAAACTGCCGGAGACCAGCGAACTTATCCGCGCCGTGCAGCCCGGCGGACAAATCTCCCGGGAGCCGGTCGTTCTGGGGTCGTTCCGCTTAATTCCCCTGGCATATCAGGTGGATATGGAGCAAACCCGCCTGTTTGGGGTGTGCGGTTTTCCAGATGGGACGGCCGAAGCGTTTTTGCCCGAGCAGATGACAGCGGTAAATTTGCTGGCAGACCGCGCGACCCTGGCGTTAAAAGACCGCGCGCTTCAGCTGCAGGTGCTGAATTCGCTTTCCGTGCTTCAACCCGAGGTGGATTACATCCAGGAACTCATTGCCAGCTCCAGTTACAATCAGAAAAGTATCTACCGCAATGGAAGCGCCCAGGTGCCGGGTGAATTCACGGATTGGGTCAAAGACGCGCTGACGCATTACTGGGGCGGACCAAAACTGACCAATAACCCCTTGCTGAATCTGCAACTGGTAAAGGCTGCCAGTGAGAATTTTGACGGCAGCAAAACAAACGCGCTGCGGTCGGTGCTGAAACAGGCTATCGAGCAGAGCAAGCCGGAGGGGGAACGCAAATTCACCAGTGATTGGATTCTGTATAACATCCTGGACCTGAAATTCATCCAGGGAGAAAAAGTGCGCGAGGTCGCTCGCAAACTGGCGATGTCCGAAGCTGACCTTTACCGCAAGCAGCGCGTGGCGCTGGAGAACATCGCGCGGATAATCTTGCGCCAGGAAGCTGAAATCACCGCTCACGAAAATCAGCCGGTGTCAGGCTCCGATATCCCTGAGAACGAAGTCGGGAATACTCTCTGAGGCATAGATATTGCAACCTGTTTTTGGCTGAACTGCTGCTATTTTTGCCTGGAGTAAAACCGTGAGCCCCACACCGACGAAATCCACCGAGACGAAAAAGAACAACACACCCTCAAGGAACAGGGGAAAACAGTCCAAACCCGAAATCGCGTCCCCCGCACCTAAAGCGGAGAAAAAAAACTGGTTTGACCCCTCCAGCATCGGTTGGGACCTGGTTGGGGTGCTGCTGCTGGCACTTGGTTTGATGCTCCTGCTGGCTGTCCTTGGATTCACGCGCGGCCTGCTGCTGGATATCATTCTCAAAGCAGCCAGACGATGGTTCGGGTTGGGGCGTTATTTGCTGCCAGGAGCGCTGCTGGCGGGCGGTTGGCTGCTGCTGCTCTGGCGCAAAGGCCAGCATGCCTCAATTTCTGCTGGACGCGTTGTCTTGCTTGAACTTGGGCTCTTATTCCTGCTTGGCAGTCTTTCCGCGATAGCTAAAGATACCGTTTTGGACGTTGAAGCCGGCGTCAGCCTGGGCGGAAGCACAGGATGGGGGCTCGCGCACCCGCTGGTGGAGCTGATAGGCTCGCTCGGAGCTGGAATTGTGCTGAGTTTGCTCAGTTTGCTCTTTTTGCTGTACGGTCTTAATCTTTTTGGGCGGCTGGAGGCCTGGGCGCGCGAGAAGGCGGGCACCAATCCTGAGCAGTATGAAACAGAGACAACACCTTCCGCTTCCAGCGCAGCTCCGCCCGCCGTTGACGCTGTTGCTGTGGCGCAGCCGCGGAAGACCCCAGTGCCGCCAGTAAAAACGCAGGAAACTCTGCCACTGACTTACCAAAAAAGACGCCCGGAACCCCAGAAGGACCAGAAACCCGAGCTGCCGGTTAACCGTCCGGACGTGCTGCCGCCACTCTCGCTTCTGGAAGTCGAAAAGCCCGCTGTGACCAATGAGGCGGCTATCCAAATGAATGCGGCCATACTGGAACGCACATTGGGGGAATTTGGGATTCCCGCCAAGGTGGTTGGGCACCGGGTCGGTCCGGCAATTACCCAATTCGCGGTTGAACCGGGATACATAGAGAAAAATGGCAGCCCCGAAGAACGCCAGAAGGTGCGGGTTTCCAAGATTTCCAGCCTCTCCCGCGATTTGGCGCTTGCGCTAAAAGCCGAACGTTTACGCATCGAAGCGCCTGTGCCGGGAAAACCTTATGTGGGCATTGAGGTTCCAAACGCTGTCCATACCATCGTCAAGCTGCGCCCGATTCTGGAGTCCGAGCAATTCCAGCGAGTCAATTCTCCCCTGGCAATCCCGCTGGGCAGAGATGTTTCAGGGATTCCGATGGTTGCCGACCTGGCAGTGATGCCGCATTTGCTCATCGCGGGCGCGACCAATTCCGGCAAGTCGGTGTGTATCGCCGCGATTACCACCTGCCTGGCCATGAACAACAAGCCGGAGGATTTGCGCCTGGTGATGATTGACCCCAAACGCGTGGAATTAACCCGCTTTAATGGCCTCCCGCACCTGTTGGGGCAGGTAGAAACAGACCTGGAGCGCATTCGCAGTCTGCTGCGTTGGGCAGTCGGGGAAATGGAAGCCCGCTACAAGATTCTGGAGGAAGCGCATTCGCGCAATCTTGATTCTTACAATGCGCGCATGAGCCACAGCGGGAAGCCAAAACTGCCGCGCGTTGTGATTATGATTGACGAACTTGCCGACCTGATGCTGGCATCGCCCGAAGAAACGGACCGGGCGTTGGTTCGCCTGGCACAGAAAGCCCGCGCAGTTGGCATTCACCTGATCGTGGCCACCCAACGGCCGAGCGTGGATGTCATTACCGGCAGCATCAAAGCCAACTTCCCTGCCAGGCTTGCCTTTACAGTCGCTTCCCTGACGGACTCCCAGGTCATTCTGGGTATGCCCGGCGCTGAAACTTTGCTCGGAAAAGGGGATATGCTCTTTCTGAATCCCCAGACCGGGCAGCTGGAGCGCTCTCAAGGCGTGTATGTCAGCGACGCAGAAATTGACCGGGTTATTACCTGGTGGCAGAAGCAGACGGGAACTGAGGCTGACAGGCTTGTTCAAACGGAGGAAAAGCCCGCGGCGGAAGAAAAGACCCTCTCGCCCTGGGAGCAGCAAGTCAGTGAAGATTCGGAAGATGGGGATGAAGCCCTGATAAAACAGGCCGTGAACGTTTTGCGGCGCACGCACCGCGCCAGCGCTTCTTA
This sequence comes from Chloroflexota bacterium, assembly GCA_012517865.1. GTDB lineage: Bacteria > Chloroflexota > Anaerolineae > Anaerolineales > Anaerolineaceae > Mesolinea. The sequence goes on along the minus strand of JAAYUC010000045.1, from coordinate 46,725 downwards.
TCTGCAGAGGCAGCTGCATCTCAGTTATCCCCGGGCTGCCTGGCTGATTGATGAATTGGAAAACCGCGGAATTATTGGTCCGGCGCAGAGCGGCGGAAAGAACCGGCAAATACTGCTGGACGACGCCCAGGATACTTCAGATGAGGGCGAGGAATAAGTTGGTAGGTGAACGCGAATGAGTGATGGCACGCCGGAGAAAAAATCTTTTGAAAATTATATGAGGAAAAGCTTCAGCCGAATTCTGGACGCGGTCGCGGGTTTTTTGCTTGGCGCGGGGCTCAGACCTAATCACATCACGCTGGTGGGGCTGTGCGGTAATATCATCGCGGCGGTGCTCATCGGCAGCGGCCGCTTGTTTTGGGGCGGGCTTGCCGCTGCGCTGATGGGTCCTCTGGACGCGGTGGACGGCGCGATGGCACGAAAACTGGGCACACCTACCCGTTTTGGCGGTTTTTTGGATTCGGTTATTGACCGCTATGATGAATTGCTGCTCCTGGGCGGCGTCTTGGTGTACTTTACCCGCGGCGGGAACACTTTGGGGGTCTACCTCACCTACGCGGCAGCGGCCGGCTCGGTGCTGGTCTCCTACATGCGCGCGCGGGCGGAAGCGCTGAGTTTTGACGGCAAAGTTGGACTGCTGACCCGCGTGGAACGTTATATTATTCTTATCGTGGGTCTGCTTTTAAATTGGACAATTTATTCTGTTGGTATAATTGCAGTCTTAGGAAACGCGACCGCGATTCAACGCCTTTTGTATGTTAAAAAACAAGCCGGCGCGCTCAGCCGGCAAGACTAAACCGCAAAGGAACTCATTATGCCGCAAGGATTTCAAATCGGACCGCTGACAATTCGTTATTACGCGCTCATTATTCTGGCAGGCGCGCTCTTGGGTGCCTGGCTTGCATCCGTGGAAGCCAAACGCCGCGGGAAAGACGGCAACCTGGTCTGGGATATTTTGCCCTGGCTGCTGGTCGGCGGCATCATTGGCGCCCGCCTGTGGCACGTCTTCACGCCCTCCGCGTCGAATGCCGCGATGGGGCTGACAACCAAGTATTACCTGCAGCATCCGCTCCAGATTTTGATGATTTGGAACGGCGGCCTGGGAATTCCCGGCGCGGTGATTGGCGGAGCGCTTGCTCTGCTGATTTACTGCCGCGCGACCAAGCAGAAATTCCTCGATTGGGCGGATATCATCTCCCCGGGGCTGCTGATTGGTCAGGCTGTCGGCCGCTGGGGTAATTTTATCAACCAGGAGCTTTACGGCAGCCCCTCCAACCTGCCCTGGGCAATTACCATTGACCCTCCTTATCGTCTGCCTGGATTTGAAGCTGTCTCCAAGTACCACCCGCTGTTCCTCTATGAATCTCTGCTAAATCTTATCGCGGCGGGCATTCTGCTGTATATCGGGCGCAAGTACAAAGAAAAACTCTACAAAGGCGATATCTTCCTGCTTTACCTGCTGCTCTATCCGGTCATTCGTTTCGGGCTTGAATATCTCCGTCTGGACCCTTCACCCGTCGCCGGAATCAATATTAACCAGACTGTGATGGGAATAGTCGCCTTAATTTCCGCGGCGCTGCTCATTGTGCGCCATACCGTTCGCCGCCCGAAAGCCGAACAGGAGATTGAGACAGAAGGCATCGATATTTCCGATATGGCGTTGGTGAGCCATGAAGACTCTCAACCGGAGGCCGGGGAGATTGCGGCAGAGACAAGCGGCGCGGAACTGGTTCAGGATGAAGAACCGCTGGAATCCGTTTTTGAACCGCTCATTGATAACGACGACCTGGAAGGCCAGACTGACCAGGATGAAACAACCTCGGAAGAGGAGCCCCGCTTCCCTGAGGACTAAGACCTGTTTTGCCGATATTTAGGCCTCCGCGTCCGCGGGGGCTTTTTTAATAGTTTTGCAGACACATCGGGAAATAAAGTGCGGTAGAATACACAATCACTGACAGAGCCCGGCTTCGCGGAAGAAGCCCTGTCGGAAGGCAAAATGGAGGCACAGAATGAATATTGATGAACAGGTCGAATATTTAATGCAGGGTGTTGACTACGGCGACCCGGCCGTAGAGCAGGCCATGGCGGTTGAACTGCGCGAACGGCTGCTTGAAGCTGAACGCGAAGGCCGCCCGCTGCGTGTTTACTGCGGTTACGACCCGACCTCCACCGACCTGCACCTTGGTCATACCGTCACCATGCGCAAGCTGCGCCAGTTTCAGGAGTTGGGGCATGATGTGACCTTCCTGATTGGGATTTTCACATCCCTGATTGGCGACCCATCTGACAAGGACAAGCTGCGGCCGCAGCTGGATATCGAAAAAGTGATGCACAACGCGGAAACCTACGCGGAGCAGGCCTTTCGGGTGTTGGACCCCGAGAAGACCCATGTGCGCTACAATTCCGATTGGCTCTCCAAGCTGACAATGGAAGATTTCTTTCGGCTGGCTTCGAACTTTACTGTCCAGCAGTTCCTCACGCGCGATAATTTCCGCAAACGTTGGGACAATGCCGAACCAATTTACCTGCATGAGTTTTTCTACTCCCTTATGCAGGGCTACGACGCTCACTATCTGAACGCGGATGTGCAGGTGGGAGGGTCGGACCAGCTCTTTAACATCATGACCGCCGCCCGAAAGGTGATGACATTTTTCGGACAGAAACCGAATATTGGTATTATCCTGGGAATTTTGCCCGGAACCGACGGTGAAGTGCGCATGAGCAAATCGCTGGGCAATCATATTCCATTGAACACCAGCGCGGAAGATATGTACGGCAAAGTGATGAGCATCCCGGATAAGGTGATGCCTGTTTATGCCCGCCTGGCGACTGCCTGGACACCGGAAACCTTGAACCATTTCATCCGGAGCCTGGAAACCAACACCATCCATCCCCGCGACGCGAAAATGAAGCTGGCCCACGCAATCACTTCAGTGTTCTACAACGAAGCAGCTGCCGACAGCGCGCAAGAACATTTCATTGCACTGTTCCAAAAAGGGGACGTTCCGGATGACATGCCGGAATATCATCTGCAGGGCTCCGAAAGCCTGTTGGACATCATGGTGAAAAACAAGCTGGCGCAGAGCCGCAATCAGGCGCGCCGCCTGGTGGAGCAGCAAGGAGTCAAGATTGACGGCGTAACTGTTGGCGACGTGACCCTGACCATTGACCAGGGCTGCGTGCTGCAGTGCGGCAAGCGGCATTACCTGCGGATTGTGCGTTAGAGGCTCAGGGCGTCAGTAGATTCAGCAGCTGGCTGCCAATTTGCTGGGTGAGTTCCGGGTCGTTGCCTTCTATGGCGACGGCAATTGCCAGAGGCGCGCCAACCCACTGCGGGGTGGTGCCGCCTATATACCAGGTCAGGGTTTCTCCGTTTTCCAAGGGCGCGTGCCCGTTCAGATACCAAATGGGCTGAGCATCCGCCAGCAGTTGATTGCGCAGCTGCAGCGCCAATTCGGGGCTGAACACGTCTACCGCGGAAGTGTTTCCGCCAAAGGCCACCCAGGCGCCGTTCCCTGCCTGGTAACTGTTGACTAACTTTGGGGTGGGCTGGCTGCCGTCATTTGAGAGCACGGCGGCCATTAAGGCCATTTGCAGTGGGGTCACACTGGTCTGTTGGGCTTTCCGCGCCCATGCGTCGAAATCACCGTCCAAAGCTGGGTCCGGGGCTGCTTCAGCAGATTCAACCGCCACGGCGGGCGCTTCAAATAGACCTAACGCCCGCATCATCTCTGCCAGCTCTTCCGGTGAGGCGCCAGCTACCAGGTCGGCCGACGCGCTTTCGCAGCCGTACTGCAGGGGGTTCAGGCGGCTGGCAGTGGATTTCATTGCCAGATAACAGGCATAGTCCAGGCGGGGAGAAAGTTCGGGAAATTGGTAGCGGACCTGGGCATCAGTCCAGTAGGCAGCCAGAGCTGGAAAATTGATGAGCGTTCCGATGGGGTAAACAGCCTGGGTGGCGCGGTTCATCATTGGCGCGTCTTCGCGGCGCATCAAGGCCTCAAAATCATCCGAGAGGGTGTTGGCATTGAAATATGGGTGGCTGGCAAGCGCGTAGATTTCTCCGGTTTTTGCGTTTAAAAGCACTACCGCGCCTTTGTGTCCTTCCATCAGGGCATCCGCCGCTTTTTGGAGGGAGAGATTCAGATTGACTTTGACATCCGAGCCGGCTGGCGGCTGGTTATAAAGCAGTTGGTGCTTCCAGACTTCTGAAAACGGCTTGCCGTACCCCCGCAAATAGGTATAGACACCGCGTTCCAGCCCTGATTGGCCGTAAAGGCCGCTGGTATAGCCCACGACGCTGCTCAAAGGCGGGTAGAGTACCTCGCGCTGATACTCTCCCGGCACCCCGGTCGTCACAGCCAGCGGTTCTTCGGCTGTGGTGATGATTCTGCCGCGCGGAGAATAGACGTCATAAACTGCCCAGCGCAGGTTCTCGGGCCGCGCTATCAAAGTTTCCCGGTTCCATACCGCGATCAGGGCGTTTTTGACGAAAAGCAGCACAAAAAGCAAAACCAGCACAGCGGAGAGAAACTGATAGGTTTTCTGTGAGCTTTCGGCGCTGCGCCTTTTGCCTGGGTCAGCGCTGAGCCGCAGCAGCAGCAAAACGCAAAGCATACTCGTCAGCAGATTGGAGCCTCCATAAGAAATGAACGGCAGCGTGATGCCGGTCAGTGGGACAAGCCCCATGTTGCCGCCAATAATGAGGAACGATTGCAGCGCGAAAAAAGCAGCAATCCCAAAGGCGAGGTACCTGCCAAAAGTGCTTTTGGTGTGCCTGGAGATTACCACTCCGCGCATCACCAGCAAGAGTATGAGCAGGATGAGGGCTGAGGTCCCCAGAAGGCCGGTTTCTTCCGCGATGGCGGAGAAAGTAAAATCGGAGACTGCGACCGGAATGAACTGCGGACTGCCGAGCCCTGGCCCGGTGCCAATCAGGCCGCCAACAGCAATGGCAATCTGGGCCTGGACGAGCTGATACGAGGCGCCGGAAGGCTGCAGCCAGGGGTTCAGCCAGATATCTACCCTGGCGCGGACGATATCAAACAAGTAATAACCCGCTGTGCCCGCAGCCGCGATGATGAGCGGAAAAAGCCAAAGAAAGCGCCGCCTTTTGGTGGTGAGCGCGAGCATGAATACAAACATTACCGCGAAGAGACTGGCAGTTCCCAAATCCCGCTGACTGACCAGCAGGACGCCGACCAACGCGACCATCATCAGAGTCGGGAGGATGGATGCCAGGATTGAGATGTTCGGGCGAATCTGGTCGGCAAAAAAGGCCGCCAGATAGACCAGCAGTAGCAGTTTGAGGGGTTCTGAGGGTTGAAAGTAAACCCCAAACAGGTTCAGCCACAGCCTGGGACCAGAACCGCTGGGGTTGACGCCGATGAAAAACGTGAGTCCGACCAAAAGCAAACCGAGCGCCAGCCAGACGTATTTGTACTGTTTAAGGACGGCAATAAGATTCTTGATGCTCATTCCGCCAATCATCAGCAGAACCCCGCCAAGGAACCAGAGCAGCTGCTTGGCGCCGAGCGCGGGGGAAAGCCGCCAAATGGAAAGCAGGCCCCAACCGCTCAGCGCGCCAACCAGCGGGATAAGCGTTTCGTCATGCCTGGGAAGCAGCTTTTTCGCTCCAAATTGCAGTGCAGTGATGCCTGCCGCCCATCCAAGCAGAGGGAGCAAGTAGCGCAATTCCGGCTGAAAACCGCTGACGTGCGTTCGCACTGAAGGGGCAAGCGCCAGGGCAAAAGCGTAAAAGGTGACAAAAAGACCCACCAGCAGCAGAAGCGCTGGCCGAAAAGCGGGCCTTCTGGTTGTTCCTGCGTCTGTCAAGGTCACTTCACATACTTGGAAATCAGGAGCTGCAGCTTCTCCCGCGTTTCCGGCTTAATTTTCGCGGGGCTGGTAATCAGAGCGTCTTTCAGCGCGTTCTCACAATCACAGGCCGGGGCGTCCTGCCCGGGTTGGCTGAGGATATCCGCCAGGCGAATCAGAGCGCGCTGCGCCAGGCTGGTGTTTTTCGCCAGGGTGCGTACAACCATTTCCACGCTGACCGGTTCCTCGCTCACATGCCAGACGTCGTAATCCGTCACGTGCGCCATGGTCGCGTAGCACATTTCTGCTTCCCGCGCGAGGAAAACCTCGGGGGAGGCGGTCATTCCGACCAGAGACATCCCCCACGAGCGGAATGTGTTCGATTCCGCTTTGGTTGAAAAACGGGGTCCTTCAATCGTGATGTACGCGCCGCCCTCGTGAACAATCCCGCCTTCGGCTTGCAGAGCCTTGGCGAGCGCCGCGCTGAGGGTCGAGCAAAAAGGCTCCGCGGAGCCAACATGTACCACCAATCCGTCTCCAAAGAAGCTGCGCTCGCGCTTGTGGGTGAAATCAAATACCTGGTCTGGAATGATGACATCTCCGGGCGCGTAGTCTTCCCGGAGGGAACCGCACGCGCTCACACTGATGAGTTTGGTTACGCCCAGCTGTTTGAAGGCGTAAATATTCGCGCGGTAGTTGACCTCTGAAGGAGAGATGGTGTGGCCGATGCCGTGCCGGGCCAAAAATGCCAGCCGTTTTCCATGCACTTCGCCCAGCACAATTGGCGACGAGGGCAGGCCAAAAGGTGTATCGATAATTACCGTTTTTCTGTTTTGCAGACCGTCAAAAGCGTATAAACCAGAACCGCCGATAATGCCGAACAGGATGTTGTTGTCTGTCATTGCGACCTCACTTTTATTTCAGGATATTGGCTTTATCGATATGTTGACGTCTACTTCACCACAAAAGAGGACATCTCCGTCTTTCACAACGATTGGCTCTTCAATGCGCAGGTCTTCCAGGTAGGAACCATTGGTGGAGTTCAGGTCTTCGTACCACCACTGCTGGTGATGATAACTGAAGACCCCGTGCCGGGCGGAAACCATCTCGTGCTGGAGGACGAAGTCGCAATCCGGGCTTCTTCCGATGGTCACTTTGGGCGTGACAAATATTTGCGCGCTGGAAGATTCCATAATGGTGGAAGACAGTCCCAAAGGAGGGATGGGTTCCTGGGCCGTTGGCGACGTTCTGCCGCTGATGGATTTCCAGATGACCCACAGGCTGAGCCCCAAAAACGCGTACAGGGCGGCCAGGAAAAGGATACGCAGTATCAGTAATAAGCCGGCGTTCATGATTCAGGTTTCGCGGAGAGTAGAGTTGTTTTTGTGTCCGCCGGAACAGGCAGCTCCTGGTTGTAAACCAGCAGCGTTTTGCCGAGTCTGATGACGTCTCCAGGTTTTAAGGCGGCGGAATGCACCTGGCGGTTGTTTACAAAAGTTCCACCGGTCGAGCTCAGGTCAAACAGGAGATACTTGCCTTGTTCCGCGCGCAGCTGCACATGGTCGCGCGAAACCATCGGGTCATTCAGAACAATATCGCTGGTGGAGCGCCTGCCAATGTTAATGACGGCTTTTGTAAGAGCAGCCTGTTCTTTTCCGTTGATAATCAGGTACGCGTTCGCGGGGATGGGTTCTTCAGTAATCTGGCGCGGCACAGTCTGGAGAGCCGTCTTGCCCTGCCAGTGATCATGTTGGGCGTAATCAATATGAATCCCGACGGCTTCTGGGGTAAGTTCGGGGTCGGCAATGACTCGGATGCGCGGATGGTCCAAAAAGGAATATCCCTGTTCCGACCAATAAGCTTCAAGTTCCCGGGCGGCATCGTCCAGCGCCGGGCGGGCATTTTGCCAGGCATCCCACTTTTCCGGACAAATCAGGATGTCAATCAGGTCCGGCGCGCGCCGTAAATCTGACGGCTGGGAGGCAATTTTTTCAGAAATCAGCTGGACCAGCCGGCTGCTCAGGGATGTGGAGACACCCGGATAAAGCAGCCGGTCCAGGGTGCCCTCGAACAGAGCGCGCAGCTTGTTTTCAATGGATTCCAGAAGCATATGCGTTCCCTTCTTTATGGATTATACCAATGAACAGGGTGCGCTCTTTGCGCGCAAGCAATTTCTTAGAATCTTCACCCCGCAGCAGCAGCTCTCTTCTTTTGGGGGCGCCCGGGTCTGCGAGGTCCGACTAAAAACCTACACAGCGTAAATGGGATTGCTGAAAATCCAGGCCCGGTGTTTGCCCAGATAGTCCAGGTAGACCTCCGCGCGGTAAACGCCGGGCTCTTTGGTGAGATATGTAAGAACTTCGCGGTCTGTATGTTCCTTGACGACAGCGCCGTTACGAAGCAAACGGACATGCGTGCGAATGGGCAGGCGCACCTGAAACGTGAGGCCGGATTCGGCTGACACGGTGTCTCCCATCCAGAATGTGCCGTCCTTTCCGTTGACTGTGAAGCGGAACCCGCGGGCCGAACGGGGAAGGTCGTAGGCGATGAAGGAATGCCCGGCCCGGAGGGCGCCGTAAATCAGCGCCTTATCCTGGGTTAGATTTCCCGTAAGCGGGGACGGTAGAAGCAGGTGATTGGTGATTGACCGGAATTGGAGCTCGTAGGGATACAGCAGAATGCGTATCGGACCCTTCTTGATTTTCATTTCATGCGCGTCGACCCCGCCGACAGCGACGACCGGTTTATTGCTTTTCGCGATCAGTTCGTCCCACAATTTAAGTGTGGCTTCCAAGGGGCTCAAAGTCATCAGCTGCGGAAAAAAGGCATGCAAAACAGTCTTTGGCAGGCTTGTCGCGCGGGTCTTAAACTCGCTCATCTGGTTCCAAAGTTCTATGCCTGTGTAGCCGCTTACCTGCCAGTCTTCCCAATTGAAAGCGGCTTCGCCGAAAGCGGGCAGGGCGTGCTCTATCGGGTGGGCGAGAAAGGTCAGACCGCCTGAGGATGATGCCTGATTTATCAACTGCTGAGGGTCCGGCGCGAAACGGGCAAGCTCGCGGGTATTGCCAAAAACCAGCAGGTGGTTTTTCCCTTTTGTCAGCGTTTGGTCGTGCACTTCTTCCCCCACCAGGGTAAGCAGCCGTTTTTTGCCTTTTTGCAGGTAGCCTTCCACCCCCTGCACCCAAACGTTATGATCGGTGACCAGAATCGCGTCCAGGCCGGCTTTCAGGGCAGCTGCGGCCAGGTCGGCGTGTTTGCCGGTCCCATCAGAATACACCGTATGCATATGTAAGGCAACGACGATTTCTTCCATGGGTTTAGCTCAGGTCTCCGTAAGACATACTCTTCTGATTATATCCTTTCCCGCTTGCTGGCGCAGGTGAAAGCCAATAGTTTCTCGTTTGGCCGGCCTTCTGTTATAATTGCGATTTGACGTTTTAATCGGTTCAGGTATAATCTTTTTGTTAATTGTCGGAGGTTAAATTGAACAGTTTTCTGAATATCGCGATCATGATTACATCTGTCGCCCTGGTGGGCAGCATTCTCCTGCAGAGCAAAGGTATCGGCCTCGGCAGTCTGGCCGGCGGAGATAGCGGCGGCGTCTATACCAAACGGCGCGGCGTGGAAAGAGTGCTTTTCTTTGTGACCATCGGGCTGGCAGTGCTTTTTGTTATTTTGGCTTTGGTCAGTGTGCTCATCACCGGATAATCTGTTTCGCATCAATTTGAAGGCGTTTCAAACAATCCACATGGAGGTAAAGGACGACTCGCCAGTATTGGGGGTTGTCTTTTTTTAATTATGAGAAAATTTCGCTGGCAGCTGCTTATAATTTTATTAACAGGCCTGGTTGTGGGTTTGCTGCTTGTTTTTCAACAAGGGGCGAACTCCCCTGAAATCACAGGCACTCCCAACCCTGTCACTGGCGGTATCTACACCGAAGCGCTAGTTGGCAGCTTTTTGCGCCTGAATCCACTTTTGGACAGGTACAATCAGGCTGACAAAGATGTGGACCGCCTCCTTTTTAATAGGTTGGTCCGGTTTGATTCCAGCGGAATGCCCCAGCCTGATTTGGCTGAGACCTGGAGTTACTCCAGCGACGGCACGCGCTTCACGTTCAGCCTGCGGGCGAACGCTTATTGGCACGATGGACATCCTGTTACCGCAGAAGATGTTGTCTTCACGATTGGCCTGCTGCGCGAGGAAAATGACTTAATCCCAGCGGACCTGCGGGCGTTCTGGTCGGAAATTCAGGTGAATGCTCTCTCCGATACGCTGGTGGAATTCGCGCTGCCGGAAGCTTTTTCACCGCTCCTGGATTACCTTGGCGTCCCGCTGCTTCCATCGCATCTGCTCGGGAACCTGACCCTGGCGGAGCTGGTCGACCACCCCTTCAACACCTCTCCGATAGGCACCGGACCGTATAAATTCAATCGCTTTTTGGTGAAGGACGGTGTAATCAGCGGCGTGGACCTATTACCCAACGAAGATTATTACTTTGGCCGTCCCTATATTGATGAGGTGGTCTTTCAGTATTACCCCGACATGCGCGCGGCCTGGACTGCCTATCAGGGCGGCGAGGTGGATGGACTGGCGGGCGTCACGCTCGATATTTTGCCAGAGGTTTTGGCTGAGCCCGGCCTGAATCTCTTTTCCACACGCGAACCGCGCCTGAGCATGGTCTTTTTGAACCTTAATAACTCCGCCAAAGAATTTTTGCAGGACGCGGAATTCCGACAGGCGCTGATGCTGGCCATTAACCGCCAGGCAATCCTGGACCAGGTCATGCTTGGGCAAGGCATCCTGGCGAACGGACCGATTCTCAGCGGCAGTTGGGCTTATTACCCGGACCAGGGCAGTTATCCCTACGACCCGGATGCCGCAATCCAGCGGATTGCCGCGCTGGGAATTACCCGCGCCGAAACAGGCGCGCTGGTGACAGCGGAAGGTGTGGAAGTGCGGCTGGTGTTGCTCAGCCCGGATGACGACACGCATACCCGCATCGCGGAGTATATTAAACAAGGTTGGGAATCAGTTGGCGTTGCCGTGGATGTGCTTACCCTGCCCTATGCTGAGGTTGTGGCAAGACTCGACGCGCGGGACTACGACGCGGCCCTGGTGGAAATAGACCTTTCTGGCACACCGGACCCGGACCCCTATCCGTTCTGGGCGCAGTCTCAGGCGCAGGACGGCCAAAACTATTCACAATGGAATAACCGTTCCGCCAGCGAATATCTTGAACAGGCGCGCGTGACGAATGATTACACTCTGCGGGCCAAGCTCTACCGCAATTTCCAGATTCTCTTTCACGAACAGCTGCCGTCTCTGCCGCTCTTCTATCCGGTCTATAATTACGCCATCCGGGACACCATCCGGGACGTAACCATCGGACCCATCTACGAACCCAGCGACCGGTTAAACAACATCAATCGCTGGTTTATCCTCGCGGGGAACACGCCGGAAGGAGAATAGCCAGTGACTTCCCGCGGAAAGCGCGCCCAAAAACCGGGCATGACGAGTCTGCTTGGAGAAGAAGCCGTTTCCAAGGATGACCCGCGTTTGCGCGCCATCGGTGCGATTGACGAAGCCAGCGCCAGCCTTAGCCTGGCAAAAGCCTTTTTGACTGACCCGGCAGATAAGGACATACTTAGCGCCTGCCAGGAGCACCTTTCGCTTATCATGGCAGGTATGGCGGGTTGGAATCACACCTCTTTTCAGGAAAAGCTTGCTTTTGCGCTGGAAAAACTGGAATCTTTTACGGCAGAGGTGGAAAAAAAGACCGAAATGCCGGGTGCCTTTTTGCATCCGGGAAAGACGCCGGCGGAGGGCGCTTTGGACCTTGCCAGGGCGGTAGTGCGCAGAGCAGAACGGGAAACTATCAGCCTGGCCAAATCTCCACAGGGCAACTATATCCCGGAGGACGCGCTGAACTATTTAAACCGCCTGTCTTATCTGTGTTTTTTGCTGCTCGCCGGGCAGGCCGCCGGCTCTCAAAATCAATAATCACCAAAGGCGGCGGGCATGATTGGGACTTTCATTAATGTCGCGGCAATCCTCTTAGGAGGGCTGATTGGACTCACAGCCGGACATAAAATCCCAGCCAAATTTCGCCAGACAATCGTCTCGGGCCTGGGCTTATTTACCCTGGCGTATGGTATCTACATATTCACTGAGACAAAAAACATGCTCATCCCTTTGGGAGCGTTGATTCTGGGGACGATCGCGGGGGAATGGCTTAAGCTGGAGGAGCGCCTGGAAAGCCTGGGTTCGTTTTTGCAGGCAAAATTCAACAGCGCGGAGAATCCTCAGAGCGCTGACGCGCAGCGATTCATCAACGGCTTTGTAACGACATCCCTGCTTTTCTGCATTGGCCCCATGGCAATTCTGGGTTCCATTCAGGACGGCTTGAGCGGCAATTTCCAGATGCTGGCCATTAAATCTCTGCTGGACGGACTGGCCTCGGTTGCCTTTGCCTCCTCGCTCGGTGCAGGCGTCTTATTCTCGGCTTTGCCCGTGCTGGTCTATCAGGGCGCGATCAGCCTGTCCGCCCGGGCTTTGGGGCAGGGGTTTGATGCTTCGGTTGTAGCGGAAATGACCGCCATCGGCGGCGTGATTTTAGCTGGAATCGCGATTAGCAATTTGCTTGAGATTAAAAAAATCCGCACTGGCAGCTTTCTTCCCGCGTTGGTATTTGCAGTTTTAATCGTGCTGGGGCTGAACGCCCTGGGCATCGCTTATTAACCCCTGACGAAACGCGGCATGGCGCCGGAATCAAAAAACGCCTGGAAACTTGTCGTCCAGGCGTTTATCGTCAGGCGGGGAGCGCTTATCTGAGCAGCGCTTTGTCTACCGTCTCGTTCAAAGTGTTCATATACACAATGGTACCGTTGACGGAGAACTGAGGGGTGGAATCAATTCCCAGGGAGTTGGCGTAACGCATGATCTCATCCAGTTTGGCAAGGTTCCGGTCAGATTTCAGACACTCGGAGAATTTGTCCGTGTCCAGTTTCAGCTTTTTGGCGTAATCCAGCAGATTGGATTCCGCGAATGCACCGGCGTAGGTTGAATAGGTGTACAGCAACTTTTTGTACTGCCAGAAAGCGTTCTGCTCCGCCGCGCAGTAGGACGCTTCGGCAGCGTCCCGGGAGTCTTCTGAGAGGAAGGCGTAGTTGTGGAACGTGAAATACACCATGCCGGTGTCCACATACTTTTTAATGAAATCATCTTCATAATTGAGGGCGAAGTTTTGGCAGTGGCTGCAGCGGAAGTCTGAGAACTGTTCCACTTTTACCGGCGCGTTGGGGTCGCCGATTGAGAAGCCGTCTTGCATATAAAGCTGGCCTGTGTCCAGCGTCCATTTTGGCAGCATTACGAGCAAAAAAACGACGAGAGCGACCCCGCCAACCACCGCCAGGATGGTGATTGTCTTCTTGTTGGCAGCCTGTTTGCGTTTTTGGCGCAGAATGTCCCGTTGGGTTTGTGTTCCGGTCATGCTTATGCTCCTCAAAATGTAATGAAAGGATTTTGCCACACCCGGTTTAAATTGTAAAGCGCGATATTTTATACATCCCGGATGGGCTTTTGCAGCACGGGAATCAATTTTCCCTGCTGAATAAAGCCAAGACGATGATAGAGCCTGAGGGATTGTTGATTGTTGGTCTGTGTGTTGACCGTCATTTCTGTACCTCCGCGCGATGCTGTCTCGCGGATGGTATCCAGCGCCAGCCTTATTCCCAACCCCTGCTGCTGGGCAAGCGGATGAACTGCCAGCCGGGCCAGGTGGGATGTGTAAAAATTCGCGGCGGTCATCTGATACGCGACAATTTTTCCGCCCTGCAGGGCCACGGTATTGTAGGTACAGGTCCGAAATGCCGCCTCTAATGAGCGGGTGTTCAGCTGCCAGGCCGGGCTGAACGCGCTGTGGTCTACCTCTTCCAGCGCAGGGAGGTCTTCGGCGGTCATCACCCGGATTTCCGCGCCGGGCAGGGGCTCAGCGCTTTCCGCGCTTAGGTCGGAGAGAATCAGTGTTGTGATTCGGGTAAACGGCAGGAAGGCACAGCTGGAAAAAAGGTTTTGGTGCCAGGGTTTGAAACTGAGCGTGTAGAGCGCGGTTACCCCGGCCTCCCGCAGCTCCAAAAGCGCGCGGTCCAACAGGCGCTCAAAATACTCAGCGTGTCTTCCATCAGACAAACTGACAAAAATTCGCAGCCACGCGGCCTGCTCATTTTCTGGCTCACACGAAATGAGCGCTTTTATCTGGTTCTCTTCGGAACGAACGAAGCAGCACTGCCCTTCCAGGCGCTCCTGTACGGAAATCCAATCCAGATTGGAAAAAGTCAGCGGGGCAAAATTCAGGAATGACCTGAGCGCGTCCAGCGGGTAGGCGTTTGATGGAAGGATTTGTGTTCCCATTTTTATATATCCGACAGTGCTTCCTTTTGGGCCAGGCGAATGATTCAAAAACTGATGAGGCTATCGCTGGAAGACAACCCGTCCGTCCACCAGGGTCAGGTCCGGAAGCAGGCGCCATAAGCTCTGAGCTTCCAGCGCGAAGGGATTTTGCGGCAGGACAATCAGGTCTGCCCGACAGCCGACCGCGATGCGCCCAAGGCTGTGCCCAAGGCCGCAGGATTTTGCCGGATTTACCGTGTATCCATCCAAAGCCTGGGTAAGCGAGAGGCGCTGCTCGGGATACCATCCATTTTCATCAGGTTCACCGCTGACGCGCCGGCGCGTGACGGCGGCGTGCAAACCGAGGAACGGATTGGGAGATTCCACCGGCGCGTCGGAGCCGAGAATGAGCAAAGCGCCCTGGCGCTGCAGGGAATTCAGGGCATAAGCGTGCGCGCATCGCTTGCCCCAATGCCGCCCGGCTGTGAACATATCCGAGGTGGCATGCAGCGGCTGCATGGAGGCGGTGACCCCGAGCTGCTTGAGACGGGGTTGGTCCTGGGGCGCGATGATTTGGACGTGTTCGATGCGGTGGGGAAGGCGCGGGCGGTGCTGGGTTTGTTCCCACACGCGCAGCCGCTCAAAGCCGTCCAGAACGGAACGGACGGCCAAATCGCCAATGGCGTGTACGGCTAAAGGCCATCCCAACGCGGCGGCGCGGACGCCTTCCGCGAAAACCTGGTCGGCATCCATCAATAAAAGCCCTGCGGAGCCGCTGTTTTCATACGGCGCCAGCATCGCGGCAGTCTGCGGGCCAAGCGCGCCGTCCGCGAAGTATTTCAGAGAACCCAGAATGAGGTGTTCCGTGCCGGTTCCGCTGCGCAAACCTTCCGCGAGGATTTCCGGGAGGTGTTCTCCGGGCAGATTTTTCCGCACCCGCAGAATCAGTTCCCCAGCCGCATCCAGGCTTTGCAGCGCTTCGTAGCAGGCCTCGCGGTCGAAATCGTGCGCGCTGGTAACGCCATATGAAAGCAGTAAAGACTGAGCGGTTCTGAGCATCTTTTGGAGGCGTTTACCCGCCAGGGGCGGCACTACCGCGTCGACCAGGCGCATGGCATTTTCCAAAAGAATACCGTTCGGCTTGCCGTTATCATTCCGCAGGATTCTTCCGCCTTCGGGGTCCGCGCTGCTTTCGTCAATCCCAGCCGCGCGCAAGGCGGTTTCATTCGCCCAGGAGGCGTGGAGTGATTTGGCATAGAGAACTGCCGGGCGCCCGCCGCTGACCACTTCCAATTCAGCCGCGGTGCCGTAGCGCGCGGGGTTCCAGGCGTTCTGGTTCCAACCGTACCCGATAATCCAGTCCTCTTTTCCAAGGGAAGCGCTCTTGGCTTGCACCCGTTCCAGACATTCCTGCAGCGCATCCGTTTCGCAATCAACGGCTGTCAGCTGGTCTGCCAGAAAAGCAAGATGCAAATGGGAATCGGTGAGGCCCGGGAACACGCTCTGACCCTGCAGGTCGATGACCTTGCTGGAACGCCGCAGGGTAGAACTTACATCCCTGACGGGAAAAATCGCGCGGATGATTCCATCCTCAACGACCAGGGTTTCCAGGTCGGTGCGCGCGGGCTTCCCCTGGTAAAAATACCCGTTGGTCAGAAGCACCTGTTCAGTCATTCAATCCCAGGCTGTCCGTGATATTGGTCAGTTCTTCATCAGAATAGAAATAGATGGTGATGCTTCCGCCCTTTTTCCCGGACTGCAAATTCACTTTGGTATTGAAAAACTGGCGCAATTTATTTTCGAGCGCCTGAAGCTCCGCGCTCTTGGTCTGGGTGGTTTGTTTCCTGGGGGTTTTCCCAAGTAGTTTGTTGACCAACAGCTCAGTCTGGCGCACATTGAGGCCGAGATTCAATACTGTTTCCAGGGCGGCTTCGATAGACCGGGCAGAATTCAGCGCCAGCAGAGCGCGGGCATGGCCTTCCGTGAGCAAATCGTCCTGCAAGGCTTGCTGGACGCTGGCTGGCAAATTCAGGAGGCGCAATGTGTTGGTGACGGCCGCCCGGCTTTTTCCGACCTTCTGCGCGATTTCGTCGTGGGTCAGCGAGAACTCATCCAGCAGGCTTTGGTAGGCGCGGGCGCGTTCCAGCGGATTTAAGTCTTCCCGTTGGACGTTTTCAACAATCGCGAATTCCAACTGCTCCTGCTTTGTCGCGCTGCGCACAATGGCGGGCACCTCTTTTAACCCGGCCAGGGAAGCCGCGCGCCAGCGGCGTTCACCCGCGATGAGGGTATAAAGGTCCTGACCTTCGTTTTGAACCAGGATAAGCGGCTGCAGAATGCCGTGTTCCAGAATTGAATTCGCCAGTTCCTGCAGACTTTCCGCTGAGAAAACTTTGCGCGGCTGCCTGGGATTGGGCGTGATTTTATCAATTGGAATCTGGACGACCTGGCCGGTGAGTGGGGCGCTCAGGCTTTCTTCCTGCCAGGTGGGGATTAACGCGTCAAGTCCTTTGCCAAGACCGGTTTTTCGTGCCATGGTGCTACTCCTGTATCTCGTGAATCGCGGCGCCGTTGGAGTTGAGCAGCTCCATTGCCAGAGCCCGATACGCTTTTGCTCCGTTCGACTCGGGGGCGTAGATAGAAATAGGCATTCCAAAAGAAGGCGCTTCCGCCAGGCGAACGCTGCGCGGGATGAAGGTGTTGAAGACCCGATTGGGAAAAACCCGCTGCACTTCGCTCATCACATCCGCCGACAAATTCGTGCGGCCGTCAAACATGGTCAGCACCACGCCTTTGATATCCAGCGTTGGAAACAAACTCTGCCGAACGCGGGAGAGCGTTTGGGTCAGCTGGCCAAGCCCTTCCAGCGCGAGATATTCGCATTGCACAGGAATAATTACCCCGTCAAAGGCGGCCAGCAGGCCGTTCAGCGTCAGCAGTCCAAGCGAGGGCGGGCAATCAATCAAAATGTAATCATAGCGCGGCCGCAGCGGTTCAATCAGCTTGCGCAGGCGCGTCTCGCGGTCTTCCAGGTCAATCAATTCAATTTCTGCGCCTGCCAGATTGGGCGAGGAGGGCAGCAGGGAAAGGTGAAAGCGCGGATTGTGCAGGATATGGTCGGCGGCGGGCTGCGAACCTATCAAGGCTTCGTACACGCCGTTTTTGATGCTGTTTTTGTCTATGCCCAGGCAGGATGTCGCGTTGGCCTGCGGGTCAATATCCACCAGCAGCACGCGCTGATGGAACAGGCCAAGATATGCTCCGAGGTTGATGCTGGTGGTGGTTTTACCCACTCCGCCTTTTTGGTTAACAATTGTGTAAACTTTTCCCATAAGTTCCTGTCAAATTACTTCGATCAGCGCGTCTGAAATTTCCCGTTCGGTTGGGATGCTCTGGAAATGTGCGCGGGTGACTGAAAAAGCGGCCAGCCTCACCGCGAAGCGGGTAGCCTCCCAGGGGTCCTGTGTGGTATACAGGCGGTGAAA
Organism: Chloroflexota bacterium; assembly: GCA_012517865.1. Lineage (GTDB taxonomy): Bacteria > Chloroflexota > Anaerolineae > Anaerolineales > Anaerolineaceae > Mesolinea. Next base: position 29,035 of record JAAYUC010000045.1, on the reverse strand, counting down.
GAAGCATGCCGCGAAGATATCCCCGGCGCCGGTATCTTCTACCAGGTTAACCTTGGGAGCTGAAAAGCGGCGCACATCTCCGTTCCAGTAAACCCGCGCGCCCTGGTCGGACTGCGTCACCACCAGCAGCCGGCAAAGGCTGGCCCATTGTTCAACCTTGCTCTCGTCGTTATGCAAATCTTCAATGCTGAGCACGACGGCGTGCGCGGCCTGCAGCAAGGCCGGGCTGTAGGTCCAGTCCACAGGCAGCACCCGCCCATCCTGCGCGAAGGCGCGCAGCCAGCCTTGCGGGGTGAGGCAGAGCATGCTTTTGGGAAAAACGCTGAAGATATCTGGGTCGATTTCCGCGGCAACCGGCCCCAAATGCACAATCGGGCAAAGCTTCCATTCTTCGGGTACAGACGTGGCGTCCAGACGGCGCGCGGAGTGGTACATATACTGCAGCCGGCCGGAATCCGTGCGAATATTGCGAAACACAGTATTCTGGCTGGCAGGCAGCCCGCGCGTTTGCAGCCCGGCATAAGCGGAAAGGTCCAGGTCTGGAGAGCAGCTGGTGAGAATGCCCACGCGGTGGCCCAGCCTGGCCGCGGTCAACCCCGAATAACTGACAGTGCCTCCAAAGCGATAAGTGCCGTCATCCAGCAAATCCTGTGTGATGTGCCCGATAACCAGATAATTGATGGGGTTCGCAGTGGATAAATCCATATGATTTCTTCTGTCCGCTCTTAATAATTAAAAAATTATAGCATGGTTCACCTTGGGAGAGCCTATCTTCCTTTGGGAGAGGAAGGCGTTTCTTTGTGGAGAGTGCTCCAAAAGGCGACTTCCAGAAGCTTGCTGTGATGTGATAAGATTCTAACAGCGTCAGGTTCTGGAGTTTGAACCCCATGGAAAAAGACATCACCACTTATCAAAAGGCCCTGGATGATTTTAAGAAAGCGCGTTCAAAAGCCGCGCTTCAGCGTTTTTGGGCCGGCATCAGGGGAAAGTCCATGGACCTGCTTCCTTACGATGAAATATCGGCCAAATTGCAAGCCTTCAACAAGGTGGACCGCGGACTGCAAACAGTCAAAGTCAAAGACATTGTCGGCAGCGTGGGCAGGAATGAGGATTTTGACCGCAATTTTTCACCGTTGAATGACGCGGATATATTTCGCTGGGCGCAGGTAAAAACCGCTATGACCAGCCCGATTGGTACCGGTGTTCCCCCGGTGAGCCTTTACAAGGTCGGGGAAGCCTACTTTGTGCTGGACGGCAATCACCGTGTTTCCATCGCCAGGCAGATGGGTCTGGACGAAATCGAAGCGTACGTGACCGAGATATACACGCGCGTGCCAATTTCTGCCAGCATTACGCCGGAAGAACTGCAGCACAAAGCCACCTACGTGGAATTTTTGGCAAACACCCGCCTGGACCAAATCCTGCCGGGGATAGATTTCAGTCTGAACAACACCGAGAATTACCCCCTTTTGGCGGAACACATCGACGTTCACCGCTATTACATGGGCATCGAACAGAAACGGGAAATTCCTTACGAAGAGGCTGTGCTGGATTGGTACGAGAAGGTTTACCAACCCGTGGTGGAGATGATTAACACATCCGGCCTGCGAGAGGAGTTCTTAAATCTGACTGTCACAGACCTGTACTTATGGGTGCTTGACCAGCAGTCAATTCTGCAGGAAGCGCTTGGCATTCCCATCCGGACCGCGCACGCCGCGGAGTATATGGCACTCCATGAAGGCAAGACGATAAAACCTCCCGCGGCGCCTTCCGAGCAGCACTTTGAGGATACCGTCTTTACCGACCTGCCCCGCTCGTTTTTTTCGCCGCCGCATGCTCTGGATGAACCTGAAGGCTGCCTGTTTCGCGATATATTAGTGGCCATTGGCGACCACGACAGCTATTGGAACGCACTGGAACAGGCAATTCTGATTAACCGCTGCCCAACCGGAAACGTGCGCGGACTGCACGTCATCAACCCCAGCGACACCGTGGATGAAGCCGCGCATCAGAAGATGGAACAGCGCTTTGAGCAGCGCCTTCAGGAAGCGGGCATGAGCGGCAAGCTTCTCATCATTTCAGGAGATATCACCACGATGGTGAGCGAGCACAGCCTGCTTTCAGATTTGCTGGTGCTGCGCCTGGTTTTTCCTCCCAGCGGGGGCATTCTGGACCGGCTGACATCGGGGATTTCAAACATCCTGCGGGGGGCCAGGCGGCCGATTCTCATTGTCAAGGACCAGCCGCAGCCGCTTGACCGGTTGCTGGTTGTGTACAACGGTTCTCCCAAGAGCAAGGAAGCCCTTTTTGTGAGCGCGTATTTTGCCGGGCGTTACGGCGCTAAACTGTTCCTGTTCACGCTTGATGACGGAACGCCGGACCTGGAGGCTGAAACGAGTTACGCGAAAACTTACCTGCGCAAACTGAACCTGGATTTTGAATTTATCCTGCGCAAAGGGGATAATTTGGCAGAAACAGTGCTGACAGAAGCCGCCTCGAACAGCGTCACAGCGCTTGTGATGGGCGGTTACAGCGGGAATTCGCTGATTGACAAACTCTTTGGCTCCAATATTGATACCCTGCTGCGCAAGACCAGCTTGCCGGTCCTAATCTGCCAGTAAGGGCAGGCGCTTAATCACCAGCTCGGTGATATCGTCGCTCAGCGGGACGTCCCGCCGAAAACTTTCCATGTCGCCGTCCACGGCATCCAGAATGGCGTTTGCGGAAAGAGCCGCGCTGCGCTGAAGAATCTTTTGATATCGGGCTGTGCTGTATGGCGAATCAAGTTTATTAAACGCTTCGGTCACGCCGTCGGTGAACAGCACCAGGCCGCAGTCGGGTTCAATCGGAAGCACGCGTTCTTGGTAGCTGAGATTTTCGATGATTCCGAGCGCGGTTCCGCCTCTCTGGAGGGGGACAGCGGTTCTCTTGCGCGGATTAAGGAAGAAAGGCGGCAGGTGGCCGGCATTGGCATAAGTCAGGGTATGTTCATTTGGATTCAATACCCCATAGAAGCAGGTGACAAAGAAGCCGCGTCTGGAATCTAACTGCAAGAGCTGATTGACCCGTTCGAGCGTTTTGGCAGGAGAGGCGGATTCCAGGGCGATGGAGCGGATAAGCGTGCGCGTGACGGTCATATACAGGGCCGCGGCAATTCCTTTGTCGGATACATCGGCGATTACCATGCCATAAGAGCCGTTTCGGAGCGCGAAAATATCGTAAAAATCACCGCCAACCTGTCTGGCAGTCTGCCAACGCACGGCCAGGTCGTATCCTGGAATGGCGGGCAGCTTTTCGGGCAGGAAGGTCTCCTGAATCTGGCGGGCTAAGTGGAATTCCTGCTCCACGCGCTGCTGTTCCGCCTTCACCTTCTCAAGCCGTTCGTTTTGAATGGCAAAAGAGATTTGCTGCGCGACGCCGTTGAGGAGTTCCTCGCGCCGCGCCCGCTTGGGAAAATCAGGATCCCGACAAATCAACACGCCGTAATCCTCGCCGCGCATTGCCAGTTTGTAAATCAAGTAGACGGAATTGGAGGGTTTAATGAGCGGCGCGTCGGAGTCGGCTTCGTTCTGGAGAGCGTCATCCGCCAGAAGATTGTAGGTCCGCAGCACGTCATCAGCTTTCATGATGCCCGGTTTTCCATCTTCAGAACTTGGGACGAATGGGAATCCCTCTTTCGGGACGCGGGTTCCAAAGTAGCGTTCCACCTGCCAGGGATGCAGCTGGTCCGAAGCGGCATGTTTCAATTCGTAGGCTTGTTCTTCGGGCAGCCAGCGGAAAGCGGCAATCCCTTCAATGCCAATCAGCATGTTCAGGATGTAGAAAATCCGATCCAGGGCTTCCACCAGGTCCGGCGTGGTGACAATTGTCTGCGAGACCTGCAGCAAGACAGAAGAAATGTAGGTTTCTTCCTGGCGGGTATTCAGCAGGTTGATATTCTGGACGCTGACTGCTACCTGCTGCGCGATGCCCTGCAGAATGGCGAATTTTTGCCTGCCCAATACTGTTTCGGGCGGAGCGGGCTGGTATGGGTCCGAACTGGAATGCAGCAAGAAACCAAGCAGTTCCTCATGGGCAATGAGAGGCAGCAGCAAAATCGTGTCCTCAAGTTCCAGGCCGAGCATTTCCCGCAGCGTGCTTTCGCAATCTCTGGCCGGGAAAGCCAACGGTTCAGGATTTTCCGCGGCTTTCGCGAAGGTGTCTGGTCTGCCGATTTTGACGGGGAGGTCGGCCTGCAAGTTTTTTAGGTCTTCACCGAACACGCCCTGCAGGTAGTAGCTGCGTTCCTCCGGTTCCAAAAGGAAAACCGCGCCTTTCTTCCCGCCAATCAGCAGTGTGATTAACTGACCGACCAGGTCAGTTAATTCATCAATACGCGTGAGGGATTGGGTGGCTTTGGCCACCTGCAGCAGAATGGTGGAAATCCAGTTTTGGTCGCGCGATTCCTGCGCGAGGCGTTCATTTTCAATCGCGATGCCGGCATAATGGGCGAAGGACGCGCTGATTCTCTGGGATTCCGGGCCATACCGGTTGGCCGTCGCGTGGTGCAGCGTCAGCACTCCCAGTATTTTACCGCTGGCAGTGAGAGGGGCGCTTAACGCGGAGAAAGGAGCGGAAAATTCCAGACGGGTGGCAATTGGGTCGGGTTTAGCACAGTCTGACAATATTGCCGGCTCACCCTGCCTAAGCGCTTCGGAGTACCAGGCCTGGGCGTCATCGACGCATAAATCCGGCTGGATATCAATGCCAGACGACCCGGTCTGATAGGCAGTTAGCCTGAGGCAGGCCGCAGTGGGATTGGCAGGGTTGGGGCGTTCTTCCAACAGCCATATCCCTGCCGCGTCGCAGGGCAGGAGGGAGCTGATTGTCTTTAAGATAAAGTCAAATTTGTCCTGAAGTGGAGAAGTGTCAGTCAGGTTTCTCGCGACATTCTGGAGACTTTCAGCCACACGGCTGCGCCATTTTTCAGCGTTGTAGAGCTTTGCGTTGCGTATAGCAATCGAAATGCTGGCGCACAGTGTCGAAAGCAGGCTGATGTCTGTTTCGTTGAAGGCGTTTGTTTTTGAGCTCTGCACGTCGAGAACTCCAAAAACTTCCTGGTTGAACGCCAGGGGAATTGTCAATTCCGACCCGCTCTGTCCTTTCAGGAATGGGCTGGGCAGGAACTCGGGGTCGTTCTGGACATTATTGGCAAGGTATACCCGATTGGTGCGCACTGTGAGCGGAATGATTCCTTTGGGCGCGTCGAGCGCGAACGCGACCCGATTTTCCTTGAAATGCTGCGCGCGGCGGCCGCTGCCGGAGTGGTACTCAATCGTGTTACGCACGCGGTCCACCAAAAAGATATGCACAAATGGGTAGTGCAGCTGTCTGTGTATCATCTGCGCGACTTTGCTCAGCAGTGTGTCCAGGTCCAAAATACTGGAAATCGCTTCGGTCAGCCCGGCGATAATATCGCGCTGTTCGGTGCGTTTTTCCAGTTCTGAGTAAAGCCGTACTTTGTGGACTGCCAATCCGATACTGTCCGCCAGCGCTGAAAGTACCACCACGTCCTCATCCGTAAAAACCGCTTCCTGGTCCGATTGAACATCCAAAACTCCCAATACCCTGCCGCCAACTTTCAGGGGAATTGCCAGTTCGGCTTTTGTTTCCGGTAGGGATTCTAGATGCCCATAGCGGGGTTCCTTGCGGACGTCGTTTGCCAGCAGCATTCTGCCGGTCTGCGCGACATAACCAACGATGTGGTCGCCCAGGTTTATTTGTGTGCCGGCCGGCAGTTCAAACGCGGGCTGGTCTGATTTCTCGCTGCGGGCGCTGGCTCGAAAGAGGACAATGTTCTCGTCATCTTCGCGGGTAAAAATGGCAACGTAATAATATCCAAAAGTGCGCAAAATTGCCTGGCTGACTTCCTGAGCCAGTTCATCCAGGCGGGTGATATGCGCGATGCGCGAGACCACCGACGCGATTAGAGCCAGGCGCGATTTTTGGCTCTTCTGGCGCATCTCGGAGCTCATCAAAGACAGTTCTGTTCCGACCGCGATGGCGGCAGACTGCAAGAATTGGTTTTCTTCGGGGGTGAATGGATTTTCTGATCGGGCGGCGACGAAAGACCCCAGTAAGGCGCCGCGAGCATGCAAAGGGAAACCGACCAGATGAAGCCCTTCGGCGGGGACAGTCTGGTTTATCTGTTCGCCAGTTTTTTCTACCCGGCTGTGAATTCTGGCGGCGCGGGCTAAGGGTTTATCAAGTGGAAGCTCCGGGAAAAGTGCCGGATTGGAGAAGTGGAAGCTGATTCGCGCGTTAAGTTTGCTCTCAAGCAGCTCTGCCGCTGCCTGCAAAATGTCTGCCGGGCTCTGGTGGGCTGCCGAAGCCTGACAGAAATCCGTCAGCGCTTTCCACAACGCGGATGCTGCTGCTTCCGATGACGCGTTCACGGCTGGGCTTTCTTTCGTTTGGTCATCACAAGGAGGTTTTCGCCTGGCCGGGAGAAATCAAATACCACCTCGTCCATCAGCCTGCGCATGGTGAAGACACCCAGGCCGCGTTCCGTCCGCTTTTCGAGCGGGCTGCTGATATCCGGGTCCGGGATTTCGTCAGGATTAAACGGCGTGCCGCAGTCTTTGAGAGAAACGGTAAATAAATCGCCGCGGGCTTCCGCGGTTATCTCGATGGTTCCCAGGTCCTCGCCGCAGTACGAGTGGTCGATGATATTCGCGGCAGCTTCATTTACCGAGAGCTCAACCGCGTACAGCTCCTTGGAAGAGAATCCAACTTTGGAAGCTTCGGCGACAATAAACTCATTGATGGCTGTAAGCGCCTGGTAATTTGCTGGGAAAACCTGTGTGGGCATTGGCAGTCCGCTTTTTTGTTTGGATTATATCACGCCGCTTTTTGGGGCTTTCGCGTGTAAAATAGAGGAATGACTTCGGATGACGCGCGTCCGCGCATTATGGACCTGAGGGAGGAAAATCGGCCTCGCGAGCGGCTAATCGCGGAAGGTCCGCAGGCATTAAGTGACGGAGAACTGTTGGCCATTCTTTTAGGCAGCGGCCGGCCTGGTCTGAATGCCATTGACCTTGGAAACCAAATCTTAATGGCGTTGGGTGGGTTTTCGGGGATTCACCGCACAGATATTTCCGAGCTTGAAAACATCTCTGGTGTGGGGCGGGCCAAGGCCGCGTGTATCAAAGCGGCGGTGGAGTTGGGAAACCGCCTGGCAAAAGAGCGCACGGAAGAGAAAGTTTTCATTCGCAGCCCCGAAGATGTGGTTCGTTTGGTGGGTCTGGATATGCGGGGTAAAGAGCAGGAAGAGCTTTGGGTTCTCTGGCTAAATGTACGCAACGCCGTGCTGGGAATTGACCGCCTTTACAAAGGCTCACAGGACGCTTCCTCTGTGCGCGTAGGAGAAATTTTTGCCCGCGCGATTCGGAAAGGCGCCAACGCTGTAATCCTGGTGCACAATCATCCTTCCGGCGAATCCGCGGAGAGCCCGGAGGATGTGAGCCTGACCCGCGCGGTGATTGAAGCCGGACGCCTGCTGGATATTCGCGTGCACGACCATATCGTCATCGGAAGGCAAGACTTCAGTTCCATTAAGAAAAATCACCCTGCTTTGTGGGTTTAGAGGGCGGCTAATTTGGATTCGAAATCGGGGGGGTAGGGCGCCTGAAAAGCCATTTCAAAATGGGTCCTGGGATGGGCAAAGCGAATTTCATACGCATGCAGCATGGTGCGCGGTGCTGAAAGGCTGCTTTCTGTAAGGGTTAAAGCTTTTGGTCGGTATAAAGAATCCCCGAGGATTCCCAGACCTGCGTGATACAGGTGCGCGCGGATTTGGTGGGTATACCCGGAGTGCAGCTCGCACTCCAGCAGGCAAAAGCTGCTGCCGCGCCGAAGCACGCGCACTAATGTCCGGGCTGCTTTGCCTTTTTCAAAGTCCACGCGCGTGCGGTGAGCGCGGTCGGCGTTGACGCGCAAAGGAAGACTCAGGTCCTGAAAATCCCACTCCGGAACAGGGGCGGCGAGGCAGTGATATTGCTTTTTAAGCGCGCGCTGACGGAAAGCTTCGTTCAGTATGCGGTGCGCTTCCGCGCTGCGCGCGAGAAGCATAACCCCGCTTGTTTCCCGGTCCAGGCGGTGGACAATCCACAGTTTCCCCACGAATGGAGACAGCGTTTGCGTGAGGTGCGGAAGGTCGCGCTGGTAGCCGTCCGGGATGGACAGCAAGCCGGGCGGTTTGTTCACCACCAGCAGGTCCTCATCTGAAAAGAGAATCCAGGTGGATGGGTCCGGAATGTTTTCATGGTCCTTCATCAGTTACAATCATACCATCGTGAGATAACGTCTCAATGGTCAGGCGCAGCAGATTCAGGAGGTCAGGATGTTCACAGTCATTGTTTCCATTCAGGTACTGCCGGAATGTGTCGACGATTTCATCGCGATTACCCGCTACAACGCGGAAAACAGCCGCAAGGAAGCCGGCGTTGTTCGGTTTGATTTCTTTCAGGAAATAGACAACCCCGCGAGCTTTCGGCTCGTGGAAATCTACCGCGGCAAGGAAGACCAGGCGGCGCATCAGCAGACCGCTCACTACCTGAAATGGCGCGAGACTGTCAGCCCGATGATGGCGGGTGAGCGCACGCGGGTATTCCTGAGAAACCTGGACCCGAGCGACGCGGAATGGAAGTAGCCAGATTTGTCCGCATTTTATCCTGCCATAGACACGGAGGATTGATTTTCCAGCGCGCCTGGAGCGAAAAAACAGCAGCACTCAGAAGAGTGCTGCTGTTTGGTCTGCAAGGGAGATGAAACCACGCGGCTTTAGTTCGGGGAGGTAAAGCAGCTGGTTGTGATGACGCCCGGACCGGCATGCACAACGATGGCAGGAGGGACGACAAACACAGGAATGTCCTTGAGCTCAAGTTCGCTCTCCAGCCGTGCCTTCAGCAGGCTGGCCTGTTCCTCTGCCGCGCAGTGGCTGATTGTCAGGTGCGCGTCCGGATTGTTCCGGCAGATTTCCAGGTCAATCTCAAGGATGGTGGCGATTGCCTGCCTGAGGGTGCGAACCTTTTCATATGGTTCCACCTGTCCATCCTGCACGGTAAGAATGGGTTTAATCTGCAATACGCTGCCAAACAGCCTAGTCGCGCCGCCAATTCTGCCGCCCTTATAAAGATATTCCAGAGTGTCGACCACGAAGAATACCTTCTCGCGGGCTGCCATAGCACTCAGGCGGCTTTTCAGAGTTTCAATATCCATACCTTCCTGCGCCCAGCGCTTTGCCTGTAAGACCAGGGAACCGAGTCCGCCAGCGATGGTTCCGGTGTCCACGACGTGGATTTGGCCGCTCTGAAATTCCTCCGCCGCGATTAACGCGCTGCGGTAGGTGCCGCTGACTTTTAGCGATGGAGTGATGACCAGCGCGGTGTCTCCGGCATCCAGGATGGATTTGAAAATGGGACCATACAAGGCCGGCGGCGGGGCGGCTGTTCCGGGCAGCTGCTTAGCGGCTGTCAGCTTGCTCAGGAAAGTTTCGGTATCGATTTCAATGTCATCCCGATAAGACGCATCTCCAAAAGTGATGATTTGAGGAAGCACATGAATGCCTTCCGCCTTCAATTGTTCCAATGGGATACCGCAGGTAGTGTCTGCCACAATCTGAATCATGATAATTATTCCTTTTTTGATAGTTAGCCGTTTGACCCTTGCGCGGCCTGGATAAAAAAATGGACAAAAAACGGTTTATGCCCGAATAAGGCGGGTTGGAAACCGATAAAGACATTAAGTACGCGGCTGCCCGCAATTCGGGCAGACAGTTTCCTTTCGTTCAAGGATAAAGCCGCATTTTGAGCACGTGGACGGCTGATTTTCGCCTAGCGGGGCTCCGCATGCCAGACAGCGCGCTGATGCGATCGGGTTGGCGGTCAGGCAGTAAGGGCAGACTGTGCGCGCCAGGCGCTTGCTCAGCTCCTGACCGGTTCCATGCTGCCGCGCGAAGGCGTCTATGACCTGCCAGACGTTATCCTGCAGCTGCAGCGATTCGACGTCCTGAGCGATGTCGTCCATGCGTCCTATCAGCGTCCACGGATTGCGTAGTGCGCTGAGGGCGGTCATCCCCAGGCTGGCAGCCAGGCCAAACCAGGCTTGATTGGAAAGCTGCACGCTCACGCCGTCCGCGACCTTTTGCAGATTCACAGTCAGGGCGGTGGCACCGCCGCTGGTCAAATTTCTGCGCGTGGCAATTTGCACAGACAGATTATCGGGGCTGCCGATGCGCTGCACCTGATAATTGCCGCGGTGAAAATAGGAAATCAGATCGCGGGCGATATCTTCGGGCGTGAAGTTACCATGATAGATACGAGGTGTCATAGATGCCTTCTTTAGGTTTGCAGATAGATTATAATCGGGTTATCTGCAAGCAAGGATAGATTTTATGAGTTTCCTGAAAAAACATCGAAACCTCTGGCTGCTTTCGTTCTTTCTCGTCGCTGTTCTGACGATTCTCAGCCTTTTGCCGGTGCTGAACCAGCCTGTTTTGGCTCAATTTCCCACCGTCTCGATTCCGACTGTCACAAGCTCGCCGCGCGGCGCGTACATTCGCGTGCTGCTGACCACCACGGAGTACGATCCGATTAATGTGCGTTCCGGACCTGGTTCCATTTATGAACTGGTTGGTGTTTTGTTGGTGGGGCAGGAAGCGAAAGCTTACGGCTATTACGACCAATACATTCAAATTGAATATCCGGGCGGGCCTGGCGGAAGAGGTTGGGTGTTTGCCAATAACGTGGATGTGATTGGCGGACCAATCCCGCTGCTGGAACCGCCAGCCACCGCCACGCCCGCCGTGACCAAAACCATCGATCCGACGCTGGCCGCGCAGTTCATCTATACGATGCAGCCTTCCAGACTGCCAACCTTCACTGAACCGCCTGCCCTGAACCTGCCTACCTACCAAAACATTACCGGAAACACAGCTCCCGGCGGCCTGCCGCTTGGTTTAGTGATTGTGGTGCTGGCTGGCCTGGGCGTATTTCTGACTCTCATTGCCATCCTGAGGCGGGGATAGCTGTTTCTATCAGTCTTTTTGAAGGCCCGGAAGGCTCCCTTTCCTTCCAACGCGCGAGCAGGCTTTTTGCCTGCTCTTTATGTTAAAATAGGTGCTTATGGACGTGAAGACCGTATCGACCAACCGTAAAGCGCGGTTTGAATATTTTCTACAGGAGACTTTTGAAGCCGGGCTGGAGCTGCGCGGAACGGAGATAAAATCCATCCGCAAAGGTCAAATCAGCCTCCAGGAAGCCTATGTGCGCACGGACGGCAAACAGGCCTGGCTTGTTGGCGCGCATGTGGCGCCCTACGAGCACGCCAGCGCCTATCAGCACGACCCTGACCGGGAACGCAAACTGCTGCTGCACAAGCGTGAAATTAAAGAATTGTGGGACGCGGTTCGCATCAAAGGCATGACCATTGTGCCGGTGCGCGTGTATCTGAAAGGCGGGCGCGCCAAACTGGAGATTGCCATCGCGAAAGGCAAGAAACAGTACGATAAGCGCGAGGCTATCAAGCAGAAAGATATGGAGCGCGAGGAATCGCGCGGCCAACGCCGCTACTGATTCCACGGCGTATAAACCCCGGGACAACCGATACATTCAGTCCGTTATAATAGCCGCATGAAATCTGATTACAAGATTACCCGAAGAGAATTCCTCAAGCTTTCCGGCATGTTTGCCGGGGCGCTGATGCTGCCGCGCCCAAAAGGTGTCTTTGCCGCGGCTGCGGGCCAGTTCCCGCAAGCCGAAAAGCTCGGCCGGATATGCGTTGGCATGGAAGGCGCCTGGTTTAAGCTTAAAACAGAGCCGAATGTGAACGCCCCCGAGGCTGGCACAGTCTGGCGGGATGATGTTTTGATTTGGAACCGGGAAGTCGTTGCCAACCAGCTTGACCTGAATGTGTATAACCAGCGGTGGGTGGAAACGCCCGGCGGATATATCCAGTCTTCCATGGTACAGCCGGTGCGCAACCTGCCCAATCAGCCGCTGAATGACCTGCCTGTTAATCCGGACGGCAGCAAGGGGATGTGGGTGGAGATTACTGTGCCGCTTGTGGATATCAAACCCTTGCGAACACCAGCCGCTTCTTACTGGATTCGGGAGGTAAACAAGCCGCGCATTTATTACAGCCAGGTTTTCTGGGCATACGACCTGCGGCAGGAAAATGGAATCACCGAATACCTGCTCACCGAGAAATGGGGAGCGGAGCCGGATTCTTACTGGGTGGATGCCGCGGCCTGCCGGCCTATCACCCAGGATGAAATCACGCCCATCCATCCAGACGCGGGCGATAAACTTATCCGGATAAACATGAATTACCAGACGCTTTCCTGCCTGGAAGGCGGACGAGAAGTGTATTTTTGCGAGGTGTCCTCAGGCGGCCCTTCGACGCCGCTTGGAAATACCCTCATCTGGCGCAAGATGATATCCACGCACATGAGCGCCGGCGGATTAATCGCCTACGACACCGCGGGCATTGGCTGGACGACGCTCTTCCACGGAGAAGGCTCCGCGATTCATGCCGCCTTCTGGCACAATAATTTCGGCACCGCGCTTTCGCACGGCTGTATTAACTGCCTGCCCGAAGACGCGAAGTGGATCTGGCGCTGGACCAACCCTGTTGTGAGTTACTATCCCGGTGAACTGACCGTTACTGACGGCGGGAAGAACTCCACGCGCGTGGAAGTGTTCTACTAATGTTTTCAGCATCGTGAAAGACAGCGATGCCTGCTAAACCCTTTGCCAAGTGATGAACGATGCTGTCATTCATGTGTTTTTGTATACGCGTCCGTCACTGGCGGAACAAAACAGGGCCGTCCTCGCCCAGTTGAAGCAACTTGCGGACGAATTCCCCAACCAGACGACGTGCGTCGATATTGATAAAAATCCATACATTCGAAAAGCTTTTGGCAGCGGTATCCCACGACTTGAAATCGGACCTTACTTTCTGAGTGAGCGCTTTGAAACGGAAGATATCCGTACAGCTTTAAAAGAAACAAGGGTAAAAATTGAGGACGCGCAGGCTGTAGGCAACAAATGGCTGCTGCGTCAGTTGGCGCAAAAGCCGGCATTTTCTACAAAAGACAGGTTTTCCCTTTGGTTCAGCAGGCACTACGTCCTGCTGTTCAATTTGCTGGTGGCTTTGTATCTTGGTCTGGCTTTCCTCGCGCCAACCCTGATGAAGTTCAGATTGGAACCACCCGCCCGCGCCTTATACGGCTTGTATAAGCCGGTATGCCACCAACTGGCCTTTCGTTCATTTTTTCTTTTTGGCGAACAGGCGGTTTATCCGCGCGAATTGGCAAAGTTGGAAGGCTACCAAACCTTTTCCGCGGCCAGCGGCATAGATGAAATGGATTTCCGCGCGGCAGCTGACTTTCTTGGGAATGAAGTGATGGGCTACAAAGCCGCGTTGTGCCAGCGGGACCTCGCGATTTATCTGGCCATCCTGCTTTTTGGGCTGATTTTCGCTGTTTCAGGGCGCCGCATCAGGGAAGTCCCGTGGTACATCTGGGTTCTAATTGGCATTCTCCCAATCGCGCTGGACGGAGGCACGCAGATGGTCAGCCAGATGGGTTTGCCTTTCTTAAGCTGGTTTCCAGCCAGGGAAAGCACGCCGCTGCTGCGCGCCGCCACCGGAGGACTGTTTGGGTTTATCACCGCCTGGCTTGGCTATCCTTTGGTGGAGAGCAGCATTCAGGCCGGCCGGCTGCAGCTTGAAAAGCGGCATGCCCTCTGGCATGGGGCAGTCTTCGTTCCGGAGGTTTCGGAATGATACGGCATGACGCGGGCCCATTTCGGTATTACAGATTCGAGAGCTTCCCTTCCGGCCAGCTGGACCATGCGGTATTCACGCGCCTGGGCGGGGCCAGCCAGGGCGCGTATTCGGCACTCAACCTTGGTGGAACGGTGGGGGACAGGTCGGAAGCTGTTGTTCAGAACCACCAACTATTATTTGATGTTTTTGGCCGGCCGTACGAAAGTCGTTTCGACGTCTGGCAGGTGCACGGCACCACTATGATTTATTCGGACAAGCCCAGACCGCGCGACCAGAAACATCAACCGGCTGATGGTATCTTTACCGATAATCCGGATGTTACCCTCATTATGCGTTTCGCGGACTGTGTGCCGCTCGTGTTTTACGACCCGGAAAAGCACGTGGTAGGGCTGGTGCACGCCGGCTGGCAGGGAACGGTACAAAGAATCGCTGAAATCGCGGTGGATTACATGCGCGCGCGCTTTGGCACAGAACCGGCGTCTCTGCTGGCAGGCATTGGGCCGTCAATTTGCGGCAGCTGCTACCAGGCGGGAGTAGAGGTATTGGAGCGCTTTAAGAAGAGCTTTGGGAAGGATGGAACGGGATTTTTTGAGGAGCGGGACGGCTCTTTGTACCTGGATTTATGGCGCGCCAATGCCTACTGCCTGCGCGCGGCAGGAGTGAAGCAGATTGAGCAGTCTGGAATGTGTACCGCGGAACACCTGGATGAGTGGTATTCTTATCGTAAAGAGAAAGGGATAACCGGGCGCTTTGCGGTGGTGATTGGTTTGAGACCTTATGAACAGTGAAGTTGACTCCGAACTTGTCGAGCAAGTGGCACACAGGCTTGCCGTCGTTCGCAGGGCTGTGGCGGAAAGCGCCGCCAAAGCAGGCAGGCGCGCAGAAGATATTGAAATTGTGACAGTCTCTAAAAGGCAGCCCGAAGCTTTGATTCGCGCTGCCTACAGCTGCGGTTTGCGCTGTTTTGGGGAAAATTATGCCGAAGAAGCCCTGGCAAAAATCAATAACCTGACTGACCTGCCCGGTCTGCGTTGGGATATCGTCGGGCACATACAAAGCAGGAAGGCAAAACTGATTGCCAGCAAAGTGTCGCGCGTTCATTCTGTCGACAGCCTGAAACTGGCGGGCTTATTATCCCAATTGCGGCAGCCGGATTTAGCACCGCTGGATGTGCTCATTGAGGTAAATATCAGCGGGGAGGCCAGCAAAGAGGGTTTTACGGCGGAATCTAGGGAAGATTGGCAGGTTTTGCTGCCAGCGGTGGAGGCGGTCAGCCGGATGCCTGGTTTACGCCTGCGGGGACTGATGACCATGCCCCCGCTGCAAGCGGAAATGGAAAACAACCGGATTTTCTTCCGAAAAACGCGCGAGCTGCTGCAGTTTCTCAATGACGCGCTGCCCGGGCTGCACCTGGATGAGCTTTCGATGGGCACATCAAGCGATTTTCCTGTAGCCGTGCAAGAAGGCGCGACGCTGATTCGCCTGGGCGAGGCGATTCTCGGCCCGCGGCCGGCAAAGGAGGATTAGAAGATATGGCGGCAGGTCTAAGCCTTATCCGCATCCTTGGGCAGGTTCTTAGTTTGTTGGTCATCGCGCATGTCGCGTTGGGTTATATTCTGCCCTGGGAACATCCGGCGCGCAGAACGCTCGATAAAATTGTTTCTCCGCTGCTAAATCCCATCCGCGGCGCTGTCAGGCCCATCGGCGGCTTGGATTTTTCGCCGGTTATTTTGATTTTGTTGATTAATGCTCTGCAGTGGCTGCTTTCGGCGGTAGTGCGCGCCATATTTCGATAAGGTTACATCAGGCTTTGTAAAGGATTCTCCCGCAGGTCTTGCAGCGCAGCAGGGTGTTTGGCGAGCGCACGGCTTGCATGTCGCGCGGGGAAAGTTCCACCCCGCAAGCTTCACAACAGTCGTCTTCGATTGCCGAGACAGCTTTTCCCCCTTTGGTTTTGAGCAGGCTTTCGTACTGACTCACTATCTCGGCTGGGAGGGTTTGAATGAGGGCTTCCCGCTGGGCGTTCAGGTTGTCCATTTCGACCGTCAGGTTTCCGCGCTCTCCGGCGAGCAGGGAGTTCTCGGTCGCTTTTGCGTTCACCGCGGATTGGTGAGCCTGCTCCGCTTCCGCCAGTTTTTTCTGGGCGTCTTCCTGTTCCATGAGCGCCTGAAAATGGGCGTCTTCCAGCTTTTGGATGGTGCGTTTGAGAGCCTCGCTTTCAGCCTGAAGGTCTTGCAGTTCCTTGGGATTGCGAACTTTTCCCCCAAACAGCTGGACTTGATTGAGCTCGAGTTTCAGGCGTTTTTCAGATGTTTCTGCTGCGATTTTGTTGGTTTGGGATTGTTTTCCGGCGAGTTCTTCTGCCGCCAGCTGCTTTTGCTGTAATTTGGCTTTGACGAATTCATCAGCGTTTAATATGGCTTCTATCTGGGTCAGTCGCCTGGTAATTTTCTGGCGCTGAGTGTCGATAGTTTGCAGGCGGTAAAGGCTGAATGGAAGATTCATAGGCTCCTAACTATGGTAAAGAACGCGCAAAAATCCGTAATTATTGTAACACTTACCAACCCATTTATTCAGTTTTTGTTGTAGGGAAATGCTTTCTCTCAGGATATTGCGCGCAAAGGTTAATCGCCAGCCTTACAGGTGGGCGGATTGTCCAGGGCGAATGTTTCGCGCGGTGACAGGCGGAATTGTGCATTTCAGGAGCGCAACCGGTTTCGTTTAAAAAATGATAAGTGCCAGCGCTATTTTCGGACTTCTTGATTATGATATAATTTGAACATTAACCATGCAAATCTTCCAGGTAATGGAGAAACAACAACTTGGCATTTAATCCGATAAATTGGCTGTTAGGTTTATTTTCGCTGGATATTGGAATTGACCTGGGCACAGCCAATACGCTTGTTAATGTAAAAGGGAAAGGGATTGTCATCAACGAACCCTCGTGGGTGGCAATTGATAAACGCACGCGCGAACCCCTGAAAATTGGAGCTGCTGCCAAAGCGATGGTTGGGCGGGCGCCTGCCAACGTGGTCACGCTGCGTCCTCTGCGCGACGGCGTCATCTCAGAATACGATATCACCCAGGCGATGCTCGAGTACTTTATTGGCCGGGCTCATCAGCACAGTATTGTGCCATTTCCGCGGCCGCGTGTGGTGGTTGGAATCCCTTCCGGAGCCACCGAAGTGGAAAAGCGCGCGGTGTACGACGCGGCAATGGCGGCTGGCGCGCGCGAAACCTACATGATCCATGAACCCGCCGCGGCTGCCATTGGCGCCGGGCTTCCGGTGAATGACGGCAACGGCAATATGATTGTGGATATTGGCGGCGGCACGACGGAAGTCGCCGTAATCTCGATGGGCGGCATCGTCATATCAAGGTCGCTGCGCGTGGCCGGCGATGAACTGGACCAGGACATCATCGAATACCTGCGCAGCAAGTACAACCTTTTCATTGGCGAACAAATGGCGGAAAAGGTCAAGATTGCCATCGGTTCTGCTTATCCGCTGAAAGAAGAAAAGACTGTGGACGTGCGCGGACGCAACCTCATTACCGGCCTTCCGGAAGCCATCGAAGTCTCTTCAATTGAGATTCGGGAAGCGCTTTCGGCTTCCGTGCAGGTGATTATTGATACCATCAAAGACGCCCTGGATGAATCCCCGCCAGAAATTCTTTCTGACCTGATGGATAACGGCATTTGCCTGGCAGGCGGTATGTCCCAGCTGCAAGGGCTGGCTGAACGCATTTCCAACGAAGTTCGGGTGCGGGTCTGGGTCGCGGAAGACCCGATGACCTGCGTCGCGCGCGGCGCGGGCATCGTGCTGGATAACCTGGAAGAGTACGAGCAGCTCCTGGTGGGAATTGAACGGGACCCATACACGAGCCTGAACAAGGGGTAATTTCTCTGTCTTTTGGCAGAGCTTATCCAATCCAATAAAATGCGCAATTTGTTTACATCCGGCAATATCAGAAACTTCATCATCCTTTTGGTGGTGGCTGGCATTTTGCTGCTGGCTGTTTCCGGATATCTGACCCCGATTTTCAGCCTGACTTTAAGCCCGCTGATTTCAACGCAAAGCTGGCTTTCGCAGCGCTATCTTGCAATCAGGGACTTTTTTACTTCCCCGCGCGACATGGCCAGCCTGCGGGAACGCAACGCCCAGCTTGAAAATGAAGTGTCGCAGCTTCAGAGCCAGATTGTGGAGCTGCAGGAAAACCTGAGTCAGGCGCAGATCCTCTATACCCTGCTGGACTTCGCGCGGACGAACCCACAGCACGAATACACCGCCGCGACCGTGATAGGCCGCGAAATCAGTCCGTATTACCAGTACATTATCATCGATAAAGGTTCCAACCAGGGCATCATGCATGGGATGCCGGTGGTGACCCAGCAGGGCCTGGTCGGCCGCGTAGATGCGGTTATCGCGAACGCCTCCCGCGTTCAGCTCATCAGCGATGCTGAATCGGTGGTGAATGTGCATCTTCAAAATGCCAAGGTGGAAGGTCAGATTGTCGGGTCAATCACCGGTGAAATCACCCTTGAGATGATTCCCCAGGACGCTGAAGTTCAAATTGGCGATGTGCTCCTGACCTCCGGGCTTGGCGGCAATTATCCTCCGAATATTTTCGTGGGGCAGGTGCTGAGTATGCAAAGCCAGCAGAACCGCCTGTTCCAATCCGGGTCGGTTCAATCCATTGTGGATTTTTCATCGCTGAGCGCGGTGCTGATTATCACCAACTTTGAAGCGGTGGACATCACGCCCCTGGTACCCTGAGAGACGGCATGTTATTTTATTTTTCCAGCAGCATTGGCTTTATCATCGCCATCATGCTTCAGATGGGAATATTCAGCCGGGCGGTTCTACTGGCCGGTACAGCGGACGTGGTGCTGCTTTTTTTGGCTGCCTGGAGCCTGCACCAACGGCAGAAATACAGCTGGATTCTTGTGGTAATATTCGGCCTGATAGTCAGCGCCATCTCGGCCTCGCCTGTGCTTTTATTGCTTATTGTTTATCTCACCATATTTCTGGCAGCGATGCGGCTGCAGACTGGTTTCTGGCAAAGTCCGCTTTTATCAATGTTCTTATTGGTCTTTTTTGGCACCTTCCTTGAGCACGGCCTGTATATTTTGGGGCTGTTTGTGCAAGGGGTTTCACTTTCCATTGGGGAAAGCTTTTCACAAATTCTGCTGCCCAGCGTCTTGCTCAACATGCTGCTGACAATCCCAGTGCACGCGCTGGTTCAGGAGATATTCCGGAACCTCGCGCCAATGAGAACAGAGATATGAACAACAATCAATTTGAAAAACCGACCGTTCAGCACTCGCGCATTCGCGGGGTTATCTTTTTGGTTGCGATTGTCATTCTGTATTACATCTTTCAACTGTTCAATTACCAAATCGTGAACGGCTCCGTTTACCGCGCGCAGGCGGAGGACAACCGCACAACAGAAATCAGCGACCCAACCCAGCGCGGCATTATTTACGACCGCAACGGCGTCGTCCTCGCGCGCAACGAACCGGCGTATAACATTACGGTCACCCCGGCCCAACTGCCAGAATCTGATGGCGAGCTGCGAAAAATTTACTCTGAGCTTTCAGAACTGCTCAACATTCCGGTCAGCAACGGCGTAGTGGACGCAGTTACCGCGGCCAGTTTTACGCCCTGCAACACAACGTTGGGGATAGAGCAAATCGTGTATATCGCGGATACCAACTGGCCATTCAGCCCCACCCGCCTCAGCTGCGATGTCTCAAAAGAAATCGCGATGGCAATCAAGGAAAAGGCGATGGATTGGCCGGGTATTGATGTGGAAATTGAATCCGTGAGGGTTTACCCTACCGGCAACCTGACATCTGAGGTGGTTGGGTTTTTGGGGCCTGTGCCGGAGTCTTTGGTGGATTATTACACAGAGCTTGGGTTTGTGGCCGGCCGGGATAAAGTTGGATACGCGGGTGTGGAAAGCACCATGCAGGATGTGCTGGGCGGGAAAAACGGCCGGCGCGTGGTTGAGGTTACCGTTGGTGGTGAGATTGTCCGCAATCTGGAAGAGCCTATCGACCCGGTTCCCGGACAAAATGTGTATCTGACGATTGACACCCGCCTGCAGTCTGTCGCCCGCGATGCGCTGAAGATGAATCTGGAGTACTGGAACCGCTACCTTGGCTATACCCTGAGCACCAGCGGCTCGGTTGTGGCCTTAAACGCCAAAACCGGCGAAGTGCTGGCGATGGTTTCGTACCCGAACTATGAAAACAACCGCATGTCCAAGGGCATCCCTGGATATTATTACGAACAGCTGACCCAGGATATGGCCAAGCCGCTCGTAAACCAGGCCATTTCCGCGGAACTTCCTCCCGGTTCAGTGTTTAAGCTGGTTTCGGCCCTGGGCATCCTCAATGAAGGGGTTGTGACGCCTGAGTATACCGTCGATGACCCGGGAACAATCTCGCTTGTGCAAAAGTTCTACCAGAATGACCCAGGTAGTTTGCAGACCTATTACTGCTGGGACCGCGCTGGCCACGGATCGGTGGACTATTTGCATGGGATTGCCTGGTCTTGCAATGTGTACTGGTACAAGGTAACCGGCGGTTATGCCGGCGAAATTGAAGGCAACGGGCTTGGCATCTGGCGCTTGGGCGAATACGCCCGCGCGCTTGGCTACGGCGCTTTGACTGGCATTGAGCTGCCGGGCGAGACAGACGGGTTAATTCCAAATCCCACCTGGAAACGCCTGAGCCAGGGCGAAAACTGGGCGACAGGTGATACTTACCTGGCCGCGGTCGGGCAGGGTTATGTGCTTGCCACGCCGCTGCAGGTGGTGCATTCTATCGCGACCATCGCGAATGGCGGCAAACTGATGAAAGTCTCGCTGATCAGTAAAATTGAGGCGGCGGACGGCACGGTGACGCAGCAATTTGAGCCGACGATGCTGTGGGATATCACCAAGGACCCGAAAATCGCGGTCTATAATGACAATATTCCCACGGGCGAGATGAAAACGGTCCAGCCGTGGGTCATTGAATTGGCAAAAAAAGGCATGGAGATGGTGACGCAGCCAGGCGGAACCGCCGCCTATGAGTTTACTGGCGACACAAATAAGGTCGCTGGCAAAACAGGCACAGCGGAATACTGCGATGACTTCGCCCTGGCAAACCGTCTGTGCGGCATCGGGATTGGCGGCTGGCCGGCGCACGCCTGGTTCGTTGGGTATGCTCCCTACGACGACCCTGAAATCGTGGTGGTGGCCTTTGCCTACAACGGCAAGGAAGGTTCTACCCTGGCCGCGCCGATTGTCCGCAAGGTCATCGACGCTTACTTCGGCCTGAAGGCCGCTGACGCGGATAATCTTGGGAATTGATTGGGGCAAGGCATGCAGAAACGGACTGAGCTGCTGGTGCGCGGAATCCGGGGCGGTGTGCTGGTGGTCCTGCCGGACCTGCCCTGGTATCAACAGCGGGATATGTTGATTTCCAGAATTCAGAGCCAGGAGCGCTTCTTTAAGGGGGGCAGGATCGCGCTTGACCTCGGCCAGACCGAATGGAGCGAGGCAAACCTGGACAAACTTTTGCGCGACCTGGCGGATGAGGGCATTTGTTTGCGCGCGGTGCTTTCAAGCTCGGATGTCACGTTGGAATCCGCGCGGGCTTTTGGCCTTCCATCCAAAATTGAAGGCGATGAGCTCCCCAGGCCCATGAAGGCTGAACCAGAGTCAGCGGAAAGGTTTGTGTGGGTGGACCGGCCTTTGGATGCTGCTGAAAAGCTGGTTGTGGACGGCAGCCTGACGCTGCTTTCTGACCTGCCGGAAAAAGCCGAGGTGATTTGCTCTGGTTCGGCGCTCATCTGGGGGTGGTTGGACGGCATGCTGAGGGCGGGATGCTCCGGTGCGCCTGAAAGCTCCATAAGGGTTTTGAGGATGGGCAGCGGAACAATCTTTCTTGGCGGAGAGCGGGTTGAAATCCCGCGGAAACTGCGCAAGGAAAAAGGGATTATGATAACCAAAATCGATGGTGCAATTCACGTGGTTGCATCCGGTATAAAGTAAAGCTTATGTACACTACCAGAGAACAATGGCAGCATTTTGATTTTCCGCTTTTCGCGGCGGTGCTTTTCCTGTCCATATTTGGCGTTGCCCTTATCAGCTCAGCCATCGCGGGAAATCCGACCCTGGCAAACCATCCCCAGCGCCAGACCGTGTTTTTGATTATCGGACTCGTCGCGCTGTTCATCTTTGCTGGCCTGGATTACAAAATCTGGCTGGTGCTGACGCGGCCCTTCTATATCGTTGTCGCGGCTTTCCTCATCCTGGTCTTTGTCACCGGCGCGGCCAGGTTTGGTGCCGCGCGCTGGCTGCAGATTGGGTCGGAAGCAATTCAACCGGCAGAACTGGCAAAAATTGTGATTATCATGGCGCTAGCGCAGTTTTTTGCTGGAAGAATTTCCAGGATTAACGAATGGAAAACCGTCGGCCAGAGCCTGCTGCTGACTGGCGGAATCGTTATCTGGATTATCCTGCAGCCAAATTTGAGCACCTCTATCGTGATTTTGGTGATTTGGTTCGCTATGCTGTGGATTAGCGGCTGGAAGACGAAAAACATCCTGATTTTTGCTGCGGTGATGATTGTGCTGCTGGGTCTCTTTGCTGCGTTGGATTTTCCATTTTTAGCGGACTACCAGAAAGCCCGCATCACCAACTTCATCAATCCCGATGAGAACGCGCGTTATGGGGATACCTACAATGTTGACCAGGCGCTTATCAGCATTGGCTCGGGCGGCTGGTTTGGACAGGGCTACGGGCAGGGCCCGCAGGTGCAGCTGCGTTTCCTCAAAATCCGCCACAATGACTTCATTTTTTCCGTACTTGCCCACGAATTTGGTTTCGTGGGAACTGTAGTGGTCCTGCTTTTGCTGCTTTTTGTGATTTACCGCTGTTTTTCCGTTGCTGCCAAAGCCCCGGACGCCTACGGCGCGCTGATTGCTTACGGCTTTGGGGTGCTGATGGCATTCCAGATGCTGGTGAACGTGGGCGTGAATTTGCGCTTGCTGCCGGTTACCGGCCTGACGCTCCCGTTTATCAGTTACGGCGGCAGCTCGCTGGTGACGCTGCTGATGGGTATTGGATTGGTGGAAAGCGTGCGTATGCGCTCGGAACAAAGGCCGGGTTAATGCGGGTTTTACCCTTGTAAGGCTGGATAAATGCTGGTAAAATAGATTTTTGTTAGTGGGGGCTCGTCTAATGGCAGGACAGCAGACTCTGAATCTGTATGTAGAGGTTCGACTCCTTTGCCCCCAGCCTGAAAAAATACCCGCGAGGGTATTTTTTTTATCCATACGAAACATTAACGCCATCGCAAAATTTGCATGGAAAGCCCGCTATAATTGGGGCATGGCTTCGTTTCCCCAGGAACACGAAAAAGACATAAGTCCGCAATCGCGCGGGTATTTGACCTTTACGGTTTTTCTGGCCGGCGCGGTGACCATGTCGGTGGAATTTGGCGCGTCGCGGCTGCTGGGCAATGTGTTCGGCACCAGCAATATCGTTTGGGCGGTGGTCATTGGTCTGGTGCTGGTGTACCTCACGCTGGGCAATTGGCTGGGCGGCAGGCTGGCGGATAAGACCCCCTCGGCGCGCGTCTACTACAGCGTGCTTGCCTGGGCAGCGCTTGGGGCGGGCGCCGTGCCGCTGATTTCGCGGCCGGTGCTGCGCGCGGCAGCGGAGGCTTTTGACGTACTCAATCTGGGCGTGCTGGCTGGCGCTTTCACCGCTGTCATCCTGCTTTTTTCCATCCCGGTCATCTTGCTTGGGATGGTGACGCCCTTCGCGCTAAAACTGATGATTACCAACACAGAGAAGACCGGCAGGATATCCGGCCGGCTCTCCGCGATTTCCACTCTCGGTTCTTTCCTGGGCACTTTTCTAACCGTCCTGGCGCTGATCCCCTGGGCGGGAACGTACCGCACCTTTATGTTGGTGAGCGCCGTCCTGCTTTTGACTGCCGTGGCAGGCTTGTGGTCTCTTCGCGCCCGATGGCAGGGCGTGTTGTTTTTCGCGCTCGGCGGCCTGCTGGTGCTGTTTTCTTTGCTGGGGCTGCGCGGGACTGACAAGCGCACGCCGGGTTTGGTTTACGAAACCGAGTCCGCCTACAATTACATCCAGGTGCTGGAGGTGGGCGGCTTCCGCTTCTTGCGGTTGAACGAAGGCCAGGGCGTGCATTCCATCTATCACCCCACCAATTACTTTTTTTCCGGCCCGTGGGACCAGGTGCTCGCCGCGCCGTTTTTTAATCCCTCAGCGGAGCCGGCGGATGTTCAGCGCATCGCGCTGTTGGGGCTGGCAGCCGGCACAAGCGCGCGCCAGGCTGGTGTTATTTATCCGCAGGCGCGGGTGGACGGCTTTGAGATAGACCCAAAAATCGTTGAAGTTGGCCGGGAATGGTTTGGAATGAATCTGCCTTCCCTGCATGTCTATGTTGAGGACGCCCGGTGGGGGCTGGTGCATTCAGCGGGGGACTACGACATCATCAGCGTGGATGCCTACCGCCCGCCTTACATCCCGGCGCATCTGGTGACGCGGGAGTTTTTTGAAGTGGTGTACGAAAAACTCTCATCCGAAGGCGTCATGGTCATCAATATTGGCAGAAGCGCGCAAGACCGTTCGCTGGTGGATACCCTCAGCGCGACCGTAGGCCGAATTTTCCCAGCCGTGTTCATCGCGGATTTGCCGGATTCGTACAACACCATGCTGTTTGCCGCTAAAAACCCGCGGGCGTCGTGGGACGCTTTTGAGAGCAATCTGGCATTACAAAACGCGCGGGAACCGGGTTCTCCGCTTGCTCAAATCATGGAGATTACCGCCGCCGGCCGCAAAGAAACACGTTTTGTCGAGACCATCTTTACCGACGACAAAGCTCCCATAGAATTCATGACCAATCGGCTGGTGATAAACTTCCTGCTGGAAGGAGATGAAAATAAATGAAATCTTCACTGGATAAGGCACTCGTGATAATCCTGGCAGTGATTCTGCCTTTTATCCTCCTTTTGGGGGCCGTCAGACTGATAATGACCCCACAATTCCCAAAGCTTGAGTACCAGAGGCCGGGCTTCCCAGCCGACCCGTATGGTTTTAGCGCGGAAGAACGCACCAAGTGGTCTGCCTACGCGGTGAATTACCTGGTCAACGACGCGGATATCAGCTATCTGCAGGAACTGCGCTTCGCGGACGGCAGGCAGCTTTATCGGGTGGAGGAACTCAGCCACATGGAAGATGTGAAAAGCGTCGTCCGGACTGCGCTGACAGTTTGGTACGGTTTGATAGGGGCGGCTTTCGCGCTGGGCGCCTGGTTCGCGGTGATGGGCAGCTGGCGGACGCTCGGAAAGGCCGTACGAACCGGCGCCTGGCTTTCCATTGGCTTAATCGCGTTTATCGTCGTAATGACCGCGGTCAGCTTTAACACGCTTTTTGATCGTTTTCACCGGTTATTCTTCACAGAGGGATCGTGGCTGTTCTATCAAAACGACACGTTAATCCGCCTTTTTCCGCTTGTCTTCTGGCGGGACGCGTTTCTCCTGGTGGGATTGACGGTGCTGCTGGCAGCCGGGCTGCTGCTGTGGATTACCCGCGGAGTACGGCGCAAAGAAAGCTGAGTACCTGGAAAAGAAAAAGGCTGCCCTCAGGGGCAGCCTTTTTGTGGAAAATACTGGATTAGACAACCGGAGGATTTTCGGCGTCGATGCTGGGGCCAAAGATATGGTAGTTATCCATATTGAAGACCACTTGCATTTCGTCGCCAAAGCGGGCGGTTGTGCGCGGGTCAACGCGGGCGATGAAGTTGTGTTCGCCGTTGACCAGGTACAGGAAGATTTCATTGCCCATCAGTTCGGTGACATCCACCTTGACATCCACCGGTTCAGCGATAATTCCAGGCGGAGCGTACAGCGGGTTGTGAATGTCTTCCGGCCGGATGCCGAAGATTATTTCTTTATCCACCACGCTTACATAGCGTTCTTTGTCTTGGTCCGGCAGTTTGACGCTGAACGAACCCAGATCGGCAACAAAGTGGCCGTCGGACTGAATCAGTTTCCCCTTGAAGAAGTTCATCGCGGGGGAGCCAATGAAGCCGGCGACAAACAGATTGGCGGGATGGTCGTACAGGTTCTGGGGCGTATCCAGCTGCTGCAGTTTGGCCTTGCTCATCACAGCGATGCGGGTGGCCATAGTCATGGCTTCGGTTTGGTCGTGGGTCACGTAAATGAAGGTGGTCTGCAGATTTTTGTGCAGCTTGCTGATTTCAGCGCGGGTCTGGACGCGCAGCTTGGCATCCAGGTTGGACAGGGGTTCGTCGAAGAGGAAGACCTTCGGTTCACGCACAATGGCGCGCCCGACAGCCACGCGCTGGCGCTGGCCGCCGGAGAGTTCCTTTGGCTTTCGCTTGAGGAAACCTTCAATTCCGAGGATGCGGGCCGATTCTTTCACGCGGCGGTCGATTTCATCCTTGGGCATCTTGCGCAGTTTAAGACCGAACGCCATGTTGTCGTAGACAGACATGTGCGGATAGAGCGCATAGCTTTGGAAAACCATGGCAATATCACGATCTTTTGGAGCGACATCATTGACGACCTGGTCGCCAATTCTTACTTCACCTTGAGTAATTTCTTCCAAGCCAGCCAGACAGCGCAGGGCGGTCGTCTTACCACAGCCGGATGGGCCAACGAGAACGAGGAATTCTTTATCCTCGATTGCAAGATTAAGATCTTGCACAGCGACAACATCACCATACTTTTTCCAAACATGATCGTACGTAACGCTTGCCATAATTTTCCTCCAATCTGAACGGGTATAGTGGTTTTATTATACTCGGAATTTGTCAAGCGTTAAAAAGAAAAGCCCTATTCCAGGGAATAAGGCTTTTGATAGGTGACTGAATTAATTATCCGATTTTTTCAAACTGGTCTTTTCCAACGCCGCAATCGGGGCACACCCAATCGTCGGGCAGGTCTTCAAAGGCAGTTCCAGGGGCGATGCCGTTATCAGGATCACCAATTTCGGGGTCATAGATATACCCACAAGCAATGCATTCGTATTTGTCCATTTTTCTCCTTCTTGTTGTTTCCGTTGGACTGGGTCCAGGAATTGGTTCGCCCTAAGCGGCTCTGTTTCCACTTAGTTTCTAAATTATACAATAGGTTTTCCCCTTTGGGACTTTTCAGTCTTGCCCAAGAGTGCGTCAATGGGCGCATCTACTGGCGCTATGGCAGCAAGCCCCATTCATCGTCCATCAAATCTTTTTCCATCATGGCCGGAGTCCAATTTTCCTGGCCGTATTCAATTTCAGTTTTCAATCCCAAAACCTGCTCCACTTTGGCGCGCGTGGACTCCATCATATGCGGCCCGTAAGGGCAGAAAGGCGTTGTCAGAATCATCACTACCCGGGCGGTATCCCCCTCGATGCTGATGTTGCGAACCAATCCAAGTTCCAGAATGGAATAACCCAGTTCCGGGTCGGTGATTCCAGCGAGGTTCTCAATCAGGTCGTTGTGAAAATGAGGGTGGGTTTTATCCACATCCCATTGCGGGGACGCGGTTGAGTTCTCTTCCATTATTCCAACTCCACGACATAGACGCAGCGCGGATCGCCCTTGGCGATGCATTGTTGATGCACAATTTCGCGGTTCAGGGCGGTGGTGAACATGGCTTCGTCAATCCGGCAGATTTCCGGATGGACCAGACCAAGATTGTGATAAGGGCAGTTATCAGAGTAGAGGAATAATCTGGCGCTGTCCTTTTTCCAGCTTAAGCGGTAACCATCAGCGGAAAGTTGGTCTGCCAGAATCTCCAGCTGTTCGTCAATTGGACGGCTTGAATCGATATTTAACGTGTGCTGCGCCAGGCTTTTGCCGATTCTTTGAAAGATTTCCGTCAGTTGTTCACTCGTGAAAGTATTTTTAAGCTCCGTCAGCATGTATCTGGTGAATTTTTGATAATTGCTTGGGAATTTTTCCAGGCCTTGCTCGGTAAGTTTATAAACAAAGCGCGGCCGTCCTACACCGTGTCGTTCTTCTTCTGCGCAAATCAAGCCTTCTTCCTGCAGATTAATGAGATGATGCCGCACTGATATGCCGTTTATCCCGACTATCTTTGCAAGCTCATTAATGGTGGCATTCCTTCTTGACTGTAGAATAGCTAGAATCTTCTCCCGTGTGCTCTTCATACAAATTTCCGCTCCTCTAATCATTTCACCTGAAAAATCCGGTATCGGGGAAATAATTAATGTTTTTTTAGTAATTGAAAAAGATTTTACTATATATTTGCATTGCTGTGTTATAATTTACAAAATTTCCATTAAAAACCACAGGAGATGAAACATGGCAAAGTTATTGGATATCGAAGGCATCGGACCTGTCTACTCCGAGAAGCTGCAAAAAGCTGGTGTCGGAAGCGTGGAAGCCCTGCTGAAACTGGGCGCGACCCCCAAAGACCGTGAAGCCCTTGCTGAAAAGGTTGGAATCGACAAGAAGCTGATTTTGGAATGGGTGAATCACGCTGATCTGTTCCGCATCAAGGGCGTCGCGGAAGAGTATTCTGACCTGTTGGAAGAAGCGGGTGTGGATACCGTGGTCGAGCTTGCGCAGCGCAACGCTGAAAACCTTTTGGCGAAAATTCAGGAAGTAAATGCCGCGAAGAAGCTTGTCCGCCGCATTCCCACCCTGGCGCAAATTCAAAACTGGATTGAACAGGCAAAATCCTTGCCCCGGGCTATTCACTACTAGAATTCATTTATCTGACCTGCCTCACCGCGGGAAATGATGTGATGAAAAAACCGCCCTTCGTGGGCGGTTTTTCTTTACAGGTTAAGGTCTGGTTTATCGTTTCTTTTTGAGCATGTTCAGGATGGTGTTGATTATCAACGCGCCTGACTGCTTCTGGTCATCACGTTTGCCCAGCGGGCTGGCAGCGCCAAGCGCTTGCATTATTGCTTCGAGCGTGGAGCCGCCGTGCTGTTTGGCGGAGTAATAGGCTAACCCGGCAGAAAGTAAGTCTGTGATATCCAGATTGCCGTCTGAGTTGGATTGTCCTCCAAGCAGTGTACCAAGCAGGTCTCCGCCCGAAGGCTGAGACTGCTGCTGAGGCTGCGCGCCGCCCGAGAGGCCGCCGAGGAGCGAACCCAGCAGGTCCCCGCCGGAAGGCTGAGACTGCTGCTGAGGCTGCGCGC
>JAAYUC010000044.1 GCA_012517865.1 Chloroflexota bacterium | reverse complement strand
CCTCGCGATGACGAAAGCACTTTCGCTGGTGAGGACACCAGCGAGAACGGAGGAGGCCGTCGATGCCGGCAGGGAGATCGCTTTGTGCCTCGCGATGACGACGTTCCGGCAGATTTACAGCTTCGGTAAGCACTCGCGCTGGTGCTGCGCCAGGACGTATTTGTGCAGGTACTGCCCGGTATACGAAGCCGAATTCTGGCAAATCTCTTCTGGCATACCTTCTGCCACCAGGTACCCGCCGCGGTCTCCGCCTTCCGGGCCCAGGTCAATGACCCAGTCCGCCACCTTGATGATGTCCAGATTGTGCTCAATCACCACCACTGTGTTGCCGGAGTTCACCAGCGACTGCAGCACATCAATAAGTTTATGGACATCGGCGGCGTGCAGCCCGACCGAAGGTTCATCCAGGACGTACAGCGTTCTGCCGGTTGCCCGGCGGGAAAGCTCCTTGGAGAGCTTGACGCGCTGCGCCTCGCCCCCCGAAAGCGTAGTGGCGGGCTGCCCCAGGCGCACATAACCCAGCCCAACGGCCTGCAGGGTCTCCAGGCGGCGCTGGATGCGGGGAAAGGCGCTGAAAAGCTCCACCGCCGAGTCAACGGTCAAATCCAGGACGTCGGCGATGCTCTTATCCTTGAAGCGCACCTGCAGCGTTTCGTGGTTGTAGCGCTTGCCACGGCAAACCTCGCAAGGGACGTAGACATCCGGAAGGAACTGCATTTCAATTTTCAGCTCGCCCTGCCCCTGACAGGCTTCACAGCGCCCGCCCTTGACGTTGAAGGAGAATCGCCCCTTGCCGTAGCCGCGAATTTTCGCGTCCGGCAGCTCGGCAAAGAGGTCGCGAATATCATCGAACATGCCCGTATAGGTAGCAGGATTGGAGCGCGGGGTGCGCCCGATGGGGGTCTGGTCGATGTTTATGACCTTATCGAGGTGCTGAATCCCTTCGATGCGTTCGTGCGCGCCTGGCTGGGTGTGGGCATTCATCAACTGGCGCGCCAGGCTGTTGTACAGAACATCCACCAGCAGGGTAGACTTACCCGAACCGGACACGCCGGTGATGCACACGAACCTGCCCAAAGGGATGTCGACGCTGAGATTCTTGAGGTTGTTTTCGGTCGCGCCAACCACGCGCAGCGTCTGACCGTTGCCCTGGCGGCGCTGCGCGGGCAGCGGCACCATCTTGCGGCCGGAGAGATACGCACCGGTCAGACTTTCGGGCACTTCCATGATATGGTCGGGCGTGCCCTGCGCAACAATTTCGCCGCCGTGTTCTCCCGCGCCGGGGCCAAGGTCAATCACCCAATCAGCGGTGCGGATGGTTTCATCATCGTGCTCCACCACCAGGACGGTGTTGCCCAGGTCGCGCAGGCCTTCCAGCGTGTCCAGCAAGCGGCGGTTATCGCGAGGGTGCAGGCCGATGGAAGGTTCGTCCAAAACATAGAGCACCCCCATCAGCTTGGAACCGACCTGGGTGGCCAGGCGGATGCGCTGCGCCTCCCCGCCGGAGAGGGTGCTGGCGCTGCGTTCCAGGGTCAGATAGTCCAGGCCGACATCCACCAAAAAACCGAGGCGGGCCTGAATTTCGCGCAGAATGCGCTCGGCGATGGCTTTCTGGCGGGGATTGAGCGGCGAGTCTTCGGCGGAGGCCAGCCTGTTTACCCAGGCAAGCGTGCGGTTGACCGGCCAGCCGGTCACATCAATGATATTGGCGTCCTCTACCAAAACGGCAAGAGCTTCTTTGCGCAGGCGTTTGCCTTTGCAGGTCGGGCACTGTTTTACGCCCATGAACTCAGAAATGCGCATCCGGATATATTCTGACTGCGTCTCCCGGTAGCGGCGTTCCAGGTTGCCAACGACGCCCTCAAATGAGGTGCTGAAGGAGGATTTCCGGCCGTTTCTGCCGAGAAATTCCACGCGGATTTCCTGCCCGTTGGTGCCGTAAAGAATTGTATGCAGGTCTTCTTCGGAAAGCTGGCTGACGGGCGCGTCCAGACTGAATTGATTCTCCCGGGCAATCGCTTCAATCATCTGCCAGTAATACCCGCCTTCCTCGCGCGGACCTGACCATTCCATGGCCGCGATCGCGCCTTCGCGCAGGGAAAGCGACTTATCCGGGATGAGCAGCTCCGGGTCGATTTCTTCGCGGCTGCCGAGCCCCTGACAGGTTGGGCAGGCTCCGTGCGGGGTGTTAAATGAGAACGTGCGCGGCTCAATCTCAATCAGGATTGAGCCGTGCTCCGGGCAGGCAAGATTTTCAGAGAACTGAATATCTTCAGGCGGTTCTGCGCTTAAGTTTTGAACCGTCACGTATCCTTCGCCAAAGCGCAGCGCGGTCTCAATCGAATCGGTCAGCCGCGAGCGCGCTGCCAGCGCGTCCTCTTCGTTTTCAGGCCTGCTGATAACCAGGCGGTCTACCACCGCTTCGATTGTGTGCTTCTTGTAGCGGTCCAACTGCAGCTTGTCATCGAGCGAATAGACCTCGCCGTCCACGCGGGCGCGAACAAAGCCGGATTTGCTGATTTCTTCCAGCACTGCCTGATAGGTGCCTTTGCGTTCGCGCACGACCGGCGCGAGAATGAGCAGCCGGCTGCCTTCCGGCATGGCCAGAATGGTGTCCACAATTTCCTGGGCGGACTGCTTTTGTACCGGCCGGCCGCAGATTGGGCAGTGCGGGACGCCGACGCGCGCGAACAGGAGGCGCAGATAATCATAAATCTCGGTAACCGTCCCGACGGTTGAGCGCGGGTTGTGCGTGGTGCCCTTCTGGTCGATGGACACAGCCGGGGAGAGCCCCTCGATGGCGTCCACGTCGGGCTTGTCCATTTGCCCGAGGAACTGGCGCGCGTAGGCGGAGAGGGATTCCACGTAGCGGCGCTGTCCTTCGGCGAAAATCGTATCGAATGCCAGGGAAGACTTGCCCGAGCCGGACAGGCCGGTCAGGACGACCAGTTTATCCCGCGGGATTTCGACAGTAATGTTCTTAAGGTTGTGTTCGCGCGCGCCAATCACGCGCAGGTTTTCTGAGGCCATAAAGTTCACGCTCCGGCTGATAATTATACCATTTGTTCTATAAATGAGCCGCAATTAATAAGTATACCCGTGATGAATTGGCATGGGAATATTCTGGATAACCCTGGGATTTCAGAAGAGCGCGCTGCGCGGCTAGTTCTTGCATGCTTTCCTGACCATGCCAATCTTTTGACCTTGAGATCTCCAGACTGTTGCATAGCTTCGGATGTTTCTGATGGCTGCCGAGAGAACATCGGCAGGGAGATCGCTTCGTGCCTCGCGATGACGAAATTACACTGGCGGGTGAGGACACCCGCGAGAACAGAGATGTCCATTGAGGCCGGCAGGGAGATCGCTTCGTGCCTCGCGATGACGGAATTACACTGGCGGGTGAGGACACCCGCGAGAACAGAGGTGCCCATTGAGGCCGGCAGGGAGATCGCTTCGTGCCTCGCGATGACGAAATTACACTTGCGCGCGAGGGCACCCACGGGAACAAGCACCTATCTCTTCTGGGAGCAGGTCCGCGCTATCCCTCCAAACCCTGCTTGCTGATGCCCTTGCCCAGTTCAATGCCGCGCTGGTAGGCTGCCCAGATAGCCCGCGATACCGCCGTGCGGAAACCTGCTTTTTCGAGGTAATACAGCGCCTCCGCGGATGTGCCGCCCGGTGAGGTGACATCATTCCGCAGCTGGGCCGGGTGTTCGCGGCTTTGCAGATAAAACTCTGTGCTTCCGCGCAGCGTTTGAATGACCAGCTGTTCCGCGATGCGCCGTGGAAAGCCCATGTGCACCCCCGCGTCTATCATGGCCTCCATAAACAAAAACACATAGGCTGGTCCTGTGCCCGAAAGCGCGGTTGCCATGTCCAGATAGGCTTCGTCGGCAACAAAAATCTCCTCCCCCAGGGTTTGCATAATTCGCGCGGCGGTCTCGTGCTGTTCATCGTCAACATCAGCAGCCTTTGTCCATACGGTGATACCCATGCCGATGCGGGCGGGCGTGTTCGGCATGGCGCGCACAAGGCAGCGCGTGCCCAGTTTTTGTTCCAGGGCTGCCAGCGGAACGCCGGCCAGAATCGAAATGACCAACTTTCCCGGGCAAAGCGCGCTTTTTATGGACTGGGCTGCCTGGTCCAGACGCTGCGGTTTGACCGCCAGAATGACCACATCGGCAGCTCCAGCAGCTTCGTGATTATTGCTGATTCTCACGCCAAGCTCCGCCTGAAGCTGATTCAGGCGGTCCTGGTTTGGTCCCGCCATAATAATCTGCTGGGGAGAGAGTTTTCCGGTCTGGATGAGGCTCAGGGCGATCGTATTGCCCATGACGCCGGGACCAATAATGGCGATTTTTTTTTCTTCGAGCATGAGAACCTCCAAAAATCAGGCCGTTTCTGCCTGGAAAGCTTGCGGGAACCAGAAGCCTGCCGCGGGCTTATTGTACCAGCGGCCGAAAAGCTGCGCTTCCAGCGCGCCTTACTTTTGCGCGACCGGTTTGAGAACAGGTTTCGAACGGCTCAGGTAGCCCATTGCCGCGAAACCCAGCAAAGTTGGAATCCAGAACGAGAACAAACGGTAGCCAAGAATTGCGACCACGCTAATCTCATTTGGTACACCCAGGCTGGTTTGGATGGCAGCCATGGATGCTTCCACCACGCCGATGCCGCCGGGGAAAATGAACGCGATCTTAGAAAGCAAAAAAGGAATACCGTAACTGGCAAAAAGCACGCCAATGGGGATATCGTAGCCAACCGCCTTGAAAAACAGGAACATCACCAGCATATCCATCAGGATGTACCCGAAAGCGCCCAGGAACGGCTTTTTCCAATTTCCACGCGCGAGTTCCTTCCAGGAAAGGATAACATTGTTGATCATCTCCTGAGTCTTCTGCGGATTGTACGGTTTTTTGCGAATGCGGTTCCAGCGCCAGAGGGCGCCGTTAACGATGCGGAAGGTTTGCCTGGGCAGAACCAGCGCGAGCAGATACCCAAACGTCGCGATGGTGAGCAATAGAATGAAAATGATGTACTGGATTAATTGCCCGCCGGTCAGTTTGCCGATAATGGCCAGATAAATGATGCCCAGAATGGCTACGATTTCAATGGAAAGATTTAGCAGCATGGAAGGCAAAATGCCTGCCATGGTGGCTGTGGTGCCGTCGTTGGTTTCGCGGCGGACGGAGCCAAAGATGGAGCCGGCTACGGCAAACCAGCCCCCGGCTACCAATCCGACGCTGGTGGCAGCCATGACAATCAGCGTGCTTTTAGGGGTGGAGAGTTTTTTGTCGTGAAGGCTGACAATGGCGTGGATGCAGTAACCGTAGCTGAGGTACTCGAGCACTAAAAACACGAATGCCAGCCCGACTGCCCACCAGGTCATGGTCCGGACCACTTCCCAGGAACGGGTCAGGTCGGAAATCTGAGGGAGCAACAGGTTCACTGCCAGGCCAAGAACGACCAGGATAATCAGATACTGCCAGAACTTCTTCTTGTTCGGCGCGGACTGGGTTTCAAGATTTTCCATACGATTGCGCTGGACCAAGCCGATCTTGATCATGCGTCCCTCAAGTATACATTAAACCGGCACGGCATGGATTGATTGGGCATCAGGTGGCGGTTTGTGCACGGCCGAGGCCGCACGCGGGTAATATCTGTCATGAACTGTTTTCCTTAAGGTTTTACCCGCTCCGCAGTTATGGGCTTCGAGGCAGGCGTGTAATCTTCTGAGCAATATTCGTGCCAAAACTGTTATTTTTAGTAAATTTCCGCATCAGGCACCAGGGCGCGGCGGAAAAAGGCCCGGCTCTCGTGTATAATTAGCATGCGCGGGGGCATCGCACAGCTCCGCGCAGACACCTGAGCTCCAGCCCGCGTTTTGGGCTTATCACACCAAAAGAAAAGAGGAAATATGACACTGCCAATCCAAATGAAAACACCAGTTGAACTTCCCGCGCTTCCTTTTGTCGAAACTGCCCTTGAACCGGTCATTTCCGCGAATACGTTAAGCTTCCATCACGGCAAACATCACAAGGCTTACGTGGATAAAACTCTCAGCCTGATTGCCGGAACCGAACTGGAGGGCAAGACCCTTGAGGAAATCGTGCTCGCGGCCTATCAGGAAGGCAAGACCGCGCTGTTCAACAACGCGGCCCAGGTCTGGAACCACAATTTTTACTGGAAAAGCCTTGCTCCTTTTGGCGCGATGGAACTGCCCGCCGAAGCCGCGGCTCTCCTGATTGACAGCTTTGAGAGCGTGGAAGCCTTCAAGAAGGCTTTCACCGAGGCAGCCGTCGGGCAATTTGGCAGCGGTTGGGCGTGGCTGATTTGGGATGGGAGCAAGCTCAGCATCGACAAGACCAGCAACGCGCTGCTGCCCTGGGTGGAAGGCAAAAAGCCCGTTCTGACCGTGGATGTTTGGGAGCATGCTTACTACCTGGATTACCAGAACCGCCGTCCGGCGTACGTAGAGGCTGTTCTGGACAAATTGGTTAATTGGGAATTTGTGCTGGAGAACGTGAAAGGCTAAACCTTCATTTTTCTCGGCAGGCTCTCAACAAGGCCCAAAAAGGCGCGGATATGCTCCGCGCCTTTTGATATTTCCAGCTGGAAACCGGTCTGATAATCTGCTACCACTGCCAGGTGTACACTTTATCCGGGACAAGCTTAATCAGGGTGTTTTCCGGGTCTTCAATCCAGTCCTGATATTTGGCTTCGCGCACATGCTCTTCCCCTATGTAGCGGGCATAAATCCAGGTGAACTGGCGTCTTAGAAAATCGGCAGGCCCGCGCAGCAGCTCAGCTCTGCCTTCCAGAATGACAGCCCGGGTGGTACCGTCCGGCCTGGTTTCGTCAATTGCCACGGAAATGAGCGGGTTTTCTTCCAGGTCCCTCACTTTACGGGTGGAGGAAAAGGCGCTGACCCACAGCGCGCTGCCGTCCCATGCAAACCAGACCGGTACCACATGCGGCTGGCCCTTCTTATCCGCGGTGGCTAAACGGGCGATGAGCGGTTCGGACAGGAAAGCGTTGATAAATTTGCGTTTTTCTTCAGTAAGTTTTTTCACGGCAGCCCCTCCAGGTTAATGTATACAAGCGAACTTTCACGCATAATCTTATCGCACCAGCTTGCCTTCCCGCAACCAGCCTGCAATAGATGTGTTGGCGGAGTGCCGCGGGCCGGCGCGCGAGGCTGAAAAAGCGGCTCTCTGTCCGTATCGACTTGCTTGACGGGGTTTAAAAATTGATGTTATTATCCACTTATGTATTTAAGAGGAAGCAGTCTTTCCCTGCGAAAAAAACGAAGGCGCGGCAACCCGGTTCTGATCATCCTGCTTACGGCTGCCATCGCCTTTTTGGTGTACTTCAATGTGGTTGTCGCGCCGGAGATCAATCCGCCTTTTGTTCCGACGCCAACCGAGACGCGCGACCCGGTTTCTTTTGAGATTGAGGCTGACGCTCTGGCTGCCGAAGGGAAGTTCCTGGCCGCGATTGAGACCTATCAGGCAGCCATCAATGCCAATCCGAGGAATATTGAAAACTACCTGAAAATCGCCCGGCTGCAAATTTTTTCCGGCGATTATACGCAGGCGCAGGTCAATGCCGAAAATGCCATCCTGCTGGACAAAAACAACGCCGAGGCTTTCGCGCTGTTGGGCTGGGCGAAGGGTCTGCAAGGCCAGTATCTGGAAGGCGAGCGCGACGCCCAGATCGCCATTCAACTTGACCCGAATAACGCCATTGGACACGCCATTTACGCGTACCTGCTGGCGCTGCGGGTGGAAATTGGCGCCAATGAACTGAACACCGTTGACCTCGCCATTGAGGAGTCCCGCACGGCGCTGGCGCTGGACGCGAACCTGCTGGAAGCGCGCTGGGCGCGGGGGTACGTTCTGGAAATCACCAGCAACTACGCCGAGGCCGTGGAACAATACCAGGTGGCTGTCCAGTTGAACGCGAATGTCGCTCAGCTGCGCCTCGCGCTGGGGCGGAATTACATGACCCTGGGAAATTATGACGAAGCCATTTTTGAGTTCACGAAGGCCTATTCCCTCAATCCAACCGACCCGGTGCCCAACTATTTCATTTCCCGCGTGTATGGTACCCTGGGCGAATGGGCGAAAGCCATCCAATATGGAGAGCAAGCCCTGAAAGACGGACCAACCGAAGCGTATCTCTACGCGAACGTGGGCACGATGTATTACCGCAGTAACCTCTATAATCAGGCTGTGATTTACCTGGAAAAAGCCGTGCGCGGCGGCACCACCGAAAGCGGCGCCGTGGTGCAGGGGCTGCCGCTGGATTATTCCAACTTTGTCATCGAAACCTACAGCCGTTACGGCCTCTCGCTCGCGCGGATTAACCGCTGCAATGAGGCTGTCGCCGTTGCCAACGCCATGCTCCAGACAATTCCGGATAATGCCGACGGCGTGTTTAATGCCAACGAGATGATTCGCATCTGCCAGGAAAACCTGATTAACCCGCCTACCGCCACCCCTGTGCCCACGGCAACTCCAATTACCGGACCATCTCCAACCCCGCAGGGGACGCCGGCTCCTACACGAACGCCAGCGCCGTAAGCATGTACATCAAAGAACGACAAAACCTGTTTCGCAACCCCAAAAACCAGTCCAATCCGTACCGGATAATGCTGCTGCTGCTGGTGATTGTCGTGCTGGTGGCTGTGTTGCGCAGTTACGCCCAGGGAGCTATCTGGCCGCCTTTTATTCCTACACCCACACCTACCCGCACAATAAATTCCTACATGGTGGAGGGCAGCACACACTTTCTGGCGGGCAACCTGGAACTGGCCATTGAATCCTACAAAAAAGCCGTGGCGATGGACCCGGGAAATACCAAACTTTTGGTGGAGCTGGCAAAGATTCAGGTGTATTCCTCCAACACGCTGACAACAGACGCGGACCGGCGGGCGCGGCTGGCTGAAGCGCTGGCTGTAATTAACCAGGCCAAAGCCCTGGAGCCAAATAATTCTGATGTGCTTGCCACGCGCGCTTTTGTGCTGAACTGGAACGCGAACCCAACGCTGGCAGGCGCCGAGGCCCAGAACCTGCAGAACGAAGCTGAATCCGAAGCGCTGATGGCGCTTCAAATGGACAGCAAAAACACGCTGGCAATGGCCTATTACGCCGAAATTCTAACGGACCAGTACAAATGGGTGCAGGCGCGGGAATACATGGCGCAGGCGATGGAAAACGGCGCTCAGTACATGGATGTGCACCGCATCCAGGCTTACCTTTACGAAGTGCTGGGTGAGTATAATCTGGCGATTGAGGAATATAAAAAGGCCATCGATATCACGCCCAACCTGACGTTTTTGTACAATTCCGTTGGCAGGCTCTACCGCCACCTGGAACAGTACGACGTGGCGCTGGAATACTTTGACCGCGCTGCCAGCTTGAATGAACAGTTGGGCATAAAGGATCCCATTCCGTACATGCTGATTGCCAATACCTACGTGCGCATGGGCGAGGCGATGGTGGCGTCGCGCAATGCCTATAAGGCGCTTACGCTAAGCCCTTACAACGCGGACACTTACGGTCAGGTGGGGGTCATCTATTACCGCGCGCGCAACTACGAAGGTTCCATCCCGCTGCTGCAGTGCGCGGTGCGCGGCTGCGACGCGGCTACCAGCTGCGAAGCCCGGGAGTGCGAAAATCCGGAAGAAGAGCAAATCGTGATTGAAGGCCTGCCGCTTTCGGATACCACTGTGACTTACTACTATATTTACGGTTCCGTGCTGGCCGGTCTGCACCGCCCGGGCGACGACAAGTGTGAAAAGGCTCTGGAAGTGCTGGCGGAGGTGCGCGCGATGTACGCGAATAACCCCACGATTATGGGAATTGTGGGAGCCAGCGAAGCCATCTGCAGCGGCGAATAACTCCGATATTAGAAGAATGTAAGAAGTCTTTATCAACCCTTGACTTCTGGTTTTGGGGGTTGTATCATAGTGTGTGTTAGCACTCAAATCTTTAGAGTGCTAAAATGTTGAGAAAAAACCAAAAAAATTTGGAGGAATATATGACAATAGCAATGAAACCTTTGGGAAGCCGTTTGGTGGTTGAACCAAAAGAGCAGGATGAGGTCACCCCCGGTGGTATTGTTCTGCCTGATACCGCGAAAGAAAAACCCCAGAAGGGTACCGTGATCGCGGTTGGTCCTGGCGACCGAAATGAAAAAGGCGAACGCATCGCGATGGATGTGAAGGTTGGCGATTTGGTTCTGTTCGCCAAGTATTCCGGCACTGAAATCAAGTATGAAGGCAAGAAACTGTTGATTCTGCGCGAAAGCGACATCCTCGCTATCCTCGGTTAATTATTGCGATTGAAGGAGATTTTTTATGGCTAAACAACTTATTTTTTCGGATGAAGCACGCCGCGCCCTGAAAAACGGCGTGGATATCGTGGCGAACGCTGTTGCCACCACTCTTGGTCCCAAGGGCCGCAATGTCGCTTTGGACCGCAAGTACGGTTCCCCCACCATCACACACGACGGTGTGACGGTTGCCAAGGAAATCGAACTGAAAGACCCCTTTGAGAATATGGGCGCCCAGCTACTTAAGGAAGCGGCGACCAAAACCAACGATATCGCCGGTGACGGCACCACCACCTCCACTGTCCTCGCGCACGCGATGGTCAGCGAAGGTCTGAAGAACCTGGCCGCCGGCGCGAACCCGATGCTGCTCAAGCGCGGTATTGAAGCTGCCGCCAAAGCGGTTGCTGAAGCCATTCACGACCAGGCTATCAACATCACCACTAAAGAAGAAATCGGCTCCGTCGCGACAATCTCCGCTCAGGATGCTGAAATTGGCAAGCTCATCGCGGATGTGATGGACAAAGTCGGCAAAGACGGCGTTATCACCGTAGAGGAATCCAAAGGCCTGGAATTTGAAACCGAGTACGTCGAAGGTATGCAGTTCGACCGCGGTTACATTTCTCCTTACTTCATCAACGATAACGAGCACATGGAAGCCAGCCT
The DNA here is from genome assembly GCA_012517865.1 of Chloroflexota bacterium. Taxonomy (GTDB): domain Bacteria; phylum Chloroflexota; class Anaerolineae; order Anaerolineales; family Anaerolineaceae; genus Mesolinea. Next base: position 54,869 of record JAAYUC010000044.1, on the reverse strand, counting down.
GGATGATCCTTATATTCTGGTCTACGACAAGAAAATCTCCGCTGCCGCGGACATCGTGCCTCTCCTTGAGAAGATGATTCAGGTTGGAAAGCGCGAAATCGTCATCATCGCTGAAGATGTGGACGGCGAAGCCCTGGCCACCCTGGTTGTGAACAAAATCCGCGGCATGATTAATGTCATCGCCGTGAAAGCCCCCGGCTTTGGCGACCGCCGCAAGGCCATGCTGCAGGATATCGCCGTTCTGACCGGCGCCACCGTTATCTCCGAAGAGACCGGCCGCAAGCTGGAAAGCGCCACCATCGAAGACCTCGGCCGCGCCGAGAAGGTCACCACGGATAAAGACAACACCACCATCGTCGGCGGTAAAGGCAATCCCTCCGCGATTAAGGGCCGCATCGAGCAGATTCGTGTGGAAATTGAAAATACTACCAGCGATTACGACCGCGAAAAACTGCAGGAACGTCTGGCTAAACTCTCGGGCGGCGTTGCCATCATCCGCGTTGGCGCTGCTACCGAGACTGAACTGAAAGAAAAGAAGCACCGCGTGGAAGACGCCCTCTCCGCGACCCGTGCCGCGGTTGAGGAAGGCATCGTGGCTGGCGGCGGTGTCGCCCTGGTCAACGCTGTCGAAGCTCTATCCGAACTTAAGATGGACAGCACCGACGCTCAAATCGGTGTGAACATCGTCCGCAACGCTCTCGAAATCCCGATGCGCCGCATCGCTGAGAACGCCGGCAAGGACGGTTCGGTTGTCGTCGAAACAGTGCGCCAGAAACAGGCTGCGACCGGCAACAAGCACCTTGGTTACAACGTCCTCAATGAGGAATACGCGGACCTGGTTGCCAGCGGCGTGATTGACCCCGCCAAGGTTACGCGCGGCGCTCTGGAGAACGCTGCTTCTATCGCGGCGATGATCCTGACCACCGAAGCTCTGATCACCGATATTCCTGAAGAGAAAGCCGCCCCGGCAATGCCTCAGGGTGGCATGGATTACTAAAATCCATTTTCGGTCCAAAAATGAAGCCGTCCGCAAGGACGGCTTCCTGTTATCCAGACTCGGAAATGTGAAGTTGGAAGCAGCACGCGCGGGAGCGCTGCGCACCCCGCCAGGCAGGCACGCGGCGATGTTGTGTTTTGATGCTGCCGAGAACTGGATATCGGCATAATTTTGTTACAATGTACTCAGTAAAGAAATGGGAAAAAGAACACGTGAACTCTGAAAACCTGCCAATCAAACAAATCCTGCGGTTTCAACAAGACGAGATAAACGGTTACGAGATTTATAAAGGACTCGCCAAAATCGTCAAAGACCCGGCCAACAGCAAAATTATCGCGAACCTTTCGCGGGATGAACTGGGGCATTACCGCACCTGGCTGCGCTACAGCGGTCAGGAGGTCAGGGCGAATAAACTAAAGGTATTCGTCTATTTACTGCTTGGACGCCTGTTTGGGTATACCTTCGTCATCAAGATGCTTGAGAACGATGAAGACAAAGCTTCGGAAGGGTATGCCCCTTACAAGGCGCGTTTTCCCGAGCTGGAAGCCATCATCCAGGACGAAGATAAGCATGAAGAGAAGCTGATTGGCATGATTGACGAAGAAAGCCTTAAGTATTCGGGTTCGGTCGTGCTTGGATTGAATGACGCGCTGGTGGAATTGACCGGCACCCTGGCCGGCCTGACGCTGGCCTTCCAAAATACGCGCCTCATCGCTCTGAGCGGTCTGATTACCGGCATCGCGGCGGCTCTATCGATGGCAGCTTCTGAGTTTCTATCTACCAGCTCGGAAGAGACTAACAAAAACCCACTCAAAGCTTCTATCTACACCGGAATCGCGTACATCATCACCGTGACGGTTCTAATCCTGCCGTATTTGCTGTTCAAGAGCTATTACGCAGCGCTGGCAGCCATGCTGATTACCGGCGTGCTGGTGATTGCCCTTTTCAATTTTTACAATTCGGTGGTGCGGGAAGAGTCCTTCCTAAAGCACTTTGGCAGAATGGCGGCAATCAGCCTGGGCGTGGCCGTTTTCAGCTTTGGAATTGGGTATCTTGTGCGCAGCGTGTTTGGTATCGAGGTGTAGCGCCTTTACCGCGGTAAATGGGTATAATTATCCTATGTTGAAAGCGAAAATAACGGGGTACCTGCTTGTTTTGTGCCTTGCGCTTGCCGGGTGTCGGGCAGGCACCCCCGGAACCCCAACACAGGGTATAACGCCGCCTGAACCAACTGTCATCGCGGCAACAGACACGCCCGCCCCAAGCCCCACTCCCACCAGCCTGCCGGCAGCCGCGCTGGTGAATGGTGAACCCATTCCGCTTACCTATTTCCAGAACGAGGTTTTGCGCTACCGCGCCTCCTTCGCGGAAGGGGAAACGCTGCCGGCGGAAGATGAGATTCAGACGGCGGTTTTAAACGCTTTGATTGACCAGCTGCTCCTGGCGCAGCAGGCCCGCCAGGCTGGTTTCACCTTCAGCGACGCGGACGTGCAGGCGCGTATAGACGCCTTGCTCGCCCAGCTTGGCTCTGGCAGCGCGCTGACCGATTGGATGAACGCCAATCACTACGACGACGCGGAGTTCCGCTACGCGCTCAAACTGAGCACGGAAGCAGCCTGGCAGCGCGACCAGATTATCAGCGCGGTGCCCGCGGCTGTGGAACAGGTGCGCGCCCGTCAGATATTCGCCCAAACCGCGGCCGGAGCTGAACGAGCGCTCGCCAGCCTGAATTCCGGCGCCAGTTTTGATGACCTGGCCTGGCAGTACAGCCCCGAAACCGGCGGCGAACTGGGTTGGTTTCCGCGCGGGTATCTGCTTTTCCCGGATATTGAAGCGGCGGCTTTCTCGCTCGCTCCGGGCGAGCATTCCGGCATCATCCAGACTGAAATTGGATATCACATCATTCAAGTGATGGAACGTTCAGACGCGCATCCGCTTACCACAGACGCGCGGCTGAGCCTGCAGACGCAGGCTTTGGCGCAGTGGCTGGCAGCCCAACGCGCCCAGGCCCGGATTGAACAGGTGCTGCCGTGAGAAATCCGAGGCCGATGGGCGCAGCTAAACGGCGCGGTTCCGCCGATACCCCAAGCGGTATCCCAAGCATGGCGCGCCGCAAACGCGGTTCGTGTTCCAGCATTACCATCGGCATCGTTTTGATGATTATTATTCTGATTGTACTGCTGGTAGCCTCCGGAATCATCACAGCGCCGGTGGTGCGCAAAACCACGCCAATTCCCAGCCCGACGTTCACCGCGAGCCCGCAAATGGACGCACAGCCGGGCGTAACACTGGCCGCTTCTCAGACTCCTACCGCCACGCATACCCCGCTGCCGTCTTTTACTCCGACGGTTACGCGGACCCCGACCCCTACCAAAACCTCCACCCGCACTCCTACCGCGACCGAAAAGAGCATGCCCTTCGTCATCCGCGGCACTCCAGAAGGTCTCTCGCACACGCTGTTTCATCCGGAGTACGCCTGCGAAGATTACCTTTTCATCGGCGGGCAGGTCTGGGATTTGCAGGATTCGCCGCTTTTAGGGTTGGTGGTGCGGCTGGGCGGCACTTACGGCGGAGATATCGTGGATATGACAGTAAAAAGCGGTTCCTCCGCGATTTACGGCCGTTCCGGTTATGAATTCGCGCTCACCAATAAGCAAATCGCGGATGGCAATATTTACATACAGCTGGAAGATGAAAACGGAGAGGTGCTTTCAACCCGCACCTTTCTGAATGTTACCGCTTCGTGCCAGGCAAATCTGATTATTGTGAACTTTAAACAGGTTCGCTGACCCCCAGGATGTATTCACATACTGAATATTTAGCGCGGCTGGCGGCGGGCAAGCGGCACAATTTCTGCGTTGGAGAGCAATCCTGTGGTTTTTTCCGCTCGCAGCGGCATTACGCGGCTGTTGGCAAAATACGGAAAGTCAAACTCGGTTGGGTCGCCAGCTTTTTTGCCTGAAATTGGCATGAGCCGGGCGGTCAGCGGCTTTCCCAGGCGCAGTGCCAGCGCGGCGACGTCCAACAGCAGTGGGTAAAGCTGGTCCGCGCTGGTATCCCCGGGCAGTGGGATGACGTCGAGGCCTGTCCCGCACACGGCGGAGCACAGGAGCAGGTCCTGGGCCGTCAGGGTGCCTTCGGCCGCGCGCCGCGCAAGCCCGGAATCTTCCAGCACCGGCAGCATCAGGCCGTTGAAGCCTGTGCGGGTAAAGCGCGCGCGGTCCAGCGTGTCTGTCAGGAAGGCAGATGCGAAAAGAGAGCCGGCAAGGCCAAACGCCGGCAGGCCAAGCGCCTCGAGCGCACCGCCAATCGACGATTGTACTTCCGGGAATGGAGCGAGCGTAAAATCAAGCCCTTTAAAATCATAACCGTACATGCGGCTGAGATTATTCGCGGCAGCTTCCAGCTTTTGGGCGGCCTTTTCCACTTCCTCGATGAGATTGGCGCGCGCCTCTTGCAGGCTTCCGGCGGCAGTAAATACGCTGACTGCCAGGTCGGCAGCTTCCATCGCCAAAGCAAAGGCGGGTGGTTCGCTTGCGGCGTAGGCGGCCGGGAAAAATGGCGCGTAGGGCGGCACATTGGCAGACGCGCAGAAGTTCAGGTTGGCAAAGCCGTCCGGGCTCTGCCCGGCAAGCTGGGCAATAATTTCCGCGCAGGATTTTGCGGCGGGCAAAGAGACTTCGCCTTGCGGCGTGGTGAGCATCCCAGAAAAGAAAACCCCATGGGTTTTTGCCAGGGCTTCAGGGATGCGCGGGTAAGCTTCCGGGTCTGTCGTCAGGGCCGGGCCGAGCGAGAGATATTCAAAGCCTTCCGCGTGCGCTTCGATGGAAAGGTTTTGGGCGGCGGCGCTCAGATCGCGCGGGTTTACGAATTCAGAAAAAGGCGGCAGCGCCAGACGGAGAGTCTCCACCTCAAAACCTTCCTGCGTGAAGAGCGCGCGGGCGTGATTCGCGAAGATGCCCAGATGCTGCAAGAGCAGCCGGTTGGCAGGGTAGCCCAGCGCGCAAAAAACAGTAATTGAGCGGATTTTCATGCGGTTCCTCCCGCGCTGCGCTGTCGGAGAACTTCGAAAAGCAGAACGGCTGCTGAAACCGCCGCGTTGAGCGATTCGCTGGCCCCCGCCATTGGGATGTGCACGCTGCGCGTGACAAGTTCGCGCGCTTCCGGGCTGGCGCCTTCGGCTTCGCCGCCAATCAGCAGGGCGCACGGCGCGGAAAAATCAGCCTGCCAGCAGCTTTGCTCGCCAGCCATATCGGCAAGGAAAACATTTAATCCGGCGACCGCGGCTTTGAGCGCTTCCCACTCCAGCGCAAAAATTGGCAGGCGGAAATGCGCTCCCATGCCTGAGCGCACGACTTTCGGCGCGAAAGCGTCGGTGGTGCCGGGAGTGAGAAAAACAGCCTGCGCGCCGGCAGCTTCCGCCGAGCGCAGAATGGTGCCCAGGTTGCCTGGGTCGCGCATTTGGTCCAGGATGAGGGCAAAATTGAGGTCCCCCGGCAGCGGCCATTCCGGCAGGTCAAAAATGCCGATAATCCCCTGGCTGTTAACCGTATCGGCCAGAGAATCGAACAATTTGTCATCCACAAGGTGCACTACCGTGCCTTCCGGAATGTGAGATAGTATGGTTTGGACGCGCGGCGGGTGCGCCGCACGCACAAGCAGGCTGCGGACGCGCGCCCCAGAGCGCAGTCCATCCTCTACCAGGCGGGCGCCCTCCGCGGCAAAAGCCCGCAGCTTGCGGCGCGCTTTGACCTGATTGAGCAGGGCGCGCGCTTCCTGCAAACGCGGATTCTGAGCGGAAGTGATAATTTCCTGTGTCATGAGGTTTTACTTAATTATACGTGAACCCGGTCGGGAAGGCTGACATTACGCGCCTGCACCTGCCCGTCCGCGCTGATGGTCAATTCACAATATTGAATCTGGCGGTGATTCAGCAGATGCGGATAGGCCGCGCCGGGATTAAGGAACTGCTTATTGCCAACCTGCTCGAAGAGTTGAAAATGGGTATGGCCGAAAATAATCAGGTCGGCTTCGGGGTAGCGCTGCGCCAGACGGTCGCGAAAGGCGCGCACATTCACTTTCCGGCCGGTGATGAGCAGGCGCACATAATTCAGGGTATAGTGCCACATACTGACATGCCCGTGCGTGAGCACCACCCGGACGCCGTTAACCTCAAAGCGCCATTCCTTCGGGAGCTTCAGACGGCGCAGCCAATCGCGGTTGCCCTGGACCGCTGCGACCGGCGATATCGCTTCCAGTTCCTGGAGCGCTTCGGCGGAGCTGATATCCCCGGCGTGCAGAATTGCCTCCGGGCGAAACGCGCGGAAATTCTCCACAAGGCGCGTATCCAGTTTTTTGACCCGGTCGCCGACATGGGTGTCCGAAATCACGATGTAACGATGGTCTGAGGGTGGGAGCGTGGGGTCTGGGGGCTGAAAAAAAGGCATGCGCGGATTATATCAGAGTGGGGCTATTGAAGGTATGTTGAAGCACTTTGGGAGCGGTTTAATTTGGCACCCTGAAAGGGAATTCGGAAGATTTCGTCCCGATGCAAAGCGCTGGGAGCGGCAAAACGCTCCCAGCGCTGAGGTTTTGTCAGGCGGGATTGGCCGGCATCGGCTTGCGCATATCCAACGCGGTATGGTAAGGCTGGTAACCCAGGCCAAGGTAAAGACGCTGAGCCCCGGAAGGGTTTTCTGAATCCACGGTGAGCGCCGCCTCCCGCATGTTCAGCGCTTTCATCATCGCCAGCGAACGGCAGATGAGAGCTCGGGCCACACCCCTTCCGCGCCAGGCTGGCACCACGCAAATGCCTTCGGTGTAACCGCGGAAACGCTCATAGTATTCATTTTCCAGGGCGTTGATATAGTTCAGGACCATTCCCACAGGCGTGTTGTTTTGCTTATCCCACGCAATTTGCCAGATGGCGGGCTGAAAGCTGCTTTCGGTCAGCCAGCGTTGATAATCCTCCTCGGTCACCTGAGTGGAGCTCCACTCATCTCTAAAACCTTCCACTGAGGCGTCCCAGATAGCGCGGTAGTCTTTTGGGAGCGCGGGACGCAGTTCGATGCCCTCGGGCAGGGACGCTTCGGGCAGGTTTTCAAGTTCGCGACGCATACGCACAAAATAGCGCGCCGGCTGATATCCGCGGGTTTCCAACGCCTTCTTTAGAGCGGAACATTCTTCGGTCAAGAAAACCGAATACACGCGTTCCATTTCCTGGGGATGCCCGGCGGCGATGGCCGCGAGCCTGCGCTCAGCCCACCCAAGCAGCGCCTGCTCCAGGCCTTTGCCCTGATGTTCTGGAAGTATGCGCAGGATGATTGTGTAGATGCGCGCGGGGCGGGTTTCTTCCTGTTCCCAGAACACGCGGGTGTAGCCCACCGGCTGGTCGTTCAGCTCAGCAAAAAGCGCGTCCTGGCGGGGATCGCAGTTGCCGGGGTGCTGAAACCAGCTGGTCAAATCCTCCAGGGAGACCACATGCAAAAATTGCCCGGCATCCCGCAGCGCGTCTGTTATCCGCACCATCTCGGGGAGGTCGTTTTCATCGCGAAACAGGCGAAACCTCAGGTTGTTTATCCGCGGGGCTTCGGGGATGAAGACCTCACTTTTTATAGAATCATTTTTCATGGATAACTCCAATTCTCATCTTTGGGTCTGCCTGGCCTTAGCGGCCGTCCCGGCAGGTTCAGGCACAGGCAGACCACAATAAATCTGCTCATCCGGGCAGCGCTTTTCGATATTCCACCATGGTGCGGTAAGTGCGGTACCCCATGCTTTCATAGAGACCCAGCGCGCCGGTGGCATTGTCGGAATCCACCGTGAGGGCGGCTTCCTGCAAGTTCAGCACTTTGAGCATGCGCAGCGAGCGCGCGATTAGCGCGCGGGCAATGCCCTTTCCTCTGTAGGGCTTGAGCACACTGATGCCTTCAGTGTACCCGCGCAGTCGGCCAAGCTTTTCGTTCTCTACGCTGTCAATGTGATTTTCCACCTGACCAATGGGTTTATCGCCGTCCCAGGCAACCTGCCAGAGCGTTGGCTGAAACCATCGGCTTTCCCGCCAGGATTGGTAATCTTCCTCGCGCGGTTCCGAAAACCCCCAGTGTTCGCTGAAGGCAACGTTGGCGCCTGCCCAAACGTCGTGGTATTCCCCTGGCATGGCCGGCCGGACGATGATGCCCTCCGGCAGTTCCGCCTCCGGAATATCGTCGAGGCCGCGGGACATGCTGAAAAACCACCGCACAGCGCTGTACCCGAAACTTTCCAAAACCTGGACGCGGCGCGCGTCGTGCTGCGCGCAGTGCTGCACATATACTCTTTCGTCCTCTCCCGGAATGGCTCGGGAAATTTCCTGCTGGCGGTTTTCCAGCCATTCCTGCATCGGCAAATCAATGCCCAGGTCCTGAATTTCCGGGTTTATATGGAAATACTGGTAAAAGATTTTTCGTTCCCCTTCTTGCAGCCAGATGGAACGCGCGCAGGCGACAGCTTTTCCATTTATTTCCGCAAAAATTATGTCCTGGAAAGGGTCGCAATTGTAAAGATGGCGAAACTCAACGGACAGGTCTTCGGCTGTATACGAGCCTTCCACCAAACCCGCAAAGCGCATCTGGTCCCAGATTTCAGCCATGGCGGGAAAATCCTCCTCACCGCGAAAACCGCGGTATTGCAGGCCTGGAACGTTGGGGATATTTGGTAAATTGATTGTTGTGTTCATAATACTTCTGCCTTCCTTGTGTTGAAACCAAAAAAACTATTACACTGGACTGACCAGGGGCCTGCTTACCGAGGAAAGGACGGGTGAATAAAAAAAAACCACGGGGTCGGCAGACGCCCGTGGTTGTCATTAAACTAACAGGGAGGATTAACGACCAACAGGCGCAATACGGCCTTGAACAGGAACGCCGGCAGCAGGCTGGCATTCGCTGCAAAGCATGTTCAGGCTGATATTGCTCATTAATACCTCTCGTAAGATATTGTAGCACCGCGAACTTTGGGATGTCAAGCGCTGGTCGGGTTTTCTCTCGCGGCTGGGATGAATGAAGGCGCGGCGGGCTCTGGCTGAAATGAGTCTGCAGGCAGGCGTATTCTTGTTTTCGCTGTCCGCAAGAAAGCGCGAGATTTCCTGAAAAGGACTACTGCTGTTCAGGACGGACCAGCCGGTCAGGGAACGGGGCGGTTTAGCGCTCTTTTTTCAGGAATCCGAAAACAAGCACCAGCAGGATGCCTGCCGCGCTGATGCCTGCCAGAGCCAGGCCCACGGTTTTACCGTCCGCGAATACACGGTAAAAGAGCGAGGGAACAGGCGTCTCCGTCGGGGTGGGCAGCGGCGTGTGGGTGGGCACCGGCGTGAGGGACGGCCGCGGCGAGGTGGGCTGGGGAGTGATGCGCGTAGGGGTCGGTGTCAGTGTCAGCGTAGGGGTAGCCGGGTCGGCCAAACGAATTATCAAGATTTGGCCGGCATACACATCGGTGGCGAGCGGGCTGTTGCCGCTGTTAGCCATAATTTCGGCGCCGGTCAGGCCGTATGCCATGGCGATGGCCCACAGTGTTTCACCCTCTTTGACGATATGGATAATTGAACCGTCCGGGTTGGGGGTGGAGGTGATGATAGTGTTCACATACGAACTGGTGGCTTCCTGCTGTGGGTTCAGCGCTGCCGGTTCTGCATGGCCTGCTTTGGGCGCGCGCGCGTCTGCCGCCAGGGGAGGGACCAAACAAAGGGCTGTAATCAGGCAAAGGCAAAGGATGATTGATTTCTTCATGATGGCATATTATAGCTGTTTTGCGCGTCAAGTGCTCACAGCGGGATACCCCACCTGTGAGCTTTGCAGCCAGACTCTGGTATCCAGCCGGTTCCGTTGGTAGAATATACCACAGGCACGCTGGTAATGCTTTCCGGCGCTCGAGGAGAATCAAAATGCTGGATCTAAAATTAATACGTGAACACCCGGAAATAATTCGCGAATCGCTGCGCAAACGGCACATGGACGAGGCGGTTGTGGACCAGATTCTGGCGCAGGACGAACAGCGCCGCGCTCTGATCCTGGAAGTGGAAGCCAAAAAAGCGGAACGCAACGCCGTCAGCAAAGAAATTGGCAGGATGAAAGACGCGGCCGCGCGCCAGGAGAAAATCAACGCCATGCGCGACCTGGGCGACAGCATCGCCGCCCTGGATGAAAAGCTGAAGGCGGTGGAAGCTGCTTTGCATCTGACGGTGGCAGGCGTGCCCAACATTCCGGACCCTGACATCCCTGTTGGCGTGGATGACAAGGACAATATCATCGTCCGCACGATTGGTGAGAAGCCTATTTTTGATTTTGAACCGCTGGCGCATTGGGATTTGGGTCCGCGCCTGGGGATGATTAATTTTGAAGCCGGCGTAAAACTGGCGGGAACGCGATTTTATGTGCTGGAAGGCGCCGGAGCGCGCCTTGAACGCGCGCTGATTTTCTGGATGCTGGATTTGCATATCCGGCAGGGCTACCGCGAAATTTATCCACCCTGGATGGTGCGCCAAGAGGTGATGTTTGCCTCGGGGCAGCTGCCCAAATTCGCGGATAATCTTTACCACGACGCAGAAGAAGATTTTTGGATGGTCCCGACCGCGGAAGTGCCGCTGACCGGCATGATGATGGGTGAAGTGTTGGATGAAGCAGACTTGCCGCTGAACCTGACTGCTTACACCGCCTGCTTCAGGCGCGAAAAGATGAGCGCCGGCCGCGACGTGCGCGGCATCAAACGCGGGCACCAGTTCGATAAAGTGGAAATGTACAAGTACTGTCTGCCGAACGATTCACCCGCCCAACTTGAGAAGATGGTGGCAGACGCTGAAGAAACCTGCCAGCTGTTGGGGCTCACTTATCGCGTGTTGCTGCAGTCCACCGGCGACCTGAGCTTTGGGTCGCACAAGACCTACGACCTGGAGGTCTGGGCGCCGGGCTGCCAGGAGTGGCTGGAAGTGTCTTCGGTTTCCAATATTGGCGAATTCCAGGCCCGCCGCGCGAATATCAAATACCGCCCGGCCGATGGGTCCGCGCCGAAATACCTGCACACCCTGAACGGCTCGGGTCTTGGTCTACCGCGCACGCTGATTGCGGTGATGGAAACTTATCAACAGGCAGACGGCAGCATCCGCGTGCCGGAAGTGCTGCTGCCATTCATGGGCGGTCTGGAAGTCATCCGCGCATGAACATATCCCCCGCCTGGGTCAGCACGGTAATTCTGGTAATTTCCGCTCTGTTCCAGTTAATCGGATTGTTTGGGCTGGTGCTGGTCTTCTTTCCGGGACCAACCGTCGCCTGGGTGGGTCAGCTCATCTGGGCCATCTACACGCGCTTTAATTACGGGCATGCCTCCTGGCAGTTCACGCTGACCATCGTGCTGTTTGTGGTCAGCACTCTGCTCATGCTGCTCGGGTCGTTTCTGGACAACCTGATGATGGCGGGGCAGGCACACAAACAGGGTTCTCCCTGGTGGGAAATTGGACTCAGCTGGTTCGCGATGATTGTCGGCGGCATCCTGCTCACCCCATTGGGCGGGTTGGCAGCGGCGCTTTTGACCGTTTTCCTGGTGGAATATCAGCGTTTGGGGAAGAAGCAAAAAGAAGCCTGGGCCGCGACCAAAGCGGTCGCGCTGAGCTGGGGCTGGTCCACGCTGCTCCGCGCCACGCTTGTGCTGGTGATGATTGCTTTGTGGGTGGTGATGCTGGTCTGGCTGTAGGCTTTTGACAGACGGCCAGTGCGTGCGGCCGGGCATTCTCTTTGACATTAACCGGGGGCGGGCGCGCGGACAGACGGACTTTGGCACGGCTGACCTGTGTCAATCTGAGCGCGGAGACAAATCGCGAGTCCAGACTGCCGCGGTGGCTGCGCTCCCTCGCAAGGACGAAATCCTTGCTGCCCTCAACTCTGAGAAAGAACGATTACTAACCAGAGCACTGCATAAGGTCAAAAGGCGGACTGCCGCGGTGGCTGCGCTCCCTCGCAAGGACGAAACCCAGTTGCCCTCAGCGCCGAGAAGGAACGATTACTAACCAGAGCACCGCAAAACGCAAAAAGACGGATTGCCGCGCCAGAGGCGCTTCGAGCGCGCGGGCGAATGCGCGAATGGTTCTAAATCGGAGGAATTTACCTCGCCGGGCTTCAGGCTCTCTCCCGGGCCTGACGGGCAAGATACAGCGCGATGGAACCGGCCGCCGCGGCGTTCAGCGATTCAATCTTTCCGCGCATGGGCAGACGCAGCAGCTCATCACATTTTTTCCGAACTAATTCCCGCAGCCCGGAGCCTTCGTTGCCAACTACCAGCGCGACCCCGCCGTCCAGCCTCAACTCGGAAGGCGTCCTGGAGCGGGGCGCCTCATCCAGACCGTACACCCACACATCCAGAGCCTTGAATCTGTCAATTGCCTGGGCGAGGTTGTGCTGCGCAACCAGCAGGTGTTCCGTGGCACCGGAGCTGGCGTGCACCACGGTCGGCGTGACCTGGGCAGCCTGCGCTGAGGGTATCACCACGCCGTGAATTCCCACCGCTTCGGCCGTGCGCAGCAGCGTTCCCAGATTCTGCGGATCCTGAATGAGGTCAAGCAGCAAAAAGAAGGGCGGTTCAGGTTGGTTTCTGGCGTTCTGAATCAAATCTTCAAGCGCCGCGTAGGGATATTCGCTGGCTTCCAACGCGACACCCTGATGGTGATTGGATAAGGCATCCAGTTTATCGCGCGGGGCTTCTTCCGGCGCGAGGCCGCGCAGGCGCGCCAGCCTGAGAATTTCCGGCAGCTGCCCTTCCAGCTTGATGCCGCGCGCGAGGACAAGGCGGAATACATGCCGCCTTTTTGCCCGAAGGGTTTCATAAACCGGATTGCGCCCGCTGATCCACTCGCGCACAGTTTACTCCCAGGACCAGGTCGTTCCGGTTTTGCTGTCTTCCAAAACCACCCCGAGGGCTTTCAGTTCCACGCGGATTTTATCAGCCAGTGCCCACTGCTTTTGCGCGCGCAGTTCCGTGCGCAGCGCTACCAGGAGGTCGATGAACGCGTCGGCCGGCGTTTTTCCATCTGCTGCTTCGTTCAGGCGCAGGCCGAGCACGCCGGTCAGTTCGTCGAAGACCTGCAGGGCAGGCGCCAGCTGCGCCTGGGTCGCGCCTTCGGAACGGGCTTGATTGATGGCTCTGACGAGTTCAAACAGAGCGGCCAGCGCGGCAGACGTGTTAAAGTCATCATCCATGGCTTCTTTAAACTGCGCGCGGGTCTTTTCCGCGTCAGCTTGCAGCGCCTCCGCCCGGGCAGGGTCAATGCCGGGTGCGTTTGGGTCCGCGGCCTTTTTTGCGGTGAGAAGACGCTTGTAAGCCTGTTCGGTCTGCGCCAACACTTCATCGTTATAGGTGAGCGGGCTGCGGTAGGAACCATTCAGCACCAGAAGGCGCATGACGTCACCGGGATGTTCCGCCAGGAATTCGTCAATGAGAACCATGTTGCCCAACGATTTGGACATCTTCTCACTCTTGAGAGTCAGCATGCCGTTGTGCATCCAATAGGTGGCGAATGGTTTATGGGTCAGCGCTTCGGTCTGCGCGATTTCATTCTCGTGATGCGGGAAAATCAGGTCGTTTCCACCGCCGTGAATATCAATCTGCTCTCCCAAATGATGCATATTCATCGCGGAGCACTCGATGTGCCATCCCGGACGTCCTTTGCCCCAGGGGCTGTCCCAAGCGGGCTCGCCTTCCTTGGCGGCTTTCCAGAGCGCGAAGTCCATTGGGTGTTCTTTGCGGTCGTCCACCTGGATGCGCGCGCCGGCATTCATACTCTCCAGGCGGCGGCCCGAAAGCTTGCCGTATTCCGGGTCGGAATCGACGCGGTAGTAAACATCGCCGTCTACCACATACGCGGAGCCCTGCCGCACCAACGCCTGAATCATTTCCAGAATGTGGGGCATCTCCTGCGTGGCGCGCGGGTTGACGCTGGCGGGTTTGATGTTCAAAGCCTCCAGATTGCGCTTGTAGTCTTCTATGTAACCCTGGGCGAGTTGGAACGGATCCGCCCCGGATTGTCTGGCGCGGTCGATGATTTTATCATCCACGTCCGTAAAATTCATCACGAAGCGCACTTCGTAGCCGGAATATTCCAGATAGCGGCGGACGATATCAAACACGAGCGCGGACATGGCATGGCCAATATGGGCGCGGTCGTACACGGTTGGCCCGCAGACGTACATGCGGACTTTTCCAGGTTCCAGCGTGCGGAAATCTTCTTTCTCGCGGGTCAGCGTGTTGTATATTTTAAGAGCCATGGCAACCCTACCAGTTTTATTCAACTTCACGTTTGGCAAAAATCATGCGCCCGGCTGAGGTCTGCAGGATTTTTGTCACGATGACAGTAATTTCTTTATTGAGATAGCGCTGGCCGTTCTCCACCACCACCATCGTGCCGTCGTCCATGTAACCGACGCCTTGATTGGATTCCTTGCCTTCCTGGATGACGCGGACATTGAAGCTCTCTCCAGGCAGCAGGATTACCTTCACCGCGTTGGCAAGGTCATTGATATTCAAGACCCTGACACCCTGCAGTTCGGCGATGCGGTTCAGATTATAGTCATTCGTGAGGATTGGGCAGCGCATCTGGCGCGCCAGAACCACCAGGCGGTCGTCCACTTCGCGGACGCCTTCCACGTCGATATCGCTGATGATGACTGAGGTTTTATCGTCGTTCTGAAGCTCAGTCAGCACGTCCATCCCGCGCCGGCCGCGCTGCCTGCGCATGGAGTCCGCGGAGTCGGAGACGTATTGCAGTTCGTTCAACACAAAGCGGGGTACGATGAGCGTGCCGGGCAGAAAACCGGTTTTGGCAATGTCCGCGATGCGGCCGTCAATGATTGCGCTGGTATCTACCAAAACCCAATGCTCTCCATCAATCTGCGTGCGTGAGCCTTTGGCGGATATTTTGTTCGAGAAGGAGCGGAAAAGGCCTAGAAATTCCTGGCTGCGGCTGTAAAAGAGGGTCAGTCCGAGATATCCAAAGACCACCACCACCGCCAGCGGCATGATTTGCCCGAACGGCTTCGGAAGAAGAGAGACGGGGTATGCCAGCAGCGCGGAGATGATCAGGCTGATAATTAAACCAATCAGACCGCTGAAGAGCGCCTGCGGGGAAGATTTGCCCAGGCTTTTACTGAGAGCCTCAACAGGTTTTACACTGATCCAGGGACTGATGATGTACCCAATCAGCATGAAGAGAATGATGCAAATAACAACCGTAATACCGTTTGTTAACGGATAGGTTGCCCAAAAGGAAATCAGGTAATTATGAATCGGTGTGCCGGAAAAGAAGCCAATAATTCCAAAAATGACAGCGCCAATAATCCGTGATAATAAGACCGCGTTCATACACAAACCTCCATTATTAAGGTACAGAATGAATAAGATGTATAAGTTCTGTAACAAGATAATAGCACTCTCGGGGTGCTAAGTCAACAAAAAAGGTATTTTCTTACGCAACTCATAGAGAACTGCTGGTTAAATGCCGCGGCAGCCCCCTTGCTTTAATCAGGTTAAAAACTTTCCAGAGGTTTATCCGCGGCAGGGGAGGCGGGAGGGGAAGCGCGGTGCGTCCGCGGCGCCTTTTTAGTTTCCTGACGGGCGCTAAGTGAGGCTTCGAGGCGGCTTAAGGCGGCCGGGTCGAACATGTAGGCGTGGCACACATCGCACACCCAGGCCGGGAAGCGCGGCACGCTTAAGAGCTGGCCGTCAACGACCAATGAGTACGGAATGAGCTTCCGCTTGATTCGTCCCACCATGCAGCGCGGGCAGGTCTCGGGGTTTGTTGGCAGTAATGATTTCATACGGGTTGATTATACGCTTTATTTTTCGTTGTGTTTGAAATATTTCAGGAAAAAAGGCTGTCTGACCGGGTCCGGCGTCAATTGGCGGCCTGCACCAAATCCGGGATGACCAGAGAGCGCATGGCGCTAAGAGGAAAGTACACAAATACGGCCTTTCCAATCACATCTTCCTTCTTCACGTAGCCCCACTGATGGGAATCGGAGGAGTTGTTGCGGTTATCCCCCAACACAAAGTAGGAATCCGGCGGAACGCTCCAGCTGCCGGAATAGCGCGGAAATTCGGCAATATAGGGTTCCGTGAGCGGGTGCCCATTGACGCTGACGATGCCGTTCTCTATGACTACCTGGTCTCCGGGCAAGCCGATTATCCGTTTGATGTAGTCTTCCTGGCCTTCTCCGTTATAGTCAAAGACAATGATATCGCCGTGCTTTGGCTCCCCCAATTTGTAAGCCAGCTTGTTCACCACCAGCAGGTAGCCGGGCTGCAAGGTGGGCTTCATGCTGATGTTTTCCACCCGGACGCGCGAGCTGACCGCGTTGATGGCCAAAAAAAGCACCAGCGCCATGAGAATTGTCTCTAGCGTATCAATCCAAAAGCCTGACCCACGTTTTATATCCGGGGCGGGTTCTGGTCCGTTTGTTTCAGGCGAAGCCTGACTGGTGTAATGATCCACAGTTTGCTTTCCAGTAATAAAACTTACCCTATTATACAACTTTCGCGGACGTTCAGTCTTCGCCGCGTTCGCGCGCCTTGAGAACCAACCGGATTGGTGTGCCAATGAATGGGTATTCCTTGCGTATCTGGTTTTCGAGATAGCGCAGGTAAGTAAAATGCCCAAGCGTCGGGTCGTTGCAGTACAGCAGGAATGTGGGCGGCTCTGAACGCACCTGCGTCCCGTAATAAATTCGGAACATCCGACCGGAACCCGAGGAGGGCTGGTGCAGGTCCTGTGCGTTCTGCAGGATGCGGTTAAGCTGCGAGGTCGTCAGACGCACCAGACGTTCTTCCTGCACGCGGGCGACCATCGGCAGGATTTGATTCACGCGCTGGCCGGTGGCGGCAGAAATGAATATAACCGGTACGTACGGCAAGAAGTTGAGCGCCTGCCGAATGTTTTTTTCAAATTCGACCATGGTGTGGGTGTCTTTTTCAATCAGGTCCCATTTATTAATGACCAAAATTACTGATTTCCAGGCCTGGTTAATATAACCAGCGATGTGGGTATCCTGGGCGGTAACGCCGGTTACCGCGTCCACTACCAACAGGGCAACGTCGCAGCGTTCAATGGCCTGCATGGCGCGCAACACGGAGTATTTTTCCACCCCGGGTTCAATGGAGCCGCGTTTGCGGATGCCCGCCGTGTCAATCAGGGTGATTGGCAGCCCTTCCCAGGTGATGCGGGTGTCTATCGCGTCGCGCGTTGTGCCGGGAATCGGGCTAACAATGGAACGGTTCTCGCCGGCCAGTTTGTTCAGCAAGCTGGATTTTCCAGCGTTGGGCTTGCCGACAATCGCAACCTTGATGCTGGTGTCTTCTTCTTCAGGCTCTTCTTGCGTTGGGAAGTTTGAGACCACTTCGTCCAACAAATCGCCGGTGCCGGTTCCGTGAATGGCGGAGATAGGAAAAGGTTCTCCCAACCCCAGCGAATAAAAGTCCAACGCGTTGGCGCGGTAAGCATCGCTGTCGGCTTTGTTGACCGCCAGAATAATCGGGGGATGATTTTGCCCTTCCACAATGGATTGGCGCCGGCGCAGTAACTGCACAATCTCGCGGTCAGCTTCGGTCACCCCTTGCTGGGCATCCGTCAGGAGCAAAATGACATCGGCTTCTTCCATCGCGATTTCGGCCTGCGCGCGAATATCCGCGATAAAAGCGGCGGAACCAACGGAGAGCGGTTCCTGACTGCGCTGCCGGGTGGGGTCGATACCGCCGGTATCCACAACGAAAAACTCACGGCCGGCCCACTCGCCTTCCGCGACCAGACGGTCGCGCGTGGTGCCGGGCACGTCGTCAATAATCGCGAGCCGTTCGCCGACCAGGCGATTAAATAAGGTGCTTTTACCAACATTTGGTCTTCCGACCAAAACAACTACGGGTTTCTTCATGTCTTGTTTTTCTTTCCAGGGTTTTCTTACATCCGCGGCTACCTGCTGATGACCACTTCGATGGAAGCAGGCAATATGGAATCGAGGTTGATGGCATCATCTGCCAGCGTTACCGTCGGAATTAACTGATAGGTGCCGGGCGTTTTATTCGCCAGGTCCAGCCTGACGATAATATCGGCCGCGTTGAGTTTGTCAAGCAGGTAGAGCGGGCCGGAAACGTAAATATCCACCCGGTCCGGAGATAACTTGGCTTTGAGCCCCTGCCCAAGGTTAACCACCTCGACCGGGATGCCGGTCAGGAGGAGGGAGGACTGAATCGCCGCGATGCTCACCTGAATTCTTACCTGTTGGTCGCCCACAACGACGATGCCTTCCGGAAGGTTCAGGCTGACCTCTTTTTCAAAACTTTCATTCGCGCCATTCAAGTTCAGCGGGATGGTTTCGATGAAGGCAGGCATGTTTGCCGCCAGCTCGGGGTCTGTGCTGTAAATGGTAATGGTAGGCGGGTCTGCCAGGATGCCGGTGAGGTAGAAGCCCTGGGCAATCTGACCGGTCGTGACGATCTTTACAAAGACATTGCGGTAGCCGCCCAGCTGCGTGATTGGGATTTCGACATTCACCTGAGGGGGGGTGAGGTTGATGCCGCCGACGATGACCCCGCGCGAATCCAGCGCTTTCAATTCCACCTGACGGGAGATGTTGGTAATCGCGTTGGTCAGGTCGATGCTCGCTACTGCCCGGTCAACTTTCACAACCTGGCTCTCCGGTCCGATGACGACAGCTGTGGAATGAGAGACAATCATCTCGCCGGCTTCGTAGCCAATTGGCAGGCTGCCTGTCTGGCGAATTTCGACAGGCACTTCTTTGTTGAGGATATTTTCCAACTTCAGGGTTATTTCCGACGGGGAAAACGCTGTCACCCGGGTTGGGCTGAAATCGATGGCGATTTGCGGTTCGAGGGTGTGTTCACCCGCTTTCAGTCCGGAGAGGTTGATAAAGGCGTGGATGGCGTTCGGGTTGGTGGCCAGACGCTCCTGAATGGAACGCGGAGCCCGGATGGTAACCTTAATCTCGTCCTCAAGCTGACCGGTGATGACCAGGTCCGGGTCAAGGCCCAGCACGGTCACGGGAATGGGAGTCGAATATTCGCGCTCTTCGTTTGGGTCCGCGCTGGAAACAGCGGAAACCCACACGATGATAGCCAGAATCAGCGCAGTAAACAGCGTCGGAAGGAATTTGACAATCCAGCGAAGGGTCTTCATTTTGCGCTCCCTCCCTGTTTCTCGTCAGCGGTTTTCTTTTCTTTGGTTTTCCCGGATTTCCTGGTGGACTGTTCTTCCGGAAGCAGGAAAGCACGCAAAGTGTTGAGCAGGCGTTCGCCGTCCAGCCGGCGGATAAACCGACCCTGGTAAGCAATGGAAATACTGCCGGTTTCTTCGGAGACAACCAGGGCGACAGCGTCGCTGACCTCGCTGATGCCCAGGCCGGCGCGGTGGCGCAAGCCCATGGACCGTTCAGGCAGGCTGTTTAGCACGCCGCTGGCGGAAAGGGGCATCACACAGGCAGCCGCCTTGACGCGGTTGTCCTCCACGATGACAGCGCCGTCATGCAGGGGCGTATTGGGGTAGAAGATTTGCAGCAGCAGCTCGGCGGTGATATCCGCGTCCAGGTAGACGCCGTTCTTGTAGTACTGGGTCAGAAAATCGTTGCGCCGGATGACAATGAGCGCGCCGTGGCGGCGTTCAGAAAGGCGCACAGCAGCCTTGGTGATTTCCTGCAAGGCGCTCTCAGTCCTTTCGCGGCTTTTCGGGTTGGAACGGCGGGTGAGAAAATCCATATTCGAAATGCGGCCGACCCGCTCCAGGGCGCGCCGGATTTCCGGCGCGAAGATGACAGGAATGACAAAAATCATGGCGGGGGCAATCGTGTTCACCAGCCACGAAAACGCAGGCAGATTGACCAGCGACGTTACCAGAGTAATCAGAATCACCACCAGAAAAACCCCGCGCAGGAGGGTCAGGGCTTCGGTATCCCGCAGCATGTAGAGCAGAATCGCAAAAAAGATCGTCACAAGGGCGATGTCAATCACGCTCATCCAGTCAAAGCGCTCAAGAATGAAGAGGAAATTACTAATCAGCTCCTGCATGCGAACACCATTTTAACGGTCTGGTGAACCCTAAGTATAACCTGTTAACAGGCTCAGCGCTAATCGCCCCCAGCCTAAAGGTTAGACCGAACAAACACCTCACCAGGCACCAGCCCGTTTTTCCTCAGGAAATTCGCCGTGGAAAGCGGATGCACGTCCACAATGGCGGTTTCCCCGGGCAGGAAACCCAGCTGTTTGGCGGAGGAAGGCGCGAGCAAGTCGTGAGGGACATACAAGCCTTTGCATAAATGCCAACCGGCGCGAATGATAAGTGTAGTAATCGCGGATTTGATTTCTTCTGAGGCGGGGGTATACGGGATGACGCTTTGGACCAGACCCAGGAAGAATTCAAGCTTCCAGGAAGTCAGCGAACTTAGCTCGCCATCCCGAAAACCAGCCAGCACCGAGCGGTGGCTGAGCGATCGGTAAATGTCTTCATCCTCCCAGGTTTGTGGGAAGAAACGGTTCAGCAGCGCCCTGGCGGCTGAAAAATCCTCCGGCCTGAGGGCCCGAAAAACCTCTCCGTCGCGGGAGATAATTTGCGCGGAAGCCGCGGACATGAGCCTCTTCGCGCCGTTCATCGTCTGGTCGTAGGTGCTTTGATAACTGCCGTCCGTGTTGATGACATAATCCGACCGGCGGGCTTTTTCTTCCTGCGGGCTCTGAGAGGTTACGCGCAGCCAGGCATCCGCTTCGGTCAGTCCGCGCGTGTTCATATCACGCTCCTGACGAATCGCATCCTGAGCCACCACAGCCCAGACCTCGTCGCAGCGTTCATGCAGCCCAGCTTCGAAGAGCTTAATAGCCTCTACCACAACCAGGTCCGCGTTCGACCGGGCAATGATTTCTTCAATGCCCTGGGTTACCAGCGGGTGGACGATGGCTTCGAGTTCGCGCAGAGCTCCGGGATCTTTGAATACAATTTTTCCGAGCCTGGAGCGGTTAATCTGGCCGTCGGAGTAACAGATATCTCGGCCAAAGGTTTCCAGAATCGGCTCATAGGCCGGCATTCCCGGCAGATAGGTGGACTGCGCCAGCAGATCCGCGTCAATAGTCAGCGCGCCTTCGTTTTCGAGATATTGGCGGACTGCGCTTTTTCCAGAAGCAACGTTACCGGTAATTCCAAGCAATGTGGGCATGTCTTCCGCTCCTCCCGCTTAAGTATACAGTAGATTCGGGTGCAGCCGCTCCATCCCAAGACGGGATGCTATAATTTCGTTGTGATTTCAGAAAGAATTTTATCATCCCTCCTGCGCGACTGCCTTTGGAAGCCTGAACTGCCGCTGGTAGTGGGTGTATCCGGCGGCGCGGACAGCCTCAGTCTGGCGCACTGCCTGAAGGAAGCCGGCGCGCGTTTCACGGCCGCGCATCTGGACCATGGACTGCGGCCTTCTTCCGCCGCTGAAGCGGAAGAGGTCGGAATGCTGATGACTTCCTGGCAGGTGCCTTACATTTCTCAGCGGGTGGACGTCCTGGCTTTCGCGCGGGAACACAAACTGGGGCTTGAAGAAGCCGCGAGGCAGTGCCGGTATCGCTTCCTTTTCCAGGTGGCCCAGGAAATCAAAGCCCAGGCGGTGGTTGTGGGGCACACCGCTGATGATCAGGTGGAAACCATTGTGATGCATTTCATCCGCGGGGCTGGAATTAATGGACTGCGCGGAATTCAAGCGCGTGCGGTTTTAGCTGAATTTCATCCCAGCCTGCCGATATTCCGCCCCATGTTGGGCGTCAGCCGCGCGGAAACCGAAGCGTATTGTCAGGAACACCAGCTTACCTATATCGTCGATGAAAGCAACGCGGATGCGCGTTTTTTCAGGAACCGCATGCGCCACCAGATTATCCCCGCTCTCGAAGCTGCCAACCCGGCTTTCCGGCGGGTGATTGCGCGCAGCGCGCGCGTGCTGCAGGCGGATGCCGAACTGCTGGCAGACCTGGAACGGCAGGCTCTACGCGGCTGTTTGCGGGAACAGTCAGATAGGTGCGTTACCCTGGACGCGCTGGCGTTTTTCGCTCTGGCCGAAGGTCTGCAAAGGCGGGTTCTACTGCAGGCTGTGCTGCTTCTGCGTCCGCAGCTGCGGGACGTGGGCCTGGAGGCTCTGGAACGCGCGCTGGACAATTTGCGGGAGAACCAAATCCGTTTTGACTTCGGCGGCAACCTGGAGATTTTGTATCACCAGGGAGTTATCACCCTGACGCCCAAAGACAGCCGGCCGGTTTTTCCGCAGTACCCGCAGCTGCCGAGCGGCGAACGCTTGACGCTGAACCTTGATGAAGCTCTTCCTCTCGCCCACGGTTGGGAACTGCGGGCGCAGCTTATCAGCGCTAAAGCTTTTAAGAAAATCAGCGCGCAGGACCGCCGCAGCCCGGAACATGCCTGGCTGAACCCGGCTGACCTGAGCCTGCCGCTGGAGGTGCGGCCTGCCAGACCAGGCGAACGCTGGTCGCCTTTGGGAATGCCAGGAAAGACCCAGAAATTGAGCGATTTTTTTGTGAATCAAAAAATCCCTCAGCCGGCCCGGGCTCTCTGGCCTTTGGTCTTCTGTGAGGGATCTTTGCTGTGGGTGGCCGGGCTGCGAATCGCGCAGGCCTGGCGTTTAACCGGGGACGAACAGGAAATCCTGCACCTCAGCCTGAAAAAGCCAGCCTGAGGCCCGCTTTATTCAATCCAAAAAACCTCTTTCAGGATATTGTGGATGGCGCCGTAATCAGGCTGCAAAACCATCGCGCCTTCATCCGTGACGAAACCGACGGCTTCATTGGGGCTGAGCGTGTACCCCTGAGCGATTTCGGGTTTTAGGAATTTATTGAGCGGCATCATGTACAGCCACATATCTGCAATGGTCATGTCGGTTTCAATGACGTCCAACGCGGATTCGATGAAAGTTGGCAGGCGGACGAGATTGGCAGGGCTGGTAATTTTCTGCGCAATCGCGCGGGCTACTTCCTGAGCGCGGCGGGTGCGGTCAAAATCCGAGGAGTTTAGACGGGCGCGTACATACCAAAGGGCAAAATTGCTGTCCATCTCGCGCGGGCCGGGTTCAACCACGCACCAACGCTCAGGAGTAAAGTCGCATTGGTCCTCCATGCGCTCGGTCACCTGAACATTAATTCCACCCAGCAGGTCCACCACATACTTAAAAGCGGAGAACTCGGCGATGGCATAATGGTCGGGACGGAACCCGAAATTGTAGGCCAGGGTGTCCCCCAGCAGCTGGTAGCCGCCGAGGGCGTGGGCGACGTTCAGACGCTGCGGGTAATATCCGGGAATCTCCACCCACAGGTCGCGCGGGAGTGAAAAGAGGTGGATTTCATTGGTTTTCAGGTTGAAAGCCGCCAAAAGCATGACGTCGGTGCGGTACCCGCTTTGCGGGGTGTAATCCGAGCCGAGCAGCATGATTGTCTTCACATAGGGCGGAATCTGGAGGGCTTCAGAATAACCGGAAAGGTAAGGGTCCTGAATTCCCTCCGCGTTTTTGGCCCAGAGGTTGCTGAGGAAGCTGCCCTCTCCATTCCGGACGCGGTTGAGGCTGACCGCCGCGCCCCAGGCAAGCCCGAGGATGATTACGAGCAGGAATAAAACGGCAGGAAGCGATGACTTCCGTTGTGGCTTTTGCATATCGTTGTTCTTTCTATTAGATATTGGTCGCGGCGCTATCCTTCATTCTCCGGCGAACTCAGCTCGTAGCCGTACTCTTTTGCCAGGCTGCACAGCTTTTGCGAAACCTCGCGCCATTGAATCTTGGATATGCCTAATTTCTGGCGGATTTTATCCGCGTCCATTCCGGAGGTCAAGTCGTTTAGCGCGCTTGTCCATCGACACATGTCGAACGAAAGGTGTTTATCCAGCTGGGCAGCTTTGCCAACATCCTCCAGAAGATATTCGAGGCGGCGCTGAGACCAGGGAAAAACCGCGTCCTGAATTTGGTAGGCGGCGATATATTCCTGATAGGCCTGCGTCCATTCCGCGGACACGGGGACTTTGCGTTCCTTATAGCGGTAGCGCGGGCTGGAGTAGCGGATGAAAATGTAAGGGCCGTCCGGGCCGTCCAGTTCGACATGATTGGTTTTCAGATTCAGGCATTCGCCTTTTTTCATGGCTGTATCCAGCACCAGCTTGAGCAGCAGGTAAGGCCGCAAATCGCGCGCCGCGGAGGTGCGCATCGCGTCCGCCGCATCCAGGGCGCGCTCCTGTTCGCTCCTGGTCAGCACCACCGGCAGCGGGCTGATGACCGTCTTTTGCTCCACCTTTTCCGCGGGGTCCATCGGAATAATGCCGTTGCGGGAAAGCCACCGGAAAAAGGATTTAATCGCGGTGATGCGGCGCGAAAGGGTTTTCGGACTGCAGGGAACTTTGCGGTCGGTCTGGAGCCAGGTGAGGAAGTTATCCAGGTCTTTGGTGCTAACCTGTCCAATCTGGGCATCGGTAGGCAAAAAACCTGCCAGAAGCTGAAGGTCCGCGGTGAACGCTTTAAGTGTGTGGTTGGACCGGCCCTGATCGTGCAGGTAAATCTTCCAGGCCTGGATGGCAGGCTGCATCAGGGTGCTTTCCGTCAGGTGGGCGCTGAAGTTTTCAGAAATCGGATTCATGTCAGCTCCAATCTATTTCGCGTAGATAATTTCATTAAGTAGTGTATACGGGTTTTCCGCGCTTGTCAAACTCAGTCATCCAGGTAGAGCGCTTCCGCGATAATTGGATTAATCGCGTAGTAATTGGGAATCAAGACCATCGCGCCTTCTGCCGTAATCCAGTTGGTTACCGTTTCGGGGCCGACCGCGTATTGATTGATGTTCTGGGTCTTCATGACTTCCGATGCCAGCGGCACGTACGGCAGCAGGTCTCCAAGCTGCAGGTTGGTATCCACGTATTCGCGGTATGCTCCGTAAAGTTCAGGGAGCTTAAAGACCACATTCAGGTTCATTGCCTTGCGGAAGATGGCTTTGACCACATCCTGCGCGCGGCGGTTGCGGTCAAAATCGCTGGTAGTCAGGCGCGAGCGCGAATACCAAAGGGCTGTGCCGCCGTCCATATGGACGATGCCGGGTTCCATGATGCACCAGCCGCTGGGGTCCAATTTACAGGAATCCTGCAGTTCCTGGGTCACTTCCACATCAATGCCGTCCAGGCTGTTCACCACATCTTTAAAGCCGTTGTAATTGACCATCATGTAATAATCCGGGTGGATGCCGAAATTAGCCTGGAAGGTGTCGGCCAGGAGCGCGAAGCCGCCCAAACCCCAGGCAGTGTTGATGCGGTTGGACCAATAGCCTGGAATGGTCACGTACAGGTCGCGCGGGAACGAAATCAGGCTGATGGAGTGATGCTTGGGATTAAGCGAGAGCAGCATGATGACATCGGTGCGGAAACCGTTCGTGGAGAAATCGTCGCAGCCCAGAAGCAGAATGTTCAGCTGATTTTCAGGCAGTTTATCCTGGGAAATAACCGGCACCGGCGTAGGGGTATAGATGGGTTGGGGCAGCAGCTCAATGGTTCCGTCTTCGAGGATATTGGCGAAGGCGTTGGGCTGGAAAGGCGTTGGCGTCGCGGCGAAGTCCTTAAAACCGATGCGGTAAGGGAAAGCGCTGGAGTTTGCC
Organism: Chloroflexota bacterium; assembly: GCA_012517865.1. Lineage (GTDB taxonomy): Bacteria > Chloroflexota > Anaerolineae > Anaerolineales > Anaerolineaceae > Mesolinea. The sequence goes on along the minus strand of JAAYUC010000044.1, from coordinate 29,194 downwards.
GCCGCGCTGACCAAAGCCCCTGAGATGACAGCCATCAGGATGGTAAGCGTCAGGGCTCCAAATATTATCAAGGTGATGATCTGATGTCGTTTGAGTCTCATCGTTTTCGCAGCTCCTGCCGGCCTCTTACCGCTTTAATTACGCGCCGGCGCGTTGGGGTCTGGCCTGGAATTCATTGGAATCAGTGCGCGCCAGGTGGTCAGACTGCCGGGTTCGCTCTTCAGCCACCAATGCCCGCCGCATTCGCGCAGCAGGCGCGCGGCTTCGCGCAGGACGGCAAAATCGCCAAGGCCGGCAGGCGAGGGGGCTTCAGGCAACTCAAGCAATTCAGCCAGGCGTTTCTGTTCCTCCGGCGCGATTCCCTCGCCGGCATGCGTGCTGAGTATCTCCAGCGCGGGGCTTTCACCATCCGCGCTGACAGTCCGAACCTGCACCAAAACTTCGCTCTCCGGCGGCGCGGCCGCGAAAGCATTGATGGCCAGGTTTTCAAGAATTTTCTGCAGCCGGGCAAGCTCGGGCTTCGGCATGTCCGGGATATCTTCAATCGCGGTGCGCAGCGCGACCCGCCTGGAATAAAAGGACGCAGCTGTCTCATCCAACGCCGCCTGGAGAGCTTCGCGGGTTCCTGTGGGCTGGTTAGCGCGGTCACTCTCCTCAGCAAGCGCCTCTGGCTGCGCGGATGCTAATTCCGGAGTTTCTTCCCGCGGTGCCTCTGGCTGTACCTTCAGGTCGTTCTGGGCAAGCCCGGCCTGTTCAAGCCTGCGCTGCAGTTCGCCCGCGCGCTGTTGATTTTCTTCCAATGCCAGCGCGAGGGCGCTTTTTTGTTGGCGCAGGGATTCCAGTTCACCCAACGCTTCTGTTTGGGTGCGCAATCTCTCCGAAAGCAGGTCCAGCTGTGTTTCGAGGTACTTTTGCCGTTCCTGGCAGACGCGCAGTTCCACGGCCCGCGCCGACTCTTCTTCCGACCGCTGCGCCCGCAGCGCGTTTATTTCCGCCCGGCTGCTGGAGAGCGCGGCGGCCAAATCGCTTTTTTCCCGTTCCAGTTGATTGCTGAGGTAGCGGCTCTGGTCTTTCAGGGCGCTGCCGGCTTCCACCAGCGCGGCGCGGTCCAATACCTGATAAATCTTGCCGGAAAGCTCGCCAAGGATTTGCAGGTCCGACTCCGTCCAAATGCGTTTGGTGTAGGGATTGACGCACAGCAGAGCGAAGCGCGCAGGCTGGCCGGCGCTGCCCAGAGGATAGAGCAGCAGGCTGCCGGCGGCGTTGTAAGCGCTGGCGCGCATGATGGCTTGCTTTTCACTGCTCAGTTGTTCGTCCGCGTTCGCGGTGAGAGGGATAAGGTCCTCAAAGTGCCGGCGAAGTTTGGGCACCTGTTTGAAGGGCAGTTGAAAAGTGGGAAGATAGGATTCACTGATGAGGTCGTACATGCTGCTTACATTAAACGCGTTCGCCTGCGCGTCTTTTTCCATGATTCCAACCAAATCCCCCATCAGAAAGAGGGAGAGAGCGTGGGTAAGAGCGGCGCGTATTTCACTGACGCGCTCCACCAGGCCAAGGTCCAGGAAAGCGGCCGCCATTTGCGGCGAACTTGCGCCTGCAGGCCGCGGCTGTTCCCTCCGTCTGGACTGCCAGGCGGCGCTGATAAGCAGGGGGTAATACAGTAACTGGCTGAGCATGACGCCGCTGGGCAGAGTGCTTTCTGTAGGGTAGAGGATGTTCGCCAAATACCCAAGAGCGGCGATGAGCAAAATCAGGACGCGTTCCAGTTTATGGGCGCGCCTGCCGCGCAAAGCCAGCAGCAAACCAACCAGAAGCACCAGCAAAGCCGCGCCCGACCACGCCAGGCTGAAAACAGAGCCGGCAAAAGCTTCTTCCGCCGGCCGCGCGGACCAGGCCAGCACGCACAGCATTCCCGCCAGAAGCGTGAAGCCGCTGAGAAAAACCGGAAGCCGCGCCGCGCGGCTGTTCAACCGGTCGTAAAGCAGTCCGGCGCACAGCCAAATCAGTGTAATCAGTGTGAGCGCATGGAAGATAAGCGGAAAAAAACGGGAAAGACTGCTGAACCCCTGAAAAATCAGAAGGCTGAGCGTCAGCAGCAGCGTCTGGGCGATAAAGAGCACAAACAGCGCGGCGCGCAGCGCGCGCGCGGGCTGATAAGGCGCGCCAACCGTTCTGCGCAGCGCCAGGGCGGCAAGCAGGCTGGCGCTAAGCAGAATGAAGTAATAGAGCAAAGCGTAGGGCAGTACCGTGAGAAGAGGGATTATGTCTAATAATGCTTTCATCTGCGCGCGCCAGGTGTTTGTCAATGAGAGCTAAGGTTGCAAGAACTGTTCCTGTCGCTGCAGGCCGGCCCCGCGCGTCAGCTTTCAAGCTTTTGGAGCCCGATGACCAACCGCCGCAGAGTTTCCTCTTTTCCAAGCAAATCCGCCAGTTCTGTGGCGCCCCCCGGCGAGGCCGGCAGGCCCGAAAGCGAGGTGCGGATTGGCCACATCACCGTCCCGGTTTTGTATCCATTTGCGGCGGCAAAATCCTTCAGAGCCGCGAAAAGGCTTTCGTTATCCCATTTTTCCAGCTTCTGGAGCAAGGGAATAACCGCCCGCAGCACTTCAGCGCTGGAGGCTAGCGTGGCCTTGGATTTTTGATTTTCAAATAATTCCGGGCCGTATTCAGGCAGTTCGCTCAAGAAGCGAATCATGCCGGGAATATCGGTCAGCTTTTCCACGCGAATCTGAATCAGCCGGCTGATTTTTTCCTCATCCAGGCCGCTGTCCTTGGGATAGTACTTTCTGGCAGCCTGGTGGAAAGCCGCGGGGTCCATCGCGCGGATATGTTCGCCGTTCAGCCAGGTGAGTTTATCCATGGAGAAAGCCGCGCTGGACTTGCCGATGCGGTCCATGTCGAAGGCTTCGATTAAATCCTGCATGGTGAAGAACTCGCGGTCGTTTCCCGGGCTCCACCCAAGCAAGGCGACGTAGTTCACAATGGCTTCCGGCAGGTAGCCCATGTTGACCAGGTCCTCAAAAGACGGGTCGCCCGCGCGCTTGCTCAGCTTTGCGCCGTCCTCGCGCAGAATGAGCGGCAGGTGAATGTATTCAGGAATCTGCCAGCCAAAGGCCTGGTAAAGCAGGTTGTATTTCGGCGTGGATGAAAGATATTCCTGCCCGCGAATGACATGCGTGATTTCCATCAGGTGGTCGTCCACCACATTGGCAAAATTGTAGGTTGGGAACCCATCTGATTTCAGCAGCACCTGGTCGTCCAGCTGGGAATTGTCGATGGTAATCCTGCCGTAAACGTGGTCATCGAAGCTTGTGCTGCCGCCTTCGGGGATGCGCTGGCGCACCACCGGAATCACGCCGCCGGATAATCGGGCGCGCGCTTCTGCCTCGGTTAAAAACCGGCAGGGGTCGCGGGTGACATCCGGATGGGCGGGCTGGTCTTCCGCTTCGGGCTTGTCTTCCTTCTGGCAGAAGCAGTAATACGCGGCGCCTTTCGCGATGAGCTCTTCGGCGTATTTTTTATAGATAGGCAGGCGCTGGCTCTGAACGTACGGCCCCTTCCCACCGTCTTTATCGGGTCCTTCATCATAGGTGATGCCGGCCAGGGCAAGGCCGTTGTAAATCGCCGCAAGCGCGGCGGGCACGTTGCGGGATTGGTCGGTGTCTTCGATGCGCAAAATGAAAACGCCCTTGTGTTTTTTCGCCAGTAAATAGGCGTAGAGGGCTGTGCGCAGGTTGCCGATATGCATATAGCCGGTCGGGCTGGGAGCAAAACGTGTTCTGAACATAGATTATCCTGCCAATCGCAATATAAACTGCCAATATCCTACCATAAACCTCCGCGCGATTAAAGCCTAAGAAAATAAAAATCCCGCCTTCGAGGCGGGATTGCGGAATTCGGAACGCGAAGCTAAAGCACGCGGTCAAAAAAGCGCGCCAAATCTTTCTTTTGGTCTTTTCGCACGACCGCCAGTACTTCATCCGCGGTCTGAAACTCGAGCTCGCCGTTGGGAATCAGGAGTTCCCCGCTGCGAATGACTGCCACGATGGTGCTCTGCGGCGGAAATTTCAGGTCGCGAAGCATTTTTCCGTTGGCAATCGCGTTTGGTGCGACTTTTTCTTCCACCAGGTCAAATTTGCCTTTGCGCAGTTTGTGCAGCGTAATCATGTCTCCCAAAGACATTTCCTCAGCTATCAAGGCCGCCATCAGGTCAGCCTGGTTTAGCGCCACATCCACCCCCATCACATCGCTGAACATCCAGGCGTTTTTGGGATGGTTGATGCGCGCGATGGTGCGCGGCACCATAAATTCAAATCGCGCCAGGCTGGTGGCCACCAGATTGACCTCGTCCTGGCCGGTAACCGCGGCAAGCACGTCCATTTTTCGGATGCCGGCCGCTTCCAAAACATCAGGGTCCGTGCCGTTGCCCATGTACACGACGCTTTCCGGAACGTCCAGCAGGATGCGCGCTTTCTCTTCTTCGCGCAGTTCAATCAAACGGACTTCGTGGTTTTCGCTGAGAAGATAATTCGCCAGGTAAGTGCCGACCTTGCCACCACCGATAATCATGACCTTCATATTGTCCTCCTTACCTTTGCCTAAGCCCCGAAAATGCGGCTGACTTTGTCTTTCGAGCCGAATTTCACGAACAAGTGCACAATGTCGTCCCTCTGAAACTGTGTGGCGGGGTTGGGAATGAATGTTTTTCCGGCTCGCGTGATTGCGACCACCTGAATCTCACCAGGCACTTCCGTTTCCTTAACGGAATGGTTGACCAGCTGTGGTTTCACATCCACGTCAATCAGGCTGACCTGCCCCGCGCCAATCAGGCGCTCAATGTTGAGCTGCGAATAAATCAGGGTGCTGATCATGCGGTCAATTCCCAGCGTGACCGGCGAGATTGTCTGGATGCCCATGCGGCGGTAGATTTTCGCTTTTTGCGGCTCGTAAACCCGAGCGGACACCCGGGGCACCTTGAAGACCATCTTAGCCATGCGCGCCGCCACAAGATTCACCTCGTCCGAGGCGGTAACTGCCGCCAGGGCGTCGGCGCGGTCAATGCCGGCGTCTGAAAGCACCTTCTGGTCAAAACCAATTCCAACCAATGTCTTGCCTTTAAAGGTTGGGCCGAGCAGTTCAAAAGCTTTTGGGTCGCTGTCAATCACTGAGACATCGATGCCCTGGATGCTCAGGTTCTTGGCGAGGCCCGCTCCGACACGTCCACACCCGATAATGATTATTTTCATAATGTTTCTCCTTTTTCAGCAAGTTGTTGCTTTTGCAGGACCCGTTTATCTTTTTGCTTCTGCGCTGCTTTTCGAACCGCGTCCGCGAGGGGCAGGCTGGGTATCAACAGCAGGTGGAACAACCAATATTTCAATTCAAAAGGACCTGTGCCGATAAAGCGCTGCATGAACGGGACGTAGACGATAGCCAGGATGATAAGTAGTTCACTCAGGATGCCAAACCATATGAGCTTGTTATTGAAAAGCGGCGTCTTGAAAATTGAGCGGCGCGTGGAACGCTGAGCAAAAAGGTTGCCAATCTGGGTGAATACCACCGAAGCCAGCGCCATGGAAGTCGCGGCGCGATAAATCGGTCCGCTGCCGGGCAAATCAAGCCATTGGCCGGCATAGCCGTTGGTCCAGTAGTAATAGTAAAAGGCGGCCATGGCTGCCAGCGCCTGCACCGGGCCAAGCACCAGATAAGCGCGCGAGAGCAGCGGCCGGGTAATCAGGTGCTCGGTCAGCTTGCGCGGCGGACGGTGCATGGTGCCTTCTTCAGGCGGCTCAGCGCCCAGCGCGAGAGCGGGAACAATATCCGTACCCAGGTCCACAGCCAAAACGTGCATGACGTTCAGGGCAATCGGGATGCGGGCGGCGGAAAGGGCGTGCGCGATAAAAGGCAGCGCTTCCGGCGTGTTGCTGGTGAAGATATAGGTGGTGAAGCGTTTGATGTTCTCGTAAACCGCGCGGCCTTCCTCAATTGCGTTCACAATGGAACCAAAGTTGTCGTCCATCAGAATCATATCCGCGGCTTCCTTGGCGACATCCGAGCCTGAGAGGCCCATCGCGACGCCAATATCTGCTTTCTTCAGGGCAGGGGCATCATTCACGCCGTCGCCCGTCACAGCCACCACGTTGCCCAGGTTTTGCAGCGCGGTAACCACCTTCAGTTTTTGTTCCGGGGCAACGCGGGCGAAAATGACCTGACCCTGCACTGCCTGCAGCAGCTCCTCATCGCTCATGCCTTCCAATTCCACGCCTGTAATCACGCGCAGATTCTCACCGCGGACAATGCCAATCCGGCGGGCGATACTTTCAGCGGTCAGGCCGTAGTCGCCGGTAATCATAACGATGCGAATGCCCGCGTTGCGGCATTTTTCCACCGCCTCGGTGACATCCACGCGCGGCGGGTCCATCATCGCCACCATCCCCAAAAATGTCAGCTCCGTTTCGATGGTCTCCACCTGATATTCACTCAGTTCCCTGGGGAGAACGCGCGTCGCAGCGGCCAGCACGCGCAAACCCTGCCGCGCGAAGCTGTCATTCTGAGCCATGATGAAATCAATCCAGTCCTGGCTGAGTGGCAGTATCTGTTCGCCAACCTGAATTCGCGTGCAGGCATCCAGAACCTCGCGAATACCGCCTTTAACATAGGCTACGCGCTGGAGCGTATTTTCGGCGCGCTCCATATGCACCACAGACATGCGTTTGCGGCGGGAATCAAAAGGAAGTTCCGCGACGCTTTGCCCGCTTTGCAGGTCTTCGCGGGTGTAGCCGGCTTTATCCGCCAGTACCAATAATGCGGCTTCTGTCGGGTCGCCAAGCACCTTCCAGCCGGTTTTGCTGCCGTCCTCGAGCGTTTCGGGAGGGAGCAGGCGGGCAGTGTTGCATTTCGCCTCGGTGAGAATCACCTGAGTTAACGCCGGTACGGCGCGGGGGTCAATCACGGCACCATTTTCAGAAAATGTGCCGACCGGTTCGTAACCTGTGCCCGAAACCGCAATCTCACGCCCTGCGTGGGGCTCGGTTTCACTCGCGGAAGGCACCCATACCGCGCGAACGGTCATTTCGTTTTGGGTCAAGGTTCCGGTCTTATCGGTGCAAATCACATTGGTGCAGCCTAGCGTTTCCACCGCGGAGAGTTTTTTAATCAACGCGTTGCGCTTGGCCATACGCTGCGTTCCCATCGCGAGCGCCAGGGTCACGGTCGGCAGCAACCCTTCGGGAACGAAAGCGACAACCATGCCGAGCGTGAAAATAAAGCTCTCAATTAAGGGGATTTTCACCAACAGCAGCGCGATGACCAGAAAGAGGAGGCCGACGCCAACCGCGATGAGTGTCACGATTTTTGTGACATTTTTCATCTCTTTCTGCAGAGGGCTGAGTTCTTCTTTGACCGACTGGGTAATCTGGGCGATGCGTCCAAAAGCGGTATTCATTCCGGTGGCGTAAACGACCGCCTTGCCTGAGCCGGCAGCAACGAACGTGCTGGCAAAAATGAGGTTCGGGATATCCGAACGGGTCATGTTTTCTCCGCTGACGGGTTCCGCCGAGCGGTTGACCGGGTGTGATTCACCGGTCAGCGTGGATTGATTGACCCGCAGGTCAGAACTGTTTAGCAGGCGGCAGTCTGCGGGGATGCTGTCACCTTCCTGCAGGAATATGACATCGCCGGGCACAAGCTCCTGGGCGAGAATACTGGTTTCTTCCCCGTTGCGCATGACGCGCGAAGTGGAAGGTAGTATCTTTTTCAGCGCCTGCGTGGCTTTTTCAGCCCGGAATTCCTGGAAGAAGCTGAATGACCCGTTGATGATATTAACTGCCCAAACCGCAATGCCCAGTTCCGGCATGCGCGCGACAAAAGCGCCAAGGCCGGCCACCCAAAGCATTAGTGCCATGATGTGGGTGAAGTTGGCCAGGAATTTGAGGATGAGCGGTTTGCCTTTGACTTCCTTGAGAACATTCGGCCCGTAGATAGTCAGGCGCTGGGCAGCTTCCTGCTGGGTCAAACCTTCGGGCCTGGAACCAAGTTCCTGATACAGTTGGTCAGGCGTCAATTCCTGAATTCGCTGAATTAATTCTGCACTTAACTGTGTGGGCTGCGCTTCCATAGATGATTAATGATAATACTTTCTGGGGGGATAGAAGAATGCTTTTTCTGTTTTGACAAGATGTATATCTTACTCCCAAAAAGCGGCTTGTCAATCGCATTTCCTTATTAACTGAGCGGAATTCAGGCGTCGCCGGAGGTGAATTTACATGGATTTAACAATCGGGCGCACAGCAGCGCTGGCATGTTCAGGGTTGAAGGCTTTTTTGCAGGGCTTCCCATTTTTCCAGCATCTGTGGAAGAAAGTACTGTTCGAAGTATAGATTCCCCGGGTCTGCTTTTCCGCGCCCGACCTGATAATGCCCGAGCACATTTGCCGGGTCGATGTGGTAATACCAGAGCAGGGATACCACCAGGTCTGTGGCTTTGTCCGTGGTTTTTGTAATCGCCTCTTTCATCTCCGGATTTGCCCATCCCGCTATCAGGGCGTTAAAGTCGTGCCCGGCCATCTCAATATGAATGGAGCGGTTGTTATAGGTCACCCATTCGCCCTGGTCGTTATACTGCGGCGCGGCGCCGCTGCCGTGCAAGACTCCGTAGGTGTACATTGGCAGCATCTGCAAAATGTCGTACTGGCTCACCGCAAAATGCACAGAGTACCATTGGCCCAGGCCGTGAAAGGTGCTTTCTGTGTTCCAGTTCCTGGGCAGGTTGGCAGTCTGTCCGTCCGTGTGGATGATGATGAGTTCGGGAACGATGATTTCATCGACGGTATCGGCTTCGGGCAGCTGTTTATAGGCATCGCCAAAGAACACGCGCTCGCCATCTTCAGCGCTTTCAAAGCGCGGGGGCACAGGTAAGAGCGCCAGGAGCGCGGTTGGGTCGGGCGTGGGGCTGGGGGTGGGCGACGCGGGGGGCTCCGGCGTGTTGGTAACCTTTGGCGGCGAGGCGGTCTCGGGCGCTTGCGTGTAGGTCGGGCTGGCGGTTGGGGTGTGTGAGGCGGCAGGCAGCGGCGCGCAGCTTGCCGCGGTGAGTGCTGCGCTCAATAAAAGTGCCAGCCAAATGCGCGTGTTTTTTCTCATATGTCCAGTCAACCCTGTTTGCGGCGGGGCATCATCCGTTTCGTGCTGCCTCAGCGGCCTGCCGGGTTTATTGCCAACCGGTCTCCTCAGCGCAGGAGGTCTGCCAAAATTCCCGCGGCAGCGGTAATGCTGCTCTCCAGCGCGGCGTACGTGCTGCCGACCAGTTCGTCCGGGCGGCCGGAAAGCACGATTATCCAGGCTTTGCCCTGATATACCAGGATGCCCATATCTCCCACAATCGGAGGCGAAGCGCTGGTTCCGCGCTTATTGTAGAATACCGCGCCGGGCAGCAGTTGGCTGAGGGAGCCCAGGTACATGCTGTCATTCTCAGTACGTTCTGCCATCAACCCCAGCAGGTACTCCCGCATCGCGTCTCCCAAAAATCCGCCCGAGTAAAGCCCTTCCAAGGCCCGCGCGAGGTCTGCGGCGGTGCTTTGGCGCGGGTTCAGGCTTGTATCCAGCAATCCCCAGGTTCGGAGAGCGGCGGAGCCGATTTTGAGGTTGTCGAGGTAAAGGAGCAGCGCCGCGGCAGCGTCCTCATCGCTGTAAACCACCATATCCGAGAGCAGCTGGTCCAGCGTTTTTGTGCCAAAACTGAGGGTTAGCAGGTCGGCAGGCGTCTTGCCCTGGTTTTCCAGGCCGCGCAAGACCAGCATAGCCAGGGGAATTTTTATCATGCTGGCGGGGTGAAAAAGGGAATGCAAATTGCTTTCGTAGACTGGCGAATCGCTGCCGACTTCTTTTATCAGGCCGTACCAAACCGTGCCTTCTGCCAGCGCGGCATCCAGAGCCTGATTGAATGGAGGGACAGCCGCCAGCCCGCCTTTGCGGCGCACAATTATAAAACCGCCGTCTCCGCTGAGGCCGAGATAGCGCTCGTACTTCAGCCGTATGGGGTCTGTCAGTTCATAAAACAGCCCGGTACCCGGTTTGGTCGGGTCATACAGCACTTCTTCGGTAATTTTGAAGCCGTCGCCGCGGTTCAGGTTGGTGACGGTATAGGCGGCGCCGTTGGCGTCTACGCGCGTGACCACCAACATATGGTCAAATCCGTTGTGTTTGACGAACAGGTAAAGCCAGTCCCCTGCCTGCAGCGGATGGGCGGAGAAATCGAAATCCCGCACACTCTGTTTAGTTTGGAAGTAATCGAATTCATCCGGCGGGAAATACTCGCGTTTGAGCACCGACATGCCGTTGCAGCTGCCGCCTTCACGGGCGCAAAGCAGCCAGATTTCCCGCACGCTGGTAGTGGCCGGCAGGATGCCGCCGCTGCGCATGATGGCGATGCTGAGCGGACCGCAGGCGTTTTTTACGCTCTCGTACGCGCCGCGGTTGAATTTAATGCGCTTGACCACAGCGTTCGCCTCGGCGGTCGTTTCGGCGACATACTCCAGGCTGGCGCGGTACAGCTGCTCTGCCAGCGCGGCAGCGCGCTCGGAAGCCGGGTCTTTCTGCGCGGCTGCCGCGGCTGTTGGTGTTTGCGTTATCGGGAGCGGGGTCGGGGTGTTCGCGAAGTGCGCGGCGGCCGCGGTGGGAGTGGCCGTGAAGGTGGACGCGAGCGCGGCAGGTGTGGCGGTGAAGGTCGACGCGACCGCGGCAGGCGGCGTGCCCTCAGCGTTCACGCCTGCGCAGCCCCACAGCGCATTGGTCAGCAGCATTGGCAGGATGGCGCATACCCACAGGCTGCGCCGGATGGCTGCCCGCGCTTTCATCGGTCGCAGTCGCGAAGATTTCATAGCGGTTATTATAACGGCAGGCGCGGCTTTGCTGGGAGCGGCAGCCACAGCGGAGGAGAGTTTGTCTTACCACCAGCGCGGCTTTCCTGTTGTTCAGGGCGCCAGAGCTGAGGCTTCTCGGTATGAGAAAGGAAAATTCGCCCGCGGCCTGGCATCCAGGCTGCCGCGTCCGGATTAATCGATAAGGGTGTTTAGCTTCCCAACCAGCTGGCGGCTTTTTCCGGAAGGTTGGCCAGGGAGCCTTCAATTACAGTGCAGTCCGGCAGGGATTCCATAAAAAGACGGCCGTACTGTTTACTGAGGATGCGTTTATCCAGAATCGCGACCACGCCGCGGTCCGTCTGAGTGCGAATCAAGCGCCCAAAGCCCTGGCGGAAGCGCAGGATAGCCTCCGGAAGCATGTATTCATTAAACGGGTCGTCAAAACTTTCGGAACGGGCTTCCACAATCGGGTCCGAAGGCACATCGAAGGGCAGCTTGGTTATCACCAGCACCGAAAGCGCTTCGCCCGGCACGTCCACACCCTCCCAAAACGCGCGGGTACCCAGCAGCACCGCCCTGGGCGTTTCTTTAAACACATCCAGCAGCGCGGACGCGGAGGCTCCCTCTCCCTGCTCATAGACCGTTATATCCGCCTTTGCCAGCGGTCCCTCAATTGCCCGCGAGGTCCTCTGCAGTTGGGCATAGGAGGTGAAAAGCGCCAGCATGCGGCCGCCGGTGGCTTTTGCCAGCCGTACCAGCGTTTCTTCGGCCGCTTTTTGGAAAGGATGCGCCTCTTTCGGTTCGGGGATATCCCGCGCGAGATAGACCAGCGCGGAGTTTTCGTAGTCAAATGGCGAGCCGACGGTAAGTTCATCAGCATCTTCGGCGTTCAGGCGCCGCCGCAGATAATCGAACTCGCCGTGCGTGGTGAGTGTCGCGGATGTGAGAATCACGCTTTCCTTGCTGTACCAGAGCGTTTTTTCCATCAGCCGGCCGATGTCAAGCGGGGCGGCCTGAAGGGTCAGCCGATGCTGCAGCGGGTCCTGTTCCACCCAGTAAATTGTATTGGGGTCCGGTTTCAGGGTCAGACCCTCCAGCTGGGTGTCAATTTCGAGCAGGTTCATGCTCATTGTGCCCAGAATGCCAAGCAGGTCTTCCACTTCCTCGTTTTCCGAATCGGCCAATCCGCGCACGCCTTCTCGGATGTTCTTAATCGCGTTCAGCAGGTCGCGCAGACAAACCTGAGCGCTTTCCCAGGTGACTTCCACATCGAACCAAAAAGGCGCTTTGCGTTTGCTTTCCGTGATGCGCTCCTGCTGGGCGTACTGGCTGACAGGTTTGCCTTCCTGCATCTCAGCCATGGCGTTTTCCAGCGCGCGGAAGTAGGCGCTGATGGCGTTATCCAGCCTGAAAGCCAGGTCGGTAGCCTGCTCAACCGCGTTGGTAAGTGCGGCGAGTTCAGAGGGGTTAAGCTCCGATTGGGCTGCCGCGAGCAGGCGTCCAAATACACCCTGCTCGGCGCTGCCGAGTTCGCGCACCAGCCGGGTGACATCGGGGGCGCGTAATTTAAAAGACATCGCTTCTGTGGTTGCGGATTCGAGGTGATGCGCTTCATCCACAATCAGATAGCGGTATTCCGGCAGCACGCGTCCGTTTGCCGCGGCATCTGCCAGCAGCAGCGCGTGGTTGACAATCAAAATGTGAGCGGAATCGGCAGCAATGCGGGCGCGGTAGTAGGGGCAGCGGCCGCCAGTACGCTTGAGGCAGACTTCCAGCTTGCAGCCCTCGTCCTCGGCCGAAAGGCGCGACCATACCGACCGCTCCACAGGACCATTCAGGTTTATCTCGTTGCGGTCGCCGCTGTCGCTGGACTGCAGCCAGACCAAAACTTTGGCCAGAACGCGCAGCTCGTCGACGGTCTCCGGCTGCCGCCTGCGCAGCAGGTTCAGGCGGCGCGGACAAAGGTAGTTGTTGCGCCCTTTCAGCACCGAAACGTTGATATCCAGGTCCAGGGCGGCAATCATGTCGGGGATGTCTTTATTGACAAGCTGGTCCTGCAGAGCGATGGTGTTGGTGGAGATGACCACCCGCTCGCCGTTTTGCAGCGCCCAGGCAGCCGCCGGAATAAGATATGCCAGGGACTTGCCCGTGCCTGTGCCGGCTTCCACCATCAGGTGCTTTTGCTGTGAAAACGCGTCCGCCACTGCCCGCAGCATTTGTACCTGCTGAGAGCGGTGTTCAAAGCCGGGAAAATGGCGGTCAAACTCGCCGCCGGGTTCCAAAGCAGCTGCCAGAGCTTCGGACTCGAGCGGTTTCGGCGTGTCGACGGGCACCAAAGGTTTGGTCTGCGGCGGTTTCGCAGAGGCGAACAGTGTTCCTGCCTCGCCGCTGCCTTTTTTGGGGCGGATGCCCTGGCGGGTAAGCTTTTGCAGCGTCCAGCGGAAAGGAAGCTCGCCGTTCCAACCAAGACCTTCGCTTAATCGCAAAATCTCAGCCACCAACTCAATCGGCAGACGCTCCAGTTGGTTCATCAATTCCAGGTAAACCGCGTGTGTGGCGCGGGCATCATCCAACGCGCGGTGGGTGGCGGGCTGCAGCACTCCCAATTGGCTGGCAAGCGCGCCGAGACTATAACGCGCCGCGCTGGGCATCAGAACGGACGCCAGTTCGTACGTGTCCAGGATGGGATTGGCGCGCAGAATGCCCGCTTTTTGCAAGAAGGCCAGGTCAAAGCCGATGTTCTGACCAAGGATGGGCGCGTCGCCGATAAAATTCACCAGGTCGGGCAGGGCGTTAATCAGCAGGGGGGCGTTCATCACCATACTGTTGGTGATGCCGGTCAGGTTGGTGATGAAGGCGCTGATTGGCTTGCGGGGATTGATGAGCGTGGAGTATTCGGCTTCCACGCGTGTATCGTTAAACTTTACCGCCCCGATTTCAATTACAGCGTCCTGCGCCGGGTCCAATCCGGTAGTTTCCAGGTCAAGGGCGACAATGATGGGCATAGGCAAAATTATACCCCAACCCACTTTCGGAAAAGCGAGGCGGCAGAGTGATCGCGCTTATACATCCCGCCCCGCGGGCAGCAGCCTGACTGCCATTGTGGGTATAATTCCGAATATAAGGAGTAGCACGCTGATGACACCATTCTTAACTATTTTGCAGTTCGTGTTTGTTTTCGGATTGCTTGTGTTTTTTCACGAACTCGGTCATTTCCTGACCGCGAAATCGCTTGGCATCCAAATTGAGGAGTTCGGTTTTGGATACCCTCCCCGGCTGCTTAAATTGTTCACCTGGAAAGGCACGGATGTGACCCTGAACTGGATTCCATTTGGCGGCTTTGTGCGCCCCAAAGGAGAGGGCGATGAGACTGTGGAAGGCGGGATGGCCGCCGCGCCGGCCTGGAAGCGCTTCCTTGTGCTCGTTTCCGGCGCCGGAATGAACTTTTTGATTGGAATTCTGGTGCTGGTGCTGATGTTTTCCGCCATCGGAAGTCCGGTGCAAAATCAGGCTCTGATTACCGAAATTGCCCCGGCTTCGCCTGCTGCGAACGCTGCGCTCCAGGTGGGTGATGTGATTACTGCTGTGAACGGGACCGCTCTGAAAGACCTGGACCATATGAGCAAGCTCATCCAGGACAGCCTTGGCAAACCGCTCACATTTACGGTGCTGCGCGAAGGCGAAAGCCTGAGCATCGAACTGACTCCGCGCCTGAACCCGCCGGAAGGCGAAGGTTCCGTCGGCATCTGGTACACCAACGCTTACGCGCCTTTGCCATTTTTCAAGGCGCTCGGCAGCGCTTTCCAGGCCTTTGGCTACCAGGCCAAGCAAACCCTCCTGCTGCCGTACAACCTGATTACAGGCAAGGTTTCCGGGGAAGATGCCCGCCTGGTTGGGATTAAAGGCATCTTTGACATTTTTAGCAACGCCAGCGAGCTGGACCAAACCAGCGCTGTGGCTGCCGCGACCCCTTTGCCGGTTTTTCGGCTTTCCGTCATCAGCACGGTATCCATCGCGCTGGGGCTTACCAACTTACTGCCCATCCCCGCCCTGGACGGCGGGCAGATTCTCTTTTTGCTGCCGGAGTTTCTGTTTAAGAAACGAATCCCGCAGCGGGTCGCGAACGCGATTAATTCGCTGTTTTTCATCCTCCTGATTGGTTTGATGGTCTTTATCACAGTACAGGACTTTGTCAACCCAATCATTCAGCCGTAGCACCGGAGGAACCATGCAGAAAGAAAACACAATTACCGAAGTCATCCAGGCATTACTGGATGCTGACAAAGCTTTCCCTGCCAGCTTGCTTTATGCTTTCTCGGACCTTGAACCGCGGGAATGTCAGCAGCTCCATGATATCTGGGAGCAAATTCCTTTGCAACGCCGCCGCGCTCTGCTGGAAGACCTGAACGAGATGGCGGAACGGGACAACCTGATGCTCTTTGAGGAAGTCGGGCGCATTGCCCTGGAGGACAGCGACGACCAGGTCAAAATTTCCGCCATAGACCTGCTCTTTGAAGCGGCAGATACCCGGCTTTTGCCGCGCTTTTTGTACCTGCTGAGCGAAAGCGGGAACAATGAAGTTCGCGCGGCGGCAGCCAACGCGCTGGGGCCTTTTGTGTATTTGGGTGAATTTGACCGCATCCATTCCACGCTGCTTAAGCGCGTCGAAAACGCCCTGCTGAAATCCTACAATGAGGATGAGTCCGAGCTTGTCCGCCGCCGGGCTTTGGAATCGCTCGGGTATTCCAGCCGGGAGGAGGTGCCCGCCCTGCTGCGCGCAGCCAGCGCCCGGCCGGAAGAAGGCTGGCTGGAGAGCGCGCTGTTCGCGATGGGAAAATCGGCCGATGAGCAGTGGGAGGATATTGTGCTCTCTCACCTCAACGACGAGAACCTGCCTGTACGCCTGCAGGC
This sequence comes from Chloroflexota bacterium, assembly GCA_012517865.1. Lineage (GTDB taxonomy): Bacteria > Chloroflexota > Anaerolineae > Anaerolineales > Anaerolineaceae > Mesolinea. The sequence continues at coordinate 13,428 of JAAYUC010000044.1, read as the reverse complement.
GGTGCACGCTGCGGGCGAGCTGGCGATTGAAGAAGCCCGCGCGACCTTGCTGCGCGCGCTGGAGCGCGAGTTTGATAACACAGAGCTGCGCCGCGAAGCAGTTTGGGCGCTCTCGCAAATTGGCGGCGAAGGCGTGGAAAAAGCGTTTGAGCGCCTGCTGGAACGTCTGGACGATGACGAGGACATTGACCTGGTGGAAGAAGCCATGGATGTGCTGACCTTTACGGAGGATAAAGAAATATTCAGCCTGATGGACCTTGGCCTTGACGAAGACCTGGAGAGTTCATTGGATAAGGAAAGCAAATTCGGCCTGGCAGACGAGGAAGAAGGCTGGGAAAGCCGCGGCTATGACCCGGAAGAATGGGCCGCCTACACCAGCGACGAGGACTACGACCTGGACCTCGACGATGAAGAGGATATCGACGACTACGGCTACGAGGATGACGACGAAATCTGAAAAGCGGACGAGCAAAAGGACGGGCTGTGGACGCGGGCGCTGACGAAATCAAACGGGTGCATGTCATCGTGGAGGGGCACGTGCAGGGGGTAGGCTTCCGTTACTTCACGGTTGAACAGGCGCGCCGGCTGGGCCTTTCGGGGTGGGTACGCAACCTGCCCAGCGGGGCTGTGGAAGCCGAAGCCGAGGGCCCGCGCGAAGACCTGCTGACGTTCCTGGAATTGCTTGAGGAGGGGCCTGCCGGTGCGTACGTCCGGCGGGTGCGGCCGGAGTGGCTTCCGCCCATCGGCGGGGAAGCCGGTTTTCGCGTCCGGATATACGATTAGGGCCTAATCGTCCCTGCCTGCCAGCAGTTCCTGCTTTTTCCAGGGCGGCAGGTTGGAATTCTCCGCGACCAGCGCGCGCAGCTCGTAAATCTGGTCGCGCAGCATAGCAGCGCGCTCGAACTGCAGTTCGGCAGCAGCGGCGCGCATTTGTTTTTCCATTTCGCGAATCATCTTTTCCATCTCCCTGGCTTCCATCCTGGCGGCCAGTTCGCGCGCGTTTCTGCTGACTGGCTGCTCGATGCCCGCCGCGCTGGCCAGCTGGTCGGTGATATCGCGCACGGCTTTGGTGATGCCCACCGGGGAGATATGGTGCTCGGCGTTGTAGGCTTCTTGCTTGGCGCGCCGGCGGTTGGTTTCGTCGATGGCGCTTTTCATCGCATCGGTCATTTTATCGGCGTAAAGAATGACCTGCCCGTTAATGTGGCGCGCCGCGCGGCCAAAATTCTGAATCAGGGCGGTGGAGGAACGCAAGAAGCCTTCTTTATCAGCGTCCAGGATGGCAACCAGCGAAACCTCGGGCAGGTCCAGCCCTTCGCGCAGCAGGTTGATGCCGACCACTACGTCGAACACGCCGGTGCGCAGGTCGCGCAGGATGCCGACGCGGTCCAGCGTTTCAACTTCCGAGTGCAGGTAGTGCACCTTGAAGCCCATTTCCAGCAGATAGTTGGCCATATCTTCGGCCATGCGCTTGGTGAGAGTGGTCACCAGAGCGCGTTCGCCTTTCTCCACGCGCTTGCGCAGCTCGGCAATCAGGTCGTCAATCTGGCCCAGGGTGGGGCGCACGCTGATTTGCGGGTCCAGCAAACCGGTCGGGCGGATAATTTGCTCGACCACCTGGTCGGCTTTGCTCAACTCGTAGGGGCCGGGTGTGGCGCTGGTATACAGCGTTATCCCCATCATTTTTTCAAACTCCGGGAATTTGAGCGGGCGGTTATCCAGCGCGGAAGGCAGGCGGAAGCCGTATTCCACCAGAATTTCCTTGCGGGAGCGGTCGCCGTTGTACATACCGCGCAGCTGCGGCACCATCATGTGCGATTCATCCAGCACGAGCAGGTAGCGGGAGGGCATGAAGTCCAGCAGGGTCCAGGGCGGGGTGCCCGGGGCGCGCTGGTCAATGTGGCGGGAGTAGTTTTCGATGCCGGCACAGGAGCCTATTTCGCGCAGCATCTCCAGGTCGTAGCGGGTGCGCTGTTCCAGGCGCTGGGCTTCCAGGAGGCGCCCTTCGCGCTTGAAGTACGCCAGCCGCTCTTCCAGCTCGGCTTCGATATCCGCCAGAGTTTTTTCCATGCGGTGTTCTTCGGTGATGTAATGCTTGGCGGGGTAGATTTCCACCTGGTCGGGCGTTTCCAAGACCTCGCCAGTCAGGCGGTTCAGGCGGGTGATGGATTCCACCTCATCCCCAAAATAGCTGATGCGCACGGCTTCGCGCTCGCTGTAGGCCGGCAGGATTTCGAGCGTATCCCCGCGCAGGCGGAACACGCCCGGCTTCAGCTCCACATCATTGCGCTGGTACTGGATATCCACCAGCTGGCGCAGCAGCGCGTTGCGGCGGTAAATTTTACCCTTCTGGATGGTGAGCACGCTCTTGCCGTAGGCTTCCGGGTCGCCCAGGCCGTAGATGGCGGAGACCGACGCGACTATGATGACATCCTGGCGGGACATCAGGCTGGTGGTGGCCGAGAGCCGCAGGCGCTCGATATCCTCGTTGATGTCCGTTTCCTTTTCGATGTACAGGTCGCGGCGGGGGATGTAGGCTTCGGGTTGGTAGTAGTCGTAGTAGGAGACGAAGTATTCCACCGCGTTGTTGGGGAAGAATTCGCGGAACTCGGCGTAGAGCTGGGCAGCCAGGGTTTTATTGTGCGTCATCACCAGGGTGGGGATTTGCAGCTGCTGAATGACGTTGGCGACCGTGAAGGTTTTGCCGGTGCCGGTGGCGCCGAGCAGAACCTGGTTGCGGTAGCCCTTTTGGATGCCTTCGACGAGTTGGCGGATGGCTTCGGGCTGGTCTCCGGTGGGTTGGTAGGGGGCGTGGAGTTCGAAATCCATGCGGATATTATAGCTGATGGGGAGCGGCTTTAAGGCTTCCCCTTTGGGAAGCTGGCTCACGCCGCACAGCGGTCGGGAGACTGAAGAGGGTCATTTGGCTTTCCCAGGGGGAGCCTGGCGGATTCAGCGAGACTGAAGAAGTTCAGTCTACTTCGGTCAGGATAGCTCGCATTTGGTATGCTAGGCTGTCTTACACCGTATGATGGATGCCAGAGTAAACAATGTCGCGATTATCGAACGCATAAAAACACTCTCCCCCGCTGCGTAGACCCTCCCTCGAGGTAGGGCTAAGAATTGGGCTTCATCACGGGGAAGTTTGCAAGCGTAGCGACGTGTTTAGCTAAGCTTCCCCTGGGGGAAGCTGGCGAGCGCAGCGAGACTGAAGAGGGTCAGTTGCCTTCATCTGTAGATTCTGGCTCCGGAAGCGCAGAGGACTAGAAACTAAAATAGGTCTGCTTGTATTCTTAAAGACGACTTGTAAGCGGCAGGTTAAACTGTAGAGCATATCGACGAGTTTAACTGGGCTTCCTTAAGGCGAAGCTGGCGAGCGAAGCGAGACTGAAGAGGATCGTTTGCCTTCTCCTGCGGATCCTGGATCCTGCACGCAGCGGACTATCGACTGATGAGGGTCAAGTTTCTTTTACTAACAGACACTCTCCCCCGCTTCACGGACCCTCCCTCAAGGGAGGGCTAAGGAACGAGCTTCACTGTGGGCTGCTTGCGTGATGAAGGCTAAGCTCGTGTCGAGATGGAATTTGTGGGAGACTGAAAAAGTTGGATATCTTGGGCTTCCCCTGTGGGGAAGCTGCTGAGCACAGCGAGACTCAAGAGAGTGTTTCTGTCCGACCCAACAAAAACACTCTCCCCTGATTCGCGGACCTTCCCTTAAGGGAAATCTAAGGAACGAACTCCACTTAGGGCTGCTTGCGCGCCATAGGAGGAGGTCTTAATAGCTTCCCTGGCAACCCCTCCCTCTACTCCCGTTTGACAATCGCCTGTTTTCCCTGTACACTGAATCTACAAGCCAAACATTCAGAAGGAGCAAATTATGGCATTCAGCTTTAAGAACTCTAAAGGTAAGGAATACTTTCTCCATATGAAGAAAGTGGTCCGCGCCAGTGGGAAGGCGACCGAGTTGTATTACTTCTCCACTGACCTGCGCAAAGGCGAAACCGTGGACGCCGTCCCGGCTGGCAAAGTCGTCATCGAGCTGCCCTCCGGCCTGCCTGTCCTCAAGAAAAAGTAACTTCTGTCATCGCCCTTTCAAACCGGCAGGCCTTCTGCCGGTTTTGTTTTTTCCCAATCTGGCACAATTCTTGCATACTAAACAGCAAGATTTGCGCACGATTGGAGACGACCTATGTCAAAAAAGATTCGATTACTTACCGCCCTGCTCCTGCTGCTCATCGCGGCGCTCTCGGCCTGCCAGCGCCCCTATTCAAAGGCGCCTGTTGCCACCCCGCAGGTGATTGATTCGGCCAGCACGCCCCTGCCCGTGGACCAACAAATTATTAATGCTACGATGACCGCCCAGGCGATAATGGAAAAGTTCAACCAGCCCACCATCATGGTGACCAACGCGCAGGGTACGCCCGTGGTGGCCACCGCGGTCGGCATTTTGCTGCCCACCAATACGCCCGTGCCCAACCCGACCCCCACGCCGCTGCCGCCCACGCCCGTGATGACCCGCCCGCTGACGCACACCGTCCAATCGGGGGAAACTATCTACTGCCTGGCGCGCCGTTACGACGTGGACCCGGCCGAGATGCTGGCGCTGAACAACTACAACAGCTGGCTGAGCATCGGTGATGTGCTTGAAATCCCGCAGAGCGGCAGCTGGCCGACAGCGGACCGCGCTCAGCTCCCGCATCCGGATACCTGGACTGTCTCGCCCGGCGAGACTGTGTACAGCATCGCCTGCGAATACGGCGACGTCTGGCCGGAGGCCATCATCGCGGTGAACGGCCTGACCCCGCCCTACGACCTGCAGCCCGGGCAGGTGCTGCAGATTCCGTAAACCAATATTTCAATCTGAAAAACCGGAGGACTTGCGCGCCCTCCGGTTTTTATTTTCCAGATAAAAGAAAGCCGTTGACGCGTGCGGTCAGCCAGCTTTCGGGTAGAATCAGCGGGGAGCAGACCATCATGATGCACAGACGAACAGCGCGAGATTTATCCGACCTGCAAGCGGTGCGGGAATTGGCGCAGGCGCTGCCCGGACCGACCGCGATATCGGACCTGGAGGAGCGCTTGTTGATGCCCTCTATCCGCGAGAACTTATGCCTGTGGGAAGAAAGCGGACGCCTGGCGGCGTTTGCCTTTGTGGACGGATACAACAACCTGAACTTCGAAATCCTGCCGGCCGCGCGCGGCTCGGAGCTTGAAGACGCACTGGTTTCGTGGGCGGAAGACCAGATGCGGGAACGCAACGCGCTTTTGGGCGCGGAGGATACTTTGGATGCCTGTTTTTCCCCCGCTGACAGCTGGCAAATCGCGCTGCTCCTGCGCAATGGCTTTACGGAGCAGAGCATCCGCAGCCTGCGCTACCGCCTGGATTTGAGCGCGCCGCCGTCCCCGCGCGAATTCCCGCGGGGGTTCAGCTGGCGCCCCGTGCTGGGGGAGCGGGAAATCCCGGACCTGGTGGCGCTGCACCGCGCCGCCTTTGGCACCCTGAACATGACCGCGGAACAGCGGCTGGCAATGATGGAGGCGCCGGATTATCGGCCGGACCTGGATTTGGTCGCGCTCTCGCCGGAGGGGCGGCTGGCGGCGTTCTGCGTGGGCGGTATATCCGCGGAGGAGCCCGACCTGGGATACACGGACCCCATCGGGACGCGTCCGGAGTATCAGGGCCTCGGCCTGGCGCGCGCGTTGACGGAACGTTGCCTGGCGGGTTTGTTCGCCGCGGGTGTGCGCCGGGTGCGGACAGGCACCAGCAGTGAGAACCTGCCCATGCAAAGGCTGGCGCGCAGCCTGGGGTTTCAGCTGGAGAGCGAGCAAATCTGGTTCTCCAAAATTGTCGGGACGCGATAAAAAAAAAACTGAAAGGTCACTATGAACACTTACGAAATCCTCTCCCGCGAAACTGTTCTGCGAGCGCATGCCTTTGACGTGGTGAAACTTGGTTTTCGCCTTCCGGATGGACGCGAGCGCGCCTACGACCTGGTGGACCACGCCAACGCGGTGACGCTGCTGCCCGTGAATGCGGCGGGGGAAGCACTGCTGGTCACGCAGTACCGCATTGGCGCGGAAAGTTTGCTGCTGGAGCTGCCGGCCGGGGTGATGGACCCGGGCGAGCAGCCTTTGGAGAGCGCGCGGCGCGAACTGCGCGAGGAAACCGGCATGGACAGCGCTGAACTGCTGGCTTTGGGCGGGTTTTTTATGGTGGCGGGATATTCCAACGAATACATGCACGCCTTCCTGGCTCTGGGCCTGCGCGAAGCGCCTTTGGACCAGGATGAGGACGAATTTCTGACGCTTACGCGCATGCCCCTGGTGGAACTGTACCAGCGCGCGTGGGCTGGCGAGATAAAAGACGGCAAGACCATCGTCACGCTCATGCTGGCGCTGCCGGAACTGAGCCGGCGCTTCCCGGAGTTGTGGGAGAGCTTCCGGCAGCTTCTTGGGCTGTAAAAGCAAGCTGACCAGCGCATGAAGTTTGCCTGGCCAGGGAGGAAAGGGAATCTCGCCCGATTGCGAAAAGCGAAAATCCCAAAAACCCCTCAGAATCTTGAAAATACGATACAATAAGTCAGGAAATTTTGGCCACTCACGCGAGTGGTTATTAAGTGTGACACAAATCAAGTTCCCGGACCAAAACCAGGGCAATTTAAGGAGAAACGAATGAAACATCAAATGGTCATGACCGACGGCAATGAAGCGACAGCGTATGTCGCTTATCGCCTGAATGAAGTGATTGCGATTTACCCGATTACGCCGAGCTCGGCGATGGGCGAATACGCTGATCAATGGATGGCGGAACGCGTTCCGAACCTGTGGGGGACCATCCCCTCAGTGGTTCAGATGCAGTCCGAAGGCGGAGCGGCTGGGGCGGTGCACGGCGCACTGCAAACCGGCGCGCTTTCCACCACCTTTACCGCGTCTCAGGGTTTGCTCTTGATGATCCCGAATATGTACAAGATTGCCGGCGAGCTGACCTCCACGGTCTTTCACATCTCCGCGCGGTCCCTGGCGGCGCAGGCGCTCTCCATTTTTGGCGACCATCAGGACGTGATGGCCTGCCGCCAGACTGGCTGGGCGATGCTCTCCAGCGGTTCCGTGCAGGAAGCGCAGGACTGTGCTCTCATCAGCACCGCCGCAACGCTGCGCGCGCGCGTGCCTTTCCTGCATTTCTTTGACGGCTTCCGCACCTCGCACGAAGTCAACAAAATTGAACGCATTTCGGATGAAGAACTGCGCGCGATGATTGATGACGAACTCATCATCGAACACCGCAAACGTGCTCTCACCCCCGACGCACCGGTTTTGCGCGGCACCGCCCAGAACCCGGATGTGTACTTCCAGGGGCGCGAGACAGTGAATAAATACTACGAGGCCTGTGTCGGCATTGTTGAACAGGAAATGGAAAAGTTCGGCAAACTGACCGGACGCCCGTACCACATCATGGAGTATTACGGCGCTCCCGACGCGGAACGCGTCATCATCCTGATGGGTTCTGCCGCGCAGACAGCCAGCGAAACCGCTGAACTGCTTGCCAAAAAAGGTGAAAAAGTTGGCGTGATTTATGTGCGCCTGTACCGCCCGTTCTCGGTGAAACATCTGATGGCTGCCTTGCCCGCGACTGTGAAGAAAATCGCGGTGCTGGACCGCACCAAGGAAGCCGGCGCGCTGGGTGAACCGCTCTACCAGGATGTGGTGAACGCTGTTTCCGTGGCGATGGATGAGGGAATCGCTCCCTTCCAGGCCAAACCGCTTATCATCGGCGGACGTTACGGCCTGTCCTCGAAGGACTTCACCCCGGCGATGGCCAAGGGCGTTTTTGATGAACTCAAAAAAGACCATCCCAAACGCCAGTTCACCGTTGGCATTGTGGATGATGTCACCAATCTGAGCATTGATTACGACCCAACCTTCGAAGTGCTTGGAGATGATGTTATTCAGGCAATGTTCTTCGGCCTTGGCTCCGATGGTACGGTTGGCGCGAACAAGAACTCCATCAAGATTATTGGCGATGAGACCGAGAACTACGCCCAGGGTTACTTCGATTACGACTCCAAGAAGTCAGGCACTGTCACGGTTTCGCACCTGCGCTTTGGCCCCCGGCCCATCAAAGCGCCTTACCTGATTTCCGAAGGCGAAGCGACCTTTGTGGGCTGCCATCAGGTCAGTTTTGTGGACCGCTTCGATATGCTGAAGTACGCCCGCAAGGGTTCGGTATTTCTCCTGAACAGCATCTACGGCCCCGAAGAAGTCTGGGACACGCTGCCGAAGCAAATGCAGCGCGACTTGATTGAGAAGGAAATTGAGTTCTATGTCATCGATGCCTATTCCGTGGCGGAAAAGACCGGCATGGGGCAGCGCATCAACACCATCATGCAGACCTGTTTCTTCGCTATCAGCAAGATTTTGCCCCGGGACGAAGCCATCGCCGCGATTAAGCATTCCATTGAGAAGACCTACGGCAAGCGCGGTGAAGCCGTCGTGAACAAAAACTTCGCGGCTGTGGACCAGGCCATTGCCAATATGCACCGCGTCAAGGTTCCAGGCAAGGTGACCAGCACTATCGAACGCCACAGCCCGGTGCCTGCCAATGCCCCCGAATACGTAAAGGAAGTGCTCGGCAAGATTATTGACCGCAATGGCGAGTCTGTTAAAGTCAGCGAAATGCCGGTGGACGGCACCTTCCCGACAGCGACCACCAAGTGGGAAAAGCGCAATATCGCCCTGGAAATCCCGGTCTGGGAGCCGGATATTTGTATCCAGTGCGCGCGCTGTTCCTTTGTCTGCCCGCACGCCGCTATTCGCGTCAAGCTCTACCCGACCGAACTGCTGGCGAATGCCCCGGCTGAGTTTAAATCCACCGCTTCCAAAGCGCGCGAATGGAAAGACGGCTATTCCTGGACTGTTCAGGTGGCCCCCGAAGACTGCACCGGCTGCGGCCTGTGCGTCCAGAACTGCCCCGGAAAGGACAAAACCGACCCGAACCGCAAGGCCATCAACATGCGCCCACAGCCGCCAATCCGCGAGCGCGAAATCAAAAACTGGGACTTCTTCCTCTCCCTGCCCATGCTGGACCGCACAACTATCTCCACGCATCTGGTCAAAAATTCCCAGCTGCTGGAACCGCTGTTCGAGTTCTCCGGCGCTTGCGCAGGCTGTGGCGAGACCCCCTACATCAAGCTTGCCACCCAGCTCTTTGGCGACCGCATGGTGATTGCCAATGCCACCGGCTGTACCTCCATTTACGGCGGCAACCTGCCTACCACGCCTTACGCGAAGAACAGCGACGGACGCGGTCCGGCCTGGTCGAACTCGCTCTTTGAGGATAATGCCGAATTTGGCATGGGCATGCGCCTGACGATTGACAAACTGGCTCAGTATGCCCGGGAACTGCTTGGCAAACACGCTCAGCTGGTTGGCGCGGAGCTGGCCGACGCGATTTTGAACGCGAGCCAGAAGACGGAAGCTGAAATTCAGGAACAGCGCAAGCGCGTGCGGGAATTGAAATCCATTCTGGAAGGCAAGACCGACCAGGAAATGAAGAACCTGCTTGCTGTCGCGGATTATCTGGTGCGCAAGAGTGTCTGGATTATCGGCGGCGACGGCTGGGCTTACGATATCGGCTACGGCGGTCTGGACCACGTGCTGGCTTCCGGCCGGGATGTCAACGTCCTCGTCCTGGATACCGAAGTGTACTCCAACACCGGCGGTCAATCCTCAAAGGCGACCCCGCGCGGCGCGGTGGCGAAGTTTGCCGCCGACGGACGCGACAAACCCAAGAAAGACCTGGGCTTAATCAGCATGAGCTACGGCAATATCTATGTCGCCCGTGTGGCCATGGGCGGCAGCGACAGCCAGACTCTGAAAGCTTTCACGGAAGCGGATTCGTACGAAGGTCCTTCCTTAATCATTGCCTACAGCCACTGCATCAACCATGGCATTGACATGTCCAAGGGGTTGGAGCAGCAGAAACTGGCCGTGGCCTCCGGCGCCTGGCCGCTTTACCGCTACGACCCGCGCCTGGCCGCGGAAGGCAAAAACCCGCTGCAGTTGGACTCCAAGGCGCCGAGCGTGAAAGTGTCGGAATACGCCTACAACGAGACCCGCTACCGTATGCTGCTGCAGTCTGACGAAGAACGCGCGGAAATGCTAATGAAGGCTGCTCAGGCAGACGCTGAACGCCGCTGGTCGCTTTACGAACAAATGGCAGCCATGGATTACTCCTTTGGGAACAAACCCGAAGAAGGAGCGCCGCAGGCGTAAGGCACCGCGCATCAGCGCCATAGGGAAGGGTGCTAATAATCCTTTCCATTGGAAGCAGGCGCTTTTATAAGGTAGAATAAACGATGACGTGCACGATTGCGTCATCGTTTTCTATTCTCATACCCTAAGGAGGAGAAATGGCTGAATTGAAAACAAGCTACCTGGGTTTGCCCATAAAGAATCCCCTGGTAGCGGGCGCGTCTCCTTTTACCTTGCAGCTTGATGTCGTCCGCCAGCTGGAAGACAGCGGCGCGGGCGCCGTGGTGATGCATTCCCTGTTTGAAGAAGAAATCACGCACGAAAGCCTTGAGCTGGATTACTTCCTGAATAAGGGCACCGAGAGCCAACCCGAAGCGCAAACCTATCTTCCCGAGCCGCGCAATATTGAGACTGTCGCCGATAAGTACATCGCGCAGCTTCGAAAAATAAAAGAAAGCGTGGAAATCCCGGTCATTGCCAGCCTGAACGGCACGACTCCTGGCGGCTGGGTGCGCCTGGCCCGGGAGCTTCAGGCGGCTGGCGCGGACGCGTTGGAATTGAATATCTATACTCTGGTAACCGACCCGACGCTTAGCTCAGACCAGGTTGAAAAAAACTACATCAGCCTGATTCAGGAAGTCTGCAAACACGTCAGCATTCCGGTCGCTGTCAAGCTTTCGCCGTTCCTGACTACGTTGCCGCGTTTTCTGGCGCGGGCGTATAAGGCCGGCGCGGAAGGCTTCGTCCTTTTCAACCGCTTCATGCAGCCTGCTTTTGACATTGAATCTCTTGAGGTGGAACGCAAAGCCCGCCTGAGCACGAGCGCCGACCTGGCACTGCCGGCGCGTTGGATAGCCATCGCGTCATCGCAATTGGAGGCCGACTTCGCGCTCAGCGGGGGCGTGCACAGCCCCGAGGACATGGTGAAAGCCATCATGGCCGGCGCGAAAGTCAGCTATGTTGTCTCCGCGCTGCTTGCCAACGGCGTGAAATTCGCGGAACGGCTGCTGAAAGGCTTGAATGCCTGGATGGATAAGAATGGATACGAGTCCGTCGAAAAAATGCGCGGCACTCTGCGTCTGGATAAGATTGAGAATCCCGCGGCCTACGAACGCGCGAATTATCTACGGACGCTGAAATCCTTTGATGAGCGCGTGCTTTAGGAAGCGCGGCTTATTTAGCTTTTTGACACACGGGAATTATGGGCGTAGTTGACGAGATTAAGGCACAGCTCGATCTGGTGGATTATATCTCCCAGACTGTAAAATTGCGCCGCACCGGCAAGAACTACATTGGTTTTTGCCCCTTCCACAGCAATACCCGCACGCCGGCGTTTGTCGTCTTTCCAGAAAGCCAGACCTGGCGCTGCTTTGGCCAGTGCAACGAAGGTGGGGACCTGTTTGGCTTCGTCATGAAAAAAGAGGGCTGGGATTTCAGCGAGACCCTGCGCTTCTTAGCCGATAAAGCCGGCGTTCCGCTGAGTTCACAACCTAAAATTGGCGAAGCTGATGCCCAGGTTCGCGAGAGCCTCATCAAAGTGCTCGAAGACGCCGCGCAATTTTACCGGGCGCAGCTTTTTGAAAGCGAATCTGGCAGCGCGGCGCTGGCATATCTGCGGCGCCGAGGTCTCACCGATACAACCATTAAGATTTGGGGACTGGGCTATGCTCCCGCGGGGTGGGATGACCTGAGCCGGCATCTTTTACGCAAAGGCTACACCAAAGACCATTTGCTGCGCGCCGGCCTGATTACGGAACGGGATGACGGCGATACCTACGATAAATTCCGCCACCGCCTGATGTTCCCCATTCGGGATGCCTATGGAAAAATGGCGGGTTTTGGCGGGCGCGTGCTGAACCCGGAGGACGTCCCGAAATATCTCAACTCCCCGCGCACGGAACTATTCGACAAGGGGCATCTGCTTTACGGCCTGGACCTGGCGCGCCAGGAAATCCGGCGGACTGAACAGGCAGTCATTGTTGAGGGGTACATGGATGTGATTGGCCTTCACCAGGCAGGCTTTGCCAACGCGGTCTCTCCGATGGGCACCGCCCTGACCGAAGACCAGTTCAAATTGCTGAAAAAGTTCACGCGCAATATTGTCCTGGCGCTCGACCCGGATGCCGCCGGGGAAAAAGCAACCCTGCGCGGCCTGGAAACGGCGCGCAAGACAATGGACCAGGATGACCAGCCGACCTTTGACTCGCGCGGGCTGCTTCACTTTGAGGGCCGCCTCAAAGCGGATATCCGCGTCACAACACTGCCCGCCAATCAGGACCCGGATGAAATCGCGCTGGCGGACCCGGAAGCCTGGCGAAAAATCGCCGCGGAGGCCAAACCCGTGGTGGTGCACGTGATGGAAACCCTGGCTGCCGCCCAGGATATTAACGACGCCAAAGTCAAGCGGGAAATTGCTGCCCAGGTGCTGCCGCTGATTGAGGACGTCGCGGACGCGGTGGAGAGGGAGGCTTACCGCCAACAGCTTGCCAGGCTGCTGCGCGTAGATGAACGTTCCCTGGTGCTGGCCAATCCTGTTCAGCGCCGCAGCCGGCGCAGCGCTGAAGAACGCGGCCGGACCGGCCTTGAGAGCAGCTTGAACGCCATAACTGAAAAAGCGCGCAGCAACCGCTTGTTGGAAGAACAGGCACTGCGCGTCCTTGTGCAGCAGCCTTACTCCCTCAATGAGCTCAACAAATCCCTGGGGCTACTGCACGTCCCGCAATTTTGTGAGGATGATTTTGTGGAAAGTGATTTCCGCCAGGCCTTCAGAGTGGTGCTGGAGAGCATCAGGCAGGACAAGCTCCCGCCGGAAGATTACCTGGCCGAAAACCTCCCGGATTTATTCAGTGAGGAAGAATCCGCTGGGCTGATTGAAAAAGCGCTGCCGCCCAGCCCGCAGAAACGTCTGGCGGACCAGGTGCGCACTGCCCTGCGCATCAAGCGCAGCCATCTGGAAACCCGCATTCAAGAAATCCTTTTTCTTCAGTCGGAGCTGGAAGAGAAACGGTACACCGATGAGGAAGCGGAAGTATTGCTGACTGAGCTGATAGTTCAGCGCAGAGTGCTGGATGAAGCGATGAAATCCAAGCTTTCCGGCGGCGACGGCACCGAAGAACGCAAACCCAGGCGCAAGCTCGTGATTAAGGGGAAATAGTCCATGGACGAGGATATCCAGTT
>JAAYUC010000043.1 GCA_012517865.1 Chloroflexota bacterium | reverse complement strand
ACTGGCATTGAGAAGGCCTTGCCCTTTGCAGGGGGCTGCGCACGGTTCGAATCCCCCTGGGTCCACTAGCGAAAAGCATCCGCCAGGGTGCTTTTTCTTTATCCGCGCACTCACTGGGATTGAGAAGGCCTTGCCTTTTGCAGGGGGCTGCGCGGCAAAAAGGTATGTCATTCTGAGCGCTGCGAAGAATCCGTTTCCTGCCGCGGGATGACGTCCCGCCGAGCTTTTCGCCCCGGCCAAACGCGTCACGGCTGCCAAACCGCCATCCCGCGCGGGTATAATCTGAAGAAAGGCGCCCGCCTCAGGCACACGCAGCCTGCGGAGCACCCGCCGCCCGATTATACAAAGAGGACCGCCCCATGCCCAAAGTCCGTAAAACACTCGGCAGCCCAAACGCCCCTTGCACGCAGTCACTGATGCGCCTGATGGAGGCTCAGAGTAAAGCGACGCTTGCCCATTGGGCTCTGGATTATGCCGAGCGCGAATATTTGCCAATTTACGCCGCCTGTTTCCCGCTGGATTCCCGCCCGGCAGAGGCGATTAAGGCTGCCCGCGGCTGGCTGGCAGGAAATCTGAAGCTGCCTGCCGCCAAAATTCACATTCTTGCAGCACACGCCGCCGCGCGGGAGGCTGAATCCATTCCCCAAGCCCAGGCGGCCGCGCGCGCCGTCGCGCAGGCAGCCTCAGCGATCCACGCCCCCATGCACGCCCTGGGCATGGCGTTTTACGGAGCCGCCGCGGTCGCCTACAAGACCTACGGCACCCAGGCAGACCCGGGCGTTTATGAGCAGGCCGCCCTCGAAGAGTTCGCCCGTCTGGAAGCCGCCCTGAATGCGGCGGCCGTTCCGGACGAGCCAAACCCCGCCAGGCTAATCTGGCACTGTTAGGGGCCTGCGCGAATTTTGGAGGCGAACAAGAGGCGGCAGTCTTTTACCACCTGTGTTTGACCAGGCCTCCCGACCCGCTGTTCGTCGAACCTGATTTCAGGAGAGCACACCTACGGAGAAACTTATGCACATTCGCCAACTGACCCCCGATGATTACCCCCGGATTTTCGCCCTTTGGCAGCAAACCCCCGGCATGGGGCTGAACAACCTCGACGACTCGCCTGAGGGCATTTCCCGCTACCTGCGGCGCAATCCCAGCACCTGCTTCGCAGCCGAGGAGAACGACCAGCTGGTTGGCGTGATTCTCAGCGGGCACGACGGACGGCGCGGTTTCATCTACCACCTGGCGGTTGCCGCCCCATATCAACGGCGCGGCATCGGCAGCGCGCTCGTTCAGGCTGCTCTGGAAGCTCTGCGCGAAGAAGGCATTCACAAAGCCGCCCTGGTTGTGATGGCGCGCAATCAGACGGGCAACGCCTTTTGGGAAAAGGTCGGCTTCACCACCCGACCGGATTTGGTGTATCGCGACAAACTGCTCGACGAAATGATACGGTATGACACCTGAACCCGCATCATCAGGCACCCTGGACAGCCGGCTTTGTGATAAAATACGCTTCATAAACACCACGGCAGGAGTAATAAGCCGTCCGCCAGAGAGCCGGGAACCAGGCTGCAATCCCGGCAGGCGCCCGCGGAGCGCGTAAGGCTGAACTCGCCTGTTTCCTCGCAAGAGGGGTGGCGGCAGTGAATGGAGTAGCTGCCGACGGATTTGCCCGTTATCGCAAACCCAAGCTGCCCGGCACATCCGGGAAGCAGGGTGGTACCGCGAAGGAAACTTCGTCCCTGCACGCAGGGATTTTTTATTTAAAGGAGCGCAGAAATGATTGACCCAACCAGCATACCGCAGTACAAACCGGAAGAAATCGAGCCCAAATGGCAAGCCCGCTGGGCGGCGGATAAACTATACGAAACCGCCGACCACCCTGAAAAACCAAAATTTTACGCGCTGACCATGCTTCCGTATCCCTCCGGGGATTTGCACATCGGTCATTGGTATGCCATGACGCCCTCCGACGCGCGCGCTCGCTACAAGCGCATGCAGGGATATAACGTGTTTTTTCCCATCGGGTTCGACGCCTTCGGTTTGCCGGCGGAAAATGCTGCCATCAAGCGGGGCATTCACCCAAAAACCTGGACCTACGCCAATATTGAGCGCATGCGCGGCCAGCTGCGCTCCATGGGAAATATGTTCGACTGGAACAGCGAAATCATCAGCTCTGACCCCAAATACTACCGCTGGACCCAGTGGTTTTTCCTGCAGTTCTACAAGCACAATCTGGCCTACCAAAAAGAAGCGCCGGTGGACTTCTGCCCCAACTGCAACACAACCCTCGCGCGCGAACAGGTGCAGGGCGAAGACCGCCACTGCGAACGCTGCGGCACGCCCGTAATCCGCAAAGACCTGCGCCAGTGGCTGTTCCGCATCACCAATTACGCCGAGGAACTGCTGGATTTTTCGGATATTGACTGGCCGGAGACCATCAAAACCCTGCAGACCAAGTGGATTGGGAAATCCAAAGGCGCTGCGGTTACCTTCACCTCCGAACAAGGCGACCCTATTGAGGTCTTCACCACCCGGCCGGATACTTTGTGGGGAGTCACCTTCATGGTGCTCGCTCCGGAACATCCGCTGGTGGATAAACTGACCACGCCTGAACAGGCGGAGGCCGTGCGCGCCTATCAGGAACAGGCCAAACGCCAGTCCGATATCCAGCGCGAGGCGGCAGACCGCGCGAAGACAGGCGTTTTCACGGGCGCTTACGCCCTGAACCCGGTCAACGGCGAGCGCGTACCGGTATGGACAGCTGATTACGTCCTGATGGGCTACGGTAGCGGTGCTATCATGGCCGTCCCGGCCCACGACCAGCGCGACTTTGAATTCGCGCGGCAGTACCATCTGCCCATCCGGGTAGTCATCCAGCCGGAAGGCAGCCCGGAGATTGACCCCGCGGAAATGACCGCGGCGGTCGAAGCACACGGCGCGATGGT
>JAAYUC010000042.1 GCA_012517865.1 Chloroflexota bacterium | reverse complement strand
TCAGCCTCCCAAAGGGGACAGGTTGTGAACCGTCTTTAAAACAAATTCACCGGGTAAACCGGTGAAAAACATGGGCGCGAGAGGGCTCGAACCTCCGAACCTTTATTACACCCCCTGCGGGTGCACGGATGGGAAAATAAAACTGCTGGTCAGGAGACCAGCAGGAGCAGGTAACATGGGCGCGAGAGGGCTCGAACCTCCGAACCTTTATTACACCCTCCGCGGGTGCTCGGATGGGATAAGAAAAAACCTGGGGGTTAAATAAAAAAAACATGGGCGCGAGAGGGCTCGAACCTCCGACCCTTTATTACACCCTCCGCGGGTGCTCGGATGGGATAAGAAAAAACCTGGGGGTTAAATAAAAAAACATGGGCGCGAGAGGGCTCGAACCTCCGAACCTCACGGATGTGAACCGTGCGCTCTAACCAACTGAGCTACGCGCCCGAAGTGCCAAGATTATAGCAAATCCCCGCTTTTTTGTCCACCCATTAAATTGCCCGGTCCCATCAGTGCTGGCGGACGCGCTCTCGGGTAAAATTAGCCCAGGAGGTAAACCTCCACGCCGAAAGGACGCGCATGGCTATCTGGTGGATTCGCCGCGATTTGAGACTGACCGACAACCTGGCCCTCCAGGCCGCCTTCGAGGCCGGCGGCGCCTTTGTGCCGGTTTTTGTCCTGGACCCTACCCTGCTTGCCAGGCCCGCCGAACGTCGGCAGGCTTTTTTGTTTGCCGGCTTGCGCAGCCTGCAGGCCGACCTGCGCGCGCTGGGCTCCGGGCTGGTCATCCGCCGCGGGGATCCCGTACAAGAAATCCCGCGCCTGGCGGAGGAGCTTGGCGGCGCGCCTGTCTTTGCCGAAGAGGATGCCTCTCCGTACGCCCGCGAGCGCGACCGCGCGGTGGGGGCGCGCGCAACCTTAAGCCTGCTGCCGGGGGTGGGGGCGCACGCGTTTGGGGCTGTGGTCAAAAACGATGGGAACCCTTACACCGTGTTCACCCCCTTCAGCCGCGCCTGGAAAGCTTTGCCCTTCCCATCCCCGCAGGCTGGCAAGCCGCTTTCGCTGCCAGCGCTGCCCGCTTTGGCCTCCGGGGAAATCCCCGCTCTGCCCGCCCCCGCGCACTTCCCTGCCGGGGAACAAGAAGCGCAGCGCCGCCTGGAATCCTTCCTGGACGGTCCGATTTACGCGTACAGGAGCCAGCGGGACCGCATGGACCTGGAAGGCACCTCTGCGCTTTCGCCTTATCTGCGCTTTGGCATGCTCTCTCCCCGCCAGGCAGCCCAGGCAGCCCGCGCCGCGATGGCGGACGCTCGCGATGAAGATTCCCGCGCCGGCGCGGAAACCTGGCTGAACGAACTCATCTGGCGGGAGTTTTACCTGTCCATCCTCTGGCATTTCCCGCAGGTGCTGAGCGAGTCGTTCGTGCCGGCGGGTAAAAACATTCGCTGGCGCGCAGCCCCGCAGGACCTGGCAGACTGGCAGGCCGGGCGCACTGGTTACCCGGTGGTGGACGCTGGGATACGCCAGCTGGCGACCACTGGCTGGATGCACAACCGCGCCAGGATGATTTGCGCTTCTTTCCTGGTCAAGCACCTGCTGATTAACTGGCAGGAAGGCGAACGCTGGTTCATGCAGCAGCTGATAGACGGCGACCCGGCTTCGAATAACGGCGGCTGGCAGTGGACGGCAGGCACGGGCACAGATGCCGCGCCTTACTTCCGCGTGTTCAACCCTGTTCTGCAGGGGCTCAAATTTGACCCGCAGGGTGACTATGTGCGCCGCTGGGTGCCGGAGCTGGCAGGCGTGCCCGACCGCTACATCCACACGCCGTGGGAAATGCCCGCGGAATTGGAGGGGGCTGCCCGCTGCCGCGTGGGTGTGGATTATCCGCTGCCAATTGTGGAGCACAACCTGGCGCGCGCCCGCGTTCTCAGCGTGTATCAGCAAGCTTTCCAACGCTGAGGCTCTTTTTGACCCGACACGTTTCTTCTCACCTTTTTGGTCCTTGCGAAATATTTACTGCTGTTGTGATAGAATGTTTACTATTCACTACGTGAATAGAGAGGATGCCAGATGTCACCGCGAACTGCTTTGCCTTTATACCTTGAATATGCTTTATTGGGATTAATCTATCAAAAACCGCAATATGGTTATGACATTCTGCAAAAGTGGGATAAAAACCTGGGAGTCATCTGGAAAGTCAAACCCGGCTGGCTGTACGCCGCGTTGAACAAACTTGAAAAGCACGGCTTACTTGTCTCCCAGCTTGAAAGCGGCGAGAACGCGCCCGATAGAAAAGTATTCGCGCTCACAGCCGAGGGAGAAGCGGCTTTTTTGCGCTGGATGAGAACCCCGGTGCTTTCCCCCCGTGAATTTCGGCAGGAATGGTTCGCGAAGCTTTTCTTCTTTTCGGAATTACCCCGGGACGCGCGGCGCGAGCTCTATGAAGGCCAAACGCGCGCGGCAGAATCCTGGCTGCGGCAGCAGAGCAGTCACAACTACAGCGGCTCTGCCTTTGAAGCCCGGGTGCGCGATTTCCGAACAAAACAAATTCAGAGTATTCTGGATTACCTTAATGAAACCAAACAAAGCATTTTGGAAGGATAAAATGAAACGTACCCTTATCGTGCTGCTCTTATCTGCCGTCCTGCTGGCTGCCTGTGGGCAGGCTGTGCCGACCCAAAGCCAGGCGCAAGATCAACCCATCGTCCTGGTA
This sequence comes from Chloroflexota bacterium, assembly GCA_012517865.1. Taxonomy (GTDB): domain Bacteria; phylum Chloroflexota; class Anaerolineae; order Anaerolineales; family Anaerolineaceae; genus Mesolinea. The sequence goes on along the minus strand of JAAYUC010000042.1, from coordinate 141 downwards.
GACGCATTGAATCGCGAAGTGAAACTGGAAAGGCTTCCGCGGCGCATTGTGGTGACCGGCAAAGCTTCGCTGATGATATTGGACGCGCTTTATATGTTCCCGGAGGCTAAAGAACGGGTGGTGGCGTTTGAGGCTGTCTCG
>JAAYUC010000041.1 GCA_012517865.1 Chloroflexota bacterium | reverse complement strand
GGCTCGCTGTTGGAAGTTGGCACAGGTTTTCATCCGGAACTGACCGGGCGGGAGAATATCTTCCTGAACGGCGCGATTTTGGGTATGACACGCAAAGAAATCCAGTCCCGCTTTGATGAAATCGTGGACTTTTCCGAAGTAGGGCAGTTCATTGATACGCCGGTCAAACGCTATTCCAGCGGGATGTACCTGCGGCTGGCTTTCGCGGTCGCAGCGCATCTGGAGCCGGAAATTTTGGTGGTGGATGAAGTGCTGGCCGTTGGCGACGCGGATTTTCAGCGCAAGTGCCTGGGCAAAATGGGCGATGTGGCTCAGCAGGGGCGCACCGTGCTGTTTGTCAGCCACAATATGTCTTCCATCCTGCGCCTGACCGAAGAAACCCTGGTGCTGGAAAAAGGCAAAGTGCTGCTGCGGGCGCCTTCCGCGGAAGCGGTGGACTTCTATCTCAACCGCGGGCTCAGTAAGCTGGGCGAGCGCTTTTGGGAGCCGGATGAAGTGCCGGCTTCGGCAGCTCCGTTCCGCCCGCTGGCCATCCGCGTGCGCTCCAAGGACGGCGCGGTCTCGGATACCGTGCGAAGTGTGGAGCCTTTTACCATTGAAATTGAGTACGCGCTGGACGAAGATGTTACCGGTCTGCGCGTGGGTTTTTATCTCATGTCCACCCGCGGAGAGCCGGTATTCACCAGTTTTGATACCGATTCCAGCGAGCTTTTCCAGGCTTTCCCGGCGCGGGCCAAAGGCACTTACACCAGCCGCTGTGTCATTCCCGCCAACACCCTGAATGAAGGCCGCTTTGTGCTGGGCATTAATGCCAGTTCTTACCATATCCGCCGCTATTTCCAGGACGAGCAGGCGCTCACCTTCTCGGTGGATGCCAGCGGCGCGCCTGGCACGCACTGGCCGGAACCCAGACCGGGCGGCGTCCGGCCGGTTCTGGACTGGCAAATTACGCGGGAGGAGTGAGCGTGGGCATACGACAGCGCATGAAAACCCTGCTGGACGACCTGCCTCTTGGCGCGGATATCTACTGGCAGCTGCGCGGAAAGCGCAAACCCTGGTCGGCGCATTACGAGCTGGAAAGCTTAAAAGCGGTGCTGCCCCAGGCAGCTGCCGACCTTTCGAGCGGCGCCCTCGTCCCAAAGGACCCCAAAAAAGTTTGTTTGTTTGCTTCTTTGCACTATTGGATTGAAGAAAGCGCGCTAATTGGCCTGGCGCTGGCCGGCCAGGGGCACAGCGTGAACCTGGCGTATCTGCCTTACGCGGAATGGGATAAGGAAATTAGCCCCTTTGACCTGCGCCGACAGGACCTGTATACCCGCGCGGTCTTCGCGGAAGCGAAAGACTGGCTGCGGCTTACCCCGCTTGCGGGGGAGAGCTTTCCGCCCGGGCAGCTCCCAGCTGAGGCGCTGCGCGCGGTGGAGCAGGTCGCGGATTATGACACACAGTACACCCTGCAGGTGGAAGAAACGGATAAAAGCTCCACGCTTTACCGCCTGCGCTACGCCCGCAATCTGCATGCAGCCGGGGCTCTTTACGCCTGGCTGCGCGATGAAAAGCCGGATGTTCTGATAGTGCCCAACGGCACCATCCTCGAAATGGGCGTGGCTTACCGGATAGCGCGCATGCTGGGCCTGCGGGTGGTGACATTTGAATTTGCCGACCAGCGCGAACGAATCTGGCTGGCGCAGGACGATGAAATCATGTCGCATAATACCCGCGAGCTCTGGCAGGCGCTGGGCGGGCAGCCGCTGCCCGCGGCCGCACGCGGCGCGATGCTGAATCTTTATGCCGCCCGCCGCAATGCCAGATTGTGGGGCAACTTTGCCCGTCAATGGCAGCAGACCCCATTGCAAGGCGCCTCAAAGGTGCGCGAAAATCTAAACCTTGACGCGCGCCCGGTGGCTTTGCTGGCAACCAATGTGTTGGGGGACAGCCTGACGCTGGGGCGACAGCGCATATCCGCGACGATGGCGGATTGGATTGTGGGCGCGATTGATTACTTTGCGCGGCATCCCGAAGCGCAGCTGGTGGTGCGCGTGCATCCAGGTGAATTGCTCACGCACGGCACTTCCATGGTGGATGTAATCAACGCGAAGTTCCCGCAGCTGCCCGATAACATTCGCCTCATTCTCCCGGGAGATAAAACCAATACCTACGATTTGGTTGAAATCGCGGATTTCGGGCTGGTGTATACCACCACGGTTGGAATGGAAATGGCTATGGCCGGCCTGCCCGTGATTGTGGCCGGAAAAACCCATTACGCCGGAAAGGGTTTCACGCTTGACCCGGACTCCTGGGAAGCGTTCGAGGACCTGCTTAAGCGCGTAATCAGCAACCCGGAAGCTTTTCGCCTGAGCCCTCAGCAGGTGGAGCAGGCCTGGCTTTACGCTTATCTGTTCTTTTTCGAATTCTCACTGCCCTTCCCCTGGCATTTGCTCTGGCTGGCAGAGGATTTTTCCGCCCGGCCGCTGCGCTTTGTGCTTTCCCCGGAGGGGCAGGCGCGTTACGCCCCGACCTTTGGGTACCTGGTGGGGGACCCGCTGGACTGGAGCGCCCGCGGACTGGCAAGGCTGAACGAACTGCCCGCGCAAGCAGAGGAGAGCGCATGACCGAAAAAGACATTAAACAGGAAATCGGCCGCTTCTATAACGAAGTGGGCTGGCAGGTAGAGGAAGACGGCAACTTCCAGAACGCCCAATATGAGGATTTGCGGCCTGTCTCAGCCGAATACATTGCCAGAGCGCACGCGCGCGTGGCACGGCACCTGCCCAAAAGCGGCCGCTTCTTGCTGGATGCCGGCTCCGGGCCTGTGCAGTACGATGCCTACCTGCAGTATTCGGCCGGTTACGAGAAGCGGGTGTGCCTGGATTTGTCCTTCGTCGCCCTAAAGCAGGCCAAAGCCCGGTTGGGCGGGCACGCCTGGTGCGTGGTGGCGGATATCGCCAACCTGCCCTTCAGGCCCGAGGCTTTTGACGGCATTGTGTCGCTGCACACCATTCATCACCTGCCGGCGGAAGAAAAGCCCGGCTGCTACCTGGGTTTATACGAGCGGCTGACGCCGGGAGGCGCCATGGTGACTGTGGACGGCTGGTCGGAGCATAAGCTCAAGAAGACCTGGACAAGGCTCATTCGTCTGGCGGAAAAACTGCGCCGCGTTCCGGCCAGGAAACAGCCCGAAAGTACGCCGGCGAAGCCAACCGGAAGCAAACCAGCCGGCACTTACGTGGTAAAAAATAGCGCGGACTGGTTTAAAGCCACCGTTGGCAGCCGTTTGCCAGCCCGGATACTTACCTGGCGCAGCGTCAGCGTGCACTTTTTGCGCACGGTGATTCAGCCGGAATGGGGCGGTAAATTCTGGTTGAGAGTACTTTATCGGCTGGAGGAATGGTTCCCCCGCTATTTTGGCGAGAATGGGCAGTACCCATTGATTGTCATCAAGAAACCTGAAAATTAACGCCCCGCAAAATAAGGAGTTCATATGGAATGGAACAATAAAGTTGTCCTGGTCACCGGTGGAACCGGTTCCTTCGGGAAGAAAATGATCAAAATTCTGGTGGAAGAATACCATCCGGCCAAGATTATCGTCTTTAGCCGCGATGAATTGAAGCAGCACGAGATGCGCACAAGCGGGTACGACCATCCAAGCATCCGTTATTTCATTGGGGACGTGCGCGACCGCGACAGACTGTCCCGCGCGTTTTACGGAGTGAATATCGTCGTACACGCTGCTGCCCTCAAACAGGTGCCGGCCTGCGAATACAATCCCATGGAAGCGATTAAGACCAATATTCTGGGCTCCAGCAATGTGGCCGACGCCGCGATTGAAAACGGTGTGGAAAAAGTCCTCGCGCTCAGCACGGATAAAGCGGTTAATCCAATTAACCTCTACGGCGCCACCAAACTGGCCGCCGAAAAACTGCTGATACAAAGCAACGCCTATGCCGGCGGCCGCAACACGCGCATCGCCTGCACCCGCTACGGCAATGTGGTCGGTTCGCGCGGCAGCGTGGTTCCGCTGTTTCTCAAGCAGCGCGCAAGCGGCCGGCTGACCATCACCGATGAGCGCATGACACGCTTCTGGATATCGCTGGAACAGGGCGTTCGCTTTGTCATCCGCTGCATTGAACAGATGCAAGGTGGCGAGGTGTTTGTGCCCAAGATTCCCAGCATGAGCATGATGGACCTGGCCAAAGCCATTGCCCCGGAAGCCGAAGTGGAGATTATCGGGATACGCCCTGGCGAAAAACTGCACGAAACGCTGATTTCTGAGGACGAAGCCCGCACAACGGTGGAACTGCCGGATATGTTTGTGGTGCAGCCGGCTTCGGCGATGTGGTTCGGGCATTCCTGGGAAAAACTGGGCAAACCCCTTCCAGACGGTTTCAGGTATTCCAGCAACACTAACACGGACTGGCTGGACGTGAGCCGCATTAACGAAATCATCGCTCCAATTGAAAAAGACTTTGAAAAGGACCAACTGCCATGAAGAAGCTTCTGGTAACCGGCGCGAGCGGACTGCTTGGGCTGAACCTGGCGCTGAAAGCGGTGGAATCCGGCTGGGACGTGACCGGCTGGAGCGGCCGCCGCGCGCTGGCGCGCGTGCCTTTCAGCGCGCAGCAGGTTGACCTCCTCGACCTGGCGGGCATCTCCGCCCGGGTCGCGGACCTTGCACCGGACCTGATTATCCACTGCGCCGCGCTGGCTGATATTGACAAGGCTGAGCAGCACCCCGCGCTGGCCGAAAAACTGAACGCCCAGGCTCCTGAAGAACTCGCCCGGGCCGCAAGAACATGCGGCGCGCAGCTTGTTCACATTTCAACCGACGCGGTTTTTGACGGAATCAGCGGCGATTACCGGGAAACTGACGAACCCAACCCGATTAATGTTTACGCCCGCACCAAGCTGGCAGGTGAACGCGCGGTTTCCGCGGTTTACCCGCAGGCGGTCATTGCGCGCGTAAATTTCTACGGCTGGTCTCCTACCGGTCAGCGCAGCCTGGCGGAATTTTTCTACACACATCTGCGTTCCGAGCAAACCGTGAACGGCTTCACGGACGTGTTCTTTTCCCCGCTGTATGTCGGGCACCTGGCCGGGCTTCTGCTGAAAATAGCAGAACTGCGCCTGGAGGGCTTGTACCATGTCTTTTCCCCGCAGGCAACCAGCAAATACGCTTTTGGGGTCAGCGTCGCGCGGTTGTTCGGGCTGGATGAAAGCCTGATTAATCCCACCGCGCTGAAGGAAATCCAAACCGGCACTCCCCGCTCGCTGAACTTGAGCATGAATACCGACAAGCTGCAGGCCGCCCTTGGCGAGGCTTTGCCCGGCGAAGCGGAAGGTTTGCAGGCCTTTTACGCGGATTGGCAGAATGGTCTGCCTGACCGCCTGATCGCAGCTATCGCATAAGAAGGAGAGCTTATGGAAATTAGCATCGGAAAACACCTCATCGGGGACGCGCACCCAACCTATTTCATCGCCGATATTGCTGCCAATCATGACGGCAGTCTGGACAGAGCGCTTGAACTCATCCGCCTGTGCGCGGAAGCTGGCGCGAACGCGGCGAAATTCCAGAATTTCCGGGGTCCGAAAATTGTTTCGGATTACGGCTTCAGGCATATGAACGCCCAGGTTTCGCACCAGGCCAAATGGCGGAAGAGTGTGGTGGAAGTGTACAACGACGCGTCCATCCCCTTTGAATGGACGCCCATCCTTAAGCAGGCCTGCGACGAAGCGGGCATCGATTACTTTTCATCCCCTTACGACTTTGAAGCGATTGACATGCTGGACCCGTACGTGCCCGCTTACAAAATCGGCTCCGGGGATATCACCTGGCTGGAAGCCTGCCTGCGGATTGCCGCCAAAGGCAAACCGGTGCTGCTGGCTGCCGGCGCTTCGGATATTGGCGATGTGCAGCGCGCGGTGGACGCAATCTTATCCGTCAATCCCCAACTGGTGCTGATGCAGTGCAATACCAACTACACCGCGGCAGACGGCAACTTTGACAATATCCACCTGAACGTGCTCAAGACTTTCCGCGCTATGTATCCCCAGCTGGTGTTGGGCCTTTCTGACCATACCCACGGGCATGCTACTGTCCTTGGGGCGGTCGCGCTGGGGGCGCGCGTGGTGGAGAAACATTTTACAGATGACAACAGCCGTGAGGGACCCGACCACGCGTTCGCGATGAACCCGCGCACCTGGGCCGAAATGGTGACTGCCACCCGCCAGCTGGAACGCGCTTTGGGAAGCGGCAATAAGCATGTGGCGGAAAATGAACGCGAAACGGTCGTCATCCAGCGCCGCTGCCTGCGGGCAGCCCGCCCAATCCAGGCCGGAGAAGTCCTCACGCGCGATATGATAGACGTCCTGCGTCCCGCGCCAGCCGGCGCGATTATGCCCTACGATATCCAGGCGGTGCTTGGCACCCGCGCCCTGGTGGATATTGAAGCCGGCCAGGAACTGCGCTGGACAATGCTTGGAGCCTGAGAGGTTCGCTTTGCGCGTTTTGTACTGCACCCGCTCCGACAGCCCGCATGACCGGCGCTTTCTGACCGCGCTCGGCCAGAGCGGCCACGAAGTGTACGCGCTGCGCCTGTTCGGCGGCAAAGCCCTCACCCCAAAAGGTGTTACGGAAGTACCCTGGCAGGGTATTCACGCGCCGCTTAAAGTGACTGACTGGCCGGGGCAACTGCGCCAGCTTAAAGCGCTGCTTGCCAATCTGCAGCCGGATTTGGTGCATGCCGGCCCCATCCAGGACGTCGCGTTTCTGATTGCGAAGGCAGGTTTTCATCCCCTGCTGACCATGAGCTGGGGCTTTGACCTGATGAAGGACGCGTATCAATCCCCATTCAGCCGCTGGCAGACCCGCTATGCCCTGCGGCGCTCCGATGCTGTCACGCTGGACTGCCAGGCGACGGCGGACCGGGCGGCCGCGTTTGGCTTTCCGCGCGAACGCATCTGTGTCTTTCCCTGGGGCGTGGATTTGGATTTCTTTTCTCCGCAAAATAGCGTGGTGCCTGGCAAAAAATGGCGCGCCCAAAAGAACTGGGAAGATAAAACCGTGTTGCTTTGCCTGCGCTCCTGGGAACCGAATTACGGCGTGGATGTGCTGGCGCGCGCTTTTGTTCTGGCGGCGCGGGAAAACCCGCGGCTGCGCCTGATTTTGCTGGGCGACGGCTCTCAGGCGGATAAAATCTACGCCCTCCTGCGCGGCCAGGAAGAAAAGGTCTACTTTGGCGGGCGCGTAGAACTTGAGGAACTGCCCGGTTGGTACGGCGCGGCTGACCTGTATGTCAGTCCCTCCCACGTGGACGGCTCCTCAGTTTCTTTGCTGGAAGCCATGGCTTGCGGACTGCCCAGTATTGTTTCGGATATCCCTGCCAATCTGGAATGGATACAGGACGGACGAAACGGCTGGATATTCCCGGACGGAGATGCGCAAACCCTGGCGCGCACCATCCTCACTGCCGCGGAACAGGATTGGCGCGGATTTAAACTTCAGGCACGGCAGGATGCTGTGCAAAAGGCGGACTGGAAAGCTGGCGTGCAAAAACTGCTTGCCTGCTACGAAACCACCGCCGCAATCGGCAAATCGAGAACATTATGAAAAAGACAATCCTCTTATTAATTTGCGCCCTGAGCTTAGCGGCGGCTGCCGTGGCCTGTAATTTACCCCTCAGCCCGCGCGGAACCCCGGAACCAACTCCCACTCCGGACTACGGCATGGTCTGGTACCAGGGTGAGGGAATGCAAATCTTGCTGCCGGATACTTATGTGGCGCGCAACATTCAGGATGACCTGCCCGGCATTCTGGCGGCCATCCGCTCCTTTATTGGCGAAGGAGACTCTCCGCTTTCCTCTCTCGTTGACAATCTGGAAGGCAACGTGGCCTGGTGGGGATACGACGCGGGCGCTCCCGCGGTTTCGCCGGTTCAACTACTGATTATCAAGAACGAATCCCTGGAAAAATCCCCCGTCAGTCTGATTGGCACCGCGCTGCGGCTCTTTTTGGGCAGAAACGCTGAATCGCTGCAAACCACCTCGTACACCAAGGACAGGCGGGATATTACCTGCTTTAGTTACGCGCACGAGAATACCGGCTGGCAGGCTTATGTCTTTAAAGAACAGGGAATGCTCTGGGTGGTGCTTTTTATCACTCCGCCCGCCAATCTAGCTGCCCAGCAGGTGTATTTTGATTACAGCGTGAACTCCATGCTCATCGCGCCGGCGGCAACTCCGCAGCCATAAAAGGCGGATACGCTATGACAGAACCCAAAATCCTCGCCATCATCCAGGCGCGCATGAGCTCCAGCCGCTTGCCCGGCAAAGTGCTGCGCGACCTTGGCGGAAAACCAATGCTGGAGCGGGTCATCAGCCGCGTCAGCCGCTCTCGCTTCATCAATGGACTGGTGGTGGCGACCACCGAAGACCCGACTGACGACCCGATTGCCGCTTTCTGCGAGCAGCGCGGCACACCGGTGTTCCGCGGCAGCCTTTATGACGTGCTGGACCGCTATTACCAGTGCGCGCGCCAATTTCAGGCGGATGTAGTCGTGCGCATCACCGCTGACTGCCCGATGATTGACCCCCGGGAAATTGACCGCGTTATTTCCGCCTTCCTTGAAGAAAACTGCGACTTTGCTGCCAACCGCCTGCCGCCTCCGCGGACGCGCACCAGCCCGGTCGGGATGGACACCGAAGTGTGCACTTTTGCCGCCCTGGAAAATGCCTGGCAGCATGCCCGGGAGAAATTTGAGCGGGAACACGTGATGCCCTACCTGTATGAGGTTCCCGGACGATTTCGGGTGCGCGTGGTAGATAACGAGCCTGACCTTTCGCACTTGCGGTTTACCGTGGATACCGAGGAAGACCTCCAGGTCGCCCGCGCGATTTATGCCGCTTTCGGCAACGATGATAGTTTTGGTCTGGAAGACCTGCTGCGCGTAAGCGCGCAAAACCCGCAGTGGCAGCGCAGCCTGGCTGGGATAAAGCACAAATCTTTCCTGGATGTGGACGAACGCGCCGCCGACGCGGGGCAGGAAGCCGTCCCCGGCGCTCTGGAAGCCGAGCGGAAGCCTGTCTGCCCCCTGTGCGGGGCAAGCCAGGCGAAAATCCTGGAGAATGTCAGTTCCTTTGGCTTCTCTGTGCCTTATTACCACTGCCGGGAGTGCGGGTTCGTCTTTCAGGACGCGGCGGTGAGCAAAGCCGCCGACCCTAATTTTTACACTGAGACCTACCGCAAAATCTACCAGGCTACGGAGGAACCCACCCCCAAAGACCTGCGCCAGCAGAGTTTGCGCGCTGCCGACCAGGTGCGCTTTTTGCGGTTGGCTTCGGTAAACGCGCCAAAGCGCGTTTTGGACATCGGCGCGTCAAGCGGACGCATGCTGCTGGCACTGCGTGAGGCGTTCCAGGCCGAAGCTGTGGGCGTGGAACCCGGCAACGCTTACCGCGCCCTGGCAGAAGCGCAGGGCTTGCGCATGTTCCCGTCGCTGGAAAGCCTGCTTGAAAGCCAGCCGGAACCCTTTGACCTGGTCAGCCTGATGCATGTGCTGGAGCACTTTGACGACCCACTCGGCAGTCTGCGCCAGATTCGGGAGAAACTGCTTGCGCCCAAGGGCTTGCTGCTGATAGAGGTGCCGAATTTTTATGCCCACAACAGCTACGAGCTTGCTCATCTCAGCTGCTTTACGCCTGCCAGCCTGCGGGAAATGCTGCGCAAAGCTGGCTTCAGGATTATTCGCCTGCGCAAACACGGCTATCCGCGTTCCAAACTATTCCCTCTCTTCCTGAATGTGTTGGCAGAGCCGCTGGCGGAGCCCCGCGGCGACAGCGGCACCCGTGTGGAGCACTGCGTTCCGGTCAGGCGCAAACTTGCCATGCTTTGGCGGAAAGTGCTCTCCCGTTTGCTGCCGCGGAGCGCCTGGCTGCCCCTGGAAGGATAAGCGATGCCGTTAATCACGCTGTTCACTGCCCCAAAGCCTTTTACGAACCCGCATATCGCGCTGATTCAGCGCAACGCACTGGCCTCCTGGCAGGCGCTTGGGCCGGACGCGGCAGTTGCGCTGATTGGAAATGAGCCCGGTATTGCCGAAGCGGCTGCTGAATTTGGTTTTGCGCATTTTCCGCAGGTTCAGACCAATGCGCTGGGCACGCCGCTGATAAGCTCCATCTTCGCGCTGGGCAGAGCTTTGAACGACAGCCCCTATCTGGCATATGTGAACGCTGATATTTTGCTTTTCCCCGATTTTGTGGAGTGCACCCGCCGGGTGGGTGAAGCGGTGCAGCGTTTCCTCATCGTCGGGCGGCGCTGGGATTTGCGCGTGGAAGAGGCCTTGCACTTTGACCCGCACGGGCAGGCCGCGCTGTTGGAGCGCCTGCGCACCGCGGGGCAGCCGCACGCCCGCACCGGCAGCGACTATTTCATCTTCCCGCGCGCCTGTTTCGAACAAATCCCTGATTTCACCGTCGGACGCGCCGGCTGGGATAACTGGATGATTTATTATGCCCGCGCCCAGGGCTGGCACACCATCGACGCCAGCGCGGACCTCACCATCATTCATCAGGAGCACGATTACAGCCATCTGCCGAATGGGCAGCCGCACTACCGCCTGCCGGAAACCGGAGAGAACGTGCGGCTCGCTGGCGGGTGGCGGACGATTTTCACGCTTGATGACGCCTCGCATCAGCTGCGCGGCGGAATAATCAGCCGCTTCCCAGGCAGCTGGAACAAATTCTGGCGGGAAGTTCAGAATTTTCCCCTGCTGCACTGGAAAAAGTACGCGCTCACACAGGCGCTCTTTGCGTTTTTTCATCCCAAGCGCGCCTGGGGTGAATTTTGGAAAAACCGCGCTTTTAAGAAAGCCGGACAGGGAGCCTGAAACATGCCCAGAATCGGCATTAACCCATCCCGCAATCAAACCGTCAGCTTCACGCCGCCGCGCGTGACCGTGGCCGTGTTGGTCTACGCTCCGCATCAGGCTGGTTACTTCCAGCACCGCATGGACGTCACCCGACTGACACTCGAAAGCATTCTGGCCAACACTGAAGAGCCTTATGAGCTGCTTGTCTTTGATAACGGCAGCTGCCCCGAAATGGTGGCATACCTGCAGGAGCTTTTCGCGCAGGGGAAAATCGACCGTCTGGTGCTTTCCGCGCAAAATATTGGCAAGCTGAACGCGCTTTATCGCATCGCACAGCTGGCCTCTGGCAGTGTGATTGCCTACAGCGACGATGATGTCTACCACCTGAAAGGCTGGCTGCCCGCGCATCTTGAGGTGTTGGATACTTTTCCGAACGTCGGCGCGGTTACGGGCTTCTATATCCGTCAGCGCGTGGTGATGAGTTCAGAAAGCACTCTGGCCTGGGCTGAAAGCGGTGCCGAGAGTGTGGAACGCGGCTTGCTGATACCGCGCAAATGGGAAGAAGAATACATGGATAATTCCGGCCGCAGCGAGGAGCGCTACCAGAGCGAGGTCGCCGGGGTTGAGGACGTGCTTGTTTCCTACCGCGGACTGAAAGCCTGGGTCAGCGCCCACCACTTTGAGGTGCTGGCTCCCAGGAAAGTGCTGCTGGAAGTGCTGGAGGAAATGCTGACAGACGGCTGGAGCGACCAGTTGATGGGCAGAATGGTAGAAATGGATGACCGCATGGACGCCAAAGGCTACCTGCGCCTGACTACTTACGCCCAGACCATGCGTCTGCTCGGGAACGCGCTGGATAATGAGGTCGTCGCCATTGCCGCGGCGGACGGCATTCGCGCCGAGGCGGCTGTCAGCGCGAAGCCGCGCTCGGGGCTGCTCGCGCGTTTGGCTGCCCAACGGCGGGTGCGCAACGGCATTCAGGGTCTGATAAACTGGCTCTATGGCCTTCTGCACCAGAACGGGAGGGAGTGATGCGTTTTCTGATTGTGGGATTGGGTTCCATCGGCCGCCGGCACCTGCGCAACCTGCGCGCGCTCGGGGAAACGGACATTTTGCTTTACCGCACGCACCGCGCCACCCTGCCGGATGATGACCTGGAAGGTCTGCCGGTCTATACCGATTTGGCTGAAGCATTGGCAGAAAAACCGCAAGGCGTGATTATTGCCAACCCGACTGCCGCGCACCTGAGTACCGCGCTGCCAGCCGCGCGCGCTGGCGCGAACCTGTTGATTGAAAAACCGGTCTCGCATACCCTCGAAGGGCTTGAACAGCTGCGGGAAGCGTTATCGCAAAATAACTGCCGGGCAATAGTGGGTTTCCACTTCCGCTATCACCCGGTTTTGGGAGAGATTAGAAGTTTGCTGGCCGAGGGTAGCCTGGGCTGGGCGCTTTCGGGACGCGCGCATTGGGGCGAGTACCTGCCCGGTTGGCACCCCTGGGAAGACTACCGCGTCTCGTATGCCGCCCGAGCAGATTTGGGAGGCGGCGTTACCAACACGCTCTCACACCCCTTCGACTACCTGCGCTGGATGCTCGGAGAAATTGTCTCTGTCAGCGCGGAGCTGAGCAAGCTGAGCGACCTGGAACTGGATGTGGAAGACAATACCGAAGCTCTCCTGGAGTTTGCCAACGGCGCGCGCGTGGCTGTCCATCTGGATTACTATCAGCAGCCGCCCTCCCACACCCTGGAACTGACCTGCGAACGCGGCAGAATCCTATGGGATAACGCGGACGGCAGCGCGTGCGTTTTATTCGCGGACGGACAGGCCAATCGGCAGATAATTCCGCCGAAAGGCTTTGAACGCAATGACATGTTCCTGGCGGAAATGGCGGATTTTATCCGTTTGTGCCGCGGCGGGCATTTTGAGTACTGTTCGCTGGAGGACGGCATCCGGGTTCAGCAAATCGTGGCGGCGGTCCGTCAGTCCCATGCGCAGAAAGGCCTGCGCGTCAGCCTGGCATAAAAGCGGAAGGCGGCCTGGTGGTAAAATCTAAGCGGAATCTCACGGGATTAATATAAAAAAAATGGAACAAAACATCCTGGAAAAATTTGATATGAGCGGGCGCGCGGTGCTGGTTACCGGCGCGGGCGGCCTGTTGGGAAAGCAGTTTTCGCTGGCACTGGCGCAGGCCGGCGCGAGCGTGATGCTGGCGGACCTTGCCGTGGACCTGGCACAAGTGCAGGCTGAGGTTATCCGGGCTGAAGGCCTGAAAGCGGAAGCGGTGGCCGTCGACGTGATTGACCCCCTTTCCACACAGGCGATGGTCGCCCGCACACTGGAGCGCTTTGGCAGGCTGGACGTGCTGATTAACAGCGCGGCCATGGACCCGAAATTTGACCCGCAGCACGAGAGTCAGCAAGCCGCCAACGCCTTCGAAAGCTACTCCCTCGAAAACTGGCGCAAAGCGCTGGACGTGAACCTGACCGGTATGTTCCTGGCCTCCCAGGCAGCCGTGCAGCCGATGCTGGCGCAGGGCGCCGGCGTCATTGTGAACATCTGCTCAACCTACGGCTTGAACGGACCGGACCAGCGCATCTACGAGCGGCCGGACGGCAGCCGTTCTTTCAAGCCGGTCTATTATTCCGTTACCAAAGGCGGCGTGTTGGGCTTCACGCGCTATCTGGCAGCCTATTACGCGGGCAAAAACATCCGCGTCAACGCGCTCACACCCGGCGGCGTCTATAACGGGCACGACGAACACTTTACCAAAGCATATTCAGCCAAAACCATTCTGGGCAGAATGGCCAACCTGGACGAAATGAGCGCGGCTATGCTCTTTTTGGCGTCCGACGCGTCTTCGTATATGACCGGCAGCAACCTGGTGGTTGATGGAGGTTGGACGGCATGGTAAAGCCGCCTGAAGTGCTGGCGCTTATCCCTGCCCGCGGTGGTTCCAAGGGCATTCCGCGCAAGAATATCCGTGCTTTTGCCGGCGCGCCGCTGATAGCCTGGAGCATCACCGCGGCCTTGCGTGCCGAGATGGTTACCCGCGTGGTCGTCTCTACTGATGACGAGGAAATCGCCGCGGTGGCGCGCGCGTGGGGCGCCGAAACGCCCTTCCTGCGGCCCGCGGAACTGGCGCAGGACGACACCACCGATTACCCGGTCTTCCGCCACGCCCTGGACTGGCTGGCAGCGCGCGAAAATTACCGCCCGGATGTGGTGGTACAGCTGCGCCCGACCTCTCCGGTGCGACCCCAGGGCTGCGTGGATGACGCTGTGCGCCTGCTGCTTGCCCACCCAGAGGCCGACTGCGTGCGCGGGGTGGTGCCTTCCGGGCAGAACCCCTTCAAAATGTGGAAACTTGACCCAGATAGCGGACGCATGCTCCCCTTGCTGCAGGTGGAAGGCATCGCCGAGCCGTATAACGCGCCCCGCCAAAGCCTGCCCAAAACATACTGGCAGACCGGGCACATCGACGCTATCCGCGCCAGCACGATCCTGGAAAAAGGCTCGCTGACCGGCGAAATTATCCTGCCGCTGATGATAGACCCGCGCTACACCGCCGACATCGACACACCTGCCGATTGGGAACGCTGTGAACGGCTGCTGCTGGACCCGCAAATCCAGGCGGTGGACCCGCTGGTCAGCCGGCGCCCGTTCCCGACCCGGGTCAGCCTGCTGTTGATGGACTTTGACGGCGTTTTGAGCGACGATCTGGTGTTTACCGACCAGGAAGGAAAAGAAGCGGTGCGCTGCAGCCGCTCGGACGGTTTTGGTTTGAGCCTGCTGCGCGAAAAAACAGACATTCAGGCGGCGGTGCTTTCCCGCGAGGAAAACCCGGTGGTCAGCGCGCGCTGCCGCAAACTAAAACTGGAAGTCTTTCAAGGCGTCCGGCAAAAAGACCAGATTCTGAAAGAACTGACAGCCGCGCGCGGTTGGAACCCGGCGGAAATCCTCTATATAGGCAATGACCTGCCTGACCTGGATGTTCTGCCCTTGGTGGGTTTCTTCGCCGCCCCGGCGGACGCGCACCCCGAAGTGCTGCGTCGGGCGGACTTAATCCTCAAACACAAAGGCGGGCGCGGCGCCGTGCGCGAACTGTGCGAACGCCTGCTCGCTAACTCACACCATAACAACCTGGAGACATAATGAACCGCGAAGTGACCATTGGAAACCGCAAAGTCGGGGACGGACATCCCGCTTTTATCATTGCGGAAATTGGAATTAACCATAACGGCAGCCTGGACTTTGCCAAACAGATGATTCTCGCCGCGCATCAAGCCGGCGTGGACGCGGTAAAGTTCCAAAAACGCACCCCTGAACTGTGCGTCCCGGAACATCAGCGCAGCCAGATGCGCGAGACCCCCTGGGGGTACATCAGCTACCTGGAATACCGCTACAAAGTTGAGTTCGGACTGGAAGAATACCAGGAAATCGACCGCTACTGCAAAGAACTGGGCATTGCCTGGCTGGCGTCCTCCTGGGATATCCCCAGCGTGGAATTCATGGAGCAGTTCAATCCGCCCGCGCACAAAATCCCTTCGGCCCTGCTCACCGACCACGCTCTGCTGCGCGCTTACCGCGCGACCGGACGGCCTTTGATTCTCTCCACCGGTATGTCCACCCTGGAAGAAATACAGCAGGCGGTCGCGATGATTGGCCAGGAAAACTTAATCCTGTGCCACACCACCAGCAGCTACCCCTGCCCTCCGGATGAACTGAATCTGCGCATGATTCAGACCCTGCGCGAGATGTTCACCTGTCCGATTGGCTACTCCGGTCACGAGGTCGGCCTGGTGCCCTCCGCCGTCGCGGTGGCTCTGGGCGCCTGCCTGGTGGAGCGGCACATTACGCTTGACCGCGCCATGTGGGGCAGCGACCAGTCCGCTTCTGTGGAGCCGCAGGGCATCGAGCGCCTGGTAAAGTACATTCGCGTCACCGAACAGGCGCTTGGCGATGGCGTCAAGCATGTCTACGAAAGCGAAAAATCATCCCTGAGCAAACTCAGACGCTTCAGTCAGTAGGTATGACATCCGCTAATCTTTATCAACGCGCGCGCAGACGGCTGGCGGTATCCCGGGCGCATTTCCTGAACGACCAGCGCACCCGGCGGCTGGCGGAACTTGTCGCCAGGCAGGCTCCGCCTGCGGCACAGGCGCCCTTGGTTTTCTTCAATGCCAGCACGCGCCTTTCCGGGATGAGCCTGAACGCCGCCTTCGGTCTGCTTGCTTCGTGGTCCCTGCGGCTGCAGGGCGTTCCGGTGGTGAACTTTGTCTGCCGGCGCGGCATGACGCAGTGCGTCCTGGGCACCGACCGCCGCGAACCCCCCAAAGCGCCGCCCTGCGCCGCCTGCATGCGCCAATCCTGCGCGCTGTATCACCGCGCTGAGAACGTTGATTTTACCTTCCTTCCTGATGCCAGCCTGGATGCCGCGCTGGCAGGTCTGGATTTGAGCGGCTTGAGCGCGTTCACCTGGCAGGGCATGCCCCTGGGTGAGTTGGTTTTACCCAGCGCGCGCTGGATTCTGCGCCGCCACCACCTGCAGGAAGACCCCACCACACTGCGCATTCTGCGCGAGTATATCCGTTCCGCCTGGTCGCTCAGCACGCGCTTCAGCCGGCTGTTGGATGAAGTCCAACCTTCCGCTGTGGTGGTCTTTAATGGCATGCAGTACCCGGAAGCTGCCGCGCGCTGGGTTGCCCGCCGCAAAGGGCTGCCGGTCTTTTCCCACGAAGTCGGACTGCGCCCCATGAGCGCTTTTTTTACCGCGGGCGATGCCACCGCCTACCCCCTGGAGCTGCCGGAGAGCTTTGAATTGGATGCCGCCCAAAACGCCCGTCTGGACGACTATCTCCAGAATCGCTTCCAGGGCAACTTCATCATGGCAGGTGTGCGTTTTTGGCCGGAGATGAGCGCGCTGGACCCTGAATTTCTTGCGCTGGCCGCGCGTTACAGGCAGGTGGTGCCTGTCTTTACCAATGTGATTTTTGATACCAGCCAGCCGCACGCCAATGTGCTCTTTGAGGATATGTTCACCTGGCTGGATGAGGTGTTGGAAAGCGCACGGAACCACCCCGACACGCTTTTTGTCATCCGCGCGCACCCGGATGAGGCCCGCAAAGGCAAGGCCAGCGAGGAATCTGTGGCGGAATGGGCCGAAAAAAGGCAGGTGGAACAGCTGCCCAACATTAAGTTCATCCGCCCGGAGACATACATCAGCTCTTATGACCTTATCCGCATGGCAAAGTTTGTGATGATTTACAACTCCACCATCGGGCTGGAAGCGTCAATTCTTGGGGCGCTGGTGCTGGCAGCCGGCCGCTCGCGCTACAGCCAGGCCGATACCGTGCTCTTTCCGGGCAGCCGGCAAGCATATCAGCAGGAACTTGAAGCGTTGCTTTTGGCGCCGGAGGTCCGCGCGCCGGAACGTTATCAACATAACGCACGCCGTTTTCTGTATTATCAGCTTTACCGCTCGTCCCTGCCTTTTGACGATTTCCTCGAGGAGGATAAAGTCTGGGCGGGTTATGTGCGCCTGAAGGAGTTTGACCCGCAGCAGCTGCTGCCGCAGCATTCCGCGGCCATGCACGCCATCTCGGAAGGACTGCGCGGCGGCGGAGATTTCCTGCTTAAGGAGGATTAGATGAGTCTGGACAAAATCACAGCCCTGGTTCCGATGCGGCACGACTCGGTGCGGGTGCCAGGAAAAAACTACCGCCTGATTGCCGGGAAACCGCTCTACCATCACATTCTTGAGACACTGCTGGCCTGCCCGGAAATTTCCCGGGTGGTGGTGGACACAGACAGCCCGGTGATTCTGGAAGGATTGGCGAAAGACTTCCCTACGGTCACCGCGCTGGTGCGCCCCGAACACCTACGGGCGGATACCATCCCCACCAACGAGATTCTAATGCACGATACCGCGCTGGCGCCCGCTGACCTCTATCTGCAGACGCACAGCACCAACCCGCTTTTGCGCACCCGGACTATTTCCGCGGCTATCCGCGCGCTAAAAGAGGTCTACCCAGCGTATGACTCACTTTTTGGCGTGACGCGCCTGCAAACCCGCCTGTGGGATGCGCTGGGCAGAGCCATCAATCACAACCCGGCTGTGCTGCTGCGCACCCAGGACCTGCCGCCTGTCTATGAAGAAAACTCCTGTATCTACCTCTTCACGCGCGAAACGCTTGTCCAGAGGCGCAACCGCTTGGGCGAACGCCCGCTGATGTTTGAAATCCCGGCGGAGGAAGCCTGGGATATTGATGAGGAACTCGATTTTACTGTCGCGGATGTCTTGCTCCGCGCGCGAAAGGAAGAAAAATGAAAGACATTTTGGTGTCGGCCCCTTATATGTTGCCCTTTATGCAGCGCTTCACGCCGGTTTTGGAGCGGCTTGGCATGCGGGCGATTATTCCGCAGGTGCACGAACGTCTTTCGGAAGAAGAGCTGCTGGCTTATGCCGGGCGGTTTGACGGCACCATCTGCGGTGACGACCGCTACACGCGCCGCGTCATCCAGGCCTGCCAGCCGCGTCTGAAGGTAATCTCCAAGTGGGGCACCGGCATCGATTCTATCGACCAGGAGGCCGCGGCTGAATTTGGGGTGAGCGTGCGCAACACACCCAACGCCTTTACCGTCCCTGTCGCGGAAAGTGTGCTTGGATATATGCTTACATTCGCGCGCCGCTTTGGCGCGATGGACAGCGCGATGAAAGCCGGGGAATGGAAGAAAATTCCCGGTTACACCCTCAGTGAGAAAACCCTGGGCGTAGTTGGCGTGGGCAATGTGGGCAAAGCGGTGCTGCGGCGCGCCCGCGCTTTTGGGATGAAACTGCTTGGCAATGACATCGTGGAAATCGCGCCGGACTTTTTGCTGGAAAACAGCGTGGAATCCGTGCCTCTGCGCGAGCTGCTGGAGCGGGCGGACTTCATCAGCCTGAACTGTTCGCTCACTTCTTCTTCCTTCCACTTGATGAATGAGGAGAGCTTTGGATGGTGCAAGCCCGGCGCGGTGCTTATCAACACCTCCCGCGGGCCTGTCGTGGAGGAGCCCGCGCTGGTGCGCGCGCTTCAAACCGGCCGGCTGGCTGGCGCGGCGCTGGATGTTTTTGAAGTGGAGCCTTTGCCCGCTGAAAGTCCGCTGCGCGGCATGGACAACGTCTTGCTCGCGCCGCACAATTCCAATTCCAGTCCGTTTTACTGGGAGCGTGTGCATTGGAACAGCATTCGCAACCTCGCGCTCGGTCTGGGTATTCCCGTTGGGGATATTGCCAGTCTGAAAGCATTAGAGCAGACCCACTGAAAGGAAAAGGAAATATGACCGAACAGTCACAACGCGTTGTGCTCATTACCGGTGCCGCGGGAGGCATAGGACAGGCTGCTGTCAATCTTTTTCACGAACGCGGCTGGCGCGTCATTGGAGTTGACCGCAAGGAACGCCCCGCGGATTTCCCCGCGAATGGGCTCTACCTGCAGGCGGACATTGCCCTGCCGGAAAACCTGGAAAAGGTCTTTCGGGAAGTGGAAAAATTCACCCCGAAATTGGACGCGTTGGTCAACAATGCCGCTTACCAGATTGCCAAACCCCTGGTGGAAACCACAGTGGAGGAATGGGACCTGGTGATGGCCTGCAACCTCCGGCCGGTATTTTTGGCCGCCAAACTGGGCTTTGCCTTGTTGAAGGCCGCGAGCGGCGCGATTGTGAACGTATCCTCGGTTCACGCCGTCGCAACATCTGCCAGCATTGCCGCTTACGCTGCCAGCAAAGGCGGGGTTCTGGCGCTCACGCGCGCGGAAGCGATTGAATTCGCGCCGGACCAAATTCGGGTGAACGCGGTTTTACCCGGCGCGGTGGATACCCCCATGCTGCGCGCGGGTTTTAATCGCGGACACCTGGCAGCGGGCTCCGAAGAAGAACAGCTGGCTGCCCTGGCGCGCAAGACCGTCAACGGGCGGGTGGCAAAGCCGGCGGAAATCGCTTCGGTCATCTACTTTTTGGCTGATAACGCCCAGTCCAGCTTTATGACCGGCCAGGCTGTGGTGGCGGACGGCGGCGCGACCGCGCGGCTGAGCACGGAGTAAGCGCGTATGCCCGAAGAAACAGGTTTCAACCTCCCTCCGCGCTTGATGGAAACCGCGCGCAGGCTGTACGACGGCGCGCGCAGGCTGCCCGAGCTACCTTCCGCGTATTTGCATCCCTGGCGGCGGGAATCCATCCGTAAGCTGAGCCTGCTGAAGGACGCGCACAAAGGGGAACGCTGCTTTTTAATCGGCAACGGACCCAGCCTGAAGCAGACCGACCTCTCCCTGCTAAAAAACGAGTTCACGTTCGGCTTTAACCGCATCTTTTTGGCCGCGGAAGAGCTGAACTTTTCGCCCTCCTGCCTGGTGTCCATCAACGACCTGGTTATCGAGCAGTCCGCGGCTGAATTCCGCGCGCTGGCAATGCCTAAGTTTTTTGCCTGGCGTTCGCGCAAATGGGTCGGGATGGATGAAAACACGCACTACCTCTACACCAGTTACACCACACCCAAATTCGCGCGTGATGTGCGCGGCAGAATATGGGAAGGCGCCACAGTGACGAACGTCGCCCTGCAGCTGGCCTATTTCATGGGCTTTACCACGGTCATTTTGGTGGGCGTGGACCACAGCTTTGCCACCAAAGGCGCGCCCAACACCACGGTACAGTCTGAAGGAGATGACCCCAACCATTTTTCAGCGGCATACTTTGGCAAAGGCTTCAGGTGGCAGCTGCCTGACCTGGAGACCTCGGAGCTGGCATACCGCATGGCGCGGAAGGCTTACGAAGCGGACGGACGTCGGGTGCTGGACGCGACCATCGGCGGGAAGCTGGAGGTTTTCCCCAAGGTTGTGTACGAAAGTCTGTTTGGGTAAATTCATCCGGCGGAATTACAAACTATCGTTGCCCCATCCGGAAACGTTCCTGTCATCCAGACCGCGGCGCAGGGTCTTGCTGTTTTGTTCGTCCTTCTAATAAACAAAGCGACTACTGATTTGTCATCGCGAGCTTGCGAAGCGACCTCCCCGCACTAACATATCACGTCATCGCGAGCCTGCAAAGCGACCTCCCGATGAGCATGCTGGGAGATTGCTTCCGTCGCTGGCGCTCATTCGCAATGACGAATAGTCTGTCATCGCGAGCACAGCGAAGCGATCTCCCCGTTAGCGAATCGGGAGATTGCTTCCGTCGCTGGCGCTCCTTGGCAATGACGGATGGTTCGGCATTGCGAAACAAATAGAAATCCTGAGCGCGTTGAAGGGGGCGCTAATCATGTCTTCCGCGCGTATGGGTATAATTAACATATGCCGGAACCCGCGCTCGTATCCATCATTACCCCATCTTATAACCAGGCTGCTTTTTTGGAGCAGACCATCCGTTCCGTCCTGGAGCAGAATTACCCGAGCATTGAATACTGGGTGGTGGACGGCGGCTCCAGCGACGGCAGTGTGGAAATCATCCGCCGTTATGCCGGCCGTCTGGCTGGCTGGGTATCCGAACCGGACCGCGGACAGGCGGATGCCGTCAACAAGGGTTTCGCGCGTGCCACGGGCGAATACATCGCCTGGTTGAACTCGGACGACCTGTATTACCCCGGCGCGCTGAGCGAGGCCGTCCGCGCGCTGGAAACGACCCCCCAGGCTCCATTTGTCTTTAGCGACGTGGAATCCATTGATGAGGCCGGCCGGGCTTTCAACCGCATGCGCTACGGAGATTGGGGCCTGGCAGACCTGATGCGCTTTCAGATTATTGGCCAACCCGGGGTGTTTATGCGCCGCTCCGCCCTGTTGGAAACAGGTTTTTTGGATACCAGCTACCATTACATCCTCGACCACCATCTGTGGCTGCGCCTGGCGGCGCTCGGCCGGCCGCGCTATGTTCCCGGGGCGCTGTGGGCTGCCGCCCGCGCCCACCCCGGCGCCAAGAACACCGCCCAAGCGGCTGGCTTCGCGCCGGAAGCGCTTCGGCTGGCCCAGTGGCTGCTGGAAGACCCACGCTTTCAGCCGCTGGCAGGTCAGATGCGGAAACAAATTCTGGCGGGGGCTCACCGCTTCAGCGGCTTTTACCTGGCCGAAGCGGACCAGCCCAAAGCCGCCCTGAGACATTATGCCCGCAGTTTTGGCCTCAGCCCTGCCGCCGCGCTGCAGGATTGGAGGCGCGTTTTTTCCGCGCTGGCAAACGCGGCAGGCCTGAGCGCGCTGCAAGAAAAGGCCCGACAAGCGCGCCGACGCCGTTATCAAAAGTCTGCCGACGGAAAGCAGTCAAACCGATGAGCCCGAACACCTACCCCAAAGTCAGCATTGTGACGCCTTCGTTTAACCAGGCGGCTTTTCTGAAAGAAACCATGCGCTCCGTGCTGGAGCAGGACTACCCGAATCTGGAATACATCGTCATAGACGGCGGTTCCACGGACGGCAGCGCGGACATCATTCAAGCTTTATCTGAACGATTGGCATATTGGCAGTCGCAGCCGGACCAGGGACAGACAGATGCCATTAATCAGGGCTTCGCGCGGGCCAGCGGCGAAATTCTGGCCTGGCTGAATTCTGACGACCTGCTGCTGCCCGGAGCGGTCAGCGCCGCGGTGCGCCAGCTAAACGCGCATCCGCAGGCCGCCATGGTTTATGGAAACGCTCTGCTCATCAACGCTGAAGGGAAGAAAATTGGCGACTTCCCGGCCGCCCAGACGGATTACCGCAAACTGCGCCGGGGCTATGTGCATATCCCGCAGCAGGCAGCCTTTTTCCGGGCTGAGCTTTGGAAACAGGTTGGCCCCCTGGACCCCAGCTTTTATTTCGCGATGGACTACGATCTGTGGGTGCGGCTGGCAGCCAAAGCGCCTCTGGTGTATATTCCCGAGCTGTGGGCGGCTTTCCGCCTGCACGGCGACGCGAAGTCTATCGCGGCCGATGACCGCTGCTGGCCTGAGATGCTGCGCGTGCATTACCGCGACGGCGGGAAACCGCTCGCGCCAATTGTGGCAAAGTATTGGGTGCGCAAGCTGGTCGCGCCGCTTTTGATACGCAGGCGCAAAAAGCAGCTCAATTCCGCCAAATGAGCCCCGCCGCCAGCAGGCAGGATGAAAAACGTTCTCTGAAGGCGTTATTTTCAAACACTTCCTAAAAAACCCTTGCGTTATTTACACCTCTGGTATAAAATATTTAAAATTATTATGATATATGGGCGCCGGATATAGGGAACCGGCGCAAAAAGATCGCCAGTAACTAATGTCGCAGATTAGTGGCGATCTTTTTTTATTGTGATTCAAAAAATACTACCGAAACCCCGTCCCCGCCTTCTTTTTCCCCGCCGGATTCCCAGCGCCTGACCTGCGGGGAATGCTGCAAGACATCCCGAACCGCCTGGCGCAGCGCTCCGGTTCCTTTGCCGTGAATGATGCGCCCAAAAGGCAGGCCGGAAAGATACCCCTGCTCCAGGTAAGCGTCGAGTTTGTCCAGCGCGTCTTCCACCCGCATTCCGCGCAAATCCAGCTCTAATCCGGGTGATGCCACGCTGGGCAGCTGCGTTTTCCCGACCGCGGGTTTGGGCGCTTCGGATGGCTCGCTCAACTCGGGAGCAGCTTTGCGTTCCACCTCTTGCGGCTTCAGACGCATGCGCAGCATCCCGACCTGAACTTCAATTTCTTCAGCGTCCGCAGAAGTCACCAGGCCTTCCGTTTTGAGTTTGCGCACCATCACGCGTTCTCCGGGCTTTAGCGGCCCCTGTTCAAGCTTGGGTTTGGGCTGACGTTTTTTTCGGGCAGCTTTTTCCTGGCGAATTTCCACCTGTTCCAATTTTTCTTGCAGCGCTTCCATTTCTGCCAGCGGTTCATTCTTCTTCACCATGTTACGGCGCAGTTCATTAAGTTCCGCCCGCAGGGCTGCCAGTTCTTCTTCAGCTTTCCTCTGGGTTTTTTCCAGGATGTCCGCTTTCTGTTCCTCAAGCTGGCTGAGGCGCGCGTTCAATTTTGCCCGCTGTTCTTCCAATTCGCGCCGCAGCTTTTCGGACTCTTCGTAATTCAGGCGGGTCAGGTCGCGCTGCCGATGAATCTCATCCAATAAATCTTCCGCCCGCAAATCCAACGGATTTAATTCCGCGCGCGCGTCGTCCACAATCGCTTTGGGGAGCCCCAGCCTTTCAGCAATTGCCAGCGCGTTGGAGCGCCCCGGCAGTCCGAGAATCAGATGATAGGTAGGCTTGAGCGTGTCCAGGTCGAATTCCAGGCTGGCATTTATGACGCCTTTGGTGGCATGCGCGAAGGTTTTCAGCTCGGGGTAATGGGTGGCGACAATGTTGGTAATCCTGCGGCTCAGCAGATAGGTCAGCACCGCGCGGGCCAGCGCAGAGCCTTCCTGGGGGTCGGTGCCCGCGCCCAGTTCGTCCAGCAGCACCAGCGAGCGGTAATCCGCGCGCTTGATAATGCGCACAAGCTGGCTGATGTGCCCGGAAAAGGTGGAGAGCGACTGTTCGATGGACTGCTCATCGCCGATATCGGCAAATACATCGCGGAAAAGACTCAATCGCGAGCCGGACTGCGCGGGAATCTGCATGCCGGACTGCGCCATCAGCACCAGCAGGCCGACGGTCTTCAGCGAAACAGTTTTTCCGCCGGTGTTGGGTCCGGTGAGCACCACTGAAAATGTCTGTTCATCCAGAACAACGTCAATCGGGACCACTTTGGCAGGGTCCAGCAGCGGATGGCGCGCGCGGCGCAGGGCGATGACGCTGCCGGGGTGGAATTCGGGGGCTTTTTCCGCGAACGGCACCAATTCCGGTTCTACGGCGCGCAAGTCTTCGGCATAACGCGCTTTCATCAGCGCCAGGTCGAGCGCGGCCATGGCTTCCACGCTGAGCTTCAGGCTTTCGGCCTGCTCGGCGATGCGCAGGCTGAGCGCGTGCAAAACGCGCAGAACTTCGTCGCGCTCTTGCAGCTCCAACTCGCGTACCTTGTTATTCCATTCCACCACCGCGATAGGCTCGATAAAAAGCGTCGCGCCGGAAGCGGATTGGTCGTGGACGATGGCCTTAATGCGCCCTTTGAACTCCGCGCGCAGCGGTAGCACGTACCTGCCCCCGCGCTGGGTGATGATGGGCTCCTGCAGCATGCGGGCGCTTTCAGGGTCGTTGATGTAGCGGGAAAGCCGTTCCATCAGGCGCGCGTGGCTTACCTTAATTTCTGAACGGATGCGCCCCAGTGCTTCTGAAGCGCTGTCCATCACTTCGCCGCGGTCGGAAATCGTGCGCGAAATCAGGTCTATCAAGCCCAGTCCGTCCGTCAGGCCTTCCGCCAGTTCGGCCATGCGCGGGGCGTCCTCGCGGTGGTTTTCCAGAACGCGCCGGGCGGTGCGCGAAATAATCAGGGTACTTCGAATGGCCAGCAGGTCGAGCGCTTCCAGCGTGACGCTGCGCAGGGTCAGGTCGACCAATGGGCGCATGTCTACCGCGCCGCTAAAGTTCAGTTCGTTGTTCATCGAGAGCAGATAGCGGGCTTCGCGGGTGAGCTGCTGCATTGCCAGCGCTTTTTCCAGGCTGCTGGTTGGGCGCAGAGAGTCCGCCAGCGCCGCCGACGCGCTGAAAGAGGCATAGGATTTAAGCTTTGCCAGGATTTTCGGGTATTCCAGCAGGATTAAGGATTTTGGGTTCATGACCTGAAAAGTGTATCATGTTTGCCAACTTGCGAAGCAAGCGGCGGTTTTTTTCATCCAAATAACTATCTGCATATTGATTTTGCTTTAAAAATCGCCTATATTATAGCTATCAGGGTATGGTCTTTCCGAAAACCAGCCCACCTCGCTTTGTCCAAACCCGCATCGAGCAACTTAAGAACACGCCTCCAGCTATAAGCAATTATTGCCTTGGGCTGGCTGAGCATATCCGGGTTTGCATCTGCAGTGCCGCCTGTAATTTCGACCAAAGACATCAATTTTATTCCAAAGGAGGAGACTTATGCGAAAGTACAAATTCCTGGTTATTTTATTGGCGGCAGGTTTACTCTTCTTGCCGCTTAATGTCAGCTCGGCCGCAGGAGGACTGGATGCCGGTATTCAACTGGTTCCGGCAACGACCCCCGGCTGGACGTTTACCGGAACGCAGGCTGGTTCTTTGCTGGGGTACAGCTGGATGCCGGCTGGCGATGTGAACGGCGACAGCTATGACGACCTGATCATTGGGGCTTACGGCTATGATACAGCGACCTACACCAACGCGGGTAAAGCGTATTTATTCCCGGGCTCAGAAAACGGCCTGGATCCCGCCGCGCCTGCCTGGACACTGGAGGGAGAACAGGAAAACAACTACTTGGGTTACGTCGTGGCCGGCGCGGGCGATGTGAATGGCGATGGATATGATGATGTCTTGGTGGGCAGTCATGCCTACGACCTCAGCGCCCCGGCTGTCAGTAATGCCGGCAGGGCTCTCCTGTTCTTTGGCTCGGCCTCCGGTCTGGCGCTTACGCCGGATTGGGTCTTCACCGGCAGTCAGGAAAACCAGTCTGTTGGGATTGGGCTGGCCGGAGTAGGGGATATCAACGGCGACGGCTATGACGACATCGCCGTGGGCGCGACTGGCTGGGATAACGAAACTACGGATGAAGGAAGCGTGTATGTCTTCTTTGGTTCAGCCTCCGGACCGGCGCTGACGCCGGATTGGTCCGCGGAATCCGACCAACATCTCAGCAATTTTGGCCGGGCCATTGGCGCTGCCGGGGATGTGAATGGCGACGGCTACGCGGATTTATTGGTCGGCGCGGACCTGTATGACAACGGCACCACTGACGAGGGCGCGGCCTTTGCCTGGTACGGTTCTGAAACGGGGTTGGGCGAACCGGGGCGTCCAGCCAACGCAGATTGGATGACCGAAAGCAATCAGACTGTGCGCTATTTTGCCCTGATGCTCGGCAGCGCCGGCGATGTGAATGGAGACGGATACGACGACGTGCTTGTTTCATCATGGGAACATGACCATCCCACGGCGGATGAGGGGGTCGTCTTCCTTTGGTATGGGTCAGAACAGGGTATCAATCAAGGCGTGGCGGGCAATCCAGATAACGCCGGATGGCTGGCCGAAAGCAACGCCCCTGGTTACGCCTTTGGCACCGTCACCGGAATACCTGGCGATATCAATCATGACGGGTATGATGATGTGATTGTCGGCTGTTCGTTAGGCGCTCCGGGCATCTTTGTTTACTACGGTTCGGACCAGGGTCCCAATCTGGGAGTCAATGGAAACCTGGGCAATTGGGATTGGCACGCAGACCAGCCGGTCATCCCGGGGTTATATGCCGCCTGGTTTGCCCGCCAGGCAGGCAGCGCGGGAGACCTGAATGGGGACGGCGTGGATGACCTTGTCACCTCCGCGCACCTGTACTACGAAGACTCGACAAATCCGCTTTATCGCGCCGGTAAGATTTGGGCATATTACACCAACGCCGGCGTGATTAACGGCACGGTCACCTACACAGGCCCTGGCAGCAGCCCCCTGATTGAGATTGCCGCGCATTTGGTCCTGGATGGACCGCCCGAAACGGTTGATTACCAGTTTGGCGGAGACCCCTACTCCCTGCGCGGGTTGGCGGATGGGACCTATTACATCATCGCGGTCATAGATTTCAACGGTTCCGGCGGCCGGCCTGACCCGGTCGACATCATTAGCTTCTACGACCCCAATCAGGACGGTATGCCCGACCCGGTGGTGATTTCTTCCGGCAATAGGGTGTACAGTATCAACTTCGATATTCGCGGGGCGCAGCTCTATATACCACTTTTGTTGAAGTAACCCCGCGGCGTTCCTTACTGTTTTCTGCAGGCGCGGCACCAGCCGCGCCTGTTTGGCATCAGGCACCGCTGCCTTTACTCTTTCGACGTTTGTAAGTGCTTCTATACCATAGATAAACGAAAATTGTCATCTCTTTAGATACACTGCATCTATCTGATTTATGAAAGGGCAGGAAAAAACGCGACTGCAAAACAAAACCTTTACGAACCTGGTGCTGGCACCTTGCAGTATCGTGGCGCCTGGCCGGGGATACAACAGCCTCGTTTGCCGGGCTGAAACCCTCCACCTGCTCAGTCCGGCAGCGCGAATGCCTTTATTGAAGATGGCGAACCCAATTCGGCGCTATTTCCACGTCAGACATGCCATCTATGTCAAATTCGGAGCCTGCGCGTTAAAGTCCGATGATGATGACCTGAGACCTGCATTAAAGGACGCTATAATCTGCTTATGACACGCAAAATACTGGTTGTTGATGACACCCGCAATGTGCAGCTGATGCTGCAGGAGTTTTTACTGAACCAAAACTTTTCTGTTTCGCTGGCTAGCGACGGCAAAGAAGCAATGGAAAAAGTGCGGGAAGAGCGGCCGGACCTTATCCTGTTGGATGTGATGATGCCAGGTATGGATGGTTTTCAATTTCTCAGCCGTCTGCGCACGGAATCCGAGCTGCCTGTTATTATGATTACCGCGAAACAGCAGGAAGCGGATATTATCCGCGGTTTTGAGCTTGGGGCGGATGACTACATCACCAAACCTTTCAAACTGCGTGAACTTTTAATGAGAATCCGCGCAGTGATGCGGCGCTCAGTGCCCGCGGAAAGCGAAAAGCCGTCAGTTACCATTGGTGATCTGACTTTGAACCGTGACCGCCATGAACTGCGCAAACAGGGTGAAATTGTGGAACTCACCCCATTAGAGTTTCTGCTTATGGATATTTTGATGACATCGAGCGGAAAAGTGGTCAGACGGGAAGACCTTTGTCTGCGCCTGATGGACCACGGTTTTGCCGGCTCTGAATCGACAATAAAGATACATATACACAATCTGCGGCTTAAGCTGGAGGATGATCTGGTGCAGCCAAAGTACATTGAGACGGTATTTGGCATTGGGTATCGTTTTCTTGAGAACGAATCATGAAACACTCTTTGAAAAGTAAACTCATCCTGTCCTACCTTGCGGTAGCGCTGGTCACTATCGCCATCATGGTTATGGTTACCCAATTTACTTCGAATCAGTCACTGCTGAATATGTTTACTGACCAGCAGGTGGCGCAGCTTTCTGAATCCGTAAGCGCCTATTACAGCAATAATCGAAGCTTGAACGGTTTCTTTGAATACTATCTGGACACCCAATTTACCGCACCTCCGCAGAATTCCATAGGTTTTCCTCAGGCGCCAGAATATGGCGTTCCTCGCGGAATTGCCGGACTTGTGGATGCTAACGGGCGCGCCCTTTTACCTAATCCGGGTTATGACGTGGGAGACATCATTCCATCTGAGCGCCTGAAGGACGCAGAAGCGGTCAAGGTCGATGGGCAGGTGGTCGCATACATCATACGGGACCCGGTCTCAAAGTTTGACCTGAAACCAGAAGAGCGACGATATATCCAGAGTACACGCCTGGCGATTGGGCTGGCTGCTGTGGTCGGCATGGGTACTGCCATCCTGCTGGGAATGCTCCTGGCAGGCCGCATCAATCAACCGGTTCAAAGACTTACCGAGGCTTCTGTGCGGGTGGCGCAAGGAGAGCTTGGAAAACAGCTCCCTGTAACCTCCCAGGATGAATTAGGGCAGCTTACGCGCAGCTTTAACCAGATGAGCGCGGATCTTGCACGCGGTGACGCCGAACGCAAACGCCTGGTCGCTGATATCACCCACGACCTGAGCACCCCGCTGCAGATTATCTCGGGATATATCGAGATGCTCGAAGACGGTGACATTCAAATGACTCCCGAACGCATTGGCATCATTAAAACGGAGATTGAGCATCTGCGCCGCATGGTTGGAGACCTGACCACACTCTCACAGGTCGAAGCCGGTGGGTTGGATTTTCAGAAAACCAGGCTCGACCCGGCACAGCTGCTTAGAAAAATGTTTGCAACTTATCAGCCTATCGCTTTGCGGCAGGGTATTGCGCTGGTATTGGAAATACCGCTGGCGCTATGCCAGGTTGAGGTAGATGAAGGGCGCATGCTGCAAGTGCTAAAAAATCTAGTGGAAAATGCTCTGCGATACACCCCTCCAGGCGGGCGCATCCTTCTGCGCGCAGAACAAGACGAAATGGTTCGCCTGGTGGTGGAAGACACTGGTGCTGGGATTGAACCGGAAGATTTGCCTTACATCTTCGAGCGATTTTACCAGGTGGATAAAGCCCGCTCGGCGAACCGCGGCAAAATGGGGCTGGGGCTGGCAATCTCCAAAGCGCTCACCGAGGCGCAGGGCTGCCGCATCGAAGCCCGTTCTTCAGGAAAAGACCAGGGTACCACGATTATCGTGAGCATTGCTTGCGCTAAGTCTTGTGAAGACTAATCTGCCAGATGCAACATCCGGTACAATAGCAGTATGCTGCTCATCCATAACACCTCCTTTGTATACCAATTGACCCCCTCGGCTCAGCGCGGCAGCGCCCTGGGAACGCTCAATCCCATTCCCCACGGCGCGGTGCTGCTGGACGGCGAACGAATAATTTCGGTCGGCGCGCCCGCGGAACTGCTGCTGCAGCATCCGGAAGCGAACCTGCTGGATGCCGGCGGCGGCGCCGTCCTGCCCGGCTTTGTGGACCCGCACACCCATCTGGTCTGGGCGGGAGACCGCGCCGACGAGTTTGAAATGCGCCTGCAGGGCAAAACTTATATGGAAATCATGGCTGCTGGCGGGGGCATCGCCGCGACGCTGAAAGCCACCCGCGCTGCCAGCCTGGAACAGCTGCTGGAGGAAACCCGCCCGCGCGCCCAAGCCGCGTTCCGGCACGGCACCACCACGCTGGAAGCCAAGACCGGCTACGGCCTGGACCTGGAAACTGAGTGCAAGCAGA
The DNA here is from genome assembly GCA_012517865.1 of Chloroflexota bacterium. Taxonomy (GTDB): domain Bacteria; phylum Chloroflexota; class Anaerolineae; order Anaerolineales; family Anaerolineaceae; genus Mesolinea. The sequence goes on along the minus strand of JAAYUC010000041.1, from coordinate 4,550 downwards.
TGGAGGTCTTGCTGCGGCTGGATGAGGAAGGTCCGCTGCAAATTATCCCCACCTATATGGGCGCGCACGCGGTGCCGCCTGAATTCAACGGCGATACCGCCGGTTATGTGCGCTTTCTGACCTCCCAGGCCCTGCCGGAACTGAAAAGCTGGTGGCAAGGGCGGGCACCCGAACGTCCTCTGCCCTTTGTGGATGTGTTTTGCGAACAAGGCGTGTTCGACCTGGGGCAGACCCGCGAAATTCTGACAGCGGCGCGGGATTTGGGTTTCCCGCTCAAGCTGCATGCTGACGAGTTCGCCAATCTGGGCGGCGCCAGCCTGGCGGTGGAATTGGGCGCGGTATCGGCGGACCACCTGGTAAAAACCTCCGCGGAAGATATTCGCCGGCTGGGCAGCTCGCAGACCGCGGCAGTCTCCCTGCCGGGCACGCCTTTTGGCCTGGCGCAAAAGGAATACACCCCCGCCCGCGGGATTATTTCCGCTGGCGGCATCCTGGCGCTGGCCACGGACCTGAACCCGGGCACAAGCTGGAACGAATCCATGCAGTTCATTCAAGCGCTGGCCTGCCGCTATCTCAAACTCACCCCCGCGGAAGCACTGGCTGCCGCGACCATCAATGCTGCTGCAGCGCTGGGGCTGGACGACCAAATCGGCTCCATTACCCCGGGAAAACAGGCTGACCTGCTCATCCTGCGCATCCCGGACTACCGTATGCTCAGTTATCGGTACGGCACGAATCTTGTATCCACTGTTATCAAGAAAGGTGTCGTTTATCCGGTGGATTGATGCATGGAATCACTCTTTGACCTCGAATTTATCAGGCAGTTCAATAATCTGCTGATTATTGCTCTGGGCGCGCTGGCTATCATCTTTGTCCTGCGGGGAGTCTTCAAGGTTGCCTGGAAGGTTATCAAAGTCATTTTCGTTGTCCTGGGGGTGCTGCTTCTGTTTGGCTGGCTTTTTGGCTATATCCGCATTATCTTCGCCTGAGGCGGTATAATCCCGACATGGCTATAACAATTGAACAGGCACGCGCATGGTATGCTTCTGCCGACCCTGTGCACGACTTTGACCACGTTCTGCGGGTCTACCACCTCGCGGAGAAAATCGCTCGCGCTGAAGGAGCGGACCTGGAAATTGTGCGGGCGGCGGCGCTGCTGCATGATTCGGTCGGCTCGGCGCCCGGCGGAGACGGCCAGGAACGCCTTGGGCACCACCTGACCTCCGCCCGGTTTGCCGGGGAGGTGCTCGCGGCCGAAGGCTGGCAGCCGGAACGCATCGCGGCTGTACAGCACTGCATTCGCGCGCACCGCTACCGCCATCAGGGCGAGCGCCCGCAGACTTTGGAAGCCAAATGCCTTTACGACGCGGATAAGCTGGACGTGCTGGGCGCGATTGGCGCCGCTCGCACGATAGCCTTTGCCGCGCTGGCGGGTCAGCCTTCTTACTACGAACCCTCTGAACGCTTTTTGCGCGAAGGAAAAAAAGAAGCGGATGAGCCGCACAGCTCTTATCATGAATATCTATTTAAGCTGCGCAAGGTAAAAGACCAGCTCTTCACCCCGACCGGCAAAGCCATCGCGGAACACCGCCACGCCTTCCTGACGGCGTTTTACGCGGAACTTCAGGCCGAATGCCGCGGGGAACGTTAGCACAAAGGGGGTAAAGATGATAGGAGCAGTCATTGGCGATATTGTCGGCTCGGTCTTCGAGTTTGACAACCAACGCACCGTCGCTTTTCCGCTTTTTTCGGCCGGTTCCACCTTCACAGACGACAGCGTGCTGACTTTTGCCACTGCCAAGGTCCTGCTGGGTAAAGGGGATTACACCGCGACATACCAGGACTTCGCCCGCAGGTATGAGGGGCGCGGTTACGGCGGAAATTTCTGGCATTGGATTTATGCCGACGACCCCAAACCCTACAACAGCTATGGGAATGGCTCGGCAATGCGCGTCAGCCCGGTGGGTTTCGCCTTCGACAGTCTGGAAGAGACCCTGGCGGAAGCGCGCCGCAGCGCGGAGGTAACTCACAACCACCCGGAGGGCATTAAAGGCGCGCTCGCCGCTGCCCAGGTCATCTATATGGCGCGCAGTGGGGCCTCAAAACCAGAGATAAAGCGCGAAATTACCGGCCGCTATGGCTATGACCTTTCGCGCCCTGTCGAAAGCATTCGCCAAATCAATCAATTCGACGAGACCTGTCAGGGTTCCATCCCGGAAGCCATCAGTGTGTTCCTGGAAGGTGAAGATTACGAGCACACCATCCGCCTGGCCGTCTCCATTGGCGGGGATACCGACACCATCGCTTGCATTGCCGGCGGCATGGCGCAGGCTTTCTTTGGCAGCATCCCGGCCTGGATTGAGCGGGAAGCCCGCGAGCGGATATCATCGGAGTTTGTGGACATTCTCAATCGTTTTCAGGCCCGCTTCCCAGCCGCGGCTCCTGTGCTGACCTAAAAACAGCTCTTTTGCGGTAAAATCACTGAGTCGCTTCCGTGTGACAGTCTTTCAGGGCTTAAAACCCGGCGAAACTCAAAAACAACACAGGTGCCGTAATGACTTTACCGATGATTTTGCTGCTCGTGATTATCTTCATCGCGATTATCCTCTTCGCGCTGGATGCCCTGCCAGCGGATGTCATTGGCATTGGCATTATGGTCTCGCTGGTGGTGACCGGCATCCTTACCCCCGAGGAAGGCATTCTGGGCTTTGGTTCCGAAACCGCCATAAAAACGCTTGGCTTGCTGCTGCTCACCACCGCGCTGATTAAGACCGGTTTTGTGCAGATGGTCACCCGCCGGATTGTGGAGCGGGTGGGCGAGGATAAAAACCGCCTGTTCTGGATTGTTTCCCTGGCGACGGCCGGCATGGGGTCCTTTACCAGCAACACTGCTTCCACCGCTTTCTTTCTGCCGGTTACCCTGAGCGTCTCCAAAAAACTGAAACAGCATCCCTCCAAGATGCTGATGTCCATGGCTTTTGCCGCCATCCTCTCCAGCTCGATGACAGCTATCGCGACCTCAACCAACCTGGTGGTCAGCGGGCTGCTCACATCTTACGGTCTGGAACCTATGGGGATTTTTGAGCTGACCCCGGTTGGAATTCCAATCCTGGCAGTGGGTCTGTTGTACATGTTTTTTATCGGTCGGAAAATTATCCCCGAGCGCGAATTGGAAAATCACGACAAAACGCTCCCGCGGGATACGCATTATTACGCCGAGGTGGAAATTCCCAAAAAATCCCCATGGGTTGATAAAGAAATCCGGCAGCTGGGCCTGCGCGATGAGTATGATATCTCCATTATCAATATTGAACGCCCCGGAGAAGGCGAAATTAAGCCGACCCCAAAAACCAAATTGCGTGTCGGCGACCAACTGGTGCTGAACGGCGGCCGTGAAGGGATATTCGCGCTGAACGACCACAAAGTGGTGCGTTTTACCAGCACGCCGGATGAAGAACTGCCTGAATCTATCAAGAAGAAATACAGCATGGCGGAAGTCGTGCTGCTGCCCAGCTCCAGCCTGGTAGGCCAGACGCTGCGCGGCCTGAGCTTGCGAAAACGCTTTGGCATCCAGGTGCTTGGCATTCAGCGCCGCGGCAAGGTGCTGCGCGAACGTTTGCTGAACGAACGCCTGCAGGTGGGCGACCAGATGCTCATCCACGGCGACCCCGAAACCATTGCCAGTCTTGAAAACGGCGATAACTTCAGAATTATCAGCGACACAATTGAGGAACCCAAAAATACCAAAAAGGCGCCCTACGCGCTGATAATATTTGTGTTGAGCGTTGGGCTGGCAGCGGCCAACGTGCTGCCTTTGGCGGTCTCCACGATGATAGGCGCCCTGCTGATATTTGTGACCCGCTGCATCACGCCTGCCGAGGCGTATAAGAGCATGAACTGGAGCGCGCTGATTCTTATTGGCTGCATGCTGGCGCTGGGTAAGGCCATGGATACCTCCGGTTTGGCTTCTTATCTGGCTGGCCAGCTGGTAAATTGGATTGGCACAGGGCACGCGTACGCCCTTCTGGCGGGATTCTTCCTGTTGGCGATGATTCTGACGCAGCCGATGTCCAATCAGGCCGCTGCTGTGGTTGTGCTGCCTATTGCCATTGAGACCGCGCTGCAGTTGGGGTTGAATCCGCGCACATTCGCCATGATGATCGCGGTTGGCGCGGCGACATCGTACATCACCCCGCTGGAGCCGGCCTGTATGATGGTTTACGGCCCGGGCAACTACCGGTTTATGGACTTTGTGAAGGTCGGGTCGCTGCTGACCATCCTGATATTTGGGATTTCTATGCTGCTGGTGCCGGTTCTCTGGCCGTTTTAAGTTTGCGGAACTCTGATGGAATCAATAATGCCGGACAAGAACTTTTGTCCGGCTTTTTTGTTTGTCCCTGGGGATAACCCCGCCCGCGATTTTAGTTCCCCTTCACTACTTCCACGCTGACGCTGAAACTTTGGGCGCTCATCGCCGGGCTCGCATCCGGTGAGCTGGCAAAAATCAGGATAAGCTCGGTGCTGCCTGCCCCCACTGCCTTAAAGCGCAG
>JAAYUC010000005.1 GCA_012517865.1 Chloroflexota bacterium | reverse complement strand
TGACGCGGATGTGATGATGCGCTTTACGCGCAAACTGCTGGAATTCGAAGAGTGGGCTGCTTTGCACAGCGATGAGCTCTGGTTTCAGCTGGTAAATCTGGATTTTCGGATTGTTGAGGCTTATCGATTCCCCCCCGAGGCGAAAGCGCTCCCATTGGATGAAAGCCTGGCTTTCTTTGAGGACGACCTGCGGCCACTGACGGCGAATGAGGCGCAAAACATCCTGCAGGTTTTCCGATGGCAGCGCGAAGAACTGCTGAGCGGTCTGGAGTACCTGCCGCCCGAGCTGCTCTCGCGCGCGAATCCCGCAGCGAATGGGACTATCCTGGATAGCTTGCGGCAGCTTGCCAGAAATGAGCGCAGATACCTGAGCTGCTTCGAGGCGCGGACGCCTTCCGTTCAGGAAGACCTCCCGCCTTTTTCCGCGCTCGAGGCCAACAGTGAAATGGTAGAGAAGTTGCTGCCTGCCCTGGCGGGGCAATCCCAGCCGCGAGAGGTTGGCGGTGAAGTATGGACCGCGCGAAAGCTGGCGCGCAGACTGCTTTGGCAGCAGCGCGTTCGCATTGACGAAATAAAGGAACTGGCAGGCGTTTTGGGTAATTAAAGAGCAAACCAGGCGCCTCACCTGCGCCTGGTTTACTTCCGATCAGTATAGTGTTTGGTCACTTCATGATCCTGATTTGAACAAATTTGAAAGGAGAGAAACAATAAGTGTTCAAATCTGTCTGTATATTAACACGCGTTGATTAAATCACAATAAAACCAATGTTATTGAATTGTTAATAATGGGTTTCAAATTATTAACAATATCTCGCGCATTGACCGGGAACTGCCGCTGCGGTGAGGCGCCGCCGAACCAAACGTCCCGCCTCCCAAAGCCTGGGGAAGCATGCTCAAAGCTGCCCGGTTTATGCTATCATTACCCATACGATTATGAAAAAGCGCGCCCCAATTCTGCCCTACTTAATATTAAACATATTGGTCTCCGCGGGAACGGTTTTACTGGTGCTTTTTTTGTGGCAGCGTTTCAGCGGAATGAGCCTTCCCATCCCAAATATTCCGCTGCCGGACGTGAAGGCTGAACCGACACTTCAGCGCTCCACAAGCCCAGCTACCGCGATTCCGCCCGCGAGCAGCGCGGATGTGTGCATTGAAATGGTCGCGGGCGTCGGGAACCGGGACCTGGAGTATATTCTGGTGCGCAACCAATCTGAGTCGGCTGTGGACCTGGCTGCCTGGCAGATTTCCGCTTCGGGCGGTCGGAGTTACACCTTTCCGCCATTAAAACTGAATAAAAACGGCGCTGTCCGCCTTTATACCCGTTCCGGCACGGATACGGTCATAGAACTCTTCTGGAATTCGGCCGAAGCTTTGTGGAAGTCCGGAGATGAAATCACATTACTCGAGCCGGGCGGCAGCGCGCGGTCAACTTATCTGATACCGTAGGGGATACTGATATGTCACAAGCCCTTTACAGAACCTGGCGCCCGTCTTCCTGGGATGAAGTCGCGGGACAGGAACATATCGTTCAGACACTGCGCAACGCGGTGCTGGCAAATCGCGTCAGTCAGGCCTATCTATTTGCCGGGCCGCGCGGAACCGGCAAAACCACATCCGCACGGCTTTTGGCAAAGGCGGTCAACTGCCTGGCCGAAAACCCAAAGGACAGACCCTGCAACGCGTGCGAGAACTGCATCGCGGTGAATCAAGGGCGTTTTCTGGACCTGATTGAAATTGACGCGGCATCCAACACCAGTGTGGATGATGTGCGCGAACTGCGCGACACGATTAATTTTGCTCCCAGCCAGGGGAAGTATAAGGTGTACATCATTGATGAAGTGCACATGCTTTCCACTTCCGCGTTTAATGCACTGCTAAAGACCCTGGAAGAACCTCCCAGCCATGTCATATTCATTCTGGCGACGACCGAAATTCACAAAATCCCCGCGACGGTGCTTTCGCGCTGCCAGCGGCACGAATTCCGGCGCATCCCACTGAATCAGATTATCGAAAAACTGCGCCAGATTTGCGCGCGGGAGAACATCGAAGTGGATGACGACGCGCTGAGCTTAATTGCGCGCCAGTCCACCGGCAGTATGCGCGACGCGATATCTTTGGTAGACCAGCTCGCTTCGCTGGAAAGCCGCGTTACTCTGGCTTCCGCGCAGGATATTTTGGGCACGGCGACCAGCCAGACGGTGATAGACCTTGTCCAGGCCATCCTGGAAAAAGACAGCGCGCGCGGCTTGGGTTTGATTCATACCGCCTTGGACAGCGGCGCCGACCCCCGTCAGTTTGCCCGGCAGGTAGTGGATTATTTGCGATCGCTTTTGGTGGTGAAACTGAACGGCGGCAAGGATTTGGAACTGCTGCCAGAAGTGCGCAGCGTCGTTAACAAACAAGCAGGCGTTTTTAGCGCCGCGGAGTTGATTAATGGGATTAATGACTTCAGCAAAGCCGCGGTGGAACTGAAAGCCAATTGGCATCCGGGTTTGGGGCTGGAACTGGCCTTTGCCAAGGCGGTTTCCGCCGCAGCCGCGCCGGCAGCGGAAACCAGGTCCGCGCCGCCTGTGCCGGCTGCTTCTGCACCAAAGGAAACCAGCCACAATAAGAATTCCGCTGAATCCCAAAAGGAAGCCAAACCTGTTAGCAAGCCAGCCGCCCAGCAACAAAGCACGGAAACAGCGCCGGAGCCTGAACAGAGGGGCGGCGGTGAACTGAACCTGGAAAACCTACTGCAGGACTGGGAAAAAATCAAGCGGGATGTTCGCAGCGTTGACCAGGTTGCCAGTGCTCTGTTGAACAGCTCGCGCATCATTCGCGTCGAAAATGGCACCATTACGCTCGGTTTTAAGAGCGACCTGCTGCGGGATAAGATGAATGAGGAAAAAACGCTGCGCGCGGTGCGTGGGGTTCTGGCAAAATACTACCGCAAAGAGGTCATGATTGCCTGCACAGCGGGCACACAGGTGAGCGAGGAAGAACACCCGGACATCATCCCCAACGGTCTGGTGGACGTGGCTGTGCGGGAACTGGGCGGCAGAGTGAGCAAAAAAACCGAAAATAAGGAAAAGAAGGATTGATATGGCAAAGGGATACAACACCGGACCTTCCGCCCGACCGGGCGGGAACATGATGGCGCAAATCGCCAGATTACAGGAACAAATGGCTGCCGCACAGGCAGAGATTGCCGAAGCCCAGGTCACCGAGACAGCTGGCGGCGGAGCGGTGGCTGTGACCATGACGGGGGACCAGAAATGCCTGGCAGTAAAGATTCAGGAAGATGTGCTGAAAGACGCCGACGCGGAAATGCTGCAGGACTTGCTGCTCACGGCAATCAACAAAGCGTTAGACAGCACCCGCGCGCTTTCTGAGGAAAAAATGGCGCCGTTTGCCAGCCTGCTGGGCGGCATGGGCATGGGACGCTAACCGCGTATGCGCACTCTGCCCGATCCGGTACAAAACCTGATTGACGCGTTCGCCAGGCTGCCGGGCATCGGTCCAAAGACAGCTTCGCGGCTGGCTTTTTACCTCCTCAAGGCTCCGGACGAAAGCTCGTTGCAGCTTGCGCAAGCGCTGGAAAAGCTGAAGTCCCAGACGCAGCACTGCCGGACCTGCTTTAACGTTACCAGTGCCGGGGAAGACCAATGTGAAATCTGCGCGGCCTCCAACCGCGACGAAAGCATTCTCTGCGTGGTGGAAGAGCCGCTGGATGTGCTCGCGATTGAGCGCACAGGTGCCTTCAATGGCAAGTATCACGTGCTGCTGGGGGTGCTCTCGCCGATTGAGGGCATTGGACCGGACCAGATTAAGATTTTTCCGCTGTTGGAACGCCTGAAAAGCGGGAGCGTGCGCGAGGTGATTATCGCCACCAATCCGAGCATGGAAGGGGACGCGACCGCGCTTTATTTGCAGCAGCGCATCCTGCCGATGGGAATCAAGGTCAGCCGCCTGGCCCGCGGGCTGCCGGTTGGTGGGGATATTGAGTACGCAGACCAGAACACGCTTTTGAGAGCGTTGGCTGGAAGACAAAGCATGGATTAATTGTCTTTTTTATAGGTAGACCGCGGAGTAAGCTCCGCGGTCTTTGGTTGGCTACTTGTTAGGCACCCTGAAGAGAGTAGGAAATGTCAGCTGGGAAGGGGGGAGGTGCCTTGCCCGGTCAGGAGACCAGGCAAGAACACGCGTGCCTGGGCAATTTATCTCAAGTTCTTGCGTGGTTTAGTACAGGAGAGAAAAATGTGGGGAGACCTGCGGTCAGGTTCCTTGGCTGGTCAGGAGACCAGCCAAGAACAAAGCGCGCTGGCAGATTAATCCTTGTTCATGCAAGGTTTGGTGAGTGTCAGAAGAATGCGGGGAGACCTGCAGTCAGATACCTTGTCTGGTCAGGAGACCAGCCGAGAACATAGAAGGCTGTTATTGGCTTCTCTGAGGAGAAGCTGGCGAGCGCAGCGAGACTGAAGAGGGTCTTATATCCCTCTTCCGCCCTGCGGGCACCTTCCCCATAGGGGAAGGCTGACAAGCTCCTCTTTCGCCCTTGGGGCAACTTCCTTAACGGGGAAGGCTGACACGCACTCCTCCGCCTTTCAGGGAAAAAGCAACAAGAATGAAGTGCGCTGATACTCCGAATTATAGGGATTCGCGCGGGCTGCTTTTACCGCCTGAAATACAGTATAATTTTTAGTCTGTAAATCCTTAAATCGGAGTTCTTTATGCCTTTATCCGGAAATCAAGTTCGGCAGTCCTTTATCGACTTTTTTACCGCCCGCGGGCACACTCACGTCCCCAGCGCCTCGCTCGTCCCGGGCGGTGATTCGACGCTTCTATTTACCAACGCGGGCATGGTGCAGTTCAAAGATGTCTTTCTCGGCACTGACAGCCGACCCTACACCCGCGCGGTGGACTCGCAAAAGTGCATGCGCGTCTCCGGCAAGCACAACGACCTGGACCAGGTCGGGCGGGACGACACGCACCACACCTTCTTTGAAATGCTGGGCAACTGGTCTTTTGGCGATTACTACAAAAAAGAAGCGCTTGGCTGGTCCTGGGAACTGCTGACCGATGTCTGGGGGCTGGACAAGAGCCGCCTGTGGGCGACGACCTTTAAGGATGAATACGGACAAATTCCGGATGATGAAGAAGCCGCGCAAATCTGGCTGAGCCAGCCAGGCTTCGACCCTACCCATCTGGTAAGGTACGGGCGCAAAGATAACTTCTGGGAGATGGCGGAAACCGGACCCTGCGGTCCCTGCAGCGAAATCCACTACGATTTTGGCCCGGAAGCCTGCTCCAAAAAGGACGACCCTCAGCACGTCTGCCACGTCAACGCGGGCTGCGGACGCTGGACGGAAATCTGGAATAATGTTTTCATCCAATACAACCGACTCTCGCCGACTGAGCTTGTGCCGCTCCCCAAAAAGCATGTGGATACTGGCATGGGTTTTGAACGCATTGTTTCCATCATTCAAGGTGTACGGGGCAACTACGCCACCGATTTGCTTTCTCCCTTGCTGGACGAGGTTCAGTTGCTGACCGGCCACAGCGCCGCTCAACGTGCCGAGAATCTGACTCCTTACCGCGTCATTGCTGACCACGTGCGCGCGGCCGCTTTCCTGATTGCCGATGGGGTCATCCCTGGCAATTTGGGGCGCAATTATATTTGCCGGATGATTATCCGCCGAGCGGCCCGTTTCGCGCGGAAAATCGGACTGACCGAACCTTTTATGGCAAAAGTTGCCGCGCGCGTGGTGGATATCTATCAGGAGGCGTACCCGGAAGTCAGGCGAAGTGAAACCCTGATTAAGGACACGCTCACGCGCGAGGAGCAGCGCTTCGCAGAAACGCTCGACGCGGGTTTTGCGGAACTTAACCGTTTAATCGCGGGCATGCGTTCCCGCGGCGAGACTGTTCTGAATGGAAAGGCGGCCTTTAACCTGTACGCGACGCTTGGTTTTCCGCTGGAAATTACCCGCGACATCCTCGGGGAAGAGGGGCTGGGCGTGGATGAAAGCGGCTTTTTTGAAAGTATGGAAGCTCACCGCCTCGCCAGCGGTGCCGGCAAGGCTTTTGGAGCCATGGGCGGGCAGGACGTGGAGAATTACACCCAGGTTCTGCAGGAATTGGTCCGACAGCACGCCGTTGGAGAAACCGGCAGCGCGTATGACCCTTACGACCGGTATGTCGTGAAATCACCGCTGCTGGCGATGTTCCAAAACGCCCAGCCTATCCAACAGGCGCAGGCGGGCGACGACGTGGAAATTTTGCTGAAGGATACCAGCTTTTACATTGAGTCGGGTGGCCAGGTTTCGGATACTGGCAAAATTGTATCCGACCCGCCTGGGAGTTGGGAAGTGGAAGTCTCCGAGGTACGCAAACCGGCCGCTGGTGTAATTGTCCACGTCGGACGCGTGGTTTTTGGAATGCCAACCGTCGGTGATCAGGCCGAAGCCCGGGTGGATGCCCAGCGCCGAAAAGCTATCATGCGAAACCATACTGCCACGCATCTGCTGCACGCCGAGCTGCGCAAAGTTCTCAGCGACCAGGTGCGTCAGGCGGGTTCTCTGGTTGCACCGGACAGGCTGCGCTTTGACTTCAGTTACCCAACCGCGATTACCCACGAACAGCTCCAGCACATTGAGAAGGGCGTTAATGATGCCATCCTGGGGGAGTACGACCTCGACATCGCGGTGAAGCCGCTGGATAAAGCCATCAACGAAGGCGCGATGGCGCTTTTTGGAGAAAAATACGGGCAGGAAGTGCGCACCATCAAGATTGGCGGTGAAGAGACAATCTCTTATGAACTGTGCGGTGGCACGCACGTGCACAACACCAGCGAAATCGGCCTGTTCCTGATAACCAGCGAAAGCAGCGTGGCTGCCGGCATCCGCCGGATTGAGGCAGTCACCGGGCATCAGGCTTACGCCTTCGCGCGCGAACGCATGAACCTGCTGCAAGAAGCCGCCCAAATCGCGGGGGCTTCTCCGGCAGAGCTGCCCTCCAGACTGCAGGCGCTGCATGCCGAACTCGAAAAAGCGGACAAACGCATTGAACAGCTGAGCGCCCAAATCGCCCAGGAAGCGTTCAACCGCCAGCTGGACCAGGTTCAAATTATTTCCGGCGTACCCGTACTCACGGCGATTATTCCCGGAGCCGGCGTGGAGATGCTGCGCGGCCTGACAGACCAGTTCCGGCAGCGCTACCCCTCCGGAGTGGTCGCGCTGGCATCCGTTTTTGAGGAGAAGCCGGTGATTATCGCCGCGGTGACCGCGGACCTCATCAAGCGCGGCCTGAAGGCGGGCGACCTGGTGAAACGCGCGGCTGCAGTAGTCGGCGGAGGCGGCGGCGGCAAACCCGACCTGGCACAGGCCGGCGGAAAAGACCCGTCCAAACTGGCCGAAGCGCTGGACCAGGTGCCGGCGTACGTGGCGGAAAACTTAAAATAAGGCCTGGGCATGCCGCAAGATATCACTCCACTGAGGCAGCAGTACCTGGATATCAAGAAACAGTATCCTGACGCGATTCTGTTCTTCAGGCTGGGTGATTTTTACGAAACCTTTGACGAGGACGCCCACAAGGCGTCTGAAGCGCTGGATATCGTTCTGACTTCCCGACCGGTGGCGAAGGGTGTGCGCGTGCCAATGGCGGGCATTCCTTTCCATGCCGCGGATAATTATCTCGGAAGGCTAATCGAGAAAGGCTACCGGGTCGCCATCGCGGAGCAGGTGGGCGGGCAGCCGGATAAAGGCCTGTTCACGCGGGAGGTGGTGCGCGTAGTCACGCCCGGCACCGTCGTGGAACCCGGGTTGCTGAACGCGGGCAGGAACAATTACCTCGCGGCCGTCTGTCTGCAAGAAAATCGTGCCGGCATTGCCTACCTGGATATCACCACCGGGGAGTTCACCGGTACCCAAATTGACCTGGATGAAGGCATTAACGCCGTGCGCGCGGAACTCATCCGCATCAATCCCGCCGAAACTTTGCATTCAGATTCTCAGGAGCTGCCAAACGGATTTCCAGGCACGCTGACGCCTGTGCCAGGCTGGTACTTCGAAGCGGGACGCGCCGAGGAACAGCTGAAAAGCATTTTTGGCGTCGCGAGCCTGGATGGGTTTGGTCTGAAAAGCTTGCCGCTGACCACGCGCGCCGCAGGAGCTCTGCTGAAGTATGTGCAGGAAACCCACAAAGACGCGCTCCTCTCGCTGAAAAGCTTTGGCACCTACAGCCTGGGCGACTTTATGGTGCTGGATGCGGAAACCCGCCGCAACCTGGAGCTGACCGAGACTCTGCGGGATTCCAGAGTGGAAGGCTCCCTCCTTTGGGTGCTGGACCAAACCCGGACGCCGATGGGCAAACGCATGCTGCGGCAGTGGGTGAACAAACCGCTGCTAAACCTGGAAGCGATTACGCAGCGGCTGGATATGGTGGAGTGCTTTTTCCGGGATGGGGTGCTGCGAAACGAAGTCGTTCACCTGCTGAGCGAATTTCATGATTTGGAGCGGCTGGTAAATCGGGTGTGCTCCAACAGCATACGCCCGCCGGAAATGGTGAGTCTGCGCGAAGATTTGGCCTTGCTGCCAAAATTGCGCGCACTTATCCCCCAACTGCCGGCGCTTGAGCCCGTACTTTCCGGCCTGCGCGAGTATCCCGACCTTTTGAACCTGCTGAATGAAGCTGTTGCGGATGACCCGCCTGCCACTTTGGCAAACATCGGGATTATCAAACCCGGCTTCTCTGCTGAGCTGGACCAGATTGTCAGCGCTTCGCAGCATGCCCGCGAGTGGATAAACAACCTGGAAGCCGAGGAGAAAAAACGCACCGGCATCAAGACGCTGCGGGTTGGCTTTAATAAGGTGTTCGGATACTACATTGAAATCAGCCGCGGCAGCGCTGATAACGCGCCCGAAAACTACCTGCGCAAGCAGACGCTGGTGAACGCCGAACGCTACATCACACCGGAATTAAAGGAATACGAATCGCTGGTGTTGAACGCGGAGACACAAATCCACGAAGTCGAGCTGCGGGTATTTCGTTCCGTTTGCGAGAGCGTGGCAAAGTCTGCCGCGCCGCTTTTGGAAACAGCCAGAGCGCTGGGGCAGTTAGACTGCGTGCTCTCACTGGCGGCGGCCGCGGCTCTGAATAACTACGTCCGCCCGGTCGTGCGCGCCGAAAGGGGTCTGAAGATAATCGGCGGACGGCATCCGGTGGTGGAGCGGCTGCGCACAGGAGAGCGCTTTATCGCCAACGACGCCGTCTTTGAGGATGGCGAGATTGTGCGCGTCATTACCGGCCCGAATATGAGCGGTAAATCCACATTCCTCCGGCAGGTCGTGCTGATTGTCCTGCTGGCGCAGATTGGCAGTTTTGTGCCGGCCGAATCCGCGGAGATTGGCCTGGTCGACCGTATTTTCACCCGCATCGGCGCGCAGGACGCGATTCACGCCGGACAGTCCACATTCATGGTGGAAATGATTGAAACCGCCAACATCCTGAATAACGCCACTCCGCGCAGCTTATTGATTCTGGATGAAATCGGCCGCGGGACCAGCACCTACGACGGCCTTTCCATTGCCTGGGCGATTATCGAGTACCTGCACAGCCACCCCAGATTGAAGCCGTTCACGCTCTTCGCGACGCATTACCATGAACTGACCGAGCTGGCGGAGATGCTGCCGGGCGTTCGCAACTACAATGTGGCCGTGACGGAATCTGAAGGCAAGGTGGTCTTCCTGCACAAGATTGTGCCCGGAGGCGCGGACCGCTCTTACGGCATTCATGTTGCGCAGCTGGCGGGGCTGCCTGGGCCGGTCATCCAGCGCGCGAACGAGATTCTCAAGCAGCTGGAGGCCACGTCCGGTAAGACGATTCCGGATCAGGTGCCGGATTCCGCGCAGCTGCGCTTGTTCCCGGAAAACAATCCCTTGATAGAGGCCTTCAAAAAGGTAGACCTGAATTCGCTTTCGCCAATCCAGGCGCTGAACCTGCTTTACGAATGGCGCAGGAACTTTTTCCCCGAAGAATAACTTAACGCTTTAGGATTGATGGATTAAAGCCAGCCGGGCTGACCGTTGAGGAAGTCGCTGCCGCGCATGGGGCGTTTGCCTTCGGGCTGAACCTGGTCCAGCACCAGCAGGCCTTCAGAAGTCCCTATCGCGGGCAGATTGTTGACGATGTAGTGCGCCTCAATTTCGCTTTCAAAGGTATCGTGAGGGTGCGCTTCGAGCACCTTGATTTGTCTGCCGTTCAGCAAAAAAAACGTGCCGGGCCAGGGGAAAAAGGCGTGCACTTTTCGGGTGAGAGCCAGCGCGGATTGATGGAAATCCAAAAGGCCGTCCGCTTTTTTGAGCATGGGCGCGTAGGTTGCGCCGTCCTGCGGCTGTGGGAGCGGCGCGAGCATCCCAGAAAGGAAAGAGGGAAGGATTTCAATCAGCGTCGCGGCGCCCAAAAATGCCAGCTGCAGGGTAAGTTCGGCGCCGGTGGTTCCGGGACGGATGGGCACCGCTCGCTGCGTCAGAATCGGTCCGGTATCCAGTCCTTCGTCCATCAGCATGATGGTCACGCCGCTGCGCTCGTCCCCGGCCAGGATAGCCGCCTGGATGGGCGCAGCGCCGCGCCAGCGCGGCAGCAGCGACGCGTGGACATTAACGCAGCCTTTGGGCGGAAGGGCGAGGACGTTCTTTGGAAGGATTTGCCCGTACGCCGCGACGACAATCAAATCCGGCTGCCAGGCTTGCAACTGTTCCACAACCCCGGGTTTGCGCAGCGAAAGAGGCTGGAAAACTGGTATCCCCAGCTTATCGGCCATCTGCCTGACTGGCGAAGGCGCGGGTTGGCGCCCGCGGCCGGCGGGTCTGTCTGGTTGGGTTACAACGCCAACCACCCGCGCGGCTTTGTGCAGTTCTTCCAGCGTGGGGAGGGCGAAATCGGGCGAACCCATAAAGACAACGCGGGTATCCATGCCTGAATTTTATCATAACGAAATCCCGCTCTGCGCCAGAAGGCCGCAAAAAGAGCCGGTAGTAAGCCCGGCTCTCAGAACAGGAGAAATCAAAAACAATCTGGAAGGCGGTTATCCCGCCGGGGAAACCTATAGAAGCCTAATCGCAGCCAATGGCGAGGAAGCGCTTGTCAAGGTTTTTCGCGTAACCAAGAATCAGGTCTCTGTCTGTGGTGTCCGCGAAACTTACGCGCACGTAGAGGTTGCAGCGCACAAAACCAACAGCAATTGATTCCTCTGAGTCGGACTCGGCTGACATGATGTAAGCAAGGTCTTTATCGCCAACTTCGTTCGTAGTGTTGAAGTTGAAGGTGTAGGTTGTGCCGTATTCCTGGACCAGGCGGGTGACTTCGTCCAGGTCGTCCATGTACGCATAGATGGGTGTGATATCGTCTTCATATTCAAAAACTGCGACGTAGGCCATCACGCCGTCATCTCCCTTTTCAATTGACAGGAGATGGTTTGTAGTTCCTCTGTCGGTAATCCATGTAAAACGGTCGTCGGGAATGCTGCCAAGACTGCCGAGCCTGTACTCCGCGGGTAGGTCCTCGGAATGGCCAAGGATTACCGGCACGCTGGTTTCAACCTGCGGAATGGTGGGGGCGGCTGGCGGGGCAATGGTGGGGGCGGTGGTGGGCGTGGGCAGTTGGGTCGGCATTTCCGTGGGCGGAGTTGTCGGGAGCGCGGCCTGGGTCTGCTGGATAGCTCTTTGGACGGCTGCCGCAGATGGCGCGCAGGCAATCGCGAAAACGGCCAATACGATTAAAACTAATCCTTTTTTCATCATTTTCTTCACTCCATAAAATTTTCTGATAATTCGATTCGCGTGCGTTAAAAGCAGTTTATGCCAGAAAACCACAAGAGCGTTCGGATTTTTTCAGCTGAGACTACGGCGCCTCCATGTTTTCCAGGAAGACAATTCCTGATAGATTTGGACGTGAATTTTTCCAATTATATTACACTTTATGATGGAAAACAGATTGTAACCGGAGGTTTTGCCCTCTGCAAGCGCACGCAGTAACTGTTTGCTGGGTTAACAGCTTTGTATTTACGTAGAAATGTCGTCAATTTGACAAAGGTTTATCTGCTGGGGTATACTTGCCAATCGTGAACTAATTCTCCCGGGAGAAAACTATGGAAAGCCCAATCGAACAACCTACTACAACAACAAGCTTGAAACCGAAGCAAAAATTCGAAGGAAAGGTGATGAAAACCTCGCTGCAAGGCGCTATCCTTGATATCGGTGAAAAGCTGCCGGGCTTTCTGCACATTTCTCAGGTGGTCAATGCTGCCAAACCAGACGCGATTGTTAAGAACCTTGAAGAAGTCATCAAAGTTGGCGACACCATCACCGTCTGGGTGCGCCGCGTCCTCAAGGATCATGTGGAACTGACCATGCGTGAACCGCTGGGTTTGGAATGGCGCGAAATTCAACCCGACATGGTGCTCACCGGGAAAGTTGTCCGCCTGGAATCGTTTGGCGTTTTCGTGGAAATCGGCGCGGAACGTCCGGGTCTGGTGCACGTGAGCGAGATTTCGCATAACTATGTTCGCGTTCCCTATGAAGTTGTGAAAATTGGTGACGAGGTGAATGTAAAGGTTCTGGAAGTCGATAAGCGCAAGAAGCAAATAAAACTGAGCATGAAAGCTCTGCAGGAAGCTCCGGAACCAGAAGAAGTCGAGCCGAAACGACCAGCCAAGAAGGGCAAGCCCAAGCAGGAAGTGGAAGTCGAAGCGCCCGCGGAAGAAGTCATTCCGGACCCGACTTTCATGGAAATTGCGCTGCGCCAGGCGATGGACCGGGCCGAAAAACGCAAACCCGAAATCACCAGCCGCATTAAGCGCGCCAAAGGGATCGACATTGAACAAGATGAGATTTTTGACCGCACGCTGAAAGGCAAGCAAGTCAAGGATTAGCATGCATCCAGGCAATGCTTCAGGCACAAAAATATGATAACACCGGGGAGGGTCCCACCAACAACCCTCCCCGAAACTTTTAATGGCAGACAGGTTTCATTTGGAGGGCGCAGATGACAACAAAGATTATATTTTTTACCGGTGGAGTGCTCTCATCTGTTGGCAAAGGAGTAACCGCGGCCGCGATCGGGCGTTTGTTGAAAGCGCGCGGCTTTAACATCACCATCCAAAAACTGGACCCATATCTCAATGTTGATCCGGGAACCTTAAGCCCCTATCAGCACGGAGAGGTGTTTGTGCTGGATGACGGCGCTGAAACCGACCTGGACCTGGGCCATTACGAACGCTTTTGCGACCTGCGGCTGACCCGAAACAGCACGGTGACCACCGGCCAGGTCTATCAGGAAGTTTTGGACCGCGAAAGGCGCGGCGATTACCTGGGCGGGACCATTCAGGTCATTCCGCATATCACCAATGAAATCAAACGGCGCATCGCGCTGGTTGGCAAAGCGTCCAACGCGGAGATCGCGTTGGTGGAAGTGGGCGGCACCGTTGGTGACATTGAAGGGCAGCCCTTTCTGGAGGCTATCCGGGAAATGCGCAACGACCTGGGGCGCGGCAATACCGCCTTTGTGCATCTGACCTGGCTGCCCTACCTGAAGGCAACAGAAGAGACGAAGACGAAACCCACGCAGCATTCCGTGCGCGAACTTCGGTCCATCGGCATCCTGCCCGATATGATTGTGGCACGCAGCGATTACCCCGTGGAAAAGGCGCTGTGCGCCAAAATCGCGCAATTTTGCGATGTGCCGGCGGAAGCGGTCATTCCATTGGAAACAGCCAACCTGCTCTACCGCATACCCCTTATCCTGGAAGAAATGCGCGTAGCAGAAATCTTGCTGGACAGGCTGAACCTGGCGCCCAAGCAGGCGCCTGACCTGACAGAGTGGCGCTGGATGGTGCAGGAACTGGACCGCCAAAAACCCGCCGTCCGGATTGGTTTGGTCGGGAAGTACGTGGAATTGCACGACGCCTATATCAGCGTGCGGGAAGCGATAAAACACGCCGCCCTGTATGCGGGGGTGGATGTGGAAATGGAGTGGATTTCCGCTACCGACCTGGAAAAAGGCATTGGTCTGGAGCGCTTGGAACAGGTGGACGGCATCGTGGTGCCGGGCGGCTTTGGTTCCCGCGGGGTCGAAGGGAAAATCATTGCCGCCAGATTTGCCCGCGAACGAAAGCTGCCGTATCTTGGGTTGTGCATGGGGATGCAGGTGATGGTGATTGAATTTGCCCGCTCAATCCTGGGCTTTTCCGATGCGAACTCCTCTGAATTCGACAAGCTTACCGAACATCCTGTTATTGACCTGATGCCGGAACAGGCCAATCTCGTGGAAACCGGCGGCACTATGCGGCTTGGGTTGTACCCCTGCCAGATTCAGGCGGATACCCTGGCAGCCAGGCTTTACCAACGCGAGCAGGTTGATGAACGCCACCGCCACCGTTATGAGGTCAATAACAGCTTCAGGGAAGCGTTTGAACAAAACGGGATGGTTTTTTCGGGGCTTTCGCCAAATCGCGTCCTGGTTGAAATCGCGGAACTCAGGGAGCATCCCTTTATGATTGGCTGCCAGTTTCACCCCGAGTTTCTCTCCCGACCGACCAGGCCACATCCGCTCTTCTCGGGATTTATAGCTTCCGTCTGCGAGCGGCGCGGTCTGCCGTCAGAAGCGCATTTACCGGGTTCGTGAAATATTTCTCAAACTGTTGGGGTATACTTGGGATTATTATTTTGCTAAACAGAGAGGATTAAACATATGGACACAACGATTGAATATGTAAACGCGATGGAGGTATTAGACTCCCGCGGGAACCCTACCGTGGAAGTGGAAGTGATTCTGGCAGACGGCAGCTACGGACGGGCGATTGTTCCTTCAGGCGCTTCCACCGGCATTCACGAAGCCCTGGAACTGCGCGACGGCGATAAATCCCGCTACGGCGGTAAAGGCGTCTTGACCGCTGTTGACCACGTCAACGACGATATTGCTGACGAACTCATCGGTTGGGATGCCATCGAACAAAAAGCAATCGACCAACTGCTGTTGGAGCTGGACGGCACACCGAATAAATCGGCTTACGGAGCCAACGCCATTCTCGGCACAAGCCTGGCTGTCGCCAAAGCGGCTGCCAGCTCGCTGGGGCTGCCGCTCTACCGCTATCTGGGCGGCGTGTTTGCGCATGTGCTGCCCGTCCCGATGATGAACATCCTGAACGGCGGCGCGCACACCGGCTGGCAGTCCACCGACTTCCAGGAATTCATGATTATGCCGCTCGGCGCTGAGACTTTCGCTGAGGCGCTGCGCTGGGGCTCTGAAATTTACCAGTCTCTCAAGGGCGTGCTCAAATCCAAGGGCTACATCACCCTGGTGGGCGATGAAGGCGGATTCGCGCCGCAGTTGAAAGCCAATGAAGAAGCGGTTGAGCTCATTCTTGAAGCTATCACCAAAGCGGGCTACAAACCCGGCGAACAGGTCAGTATCGCGCTGGACCCTGCCGCCTCTGAACTTTTTGAGGATGACACCAAACTTTACAACCTGCGCAAAGAAGGCCGCAAACTCTCCAGCGACCAGATGATCGATTTCTGGGTGGATTGGGTGAGTAAATATCCGATTGTCTCGCTGGAAGACGGCTTTGCCCAGGACGACTGGGAAGGTTGGCGGCATTTTACGGCCAAGATGGGCGACCGCCTGCAAATCGTGGGCGACGACATTCTGGTGACAAACCCGGCCCGGATTGCCCGCGGGCTCGAAGAAAAAACCTGCAACGCTTTGCTGGTCAAACTGAATCAGATTGGCTCTCTGACCGAGACAATGCAGGCTGTCAGCATGGTGCAGACCCACGGATGGAAGGCAGTCTGCTCGCACCGCTCCGGCGAGACCGAAGACTCCACCATCGCGGACCTGGCGGTGGCGATGAACATGGGTCAGATCAAGACCGGCGCGCCCGCCCGTTCGGACCGCGTGGCCAAGTACAATCAGCTGCTGCGCATCGAAAACGAGCTGGAAGATACCGCCCGCTACGCGGGTTGGTCCGCGCTCGCGCGCTAAACAGCGCACGCGAAACCTTAACGGCTGCCCATTGGGCAGCCGTTTTGCTTGTGCCTTTCGGCAGCCGAACTCGCGCCAACGCGTGAGAAGAAACCACCTGCTATTTGGGTGGGTTTGATTTCGTGGTCAGGCTCGTGGACCCATTGCCCGGTTATAATCGAGCGCATGAGTGAGGGTGTGGATTTCGGAAACCGCGAATGTCTTGAACAGGTTACGGCGCGGCTCATCCAATGTCGCGCCTGCCCGCGTCTGACGGCCTGGCGCGAGAGCGTGGCCGCGGAAAAGCGGCGGGCGTTTCGGGACCAGCAGTATTGGGGAAAACCTGTGCCCGGCTTTGGCGACCCAAACGCGCGTCTGCTCGCGGTTGGGCTGGCGCCCGGCGCGCACGGCTCCAATCGCACAGGCAGGATGTTCACCGGCGACGCTTCGGGGGATTTTTTGTACCCGGCGCTGTTTCGGGCAGGCTTTGCCAACAGTCCGCGAGCCGAAGGGCCTGACGACGGCTTAAGTCTGCGGGACCTGTACATCACAGCGGTCTGCCGCTGCGCCCCGCCCGGGAACAAACCCGCGCCAGAGGAAATCCGCGCCTGCCAGGACTGGCTGCAGGCTGAAATGGACTGCCTGGAAAAGCTGCAAGGGATTGTTGTGCTTGGAAAAATCGCGCTGGAGGGCGTGCTGGCGCTGCCTATGTACGCGGGTTTGCGGCGGAAAGAGCTTCCTTTTGGGTACGGTGCGTTTTACGCCCCCGAGGGGCTGCCCTGGCTGCTGTGCTCGTACCACCCCAGCCGCCAGAACACGCAGACTGGCCGGCTCACAGCTGAGATGTTTGACGCTATATGGCAGCGAGCCAGGCTGCAGCTTAGGCAGCCTTCCTGAGAGAAGGTCTGGAAATTCCTACTTTTGGCATTTTTAGATCGGGCGGACTGGCCGGTTTGGTCAGGCCGTTGGGGGAATGTGTTTGGTGGCCTCGCGCTTGCTCAGGGTGGAAAGGACAGCTTCGTGCTCACGCACAAAGGCGGCAACCCAGTCCGGGTTCGTCCAGGCGTACTGGCGCAAGCTCCAGCCGATGGCTTTATTGATGAAAAATTCACGCGAGCCCAGGTTGTTCAGGATGATTTTTGTCAGCAATTCAGTATCAGTCTTGGCCTTATATTCCAATTGATGCAGGATTGCCGCCCGGCGCGTCCACATGTCGGCGTCCAGGCTCCAGGCAAGCATCTCCGGCTTCAGCTCCGGGAAGCGGAGCACCAGGTCGCCAATGATTCCGCTCAGAGTGTCTACGCTGTCCCACCAGGACTTTGCCTGCACGAGAGTTTTCAGAGCGGGCAGGTCCGCGGGGCTTAGGCGCGGGCGCAGGCGGTTGAGATATGAGATGGCGCAGTACTGCGCTTCGCGGTAGGGTTTCTGCCAGGCTTCCCGGACGAACTCCCAGTCCACCCCGGGCAGCTGGGCGGCGGCAGCGATGCGCTGGCGGGAAATCGCCGCAAGGGCAGGAGAGGACAAGCCCAGGTACTTGAAGTTGTGCTTCATGTAGGCTTCCATCGCGGGGACTTTGTCCGGGTTTTGCGCGGCTTCAAGGGTGTTGAAAAGGTCAGTGCTCCAGCTTTCCATCGTTACAGTGTCCTTGGTGTTACCTTTCCATGTTCTCGCTGGTGTCCTCACCAGCGAGTGCGTGCGACCGCAGGTCTCTATTTTCTTTTAAAGATAAGGATCTAGTGGTATTTCGCTTTCTGTACCATTAACCCAATATCCTGCGGATGAGTGCCTCCAATGTTCAGGCATGAGTACAAATCCCTTTCTGACCGGATTTTCATGGATGTAATTAACTTTTTGTGCCAAGAACTGCTCGGTTGCCAAGGCTTCTGCATGCCAACCTGCCTGCCAGACTTGCCTGACACGATCAGTTAATTGTTTGTTGCGCGTTGCCTGGGCGAGCGTTTCTGAGAGAGATACATCAATGTAATCAGCAAGTTTATTTCCCGTAAATTTGCGAAGTTCTGTCAAAGTCTTGGCCAGACGCTCATTATTATGATCTGAATCAGTAACTATGAGATGTATATGATTTGGCATAATTACATAGGCAAGGACGCGAAGGTATTTGTTAGCGATGCAGAAGCGAAGGCTTTCGTTAATGATTTCTATTGATTCAGAATTTATGAATATTGGCAGCCAGTGCACCACAGTGAAAGTGACAAAATACACATAAACACCGTCAATGAACTTGTAGCTGTCCATTCAGTAATTATATGTGAATATTTATGGATGACTCAATATTCGGACTGGAATTCTTGCGACCTAGCTGTCACCTCCCTCGCGCGGCCTGTGCCCTTTAAGAAGTGGATGGGCATTGGGAGACCAGCGAGAAATGCGGAGACCTAACGGTCAGGTACCTCGCGCAGTGGGGACACCGGCGAGAACGGAAGAATATCCCGGTTTTAAGCTTACAAAACCTATGCTTGTTTTTGAAGTTTTGGCAAAAAGAAAGAAAAATAAGATTGCATCAACTAATGTAAAAGCAATAATTATTCCCAGTATTAAACGCCCATGTTTCATCTATTTCAGTATATTAATTATTTTAAGAAAATGCAAAGAAAATTACCGAAGAGTTATGGGTGAGCTTTCCAGGGTTGTTATGGCTTCATATTTACTGTAAAAGGGCGCAATAGTGTTAAAGTTTATTGCAGGCGGTTGTACATTTTTTATTATGGCTTTTGCATATTCAGTATCTCTAATCTGCATATGGGTAGGCCATGAACGCAGAAGTTGCACCGCAGCCATCAAGTTCTCATCATCTTTTTTTTCTGTAGATAATGCCAATAACGTAAAATCTTTATTTTTGCTTCCTGTTTTATCAGTACACAAAGATCTTGTTGCGTCCAAAAGAATATCACGCCTAAAAGTCATTTTCAGGATTTTCTCTCCATTAAAGTCTGTCTCCTCTATCATCACTTCTCCCGCTGCACCCAGATATGAGATATATTTTGTGCCGGTTGCATAGCTCGGGCTGTATTTATAAATTTCCTCTGTTGTGGGTTTGTATATTCCAATGGCAATCTTTGAAAGGTTAATTTTGCCAGAAGTGGGCATCATTGTTGCCGCGCGGAGAAATAACCGAGCAGCGTTGGGATAGATAGCTGGTATCCAAAGATTACTAACCGGGCCACCGCCATTTTTCAGGTAATCGATAAGCGCATCATCTGTGGGAAACTGATTGATAAAGGCTTTGTTCTCCGAAACAAAATTTAGATTCCAAAGTCCCCTGATGGTATCTTCCCAATATTGCTCCACCCACTCGGGGTGCTCTTTATTGATCGTGAACATCCCGTCATAAAGCTCTTTTTCGTTGTAGTAAATATGCCCGTCGGGGGAAAGCTGCCAGATATCCTGGGCTTCCGTTTCTCCGGCAGGCAGGGGTACAATCTCCCACCCGCCCTGCTCTCCTTTGGCCATGTTGTACCAGGCTGATAAATATCCTTTTGTTTTGATAATCCCTACAATCGGGTTTCCGGATTTATCCCAAAAAATCTCCTGATCTGCTTTGGGATATTCAGGAGGATTCTCAATCGCAATAAAATCAAAAAAATCATCCTCCGCTTTGTAATCGGCAAGATATTTTGAAAGTCCCACCGAAACTTTTCCCGCATCCTTGCCGGCGGTAATTTTCATACCCAGAAAGTGATAGGAAGAATCCTGGACAACATCTTCCCAATATTGTTTTCCTTCAGCCTCCAAGAAAACGGCCCTGAAATGAAAATCACTTGTGATACCCCCATTTCTTTTAATCTTCGCGCCGTAGAGCTCCTCTACTTTTCTCATATTCTGGGCTTCCCCGATTTCGGTAATCGCGTTTCTATCACTCAGCCTGAAACCGCGTGTATCAAGTAAGAATCCTTCTGTCGAGGTAGGATAAGGCATTTCTGTCGGTTCCGGGGTGGGGGTCGCGGTGGGGAGAACCTTCGTTGGCTGTAAAGGTTGTTCAGTTGAGTCAGTCGCTTGAATTTGAGGAGTTTGCGGCAGGGGGATGCTGGGGAGGCAGCCTGAGCTGGTCGCTATCAGCACGAGCGCCAGCAGAAAAGCCGCTGCCTTTCTTTTGCCTGACAGCCTCCCTGTGCAGTTAGATTTCAGGTCCACGCGTTTTTCAGACATTATCTCTCCCAATTGCGCAACCGACTGCTCGGATAGACAAGGTCTCCCCGGGCGAGCGAATCAGTTCTTCTCATTGTTGAATTATATGCTCTTCTGAGTGAGACCGAGAAATAATATGTTCTTTCAAGGTCTCCTGACCTTGAAAGGGGCATGACCGAAGGCCTCCATTGTCTTGCCTAGATTAATGCGGACACCTTTCGGCCAGGCTCTCCGTACGGCCTATACCCACTACGCAGTGGATGGGTATAGGGAAACAGGTGAGAACTGCGGAGACCTGGCGGTCAAAAACCTCGCGCGGTCGGGAGACCGGC
>JAAYUC010000040.1 GCA_012517865.1 Chloroflexota bacterium | reverse complement strand
GAAGGCACGGAATTTACGGTTGTGGACACCGGAATAACCTCAGCCGTGCTGGATTTTGGCCGGGGAAACCCGGTGAGCACCTGGATTTACGCGCTGACCGCACCGTTTCCGACTATTCCGGACAGTATTTCTGCCAAAACACTATTGGATTATTGGCGGAAGGGCGCTGAAGCCCCCTTCACAAGGCTGGTCCTGGATGCTGAGACTTTGACTGCCATCAAAAGCCGCTGGGGAGTCCCCGCCGGACGTGTGGAAGTTTTGGAAACGGATGATTTGCTTTTGGAAGCCTGGACTGTTGCAGGTACCTGGGCGGTAATTCCCTTTGAGCAGATTCAACCGCGTTGGAAGGTTATTGCCCTGGACGGGCAATCGCCGCTGCGAAAAGACTTCCAGCCCTCAAATTACCCGCTGGCTGTCCCTATTTCTCTCACCGCTTCTCAAGGCGCTGAATCCCGCTTTCTCGCGGCGCGGCTGCAGCCCTTCCTGGCCGCCAGCAACCGCGACCCAGAAAAACTGGCTACCGTCATCCTGACTGGTGTGACCGCGATGGTGCGCGGGACAGCCAGTGAGATGGAAGAGAAAGGCATCACCCGCGGCGCGGATGTGATTGGAGAAGTCACGCGAGAGGCGGATATCCTGCATATCAGCAATGAGGTGCCATTCGCGGTGGACTGCAAGGATCCCGTCCCCAAGCTTTCTGGCAAGCTCAGCTTTTGCTCCAAAGATTCCTATCTCGCGCTGTTGGAAGCCGTTGGGACGGATGTCGTGGAACTGACGGGAGACCATTTTCAGGATTGGGGCGAGGCCGCGCTGGAACACACATTGGAGCTTTATCAACAAAAAGGCTGGCAGTATTACGGCGGCGGATTGAACATTGAAGAAGCCAGAAAGCCGCTGAAACTGGAAATCAACGGCAATAAAATCGCTTTTTTGGGATGCAATGCCAAACCGACAATTTACGGTAACGCCACTGACGAAAAAGGCGGCAATTTTCGCTGTGATTGGGACTACATGACGGCGCAGGTTCAGAGCCTGCGGGCGGAAGGCTATTTGCCTATCGTTACCTTCCAACACCTGGAGTTTTACCAGTGGACAGCGCAGTCGCAATTGGTTGCGGATTTTCACAAGATGGAGCAGGCCGGAGCGGTCATCGTCAGCGGAAGCCAATCTCATCAGCCGCACGGTATGGAAATAACCGATAACGCTGTGCTGCACTACGGACTGGGGAACCTGTTCTTTGATCAATTTGGACTGGCGCTCTACACCGATTTTGGTTTCCTGGACCGGCATGTCTTCTACGACGGCAGGTACCTGGGTGTGGAGGTGCTGCCGATCCAGTTTAAGGATTATTCTCAGCCTCTCTGGCCGCAGGCAGCCACGCGGGAATGGTTAATGGAAGTCTTTTATCAGGTGAGCGAGTGGAACTACCCGCCCAAATAACTCAGCCCTCGCTAAAGAAAAAAAGCAGGAAGTTAAAACTCCTGCTTTTTTGTGCCCCCATCGGGACTCGAACCCGAGTTATAGCCTTGAAAGGGCTGTGTCCTAACCTCTAGACCATGGGGGCGGTTAAGCGACGAGTATTCTACCATCCCGTTTTGTACAGGTCAAGCCAAAAATAAGGGGATTCAGGCACCAAATTCCGCGGTTGGGAGGTCGGTGCCGTCCCTGTTGTCGCAAAGATACGGGAGTGATAGAATTATTGAATACTCCCCCAGCAAATGAGGGCGTTTCGACTAACCCGATGCCGAGCGCTGCTTGACATTCTCGGGCGGGTTATATATAATAATGGTTCGTTGCCCCGGCGATTGATGGCTGGGGTAAATTGTGTAAACCAACTTACCCGCGCTCAAGCGGCAGCACGCGTGAAAAGCGGTTAAGAGAAGATTGGAGACGAAATGAAATATGCTATTGTTGAAGCGGGCGGTAAACAATACCGCGCCGAAGAAGGGAAAAACATCACGGTTGACCTTCTGCCCGCGAAAGTCGGCGATGCAGTAAAGCTCGATTCCGTTCTGCTCATTGCGGACGGTGACAAAATCGAGATCGGCACACCCACCATTAAAGGCGCCAGCCTGAAAACAACTGTTGTTGAGCAGTTGAAGGGTGAAAAAATCCTGGTGTTTAAATACAAACCCAAGATTGCGTACCGCCGGCACACCGGACACCGCCAAAAGTACACCAGGCTGCTGGTGGAATCAATTTCGATGGAGTAGGTCAAGATGGCACATAAAAAAGGCGGCGGGTCATCCCGCAACGGCCGCGACAGCCAAGGGCAGCGGCTTGGAATTAAAAAATTCGGCGGCGAGAAAGTCATTAGCGGCAATATCATCGTTCGCCAGCATGGAACCAAGGTCCATCCAGGTTGGAACGTGGGCTGCGGACGGGACTATACCCTTTTTGCTACCGCGGACGGCATTGTTCAATACGAAACGCTTCCGAACGGCCGTAAAAAGGTCCATGTCGTCGTGAGTGAAGAGTAGAACGACGCTGCAAAGGTAAAGAAATGAAAACCAAGATTCAACCCAAATATTACTATGATGCCAAGGTGATCTGTGCTTCGTGCGGAGCCACCTGGACAACCGGTTCCACCGTCCCTGAGATTCGCACTGAAGTCTGTTCAAACTGCCATCCGTTCTACACCGGTCAGCAAGCGCGCCTTCTTGACCGCGAAGGTCAGGTGGACCGCTTCTACAAGCGTCTGCAGGTTCGCCAGGATTATGTCGCGGATTTGAAAGCCCAGGCCGAAGCCAAAACTTCCCTGAGCCGTCCGCTGACTGAACTCGCTCTCACCCCGAAAGCGATTGCCGCGCTGGCAGCCGCGGAAATGACCACGGTTGGCGATGTGCTCGCTCGTCTCGAGGGCGGCGAAAAAGCTCTGCTCGAAGTTGAAGGTTTCGGGCGAAAATCTCTGATTGACCTCAAGAAGCAGCTGCGCCAGCTGGGCTATGAACTGCCCGCGGCGGCTTCCGAGATCGAAGTTTAACTCGCACAACCGGAGTTTTTCCGTTAAACTTAAAGGCAGGGTTCAAAACCTGCCTTTTTTAATTGGAGGATACATGGCGCATCAATATGGTTCAGTGGAAGTCATTACAGGCTCGATGTTCTGTGGCAAGACAGAGGAGTTGATCAGAAGGCTCAGGCGGGCAACAATCGCGCGTCAGAAAGTGCAGGTCTTTAAACCGGTCATTGACGACCGGTACGCCTTCGCGAAAGTCACTTCGCATTCCGGGGCAGACTTTGCCGCGCTGCCAATCAGCACTTCCGCTGAAATACTGGCGCATCTTGAACCAGAAACCACGGTGGTCGGCATTGATGAAGCCCAGTTTTTTGATGACGGCATTGTGGATGTGGTGAGTCAGATGGCGGACAGAGGCATACGCGTGATCGTGACCGGCCTGGACACCGATTTCCGCGGCGAACCCTTTGGCTGCATGCCGGTTCTCATCGTAAAGGCTGAATATGTGGACAAACTCAGCGCGATTTGCATGGTTTGTGGTGAGCCGGCTTCCCGCACGCAAAGGTTGGTGAACGGCAAACCTGCGCACTACAACGACCCGATTGTGATTGTCGGCGCGTCTGAGTTGTACGAGGCGCGCTGCCGCCGCTGCCACCAGGTTCCCAGAGATTAAGAGGCAGGGTATGCAGAATTACAGTAATTTCCTAAGTGAAGTTTTAATTACGGAAGACCAACTTTCGGCGCGGATTAAGGAATTGGGAGCCGAAATTTCGCGGGATTATGCCGGCAAGGAACTCCTGGTCATTTGCATTCTGCGCGGAGGGGTAATGTTCATGACCGATCTGGTGCGGCAAATTTCCGTGCCGCTGGCGTTTGAATTTATGGCAGTCTCGTCTTATGGGGCGGGAGCCCGGCGTTCCTCCGGAGAGGTGCGGATTACGTTGGATTTGAACACCAGCATCGCCGGACGGCACGTATTAATCGTCGAAGACATCATTGACAGCGGAAGAACACTGGCATCGGTGATTGATTTGCTAAAAACCCGCGACCCGGCGTCGCTGTATGTATGTACCCTGTTGGATAAGGTCTCCCGCCGGGAGGTGGAAGTGCCGGTGAGGTACCGTGGGTTCGCGATTGAGGACAAATTTGTCTTTGGTTACGGACTCGATATGGATGAATTTTATCGAAACCTGCCTTTCATCGGGGTAGTGGACCTTTCCAAGTATGAGCCTCCTTGCTGACGACCGCAGCCGCGCGATCTTTGAGGTGGTCGCTTCCTGCCAGCCGGCCGGGGTGCCGGTTTATCTGGTGGGAGGTGCCGTCCGGGACGCGCTGTTGGGTCTTAAGGTCAATGATTTCGACTTTCTGGTACCGGATAATTCCCTGCTCCTGGCAAAAAAGGTTCGGCGGAAGTTGGGCGCGGTGGGTTTCACGCTTGATGATGAACGCCAGACCGCCCGCCTGATTCTGGACCAGGGCAAAGCCGAGGAATTCATTTTGGATTTTGTCAGCTTCACTGGGGGCAGCTTATTGGAAGACCTGCGCTCCCGCGATTTCACCATCAATACCCTTGCCATTGATCTCAATCACCCGGATGAACTTATAGATTTGCTTGGTGGGGAGCGCGACCTGCGCGATAAACGTCTGCGAGCCGCCTCTTTCCGGTCCATGGAGCTGGACCCGCTGCGCGTACTACGGGGTGTGCGGTTAAGTCTGGCTTACCAGTTAACTGCCGAGCCGGAAACCTTTGCATTAATGCGAAATTCCGTTCCGGGCCTTGAGCGCGTTTCTGGTGAGAGGGTGCGAGACGAGTTATTTAAGATATTTGACCTGGAAGACCTGGAAAATGCCTTCCGACAGATGGAAGCCCTGGGAGCTGTCGAGCAATTATTCCCGGAGTTAATCGCGGCCAGGCAGGTGCCGGCTTTTCCGCCGCACGTGCACGACCTGTGGACTCACACGCTGCGGGTGGTCTTCTACCTTAAGGCATTTTGGGACTTCTTTCGTTTTGGCAGAATGCCAGGGGCGAATGAATTTCTTCGGCAGGCTTGCGAAACGTTACAACCCTTTGCCAGCCGCCTTAAAGAGTGGTTCATACATCCGGTACAGGGAAATCGCTCACGCTGGTCGCTTTTGCTGCTGGCGGCACTGTACCATGACAGCGGCAAACCGCATGCTCAGACTGAAGATGCCCGCGGGAAAACGCGCTTTATCGGGCACGACCGCGTCAGCGCTGCACTGGTTTCGAAGCGCGCGCAGGCTTTGATGCTCGGACGCCTGGAAATGGAATACCTGCAGCTTGTCACGGCGAATCACATGCGGCTGCACTTTTTTTCCAAGGAAGGCACCGAACTGACCGACCGCGCTGTATATCGTTATTTTCGAGACCTGGGGGAGGCAGGCGTGGATGTGGCGCTGCTCAGCCTGGCGGATGTATTGGCTGCCTTTGAAAGCACGTTGGAACCTGCAAATTGGCAGCGGGAACTGCAAGCTGTCCTTGCCCTGCTTGAGGCTTGGTTTTCGAAGCAAGGGCAGGTGGTTGCGCCGACAATGCTGCTGAATGGGGATGACTTGCAGCGCGAATTTGGATTGCAGCCAGGGGCGCTGATTGGCAGGCTGCTGGAAGAACTGCGCGAAGCTCAGGCGGCTGGTGAGATATACAGCAGAGCGGAAGCGGTAAAATTTGTGGAACAATACCTGCATAGAAAAGATAACGCGAGGGATCTGTGAAAATTCAACTCAAACAAATCGCTATGGAAGTGGAAACCCTGGGAACGGGGAAACCGATAGTCCTTTTGCACGGTCTTGGTTTGAATCACAGCATATGGCAAAATATTGCCGGGCTGTACAAAGAACAGGCCCAGTTCATTCTCCCGGATTTGCGCGGGCACGGCGGCAGCGAGCTTGGAGCCGCTGATGGAACCATAGAGCAGTACGCCGATGACATTGTGGAGCTGATTGATAAGCTCGGGCTGGAAAAAGTGGTCTTAGGCGGTCATTCCATGGGCGGTTATGTCGCGCTTGCTTTGGCGGAAAAATACCCGGAACGCCTGGCGGGACTGGTTATGATCGCTACCAATGCTGGAGAAGACAGCCCTGCCAGAAAAGCGCAGCGCGTCCAGGAGGTTGAAAACATTCGGGCTGTAGGCACTGCGGAATTCGCGGAAACTCTCAGCCTGAGACTGTCCGACCGCTCGTTTGTTCAGGCAGTCTCACGGGAAATTATTGCCAAAACAAACCCGGAAGGCCTAATTAACGCGATTATCGCGATTTCCCGCCGGCCTGACCGTTTGCATGTGCTGGCAGGTTTTCCCGGTCCGCTTTTAATCGCGGCTGGCGCGGAAGACCTGATCGTGCCGCAGGCAGCCGCACGAATGATGGCGCACTCCAATCCGCACGCCAAGTTTGTGATTATCCCTGAGGTCGGGCACATGCCGATGCTGGCCGCCCCGCGCACGCTTGGCGCCCTGCTTATAGTGGTTGGGTAAATGGCGGATGGACGCTTTGAATTTTATCTATAAACGCCGAAGCATTCGGAAATTTACCGACGCACCGGTTGAAGACGCTCTCATTGAGCAGCTGCTGCGCGCGGCGATGGCCGCGCCCTCCGCGATGAACCTGAAGCCGTGGCGCTTTGTTGTCATTCGGGATCCGCAGCGCCTGGAAAGACTGCGCAAAGCGCTCCCTTTTGCCAGGATGAACGCGCCGACAGCTATCAGCGTGTGCGGGGACGTGCGCTCTCTGCGGAGGATGGTCAGCGAAAACTTTTGGCAGCAAGACTGCAGCGCCGCGACAGAAAACCTGCTGTTAGCGGCTTCCGCGTTGGGTTTGGGCGCCGTGTGGTGCGGGGTGACGCCGATTGCCAGGCTTCAAAAAGCGGTCTCCGCGGTCCTGGAATTGCCTGAGGGAGTGCTGCCGCTCAATCTGGTATTCATCGGTTATCCGGCCGAAGAAAAACCCGCCCGGACGCAGTACGACCCGGCCTTGGTATTTCTGGACACCTATGGAAATCCGTGGAAACCGGATAATCTTTAGATTGCAATCCTTCCGGCTGCATTAAGCACGCCCAACGCCCTTGCCGTCAGCCAGGGATTTATTCTTTTGCCAGACGCGCTGCCCCAGTCTTCGGGAGAATAGTGCCAGATGGTGGGTTTGCCCGCCTGGAAGCGCTTCTCCTCCGCGAAAAAAGCGCCGCAGCTCCCCTTCTTGTCTTCAAGCAGCTCCAGAACTGGTTTGCAGCGCGCAAAGCAATGTTTCCCACTGAATACTGTCTACAAATTCTGGACGGAAATAAGTTATGGTAGAATTTTTATTTGGATTATTTCAGGCTCTGAGATACCACGATTATTCTGCGTAATATTTTACGATTTACCTTAGGAGGCTGTATGACAACAAAAAAATGGGTGTACCTGTTTGACGAAGTTGAACAGGCTGAAGCGTACGCTGGCAGTTGGGACGGGGTGCGCGGACTATTGGGTGGCAAAGGCTCCAACCTGGCGGAAATGGTGCGCATTGGCGTGCCCGTCCCCCCTGGATTTACCATTACCACCGAAGCCTGCAATGCCTATCAGGAAACGAATGAATTCCCCGAAGGAATGTGGGAACAGGCGTTGGACGCTTTGAAGGAAGTGGAAAAGAAAGCCGGGAAAGTCTTTGGCGACCCCAAAAACCCTCTGCTGGTTTCCTGCCGTTCGGGCGCCAAGTTCTCCATGCCCGGCATGATGGACACTGTTCTTAACATCGGTATGAATGACCAGACCGCACAGGGCATGATCGCTTTGACCGGAAATGAGCGTTTTGTGGCGGATTCTTACCGCCGCTTAGTGCAAATGTTCGGCAGCGTCGTGCTCGGCATCCCGGATGAAGCATTCGATGAAGTTCTGGACAGCTACAAAGAGAAAAAAGGCGTGAAGCTGGATACGGAATTGGACGCTGCGGACTGGCAGTATCTGACCGGCCAATTCAAAGAGGTCGTCAAACGCGAAATGGGTTTTGAATTCCCGCAGGACCCGCTGGTGCAGATGCAGTACGCCATCAAAGCGGTTTTCAACTCCTGGAATTCCAAACGCGCCATTGATTACCGCCGACGCGAAAACATTCCCGATTCGCTGGGCACCGCGGTCAATATCCAAACCATGGTGTTTGGCAACATGGGCAATGACTCTGGTACCGGCGTTGCCTTCACGCGCGACCCGCAGACAGGCGAAAACAAGATGTTCGGCGAATATCTGCTCAACGCCCAGGGCGAAGATGTGGTTGCCGGCATCCGCAACACCTCCAAGATTGAAGGCCTCAAGTACGAAATTCCTGACGCTTACAACACTTTCATGGATATCACCAGGAAGCTGGAGAACCATTACAAAGAAATGCAGGATGTCGAGTTCACCATTGAACGCGGCAAACTGTGGATGCTCCAGACCCGTAACGGCAAACGCTCGGCCAAAGCCGCGATTAAGATTGCTTACGATATGGTCAATGAAAACTTCATTACCAAGGAAGAAGCCATCAAACGCGTGACTCCCGAACAGGTGGACCAGATGCTCCATCCGCAATTCTCTCTGGAAGACAAAGAGAAAGCTAAAAGGGAAAAAGGCTTGCTGGCTAAGGGTGTGGCTGCCTCTCCTGGCGCCGCTGTTGGTCAGGTCTATTTTGACGCCGATCTCGCTGAAAGAAAACATCGCGACGAAGGTCAGGATGTCATTATGGTGCGTCCTTTCACCAAGCCGGATGATGTGCACGGTATGCTGGCCTCCAAGGGTATCCTCACCAGCGAAGGCGGCGCGACGTCGCATGCCGCGGTGGTTGCGCGCCAGTTTGGCGTTCCCTGCGTGGTTGGCGCTTCCATGGCCGTGATTGACCTGGAAAAACGCCAGATGACCTCCAACGGTATTGTCATTAAAGAAGGCGACTGGATTTCGGTTGATGGCACCACCGGCGAAGCATTTGTCGGCAAACTGCCGCTTACCACCCCGGATGTCACGCAGCAAAAAGAACTGATGGCGCTGCTAGATTGGGCGGATGAGATTTCCCGCCTGCAGGTCTGGGCCAACGCGGATTACCCCAAGGATGCCCGCCGCGCCCGCGCGTACGGCGCGAAGGGTATCGGCCTCTGCCGCACGGAGCACATGTTCTTTGAAGTGACCCGCCTGCCGCACGTTCAGGACATGATCATGAACGCCGAGCCGACTCAGAAGAAACTGAACTCGCTCGAACAGTTGGAATCCGCCCTGAAAGCCGGACGCCTGGAAGGCCGCGTGCTGAAGGATGATGAAAAAGCGGAATTGGCCGCGACAATCGAGGCGGAGAAGAAAGCTCTGGCGGAAGACCCGGGCGCGCGTGCTTACTTTGGCGCTCTGGAATATATTCTGCCTCTCCAGCGTGAGGATTTTTACGGCCTATTCGAGGCGATGAACGGTTATCCGGTTATCATCCGCCTGATTGACCCGCCGCTGCACGAATTCCTGCCTTCAATGGAATCGCTCCTCACCGAAGTCGCTACCATGAAAGCTCTCGGCAAAACTGAAGGTTTGGCTGAGAAGGAAAAGATGCTGGAAGTCGTCAGCGCGCTGCATGAAAGCAACCCGATGATGGGTCTGCGCGGTATCCGCCTGGGTATTGTCTACCCCGACATCATGAAGATGCAGGTCCGCGCGATTTTTGAAGCAGCCTGTGATGCCGCCAAGGCTGGCATTGTTGCCAAACCCGAGATCATGATCCCCCTGACCGGGCACGTAAATGAACTCAAGGAAGTTCAGCCCACCCTGGTAAAGATTGCCAAGGACGTGATGGCAGAGAAGGGCATTGAAGTTGCATACAAATTCGGCACTATGATTGAAATCCCGCGCGCCGCGGTGACAGCGGCGGAAATTGCCGAATATGCTGAATTCTTCTCCTTCGGAACGAACGACCTGACCCAGATGACCTTTGGTTACAGCCGTGATGACGCTGAACGCAACTTCCTCGTGCGCTATGTTGAAAAAGGCATTCTGCCTAAGAACCCCTTCCAGCAGTTAGACCGTGAGGGCGTCGGCAAGCTGATGCAGAAAGCCATCGAAGACGGCCGCAGCGTCCGCCCGAATCTCGAGGTTGGTATCTGCGGTGAACACGGCGGCGATCCCAGCTCGATTGAGTGGTGCCACATCATCGGCAACAACTACGTCAGCTGCTCACCGTTCCGCGTGCCTCTGGCAAGACTGGCCGCCGCGCAGGCAGCATTGAAAAACAAGTAAACTTACGGTTATGAGACAAAAACAGGCGGCATCGATGCCGCCTGTTTTTTGTTCCTTTCGAAATTCATTATTAGGTGAGAATCATCTAAATAAAAAACTGGCTGCTGCGAAGATTCGCGAAAAGTCCTACTTCCCATAAAGGCGCGCGTACTGCGCGAATATTTCAGCAATTTTCCGCACGTATGTGCGCGATTCCAGGTAACGAATAGAGCCGACAAAAAGGTCCTGGTCATCACCGGAGATTTGTTTCCATTCGCGCACATTCCCCGGGCCGCTGTTGTAGGCTGCTAACGCGGCATATGCATCCCCATCAAAGACGAAAAACTGCCTGGCAAGATAATTGGCGCCAAGGGTCAGATTGTAAAGCGGCACACCCAGGTCTTCCGGGCTGAAATTTGGCGGATAGTTGATTTCCGAGGCGATTGTTGCGGCGGTCTGCGGCATCAACTGCAGCAAGCCCTGCGCTCCGGCTGAGGACACGGCAAAGGGTTGGAAGCGGCTTTCCTGGTGGATTAGGCTCAGCAGTATCAATACTGGAACTCCGTAGGTATCAGCGGCTTTTTGCACCCAGGGAAGGTAATACGCGCCGTAATAGCTGTAGGCAAAGTAGGCTGGCAGATTTTCCGCCAGGGCGATATTGCTGTAACCTGCCAGGGTCGCGATGGTCTGGCTGGTTTCAATCGCGGAGGCATAGAAACCGTAATCCTGAAAAGTCTTCAACAGGCGGAAGCTATTGACCACATCCAGGCGATTGGCTGTCCTGAGAGACTCGAATTCCTGTCTGGCTTGCGTATACAGCCCAAGGCTCCAATATTCCACTGCGCGCGTAAAGCGGGCATCGCTCCACAATTCCGCGCTGTAATCAAGGTTCACTTGCGGGGGCAGGTTAAAGGAGGTTCGCATCCAGGCGGCGGCCACCTCGCGCGCGCTGGTCATGTCGATGCGCAGGTTCAGCGTTTCGGGCGATGTGAATGCTTCCCGGCCTTCCAATAATTCCAGAGCGCGCAGCCCGTAGTAACCTGCTGGGTCGGCGGCTGAGGCTGAATTCCAGTACTCGTGGGCTTTTTCAGTGTCTCCCTGGGACTGGCTTACTTTCCCAAGCCAGAGGTATGCCCCGGCTGTTTCCAGCGGATCCAGAGCCAGTAAAACCGCGCGATTCAATGAATTCACGGCAGCTGTCAGGTCTCCGCGCCGGAAGTGCAGGATGCCAGCGAAGAATGCGCCCTGAAAAGACTGGTCCGAGGAAGGATAATTGACCGCGATTCTTTCCCAAACCTGAGCGGCTTCTTCCAGCTTTCCCTGGATTTCGAGGTATCGGCCGGCGGTAAAAAGCAAGCTTGGGGCGTATACAGCCTGCGGCTGCTGGGAAACATAGTCCAGCGCGGTCTGCGCCGCGAGGTCGGTGCGGTTCATGTAGGCATACTGCGTGTAGACAATGTCCTCAATGGCGTGAGAAAGGTAGCTGCTCTTTGGATAATCGCTGATCAGTTGTTTCCAAAGGGCAACCGCGGTCTGGTCCTGCGGGGTTCCATCGCTTTGATTTAATGTGAAACGCTCTTCGGAATTGAGGGCGGCTAATTCCAGGCCTTTCGCCCTGACCGCCAGCGCCTGGTAATAGAGCGCTTTGTCTTTCTCAAGGCCTTCCCCTGCCAGGTAGCGGGAAAAAGCCTCGTTGGCCAGGTCGTACTGCCCTCTGAAGTAGTTGATTAAACCGCGCTGGAGTTCATCGACGCTCTGTTCAGCCTCCAAAAGCGCTAAGACGGCTGAAAACGCGTCGTAAGTTTCGGGGTAGTTATTCACCGCGTGCTGATAGTAGTTAAAACCTTCTTCCACCGCGCCTTGCGCGATATACACCCGACCCAGAAGCAAATCGAGCTGGGATTTGAGGTAGATATCCTCGGTCCGGGCGTATACGTCCCGATAAATTGCCGCGGCCTGGTTTAACTGACCCAATTTCTCGTACATTCCGCCGACTTTGACGGCAACGGCAGCATTGCTGCTGGCATCTGAGGCCAGATACGCGTTTGAGTAGGCTGCCAGTGCCAGTTCGTTTTCTCCGTTCTGTGCTCGCAGGTCGCCGATTTGCTCAAAAATAAAGGCGTCCAGAATGCCCGGCCGGGATTGTTGGTACAAAGTCAGATAGTTTACAGCTTCAGTCAGGTTGTTCTCAGATTTTAAGATTTGTGCAAGCACATAGTGCGCCCTGATGGCTGGCAGCGTGTCGGGATAATTCGCGATAAGCTCCAGTAAAAGTGGCTTGGCCTGAAAGTAGTCTTCAAGTTTGTAATAGGTGAGCCCCTGCCCGTATAGGCCGGCCGCGCGCTGTGCCGCCGAGCCCGAGCTTTTGGCTTTAGCATAGGCCTCCAATGCCGCGGGGTAGTCCCCGAATTGAAGGGCGGCATCCGCTTCTGCAAGTCGGGCTTCTGCTGGGGTTGGGGCTGCGGTGGGAGCGCTGGCGGGCTCCTGTGGTACCGCCGTTAACGTGGGCGTGCTGGCAGTGGTGGAGGTTCGCGTAGGGAGATTCGGCGGGGTTTGGAGCGCTGGCGCGGAACAGCCGCTCAGCAGCAGCGCTGAAAGGAGAGCCAGGATAAAACGGGACGCGCCGTTTCTTTTCATGCAGGTTTTATAACGGATAGAATCCCCTTTGTCAAACAGCGCGGTGTGACTGGAAAACAATCAGCCGCCTGAACGGCGGCGAATTGTTCGGGCTGCAAGGATACGAGCGAATCAGGCGTATTCATTCAGAACTGGCGGAATGGCAGCCCGGATGAGTTTGAGGGTCTTGCGGAAAGCCTCTAACTTTTCTTCGTCGGTCCCTTCCACCGCGGCTGGGTCCTCAAAGCCGATATGCAAGCGGTTGCCTTTCCCCAACCACAGCGGGCAGGTCTCGCGGGCATTATCACAGACTGTGATAATGAGGTCAAATTCTTTATCGCGGAACACCTCTACTGATTTGGGCTCACCCTGATGAAAAATGCCGGCTTCTTCCAGCACTCTGATGGCATAAGGATTGACCGCGAGGGCGGGGTTCGTTCCCGCGCTGTATGCCACCCATTTGTCCCAGCAGTCGTTATTTACAACCGCCTCGGCTATCTGGCTGCGGGCTGAATTGCCTGTGCAAAGGATTAATACCTTTTTTCGATGCTGCAGCTCGGCTTCGTCCGGAAGGGACTGCGGACCCAACGCGTTTTGTTCGGCATCCCCGCTGATAAGGATTTCATTAGCGAATTCCCCCGCCTCCACTTCCCGCAAGAGCGCGACGGCCTTATCCTTGTCCTCAGCCCGGACAAGTATCTCCGCGATGCCCAGGTCTCCGACTGTGAGGCCGTAGATTTTACCGGCGGCTTCCTGGCTCACGCTGGCTCTGATGCCCTGGGCTTCCAGAAAACCCTTGATTATTTCGCCTTCAATGAGCCCTTTGGCGCGATAAACAACCACTAAATCCGGCAAATTATGTTCTGTCATTCGTAAATCCATTTCTCTATATCGCGGGACCAGGCAACAATTTCTTCCGGCTTAAACCACAGAGCAATCTCAGCCTCCGCGTTCTCAGGTGAGTCCGAAGCGTGGGTAATGTTGAAGCGCGCCTGCAGCGCGTAATCGTGGCGGATGGTGCCGG
The DNA here is from genome assembly GCA_012517865.1 of Chloroflexota bacterium. Classification (GTDB taxonomy): domain Bacteria; phylum Chloroflexota; class Anaerolineae; order Anaerolineales; family Anaerolineaceae; genus Mesolinea. Next base: position 52,866 of record JAAYUC010000040.1, on the reverse strand, counting down.
GTGCGGCTTCGGTTCCGCGTGTTTTTCCCATGGTCTGCCTGATAGCGGCAATCGCGTCCGGTCCTTCCCAGACCATCGCCATCACCGGCGATGAGGTAATGAAGGCAATCAAGGCATCGTAAAATGGTTTTCCGGCGTGGACGGCATAATGGGCCTCAGCCAGTTCCTGACTGACCTTCAGAAAGCGGGCGGCTGTCAGCCTCAACCCGCGCTCCTCCAGCGCAGTGATTACTTTGCCAATTAATCCGCGCTGCACGCCGTCCGGCTTAACCAAGACCAGGGATCGTTCCATGTTATTCTCCAATTGTTTTCTTTACTTCTTCTGCGGTTTCACGGGCTTTTTGCGACAACCCGGGTTGGTCATCCGCCGCGGAAAGGCGCGCGAAGAAATCCCACAACGGCAGACTCTCGGGGCGGGTATCCAGGCGCGAACGCAAAACACGGATAGCATCTTTGCGGAATTCCGGGTTTTTTTCCATTTCTTCGATAATTGTGGCAGCCGCGGCTGTATTTCCTTCATCCAGCGCCCGGGCGAATTCATCCTTAAGCATCAGGTCTGCCTCCGCAGTTTCCTGCGGCTCAGTCGGGTTCGGGTCGGGCGTCTCCGTCCCAAACTCCTCTGCGCTGTCAGTATCTGGCAGCGGTGATGCGGGCTCTGGCAGTCCTTCCCCCTCTTCGACCTTATTCAGGGGAGCGGCTGGCTCGGTAACGTTTTCCAGCGTCCATCCGCTTTCTGCAATTTCAGGCTGATCAGCAGTGACCGGCAGAACAAAAACCTGGCCTGTGTCGTCCGCTGCCGCTTGCGGAACTTCCAATGGAATTTCTTTTGTATCTTCGGCTGGGTTAATCGCTGTTTCCGCTGCGGTTTCCTGCTGCGCGAAGGCAATCAGCCAGGCAGGCAGCGCTTCCATATCAAGGGTTGTCGGGGCAGCATTCGCTGCTGCGCCGTCAACCGTTGGTTCGCGGACCAGGATGGGTTTGGTGTCTTCGAGATCCGTTGTCGGTTCCGGTTCCGGTTTTATTCCGGTGGATAAATCCTGAACCGGAGCAATCCGCACTGGTTGAGTCGCTGCATGGGGGTCCGGCGTATTGGGGGTGATGGGCGCGGAGGATTCTGCAGCGCTGATTGGTTCGGATTTCTCATTCACAGGGGATACACTTTCCATGACAACCGCCTGAATTAATAAGCTGCAGCCAGATGAATCCGGCTGCAGCGTTTAGTTATTCTCCAAGATAATCGCGCAGCTTGCGGCGCACGCTGGGGTGGCGCAGGCGGGTGAGCGCCTGAGCTTCTATCTGGCGCACGCGTTCGCGGGTGACGCCCATCTTGCGGCCAACCTCTTCAAGCGTGTAAGCCTGACCGTCCAGCAAACCGTAACGCAGCTGCAGGATGCGGACTTCGCGGGGCGGCAAAGTTTCCAGCACCTCATCTAAATGCGACCGCAGCAGGTTATAGGTGGCGGTATCATCCGGAGGCGGGGCTTCATCATCTTCGATAAAGTCACCCAGCACCGAATCCTCTTCATCATCGGTCGGGGTCTCCAGAGAAAGCGGTCTGCGCGCGACCTGAATCATATTTTCGACCTTTTTCGGAGGAACTTCGAGGGCTTCCGCCAGCTCTTCTACGCTTGGGTCTCGTCCTAATTTTTGTGTAAGCTGGTGCTGCACCCGCAGGAGTTTGTTAATCTGGTCGCCCATGTGCACAGGCACGCGGATTGTGCGGCCCTGATCGGCAATGGCGCGCGTGACTGCCTGGCGAATCCACCAGGTGGCGTAGGTGCTGAACTTGTGCCCGCGCTGGTATTCAAATTTCTTTGTCGCGCGGATGAGGCCAATATTGCCTTCCTGAATCAAATCCAGGAAAGGAACGCCGCGCCCCATGTATTTTTTGGCCACGCTGATGACCAGGCGGGAATTGGCGGTGATGAGGTGCTCGCGGGCAGCCCAGCCGTCTTCAATCAAAGCGCGCAGCTCCATGCGCTTTTTGGGTCCGATATTTCCTTTTGCCAGTTCTTCTCGGGCGAGGCGCCCGCGCTCGATGCGCTGGGCAAGTTCCTGCTCTTCTTCAATGTCGTGAAGCAGCGGAACCCGACTGACCTCTTTCAGATAGAGGCCGATTGTGTCATCGGTGTCGATGTTCGCGAGGTCATCCAGAGCGCCTTCTTCGCCAATCACATCAGAAAGTTCTGTTTCGCTGGGTTCTTCCTGCGAGGAAGTTTCCTCAGTGTAATTGATTCCAGCTCCCAAAAGGGCAGTGTAAGCTTCCTCGAGTTGGTCCAGGTCCTGCTCCGCATCGGGGAAGAATTGGAGGATGTCATCATATGTTACATAGGTTTTTTTTCGTCCAAATTCCAACAGTCTTTCCAACGCGGAGGATTCGCGATCGTCATCCAAGACTTGATTATCGTTGTTTATTCTTGCCATTCAGTTTTGGTACCTTTTCTATACAATTTATCGCACTTAACCCATAGAGTACAGTATTTTTCAGCCAAATACAAGTATTTGGTGAACATTATTCGTTCCTTCTGGTTTTGGCAGCAAGGTTGCTATTATATCCTTTTCCAGGGTATTTAGAAAGATTGAACATTAAAAACAGCAGCTTCGATTTGACCGCAGGATTGCCAGCGAGTAAAATCCGATAGTTAACCAAGAGGTAAACGTGCTGCTTAAAAAGACCGCTCAATATTGGGTTCCTCTTCTGGCGCTGGCCCTTGCGGCCGGCCTGGTATTGCTGAATCTACGGCTCTCAGAGCAATTTCTGTACCAGGATGAATTCCTGCCGCGCTGGTCGGCAGCCGGCGGATGGATGCGGGACGGAAGCTCGCCGTATTCTCAGGAGGCTTACGAAAAAGCTGCCGCGCTGTACGCGGACACCGGATACACAGCGCCGGCTTTCAGTCAGGGCAGGTTTATTGACCTGGTGTGGTTCATCTATCTCTACATCCCATTCAGTTTTCTGCCTTATACGCTCGCGCGGGCAATCTGGATGAGCCTGACGGCCGCAGCGATTTTCTTCAGCATCTGGATTGGGATTGACCTGACCGGAGCCCGTTTGACCAGCCTGGAAAAAGTGATTCTGGCGCTGGTCATCACCTGTTCCTATCCCTTTTTCAAACTCATTCTTTCCGCGAGCATTCTTCCGCTGTTCATTCTCGCTCTTTTCGCTGCCTGCCGCAGCGCGATGGCAGGCAGAGGAACCGCGGCCGGAGTGTTGTTGTTTCTTTGCGTTGGCATGCTGCCAATCGGACTGCTAATCGCGATTTTTTTGATTATCTGGTTGAACTCCCAAAAACAAACCGATATTCTGCCGGTTTTTTTGGTCGGCCTTGTTTTTTTGAGCGTCACTTCGCTGATTTTATTCCCGGGTTGGATACCGCAGTGGTTCGCCAGTTTCATTAGCGCGCAGCCCAGGCTGGATTGGCTGGACACCCCATTGATGCGTGTCGCGGCATTCTTCCCGGGTGCGGTTGTCCCGCTGGCAGTGGCTCTGCATGTGGTATTGCTTTTCGCGCTGCTGGTGGAATGGTACGGCCTGACAGAAAAAGATGAACGGCAGGCTCGTTGGAAACTGCTTCTCAGCCTCAGCCTGCTGAGTCTGTATAATCCTTCCGGCTCGGCGGCTTTTCTGCTCTTCGCGTGGCCGGGTTTATTTTTGTTCTACGCGTTTCTGCAAGAGAAATGGAAAATTTTTGGTAAAATTATTTTTTGGTTGTTCCTTGCGTTTTATATTTACAGCAGCTTGGAATCCTTCTTGCGCTCTCAAAACTGGTCCTCTACCGAGTCGACCTGGGTAATTACAGCGCTGCCAATAGCAGCTCTACTCAGTTTGGAATGGACGCGGTGGTGGGCGATGAACAGTCCCAGGCCGCTGCGTGAGGTAGAGCCGTAATTATTTGAAATTTATGTGTGGAGGTTTATTATGGCAAAAAAACGCATAGGGGTTATGACCGGAGGCGGCGACGTTCCCGGTTTAAATTTGGCAATAAAATCTGTTGTTCTGAATGCTGTTGAACACGATTACGAAGTGATGGGCATCCGCCTTGGGTGGGGCGGGCTGCTGCGCTTCAACCTTGATGACCCCAAGAGCACCGCGGACCTGGTTCAGCCGTTAGATGTCAATTCTGTCCGCACAGTAGACCGAACAGGCGGCACTTTTTTGCATACCTCGCGGACAAATCCTTCCAACGTGCGTCCTAAGGATACCCCCGAATTTCTTGTGGGCAGCCCTTATGGAAAAGTCATAAAGCCCGACGGCACAAAAGATTACACGGATTACATCCTGAAGGTGCTGGACTATCTCGGGATTGATTCCCTCATCACAATTGGCGGTGATGACACGCTCAGCTACGCGGCCCGCCTGTACAAAGAAGGCTTCCCGATTGTCGCAATTCCCAAAACCATGGACAACGACGTGTACGGCACGGATTACTGCATTGGCTTTTCCACTTCCATCACGCAGTCTGTCTCGCTTATTACAAACTTCCGCTCTTCAGTTGGTTCGCATGAACGCATCGGCATTGTTGAACTCTTTGGGCGAAATTCCGGTGAAACCAGCTTGGTGACCGGTTATCTCAGTTTTGCGGACCGCACGATTATTTGCGAAGTTCCCTTTAACTTCCACAAACTGGCGGATTTCCTTGTCTACGACAAGAAGCATAATCCTTCCAATTACTCCATGTGCGTCATTTCAGAAGGCGCGATTTCGGACGGCGGCATCATCGTGGAATCAGGCGAAGAAGACGCCTACGGTCACAAGAAGCTGGGCGGCATTGGCGAATTGCTCGGCGAACAAATCAAGGCACTCACCGGGCAGCATATCATGTTCCAAAAGCTGGCCTACCTTGTGCGCAGCGGCCCGGCGGACATGCTTGACCGAATGGTCGCTCTGAACTACGGCACCCTGGCGATGCAGCTGACGCTGAAAGGCGATTTTGGCAAGATGGTCGCCATTAACAACGGCGTCTACAATACCGTTCCGATTGATTCCTCCATCCAGGGCAAACGCCATGTGGATGTGGACAAGTATTACGATAAAGAAAACTATCGACCGCACATTCAGGATATTCACAACCTGCCGATGTTCCTGGTTTAAGGCAGCGACCCATAGTACAGCTCATAAAACGGGTCGTTTTATGAGCTGTATTTTTTGAGGTGAGGTTATGGGAGCAGAAGCGCAAGGCGCCACCGCCGACCGGTATACAATCATTCCCAGGGTGCTTGTTTTTTCATTCTCACCGGATGGAAAGGTTCTCTTGTTAAAAGGCGCTCCGCACAAGCGCATTTGGGCGAACCTGTGGAATGGAATCGGGGGGCACGTGGAAGCAGGTGAGAGCATTTTGGATGCCGCCAAAAGAGAGCTGGCAGAAGAAACCGGCCTGACCGCCGCCCGCTGGAACTTTTGCGGTCAAATCATGGTGAACACGCAAGGGCGCATTGGCATCGGATTCTTTGTTTTCAAGGCGGAGGAGCTGCGCGGCGAGCTTATCGAGAGCTCGGAAGGCGAGTTGGGCTGGTTCGCGCCAGATGAGCTTCCGGGCTGCCCTTTGGTGGAGGATTTACCGGTATTAATTGGCAAAGCGGCACGATTTCAGGCCGGCGCGCGACCATTTTGGGGGCTGTATCAATACGATGAACGCGATCAGCTGGTGATGTCGTTTTCCAGCTGAGCGTGTTCAAAAAACACCAACAGCGTATCGCCGTACTTGCGGGAGTCAAATTCCGAAAAATGCTGGTACGCGCGCTCTTCCCATTCCACAGGATTAATCTGCACAATAATCTGCCCGTCGGGGCTCAGCAGACCGGGCTGTTGGTCCAGTAAGTCCATGGCTTTTTGCCACATGCCTTTATACTGCGGCGGGGCGATATAAATCAAGTCGAAGGAACAGCTGGGCGGCTGTGCCAGGAATGTAAAAGCATCCATATGCAATACCTGGGCTCTCTCCATCAGCTTCGTCTCGCGCAGGTTCTCCTGCATTGTGCGGACCGCTTCCCGGCTTTTATCCAGAAAAAGCGCTGACTGCGCGCCGCGGCTGAGCGCTTCTATGCCGACGGCGCCAGTGCCGCCGAACAAATCCAGGACATGAATGCCCAACACCTCATCCCCCAGAATATTAAAGAGAGCTTCTTTTACCAGGTCGGTAATCGGGCGCGTCGTATCGCCGGGCACGGTTTTTAGCCGCAGCCCTTTCGCGCTTCCGCTGATGACTCTGAGCGTGCCCATGCGCGTCTACACCTTCCTGACCAAAGTTCGACTTCTCGCGACATCTCCGAAGGTCCAGAAACGATTCGCGACGTAGTTGAGTACCAGCGTGATGGGAAGAACCACCCCGAGCGCCAGATTTCGGCTGAGTGTTTGAGGGGAGAAGCCCAAAAAATTTACTTGGTTTGAAATGACGAATTGTCTGAACCAGCCGTCGACAGGAGGAATGGAAACCGTGCGCAGCGCGAGACCGGCAGCGTTGATAATCGCGAATTTGGAGAACTGCCCGGCGAGAGAATTCGCGCGGGTTTCTGGATAAATCCAGAGGCGGTTGAGGATATAGCTGTTGAGCACCGCGAGAATAAACGAAAGCGCCTGGGAAAGGACCAGCGGCAAATGCAGCAGCCCGGAAAAGAAATTCATTAAACCGAAGTCAATTAGAGTGTTGAGCGCGCCCACCAGCAGAAATTTCCCAAAGCGCACAGCCTCCGGAGCGTTTCTTTGGTTCATTTCAGCACTTTTCCGCGGAAATATTCGATGGTCTCTGCCAGCCCGGTTCTAAGGTCTACCAGCGGCTCCCAACCCAGCAGCGTCCTGGCGCGGGTGATATCAGGCTGGCGGCGTTGGGGGTCATCCCCCAGGCCGTCGGCGAAGCGGGTTACCAGCCCGGCTTTGTTTCCAGTTAATTCGTTGATGAGCAGCGCAAACTCGCGAATGCTGATTTCGTCGGGGTTGCCGATATTGACCGGGTCGTGCTCCTCAGAAAGCATCAGCCGATAGATGCCCTCCATCAGGTCGCTGACATAGCAAAAACTGCGGGTTTGCTGGCCGCCGCCATAAATGGTCAGTGGTTCGCCGCGCAGCGCCTGTTGAATGAAATTGGGAACAACGCGCCCGTCGTCCAGGCGCATTCGGGGGCCAAAGGTGTTAAAAATGCGGACAATGCGTGTATTCAAGCCGTGAAAACGGCGGTAGGCCATCGTCAGCGCCTCAGCGAAACGTTTGGCTTCGTCGTAGACGGAACGGGGGCCTACGGGGTCGACATTGCCCCAATAACTCTCCGCCTGGGGATGGACCTGCGGGTCTCCATACACCTCGCTGGTGGAAGCCAGTAGGTAGCGGGCTTTGTGAGCTTTCGCCAGTCCAAGCGTATTCAACGTGCCCAAAGCGCCAGCTTTTAGCGTCTGGATGGGAAGGTTGGGATATCCAAAGGGTGAAGCGGGATTTGGGCTGGCGGGAGAAGCGAAATGCAGCACAAAATCCAGGTTCTCCGGGATATCAATAAAGGTTGAGACATCCTGCCGGATTAATCGAAAAGACCCACTGTCAAACAGGTGGGCAATGTTTTCTTCATCTCCTGTGATGAAGTTGTCCAGGCCAATCACTTCATGACCTTCTTGTATCAGCCTGTCAGCAAGGTGCGAACCTAAAAAGCCGGCCGCACCGGTGAGTACAACGCGCATGGACATGTCCCTTCGGGGATTTTCCCCCGGGTTAAGTAGAGTATAATCATATGGCTTAAAGTGAGACTATTATAGCATGAGCAACGAAGTGGAACTTAATCCTGAAATTAAAACCAACCTCAGCCGTCTGGAAGCGCTGCTTTTCGCCGCGCCCGGACTAAGCGCGGTGGAAGACCTGGCCAAAACTTTGGGGATTTCCAGTGCTGAAGTGGAAAGCCTGGCTGGGATTCTATCGGAACACTACGCTGAGAGGCACGGCATTCGCTTGCAGAAAGTCAGAAACCAATACCAATTGGTGACCGCGGCGGAACATGCCGCTCTGATCGAGCAATTTCTTGGCCTTGAAGTCAGCTCGCGCCTTTCCCAACCGGCGCTGGAAGTGCTGGCGATTATCGCCTATCAGCTGGGAGCCACCCGCCCTGAGATTGAGGCGATTCGCGGTGTGAACAGCGATACAGTCGTAAAAAGCCTGCTTGCCAAAGGGTTGATTGAAGAAAGAGGCCGGTCCGAAGCTCCCGGACGACCAATTCTGTATAGAATTACGCCGGATTTCTTGCAGCATTTCGGTTTGGAATCACTGGAGCAGCTGCCTGAAGTGAATTTTGAAGAGCTAAAAGCGCTTCGGCAGTCGGATGAGCCAAAAGAACAAAGGATATTAAAAGACTGATGGCAGAAGAACGCGTGCAGAAAATACTGGCGGCAGCCGGATTGGGTTCGAGAAGAGCCTGCGAGGCCTTGATTTCGGCAGGGCGGGTGAGCGTGAACGGCAAAGTGATTCACCTGGGCGATAAGGCTGACCCGGCAAGGGACAAAATCGCGCTTGATGGGAAATTGCTGCGCCTGAAGCAGGAGAAAATCTATATCGCCCTGAACAAACCCAAAGGTTACCTGTCAGACATCGACGAGAGCCATCCCAAACCAACGGTCAATGACCTGATTGGCATCAAGGAACCTTTGTATGCCTTGGGCAGGTTGGACCTGGACAGCGAAGGCCTGATTTTGATGACAAATGACGGAGAGCTTGCGAACCGCCTCACGCATCCGCGCTACAAGCACGAGAAAGAATACGAAGTCTTTGTGATAAAACAGCCCGACGAGGAACAGCTGGAAATCTGGCGGCGCGGGGTGGTATTGGAGGATGGATACCGCACGCTGCCCGCCAAAGTGGAAGTGATTAATAATGCCGGCGGTGGAAGCTGGCTGAGAATCACGATGCGGGAAGGCAAAAAACGCCAAATCCGAAAAACCGGCGCGCGCATTGGGCTGCCGGTGGCGCAAATAAAACGCGTTCGGATTGGCACGCTCAAGTTGGGGTCTTTAAGAAGCGGGGAATGGCGCTACCTGACCGCGGCGGAAGTGAGGCGCCTGCGTCAGTACGCGGGTTTGGAAAAAGATGATAAAAACTCCTGATTTCTCAGGAGTTTTTCTTTGAATAATCGTTCAGGGCGGCTGTCAGGCGGGCAATCTGTTCTTCCGTCAGAGGCGCTTCGCATTCATCGCGGTCCACTCTGCGGATAGACCGTTTGAGGTCCTCCAGATTTACCACCGGGATTGGAGCTTCGCTGATTTCCCCAATCATCGTGTTTTTCATCAGAACCACCATGATGTGCTTTATTGGCGGCTGCTCTTCTTCCGGGATGCCTTTCTCGGCCAGGTATTTGCGAATCATGGCAGTGTTGGCGTTGATTTCCTGCACCGGTCTGCCAATCCCTTCCTGTCCGAACACTTTCATCATAAAGTTGCCGCCCTGCTGTTTCCATTTGCCGTTTTCGTATGAAATTTTGCCGCTCGCGGTCAGCGGAATCGGCACCCAGATGGCGCAGGGACCAAGCAGCAAATACGGCACAGGGCTGGAAAAGACATAAAAGGTGTAATCATGGCGGAGTTTCTCAAAGACGCCTGTGAATAATTCGTCGAAGCGCGGGCTGCGGCCGAAACGCGTCGAAAAGTACATGCCTACCTGCGAGAGCACAAAACCTACAATCAAGGCAACGTAAGAATAAAGGATGCGGGTCATGTCTTTCCCGAAGGCAAAGACAAGGCCGACTGCCAGCACTGCCAGACTGGCAAAGGTGGTCACCTGACCGATGGTTTTGTTTTTCTTAATCAATTTTTCGTTAATGACAAGTTTCATGAAAGTGTTTCTCCATTGCTATTCAGTGGGATAGACTGGCGTAGGGAATCCAACAAACCGGATTCCACCGTGATTTTTGCCTGTTTAACCGCGCTAAAAACCGCTTTCGCGTCCGAGCGGCCGTGCCCGACAAAAACCAACGCGTTTATACCTAACAAGGGCGCGGCGCCGACTTCGGAAGGGTCGAGCATTTGCCTGACAGATTTAAAGGCGGGTTTGGCCAGCAGCGCGCCGAGCTTGGTACGCGTGCTGCGCATCAGCTCTTCTTTGAGCGTTTCGAGAATGAGCCGGGCCACCGCTTCGGTGGACTTCAGGAGGATGTTGCCTGTAAAGCCGTCCGTCACCGCCACATCCACTTCGCCGGCGAACAACTCTTTGCCTTCAATGTTCCCAACGAAGCCCGGAACTTCAGCACGCATCAGGGGGCCGGCTGCTTTGACTAGTTCGTTGCCCTTGCCTTCTTCTTCTCCATTCGCGAGCAGACCCACTCTGGGATTGGCGCGGTTGAAGAGCAGGCTAGCGTAAACGCTGCCCATGCGGGCAAATTGTACCAAAAATTCAGGCCGGCATTCGGCGTTGGCACCTATGTCCAAAATCACGCATTTCCCGTTTTTTACCGGGAATGCGGCGCAGAGACAGGGTCTGATGACGCCAGGAATGAGACCAAAGGTCTTGGTGGCGAAGTACATTGCCATGCCGGTGTTCCCCGCGGTGACAAAAGCCTGGGCTTCGCCGCTGCGTACCAGGTTCATTCCCACCTGCATCGTGTTGTTCTTCTTGGCGCGCGCTTCCTGGATGTGGTCGCTCATTTCCAGGGCTTCGGGCGCGTGGACAATGCTGACATGGGATTTATCGCCGGGCTGGGCTGCAAGCAGGGGTTTCAGAACATTCTCATCCCCGACGAGGATGATAGCGACGCCGAGGTTTTCAGCGCACTGGACGGAAGCTTCAATTTCCGGCTGCGGGCGGTTGTCACTCCCCATTGCGTCCAAAACGATTTTAATTCTCATCTACTTCCTCTCTCACAGAAATCCTTGACAATAAGTCCAGGACAGATATAATTTCTATCCACGCGCTGGTGCTGGAATTGGCAGACAGGCATGGTTGAGGGCCATGTGGCGCAAGCCGTGGGGGTTCAAGTCCCCCCCAGCGCACCATGCAGGCAGAAATGCCTGCTTTTTTTTATGGAAACTCGCGGTTCAGCCAGGTAACAGGATTGACAGGCGTTCCATTGATGTCAATTTCAAAGTGCAGGTGCGGGCCGTTGCTTCTGCCGGTATTTCCGATATGGGCAATGAGCTGTCCGGGCTCTACCTGGTCGCCTTCTGCCACCAGCATATCCTGCAGGTGCATGTAAATTGAAAACACGCCGAGACCGTGGTCAATCACGATGGTATTGCCGCGGACAATCTGGTTTGGCAGGGCAGCTACAACTGTGCCGGCTGCCGGGGCAAAGACGTCTATGCCGTAGCACCAGCCGATATCCAGGCCGGTGTGGTAATACACCTTTTCCGTGCCGGAATAGGTGCGCCGGCTGCCAAAGCGGGAGTTCACGCAGTCCCCGCCCTTGGTCGGGTACTGAAACATGCCGTTCCACAGCTGCTTAGGCGACAGGGTGGTGACAATCTGCTTGAAGAGCGCGTCTTCGCTGGCGATGTTATCGCCGTCCACGGTTTCAGGGTCTACCTTCAGGGTCTCGTCCACCTCAAAATTACCTGAACCGACGATGGTCCACTGGTCGAAGCGGTAACTGGTGCCGTTGGTATCGGTCACTTCAATGGTCAGGGGATACGCGCCGGGTTCCAAAAGAGCGTGTATTCCACCAAACGCAATCTGGCTGCCGTCCTCCTGCGTAAAGAAAACCGGCTGGACGCCTGCCAAATCCGCTGAGAGCGTGACAGGCTTCTCGCTGGTTACCTTGAGTACAAAAGTTCCTCCCTGCACCAGCGGAAGATTATCAATTACCAGGGAAGTGATGCCCGGGATGGCCAGGCTGTTTGGACTGTTTTGGGAGGAGTGGGCGTAGTAGGCGTCCTGAGGGAGCGCGTCGTTTGGAGACGTAAGGCGGTTGAGTCGGGCAAGCGACCAGGGATTCTCTCCCGTCAGAATTGCGAGTTCCAGCCAGGATTGACCTGGAAGAAGCGAAGGCATAGTTCGCAGGTCCTGGGTTGCTTCCGAGGTGGTCAGGGAGATTTTCCGGCCGACAAACAGTTCGGATTGGCTGGTGAATTTATTCAACCGCACCAGGCTGGCCATATCGGACTGGGTCCGGCGGCTGAGGCTGCGCAGACTGGCGCCAAGCGGAACGAAATCGGTGGTCAGCACTCCCTGCAGCCCCTGAAGCCCGGGGATGAAAAGCCGGTCGCCTGGATGGAGGGTATCTCCGATAGTCCGGTTATTTACCGCGAGGATTTCGTCAATCGTCGTGAAGAATTGTCCGGCTATGCCGTACAGGGTGTCCCCTGATTTAACAATATAGATCGGCAGCTGCGCGGCTTGGGCGCGCGCGGGCGCGGGAGTAAACAATGCGCCGATTATTGGTAAAATCAGCAGGAATAATAAAATTCCGCGGGGTGAAGGTGTATGTTGTTTTCTTGCTGTTATCATCAAACGCTAAGTTTACCATAGCCTTCCGCACGCAAACACTGGAGTGAAAGCATGAAGATAACGACTTGGAATGTAAACGGCTACCGCGCTGTCCTGGCCAAACAGGGCTTTGATTGGGTAAAAGAACATCAGCCGGATATCCTGTGCCTGCAAGAAATCAAGGTGAAGCCGGAGCAGTTGACCGAAGACCAGCGCGAGCTGCCCGGATATCAATCCTTCTGGAATCCTGCCGAGCGGCCTGGTTACAGCGGGACGGCAGTATTTTATAAAATTGCCCCTCTGGAAATCAGCACCGGCCTGGGCGTGGAGGAATTTGACAGCGAGGGGCGCGTCACCCGCCTGCGGTATCCTGATTTCCTTCTGTACAATATTTATTTCCCCAATGGCGGCGAAGAAAATCAGCGGGTGCCTTTTAAACTGGGCTTCTACGCCCGGCTTCTGGATGTTTGCGACGAGCATCACGAGCACGGCGAGAATGTTATTATCACCGGCGATTTCAATACAGCCCATAATGAGATTGACCTGGCGCGGCCAAAGGACAACGAGAAAAACACCGGTTTTTTGCCTGAAGAACGGGTGTGGATAGATAAATTCCTGGAACACGGCTTTATTGACGTTTATCGGCACCTTTATCCCCTCTCACAGGGTTATACTTGGTGGACATACCGAATGAACGCGCGCGCAAAGAACATTGGCTGGCGGCTGGATTACTTTTTAGTCAGCGCGCCGCTGATGACCAGGGTGCGCGATACCGTCATCCTGGATGAGATTATGGGTTCAGACCACTGTCCGGTCACGTTGGAACTGAATTAAAAAAAGCCGGGGCGCAAGCTCCGGCTTTTTTCATCCATTGCAATCAGGCTTTTCGAGCGCGCAGGATTAATTGTTTGGCAGCGCGCACCTCATCACAGCGCCCGACAGGAGCATTGTGCGGAGCTTCATGCAGCAGGTCCGGATTTTCACGCGCTTCAACTGCAATCTTAAGCATCGCGTCCGCGAAGGCGTCAAGGGTTTCGAGCGATTCTGTTTCCGTCGGCTCAATCATCAACGCTTCGTGCACAATCAGCGGGAAGTAGTTTGTCGGCGGATGGAAATTATAGTCAATCAGCCGCTTGGCAATATCAAACGCGCGAATGCCGGGGGCGTCTGGCCACATGCCTTCGACCACAAATTCATGCATGCAGCGGCGGTCGTAGGGCAGGTGATAGACACCTTTTATTTTGGCCAGCAAATAATTGGCATTCAAGACTGATTTTTCGGCGATATTGCGCAAGCCCTCTTTGCCGTGCATGGAAATGTAGGTATAGGCGCGGACAAGCATGCCAAAGTGGCCATTAAAAGCTTTGACCCGGCCGATAGATTTGGCGGGGTGCGCGTAGCCATAAAGGGGCGGCAGGTCTTCGCTGCCGGGCTCAATAATCGCTACCACAGGGTCAGGCAGGTATTCCACCAGCGCAGGGGCTACCGCTACTGGACCGGAGCCTGGTCCGCCGCCGCCGTGAGGGGTAGAGAAGGTCTTGTGCAGGTTGATGTGCATGATGTCAAAACCCAGGTCGCCAGGCCGCACGATGCCGAGCAGCGCGTTGAGGTTGGCGCCGTCTCCGTAAACCAGCCCGCCGGCGGAATGCACCATTTCGATGACAGCTGTCACGTTCTCATCAAACAGTCCCAGGGTGTTCGGGTTGGTGAGCATCAGGCCAGCCAGGCGCTCGTCGCACAGCTCGCGCAGAGCATTCAAATCCACATTTCCGCGCGCGTCTGACGGCAAGTGCACCACTTCGAATCCGCTCATCGCGGAAGAGGCAGGATTGGTGCCGTGCGCTGAATCCGGGATGAGAATGCGCGTGCGCTGGGTGTCTCCGCGGTCTGCGTGGTACTTCTGTATTATCAACACACCAGTCAACTCGCCGTGCGCGCCAGCAGCAGGCTGAAGGGAAACGCCGGCAAATCCAGCAATCTCCTTTAGCCATTCCTGCAGGGTGTACATCAGGTAAAGATTGCCCTGCACTGTGTCTTCGGGCTGCAAAGGGTGGGTGAACGCAAAGCCTGGCAGCCGCGAAGTCTCTTCGTTAATTTTGGGGTTGTACTTCATCGTGCAGGACCCAAGCGGATAAAAGCCAAGGTCAATGGCGTAATTCTTCTGGGAGATGCGCGTAAAGTGGCGGACAACGTCGATTTCCGCCAGTTCCGGAAGTGGAAGGTCCTTCCGGCGGAATTCCGCGGGCACTTCCACTTCAGGCACATCTGAGACCGGAAAACGCACGCCCTGACGGCCGGGGGAGGACAGTTCAAAGATTGTGGGCTCAGTCATGAGTCACCTCTATCAACGCGTCATGCAAAAGATCGATGTCTTCCTTGGCGATTTTCTCCGTGACAGCGATTAGCAAGCAGTTGTCCAGTTCGGGGTAATCCTTACTCAGGTCGTAACCGCCCAGGATGTCGTAAGCCCTCAGGTCCTCCAGCAAATGCGCTGCCGGTTGGGGACTGCGAATAACGAATTCATGGAAGAATGGTGTCTCAGAAAACACCTGTTTGTAGCCCTGTATCGCGCTGATTTGGGCAGCGGCGTAGTGCGCTTTTTGGTAACACAGGTTGCTGACAGCTTCAAACCCCTTCTTTCCGAGCAAGCTGAGGTAGATTGTGGAAGCCAGCGCCATTAATCCCTGGTTCGTGCAGATATTCGAAGAAGCTTTCTCTCGGCGGATGTGCTGTTCCCGGGCTGTCAGGGTGAGCACATATGCCAGCCGGCCGGCATTATCCACCGTCTCGCCGACCAGACGACCGGAAATCTTGCGCAGCAAGTCATTGGTGACCGCAAAGATGCCGAGGTACGGACCGCCGAAGGAGAGCGGAATTCCGAGCGGCTGACCTTCTCCAAAGACGATGTCCGCGCCAATTTCACCTGGAGGGGTAAGGATGCCCAGCGCGGTTGGGTTGACAGCCACGGCCACCAGCGCCCCCGCGTTGTGGGCTGCCTCAATGAGCGGTTTATAGTCTATGACCCGTCCAAAGAAATCGGGGTACTGAACCATCACCAGACCGGTTTCGGCATCAATTTGGGCGATTAATTTGTCCATGGACGCGTCGATGCCGGTCTCCGGGTCGTCCCCCAGGATGCTGACAGCCTGGTTTCCGCGCATGTACGTGCGCACTACCTCACGATACTGGGGGTTAACCGCGCGGGATAACAGGAACTTTGTGCGCTTGCCCTTGAAATGGTGATAGGCCAGAATCACCGCTTCAGCGGCGGCTGTCGCGCCGTCGTAGTGCGAGGCATTGGCAACGTCCATGCCTGTCAGCTCGCAAATCAAGCTTTGGTATTCAAAAATGGCTTGCAAAGTGCCTTGGGAAATTTCCGGCTGGTAAGGCGTGTACGCGGTGTAGAACTCACCGCGCCGGAGAAGCATATCCACAACCGCAGGCACATAGTGGTCATACGCGCCGGCGCCAATGAAGTTCAGCAACGTTTTAGTGCTGCCGTTCGCGTTGGCGATGCTTTCCAACTCTTCGGCAGCTTCCATTTCGGTCAAACCGAGGGGAAGCTTAAGCTCAGGGAAGCGGTATTTTTCTGGGATCTCGGTGAAAAGATCTTCGACTTTTTCGATTCCGATGGTCTTCAGCATCACCTCGACATCTTTTGGGGTGTGAGGTGTGAACATTGGCTCTACCCCAGACGATATGCCTGGTAAGCTTCCGCAGTCAGAAGGTTTTCCAATTCAGCCGGATTATCCATCTTGATCTTTACCAGCCAGGCTTCCCCGTAGGGATCGTTGTTGATGATTTCCGCGTTGTCGCTAACGGCTTCATTGATTTCTGTTACGACGCCGCTTACTGGCAAGATCACTTCCGAACTGGCTTTGGCGGAATCTACCTGGCCGAGCTGTCCGCCGGCTTTTACCTGGTCTCCGGCTTCCACTGAGAATTCAAAATAAACCACGTCACCCAAAGCATCCTGGGCGTAATCAGAGATTCCGACGATGGCAATGCCGTTTTCTACTCTTACCCATTCATCTGTTTGAGCGTACTTAAGTTCAGCTGGAAAGTTCATTTTTTCTCCTTATCAAATAGTTACAATGGCACAACTGATTGTGCCTCTGTCGTAAACCATTTTTTATTTTACTTCAGAGGATTTATTGGCAGGGTCTGTTTACCTGAGAGTTTCGCCCTTTAATACGGGTTTGCCCCTTCGGTGCCTGAGGTCAGGTCTCTTCCCAGCCAATGTTCTGGTTTAATTTTAGCCTGATGGAGGATAAAGTCAAGCTGCGCGGCTGTGCGCGGGGCTGTTGGGGCGCGTTCGCGTTTTCATCTTCCGGCCTGTTCCACGTACTCCAGACTTTGATGCCGAAAGTAGGTGTTGTATAACTCGGAGTAATGCCCTCTTTGGCTGAGCAGCTGAGCGTGCGTGCCTTCTTCGATGATTTCGCCGTCGCGCAGCACAATAATGCGGTCCGCGCTTTGCACAGTGGAGAGGCGGTGCGCGATAAGCACGCTGGTGGATTGCTTTAGAATCAAATTCAGAGCTGTCTGGATTTGCTTTTCGGTAAAGGGGTCAATGCTCGCGGTAGCCTCGTCCAGGATAAACACCGCCGGATTCTGCGCCAGAACCCGCAGCAGGGCAACCAACTGACGCTGCCCCATGGAGATGTGCGCGCCGCGCTCTCCCACGCGCGTATCCAATCCGTCCGCAAAGGTATCCAGCCATTCACCGCCGCCTATCTTTCTGGCGAGGGAGAGAATTTCCGCACGGGTAATATCCGGTTTGGCGAAGCGGATATTCTCTTCGACGGTCCCCTCAAACAGGAAAGGCACCTGGGTGACCAAACCCATGTGTTGGCGCAGCGCGTGTAGGTCGTAACTGCGGATATCTTTGCCGTCGATCAGCAGCTCACCATCTTGAAATTCGTAGAACCGCGCGATTAATCTGGCAATTGAAGTTTTTCCGGCGCCGGTATGCCCGACAATCGCGATGTTTTCACCCTCGCGAATGTGGAGGTTAAAATCCCTGAGGATTGGCTTCCCGTTCGCGTAACTGAAGCTGAGGTGGTTAAAGTCAATTCTGCCGCGGTAACTCTCAGGCTGGTAGCTGCCCTTCTGAATGACCGTGTGTTCGGCGTCGATGAGAGCGAGAATGCGCTCAGCTGCTGACAAACCGGTCTGGACCTGCGTCCAATATGACGTGATGCTGAGGATAGGCTGTAAAAAGCGCTCGGTGCTGAGGATGAACAGGTACCACGCCCCGGCAGTGATGATGCCCTGAGCGGCAGATATTGCCCCAAAGTACACCAACATGGCGGTTGCCAGCGCGCCCAGCGTGCGCGTTGTCGGAAAGACCGTGGAGAGGACAAGTCCACGTCTGATATTCATCCGGAAGGATGTGGCATTGGATTGTCTGAATTCCTCATAAATCGTTTCTTCCTGGCGGAAGTTCTTGGCGACGGCAATCCCGGAGATTGTTTCTTTAATGGTCGCGTTCACGTTTGCCATCGCGCGCATGCCCTGCCTTGAAACACGCCGCGCCAGCTTACGGTAGAGCGAAACAAACAGCACAAAAACCGGAATTGTCAGGAAGAACAGAAGGGCTAAGTGCCACTCGGCAGTCAAAAGAATAAAGGCGGTAACCACGGACTGCACCAGGCTATTGGCGACGTCCATCGTAAGCGTAATCAGTGTGGAGAAATCGCGCGTATCTGTGGTAATGCGCGAAACGATCTTCCCGGAGGAAAATACATCATGGAAAGCCATATCCTGCCGCATGGAAGCAGCGAACGCGTCGGTGGATAAGCTTCGGTTGATATCCGCAATCACCCGTGCCAGAAGGCGGTGATTGGTGTAATAAAAGAGGTAGCCGAGCAGCTCCAGAAAAATTACCAGCGCGGTCAGCAGGTAAAAGGCCTGGGAGTTTGGGATGCCGGCAATGCCCTCGTCCAGAACTTTTGCCACGATGACCGGCGGAAGCGCGCCAAGTCCGCCTTGCAGCAGGACTGTCAGCAAAATGATTACAATGCGCTTCCGCTCCGGCCGGGCGTATGCCCAGATGCGCGCCAACAGTGTCTTATTGCTGTACTGTCGGTCGTAAGATTCACTGGCGAGTCCGGTGGAGAAACCCATAGTTTATGCCTCGGTAAAAATATTGCGGTAAGAAGGGGACTTCCGCATCAGTTCGGCATGCGTACCAAAATCCGCGATGGTGCCGCGGCGCATCACGATGATGAGATCAGCCCAGCGAATTTGGGATAAGCGGTGCGTAATGATGAAAGTGGTGCGCCCTTCAGAGGCTGCCTTAATCGCGCGTTGAATTTCATCTTCAGTCTGACTGTCTATCGCGCTGGTGGAATCGTCCAGAATCAGAATTTTTGGGTCAGTGAGAAACGCGCGCGCCAGAGCGATGCGCTGCCTTTGCCCGCCTGAGAGCGTCACGCCGCGCTCTCCGATAATGGTGTCGTAGCCTTGGGGCAGGGCGGTGATGAACGCGTGTGCCTGGGCCTTTTTTGCCGCCGCTTCTACCTCCTCCCGGCTGGCTGTTGGTTTACTAAAAGCAATATTCTCAAAAATGGACTTGGAGAAAAGGAAGATGTCTTGTTCGATGATTGAAATCTGGCTGCGCAGCGCATCCAGCTTCCAACTGCGCAAATCAATGCCGTCTATTTGCACGGAGCCTGAATCCGGGTCGTAAGTGCGGTTGATTAAGCGCACCAGTGTGGTCTTCCCGGAACCGGTCTGCCCGACAATCGCGACAGTCTGGCCGGCCTGCACCTTAAAACTGATATGCTGCAACGCGGTACTGTGGGCATCGTAAGAAAAACTGACGTCCGAGAAGGAAACGTCGCCGCGCAGCGGATCGGCACGGCCGCTGTCGTTTTTATCCAGGTCGTTCTCGGCATTCATGATGGAAAGCAGACGCCTCGCGCTGGCAATTCCAAGAGAAATTTGTGAATAAGAATGGATGGAAGTGTTAGTGGGGAAGCCTAGCAGCGAAAGAGCACTGAAATACTTAATCACATCCCCCAACGCGATCGTGCCTTTTTGGAAGAGGACCAGCGCGTGGAGCAGCCCGAAGCCCATTGCCATGGCGAGCAGCAGCAGCGGCAAAAAGCGTGCTTCCATATCTCCTTGTTCCACGGATGCGTTGCGGTAAGCACCGACGTTGCGTTGAAAAAGCGCGATTTCATTTTCTTCCTGGGCGGCGGCTTTGACGGTTTCCACACCATCGATCGCTTCAGCCAGGCGGCTGTTCATCATCCCAAAACTGCTGCGCACTTTGGTGGTAATGGGTTTTAGCTTTTTCAGGTAGACCAGGATGGAAAGAAAATAGGTGATGAGGAACAGGAGTGGGGTAAGCAGCAGGGCTGGATTTATCCCCCAACCGATAACCATCGGAATAAAAAGGAAATTGATAGAGCCGAAGACCATATTGATGCCCGGACTAAAGAGGAAATTGACCTCGCGGATATCGTTGGTGGCGCGGGCCATCAAATCCCCTACCGATTGCAGGGTGTGGAAGGTCATGCTTTTACCAAGCAGGTTGATATAGAATTCGTCGCGCACGTCGCGTTCAATTTTTTGCGCGGTCGCCTCAAAGCCAAAATTGCGCATCAGCTGAAAGAGCCCGCGTAGGACTTGCGTGTAGGTGATGATTAGCGCGGCGCGAATAAAAACATTTTTATCCGGTGAACCGCTGGTCAGGTTGGTGAAAACAATGCCAAATTGCACAGCCGGTACGGATGCCAGCGCGGCGTTGCCAACCGCGCCAATCAGCGCGGCAAGAAATACCGCCCAATGATGGAGGGTATGCGAAAGAAGCCAGACAAACGGATTTGCCTTGTTCGTTCTGTAACGAAAAGGGATTGAAAATTCGCTGATACCCATGGATTAATATGAATCCGATAATAAATTCCTGGTTATTGTACCGCATGAGCAGGTGTAACGACCGAAAATACGCATTTGGACAGCCTCACGCGCAAAATACGCGTTTGGTGGGAAGATCGTTTCGGTGCGATGAAGGTTCAGCGCGGCTGCGCGCCGGAAAGGGCCCCCTTACGTGGATAATTATCTAACAGGGCCGAAATATGCGAAATAATCAGATTAATAGCCCTATTGATCTTGACGGATACCTGAAAAAGAGGCTATAATGAGCCGTAGAAATACTATTAATCATATAAATAAAAGAAGCACTGATGAATAACAAGAGCAGTTTGCTCGATTACCTCGCTGAAGCGCACCGCGCGCAGGCGCCAATCCCCAGCATCGCTGAACTCAGCCATGTCCTGGGGATTAGTGTTGCCAGCGTACGCGAACAGCTGGAGGTGGCGCGGACGCTGGGGTTTGTGGATGTGAAAACCAAAGTCGGCATCCAAAAGCGGGAATTCAGCTTTGACCAATTATTGGAAACAGGGCTGAGGTATGGCTCAAAAATTCAGCCGGGCCTGGCGGATGCCTTCCGGGACTTGCGCAAGCATATTGAAATCAGCTATTGGTATGAAGCCGTGCCGCTGCTCACCAGCCAGAACCGAGACGCCTTACAGCGAATTGTCAGCAGGGCGCTGGAGCGGATCTCCAAAGAGCCTCCCCAAATTCCTGGCAAAGAGCATCAGGAATTCCACATGACAATATTCTCTCACCTGGAAAACCCCGTCGCCAAAAGCGTTTTGGAAACATTCTGGAAATTCAATGAAGAGGCTGAACGCAATCTGCAGGCCGACCGCTTCTACCTGGAAAATGTCTGGAATTATCACCAACGTATTACCGACGCCATAGCCGCGCGGGATTATGATCTCGGTTACCGCTGGCTGGTGGAACACATGGATTTGGTAAAGCAGCGAAAAAAGACAGAGTTATCTCAGCGCTTTGAATAAGCATTATAAGGAGAGCAGCACAGAGATGGATTATCCAAATGAAAACGAACAGACTGGACAAAGCTCGCGTGTGAATGATTTTTGCATGACGATTTGCACGGTTAACGGGTCCGGAAGCGCGACAGCGAACACCATTTTGTACCGCGCGCTGTTTAACATGGGGATTCCGACCTCGGGGAAGAATATCTTCCCATCAAACATCAAAGGGCTTCCGACCTGGTTTGTGATTCGGGCTTCGGAAAAGGGCTATCTCGGTCGGGTGCCGTATGATGACATTATTGTCGCGATGAACGCGGACACTTTTGCCAAGGACCTGACCTATCTGCCAAAAGGTGGCGTGGTTTTTTATGCTGACCACCTGCAGAAGCCGGCGGACGCCAATCCTGACCTGATTTATTATCCGATGCCTATTCGCCAGTTGGTCAGGCAGGCGGAAGTTCCGCGGAACCTGCGTGAATACATGGAAAACATGGCCTATGTCGGCATTGTTGGTCAGGTACTGGGCATTCCGATGGAAAATATTGAGTACGCGCTTGGCAAACACTTTGGCAGCAGACAGACAGCGCTGGAATCCAATCGGAATATCATCCGGTCGGGGTACGAATGGGCGGCTGCCAATCTGACCAAACAGGACCGCTATTCCGTACGCGCGCTGCCCCCGCTTTCCGATTACATCCTTACTGACGGAAATAACGCTGCGGCGCTGGGCTCCCTCTTTGGCGGCGTGCAATTTTGCGCGTGGTATCCAATCACGCCGGCTTCAAGCCTGGTGGAGTCTATGCTCGCGCAAAATCCGAAACTGCGGAAAGATCCTGTGACCGGCAAGAACACCTGTATCATCCTGCAGGTTGAGGACGAATTGGCCGCGGCAGGTTCCGCTATCGGAGCGGGCTGGGCCGGGCTGCGCGCGATGACCGCGACTTCCGGCCCCGGCCTGAGCCTGATGACAGAAAATGTGGGCCTGGCGTACTTTACCGAAACTCCGGTTGTAATCTGGGATGTGCAGCGTGTGGGCCCCAGTACCGGCCTGCCGACGCGCACCGCTCAGGGAGACCTGGCTATGGTATATCGCCTGGGGCACGGCGATATTAACCACATTATCCTGATCCCCGGCAGCGTGAACGAATGCTTTGAGTTTGGCTGGAAAGCCTTTGACCTGGCCGAACATTACCAGACCCCTGTTTTTGTGATGAGCGACCTGGACCTGGGCATGAACCAGTGGATTACCCGGAAATTCGAATACCCGCAGCTCCCCATGGACCGCGGAAGGATTCTATGGGAAGAAGACATGGCTCGCTTTGAAGGCACCTGGGGCAGATACAAAGATATCGAGGGGGACGGCATACCCTGGCGCACCGTGATGGGGAACCAAAACCCTGCCGCCCCGTACTTCACCCGCGGGACCGGACATGATGAGTATGGCAACTACAGCGAGGACCCCCAGAACTGGGCGGCGATGATTCAGCGGATAAAGCGGAAACTGCAAAGTTCATGTGAATTCCTGCCTGTTCCGGTTGTCCGGAAAAAACCAAATGCCCGCATCGGCATTATCGCGATGGGCTCCACCGACCCGGCCATCATTGAAGGGCAGGACCAATTGGAAGAAGCCGGACTTCCGGTGGATTACCTGCGCATCCGGGCGCTTCCAGCGTGCTGTGAGGTGCAGGAATTCCTGGAAAGCCACGAGCGCGTGTATGTTTTGGAGCTGAATCGGGACGGGCAGCTGTATGGAATCTTGATTCAAGAATTGCACGATTATTCTCCCAAACTGATTTCGGTTTCTGAAGTTGACGGCCTGCCGATGACAGCCATCTGGGTAAAGCAGCAAATTCTCGCCAAGGAGCAGCAAAATGGATAATGTCCAAAGCACGAAGCTGGAACGAAACTTTGTAGGGCTTTCGCCTATTGATTACCGCGGTAAACCTTCCACACTGTGTCCGGGCTGCGGTCATAATACCGTCTCCAACCAGATTCAGCAGGCTGTCTACGAACTGGGCATCGTACCCGAAATGATTGCGAAGTTCAGCGGCATCGGGTGTTCCAGCAAGAGCCTGAATTACTACTTATCGCGTTCATTCGGTTTTAATGGGCTGCACGGACGCATGCCCACGCTTGTTTCCGGGGCATGTTTCGCGGACCGGCGCGTCAAGGCGATGGGTACATCCGGTGACGGCGATACTGCCAGCATTGGATTGGGACATTTCAAACATATCATCCGAAGAAATGTTCCCATGGTCTACATCATCGAAAACAATGGGGTGTACGGCCTTACCAAAGGTCAGTTTTCCGCCACTTCAGATTTGGGGTTGGAACTGAAACATCAGGGGAAAAATTTCCTGCCGCCGCTCGACTTGTGCATGGAAGCCCTTATCAGCGGCGCCAAATTTGTCGCCAGAGCCTTCTCCGGTGATATCAAGCAGATGAAAGAACTCCTGAAAGCGGCCATCGTGCACAACGGCATCGCGGTCATTGATGTCATCAGTCCCTGCGTTACCTTTAACAACCGCGACGATGCCCTGCAGTCCTATACCTGGGGAAGGGAAAATGAGGCGCCAATTCAGGATATCACCTATGTTCCCCGGGCACAGGCCATCCACATTCAGGATTTTCAGGAAGGGGAAACGCGCGAAGTGCGGCTGCACGATGGTTCCAGCATCCTCCTAAAGAAGATTGACCGGGATTATGACCCCACAGACAAGCACGCGGCTCTCGATTTGCTGACGGAGTCTTATAAGAACCACTACTTCGCCACCGGTCTGATTTACATTGAGAACGCCGAAACGAATATTTTTGATGAATTCGACTTTGTGGAAGAACCGCTCAATCGCCTGACCCCGGACAGACTGCGGCCGGCGCCTGAAGCGCTTGAGCGCATTAACTTTGCCTATCAATAGCAGATTGGTTCGCGCGTCTGACAAAACATGGCCCGTCTGTAAAGAATACAAAAGCGCGGGCTGGTTAGCAACCAGCCCGCGCTTTACGCTTTATAGATGGCCTCGCGCATAATACTTCCGAGAACAATAAGAGTTTAGTAGTCCAGGCGCCGATAGTACCGGCGGATGTCCATCGGATGGCAGTTCAGTTTTTCGATATGCGCGTCTATGCGTTCCGTGATGGCATGGCTCACCTGATACGAAATCAGGCCGCGAAATTCGGGGCTGATGCCCTCCAGGGGGTAATCCTTGGTATCGATGATAGTGTAACGGGCACAAATCCGCGGTAAGAAACGCGCCACGCGTTCGGCCAGGGGGCGTTCTTCATCTTCGCCCACAAAAACGGTGACATTGGTATCGCGGTCGATAACTTCCAGCGTGCCGTGGAAAAATTCCGAGGCGTGGATGGACTTGGATCGCAGCCAGTGCTGTTCTTCAACATAACACATCGCGTAAGAGTAAATCGCGCCATACTGATTGCCAGCCGCGACGTAATAATGCATTGGGTCATCTTTGTGGGTTTGCGCGAAGGAGAGCGCGAAGGCATCTGCGCGTTTGGAGACGTCCACAAAAGCTGCCGCCAGGTGCGCGTCAAGCTCGGAATAGAATTTCTCGTATGAGCCAAACTCTCCGTTCCTGTGCATCAGGCGGTGCGCGAACATGAAGAGTTTCAGCTGTTCATTATGCGGGTAAGAGATGAGTCGGTTACTGAGTTTTGCCAGCGGTGAGTCCGTGAATTCCACAAAACCGACGATTAGCGCGCCCGTTTTTCTGGCTTTTTCCACGGCTTCAATCATTTCCTGGGTTGTTCCGCTGTCGGAGGCAATCACGACCACAGATTTATCTGTGACGTGTTTGTTGCCGTGGGTTACGTAACGGGCCGCGTGCAGCAGATAAATGGGCAGGGTGCTGTGTCCTTCCACGGAATCCACCACCTGCATGCCCGAGGCATAGGTGCCGCCGATGCCCATATAGAAAAGCGCGTCAAAGCCCCTGTCGTACAGCTCATCCGCGACCGCTTCAATCTTCGGGCGCATCGCCAGCGCGCCATTAATGCTCTTTACGATTTTTTCCTCATCAAATTTCAACATGACAGTGCCTCCTGAACTCTGTTTCTACTCCAACCGCCGCCTGGCGATAAAAAAACTGTCTGCGCGTGCGCCGCGGCCTCCTGCTTCCTTCCGATGGCACGCTTTGGTTTATTATATACTCCCGCTTATATAGATGAGTAGCATATTAATATGTACCAATATTAATAGTCTAACATATTCATCAATGAATTGCAATGGTTGTTTTGGAATAATCCGGGTGTTTGAAACGCGATTGGCGGAATCCGATAAGGTATTTTTGGCTGAAGATTTCCACAACAAAAAAGCGCCTCCTCCGATGGATTGATTATCCAACTTTTGGGGGCGCGGTTATGGCTTGTTGATTTTTGAATAGTGTGCTGCCTGCCTGATGGAACGCGTTTCATCCTCTCAGCGTGTAGAGTAGGGTGAGGTTGGGTTTGCCAAATTCTCCAACCGGGAAGCCGCTAATGACCACAACCTGGTCGCCGGCGGAAAGCGGCGTGGAGGAGGTGATAGCTGTCTCAACATGTTTAATCATCGTCTCCAGCGTGTCGGCGTGCGGGACAAGCAGCGGGGTGACGCCCCAGGCTATGCCCAGCCACTGGTACGTGCGAATTTCTGGCGTGAAGGCATAGATGGGCACGGAGGGTTTTGTTTTGGACATCCACATGGCGCTTGCCCCGGAGATGGTAAACACCACAATTGCGGAAACTCTGGCGTCAGCTGTCAGGTCTTTGGCTGCCCGCGCGATGGAAATCGCCTCATCCAGTTGGTCTGAACTGACCACGCTGTCGAGATGTCCCCATTCGCTGAGGTGCTTTTCCGATTCGCGGATGATGGCTTCCATCATGCGCACGCTTTGGACCGGATACTTGCCGGCCGCGGATTCCGCGGAAAGCATGACGGCGTCGGTCCCGTCAAAAATCGCGTTCGCGACGTCCGCAGCTTCGGCGCGCGTGGGGCGCGGATTGTTAATCATGGATTCAAGCATCTGCGTGGCAGTGATCACAAACTTGCCTTTGTGGTTCGCGGCCCGGATGATGGCTTTTTGAGCGGATGGTACCACCGCGGGCGACATTTCCACGCCCAAATCTCCGCGGGCGACCATCACGCCGTCTGTCGCGTCAATGATGGATTCCAGATTGGCGACGGCTTCCGGACGTTCTAATTTGGCGATAATCGGGGGAAGGCGCCGCATTTTGGTCATGCTGCGCATAGTCTCACGGACCGTGACGATATCCGAGGCTTGCTTGACGAAGGAAATGGCCACAAGGTCGACGCCGATGTCGAGACCAAATTGCAGGTCCTCCAAATCTTTAGGGGTCAGGCAGGGAATGTCGAGCTTGGAGCCCGGCAGGTTCACGCCTTTGTGGGATTTCAGGTTTCCGCCCAAAATCACCCTGGCATAAATGTTTTCGCCGTCCAGCTCGGTGACTTCAAACTCCAATTGCCCATCATCCATCAGGATGTGGTTGCCGGGAACCAGTGCCTCATGCAGTTTGGGGACGTCAAATGGAATGAATATGGTTCCTTCGCGCACATTTTCCGGGTTCTCGGAAGAGCTCAGGGCCACAATTTGATTGGACTTAAGCGCGATAAAGTCCTTATCCAGTTTTCCAATGCGCAGTTTTGGACCCTGCAAATCCATCAGGATGGAGATAGGTTTGCCAAGTTCGTCGGATAGCTTTCGTAGCAGCTTTACTTTTTCCGCGTGGTCTTCATGGGTTCCATGAGAAAAATTCAGACGGGCGACGTCCATACCGGCGGCAATCAATTCCCGCAGTGTGGCTTCATCCGAGCTGCTCGGACCAAGGGTAGCGACAATCTTGGCAAACCTGTTCATCTTTTGCTGCTTTCTAAGGTTGTCTGAGCACCTTTGCGATTTTTGGCAGCGCCCAATCGAGCGTTTCCTGGTCGATTACCAGCGGAGGCGCGAAGCGAATCACATGCGTGTGGGTTTCTTTCGCAAGGATGCCTTCGCTGCGCAGCGATTCACAGAACCGCCTTGCTCCGCCTGCCTCAGGCTTTAATTCTACGCCAATCAGCAATCCCTTCCCGCGAATTTCCTTGATGTGCGGGGAGTTGATTTCATTTAGATGGTCCATAAAATACTTGCCGAGCGTAAAGGCGCGCTCTGGAAGTTTCTCTTCTTCAATTACCTCCAGCGCGGCAATTCCGACCGCGGCGGCGAGCGGGCTGCCGCCAAAAGTGGAGCCGTGTTCGGAAGGTACGATCAATCCCAAAACATCTTTATCCGCCAGCACCGCTGAAACCGGATACAACCCCCCGGAAAGCGCCTTGCCAATGATGGTGATGTCGGGGCGCACATCTTCGTATTGGGAGGCAAAAAGCTTGCCGGTGCGCCCAAGTCCGGTCTGGATTTCATCGGCGATGAAAAGGACGTTGTTCCGCTTGCAAAGTTCAGCCGCGCCGCGAAGGTAACCTTCCGGAGGGATGATGACGCCGTTTTCGCCCTGAATGGGTTCCAACATCACCGCGGCGGTGTTGGGGCTGATAGCGGCTTCCAGGGCTCCCAGGTCTCCAAACGGTACGACTTTGAATCCGGGCGTAAAGGGACCAAACGCGTCTTTGTAGAGCGGTTCTGTAGAAAATGAGACGATAGTCACAGTTCGGCCGTGGAAATTACCGGCAGCCACGATGATTTCAGCGTCATACTTTGGGATGCCCTTCACCGCGTAGCCCCATTTGCGGGCGACTTTGATGGCAGTTTCGACCGCTTCCGCGCCGCTGTTCATTGGCAGGCTCATCTCGTAGCCGGTCATATCCGAGAGCTTTTTGTAAAAAATTCCCAGCTTATCATTGCGAAACGCGCGCGAGGTCAGGCTGATGCGTTGGAGTTGGTCGATCATGGCCTGAACAATCCTTGGATGGCAGTGCCCTTGATTGAGGGCTGAATAAGCGCTCAGGCAATCCAGATAGCGATTACCCTCAACATCTTCGACCCAAACGCCTTTTCCTTTGCTCAGGACAACATCCAAAGGCTTGTAATTATGCGCACCGTACTGGTCTTCGAGTTCGATAAAATCCTGGGAATTCAATTTATGCTCCTTTCATGAGCGTGTACAAGATTGCCTTTTGGGCATGCAGCCGATTGTGCGCCTGCGGGAAAATGCGCGAGTGCGGTCCATCGGCGACGCTGTCTGTGAGTTCATGGTTGCGGTGCGCCGGCAAACAGTGCATCACAATCACGTCAGGATTGGCTTCCGATACCAACTGGTCGTTGACCTGATAAGGCGGGAAGACGCGTTCGCGTTCAGCGGCTTCTTCTTCCTGCCCCATACTTGTCCATGTGTCGGTGTAAATCACATCGGCAAAGCGGACAGCTTCGTGCGGGTCTCTCAGGAAACGCAGGCGCGAACCGCTGGCTGCGGCAATTTCCACGGCGGTTTGCACCGCTGAGGCGGGCATGTCATAGTTTTCCGGATTGGCGATGGTGAAATTCGCGCCCATTTTCGCGCTGATTTGCATCAGGGAAACAGCGACGTTGTTGCCGTCTCCGACATAGGCGACGTTGATGCCCTGCAGTCTGCCAAAGTTTTCGTAGATAGTGAGGGCGTCTGCCAGCGCCTGGCAGGGGTGGCTGAAGTCGCTCAATCCGTTGATGACAGGGATGTTTGCCCAATGCGCCAGCTCAAGCACGTGTTGATGTTCGAAAACGCGCGCCATAATGCCGTGCACATATCCGGCCAGCACGCGGGCGATATCCGCAACCGATTCGCGCTTGCCCAATCCGATTTCGTTGGGCGAAAGGTAGAGCGCGTCTCCGCCCAGGTGGCGCATCGCCATATCGAAGCTTACTCTTGTCCGCAGAGAAGGCTTTTGAAAAATCATCGCCAGTACTTTCCCCTTGAGAACGGGCTCGTTACCGCCTTCGTGGTACTCCCGTTTTAGCCGCACAGCGAGGTCTAACAGCGCTTGCAGCTCTTCCTGACTGTAATCGATGATGTCCAAAAAATCTTTGTGCATACACTCTCCTTATCAATGATTGTATTGTGAGACCCGGGCATATCTGGATAGCCCCAAAGTCTCATCGGATTTTACCAGACTTAAGCTTTTCCAATCCCTCCAGCAGATGCAAGACCTGAGTAAGGAAGGCCCAAAGTGCAAAGCTCGCCACGAAAATGCTCCCAAGGTTGATGCCTGCTGGCAGCTTTGCAAAGAGCGAGCGGGTGGAAGATTGCACCTCCGTAAGGATTCTCAGGTAATTGTCCAGTATCGGGCCGGCGTCCGCCAGGCTTTTCTTGATTTCCGCCGTTTGGACGGCAAGCGCGCCCACATCACGTCCAAGCTGCTCGATATCGCCGGCAGAGACCTGCAGGTCGGCAGTAATTTTTTCAAGGAGCGGAGAGACGCTGTCTACATCGGTAGAAAGCTTTTCAAGCGTGACGTGCAGCGGCACCTCTGGAACGTAGTCCAGCCGCAGCAGAGGGATTCTCGCCAGGAACTGCAGGGTCGAATCGATAAGTTTGGAACTTTCCGCAGCGGAACTCAGGGTAACCGCGCCTTCCGAGGAAATTTCCGCCAGGTCTGTGCCAATGAGCTGGCTGAGATTCATCAGGAAGGGAGACAGGCCTTCGACGGATGTCTCCAGTGTGTCCAGGGAGCTCTGGAGCTCATCAAAGCTTCCTTCCACATTGTCCAGGGACTGGATAATCAACTCCAGGCCGCTGTTGGTGGTTTTGAGAGTCTCCTGCAGTGATTCGCCGAATGTTTCCGTGTATCGGATGATATGAGCCCGGGCAATCAGACTTCCAGCTGCCAGGGCGGCAGCCATGAGCATGCCCAGGATGCTCAAGACGATTTGCAGTCTCCAACGGTTGACCTGGGGAATCGCGCTGTTCTCATTCACGGCTGATACTTCCCAGGACAGGATTTCCAATTTCCTGCAGAATTTCATCCTGCAGGCCGCTCATCTCCGTCAGGTCGGCTTCTTCCAGGTGGTCATAGCCGTAAAGGTGGAGGAGGGCATGCACAAAAAGCATCTCCAGCTCTTCCTGAAGGCTGAAGCCGCGCTCTGCGGCCTGCGATTGAGCGGTCTCCATAGAAATGACGATATCACCGATGAAGCGAGCGCCAGTTTCAAGGTCAATGTAATCATTTTCAAAGGAAAGCACATCGGTGGCTTCATCCAGGCCGCGGTAAGTTTTGTTGAGTTTGCGTATGGCGGCATTATCCGTGATTTTCAGGGTGACTGCTTCCTGGGTCTGTCTGCCAAACTTTTCGGCAGTTTTTTGAAAGGCGAGCAAGAACCGGTCTGTGTTTATCCTGGGGCGATGTTTTAGGGGGATTGAAAAATTTATCATCAGGCGCTCCTGGCAGGTTGATGCCTAATCCGCGGAATTGCTGCCTTTTACCGCGGAGTTTCCGTTGAGTTTCAGGTTTGGGTACTGGATGCGGGGATGATAAGACCGCTGCAGGGTTTTGAAGAAGGATTCCTCAATGGTGCTCAGGTCTTTCAATGTCAGGTCGGTCGCATCAAGCTGACCCTCGTTTTTGTACATGTCAATCGTTTTTCGGATGAGCGCGCGGATTTCCTCGTCGGTGCGCGGCGTTTCCGAGCGTGAACGGGCTTCCGTACCATCTGAAAGCATTAAAATCGCGGTTTCTTTGGACTGCGGTTTGGGGCCGGGATAGGTAAAAAGAGCTTTGTTTATGCTCTCCGGGTCGTCGGCTCCGGCCGCGGCCTGGGAATACTGGTAGAGCGTAAGCATTGTTCCGTGGTGCTCGCGGATGAAATCAATCACCCGCGAAGGCAGGCGGTACTTCTTCGCCAGGGCGACGCCGTCGTGGACGTGTTGGATGATGGTGGCAGCGGCAGTGACCGGGTCCAGGTTGTCGTGGGAATCCAGCTTATCCTTGACTTGATTCTCAATGAAAAACTGCGGGTTATTGGCTTTGCCGGCATCATGAAACAGGGCGCCAACGCGCACCAACATGCGGTCAGCGCCAATCGCTTCCGCGGCTTGCTCTGCCAGGTTGGATACCAGCAGGCTGTGCTGATAGGACCCGGGAGCGTTGCGAAGAATGTACTGCAATAAAGGATGGTCCGGACGGGAGACATCCAGAAGCTGCAGCGCGGTGGGGATGTCCAGCACCTGAGAAACGATGTATTGCAAAAGGAGAGCCAGGCTGCCCGAAGCCAGCCCGTTGATGAGCGCCGAGGCAGACAGGGATGTCAGACCAATCAGGTCAGTATAAGTATCACCCAAGCGGAATGCCACTACCACTGCCAGCGCGGAGAGGCCGGTGAGGAGGCCTGCCGCGAGAAAAGCGCTGATGCGCCGTGCGCGGCCGATGGTGAGCATGCCCACAATGGCTGGAAGGATATAGAAGACGCCCAGCTCAGCTTCGCGAGCATTATCGAAGACCATCAAAACACTCAGGAAAAGGCTCATCACGACGCCTACTTCCAGGTTGAAAATGATTGACAGAGTCAAACCAAAGGCGGCGACCGGGTAGAGATAAGGGACAATGGTACGGCCCATCACCATAAAGCGACCCAACGCGAGGAAGATGATGAACATGCTCGCGATGACCAACAGCGCTTTAACCGAAAAGAAAGGCTGTTCCTGTCTGCGGAGAAAATAAAGAGCTGCCAGCACGGCAATTGTTCCTGTTATTACGCCGCTGGTGATAATTCGGTCTGTTTGATTGACAGGTTTGGCAAGGCCGAAAACATTGAGAGCTTCATAATCTTCTTCGCGAATGATTTGACCCCGCCGAACCAGGACTTCGCCGGCGATGATGCGGCGGGAAATCGGTTCAATTTCCGCGCGCGCCTGCTCCCGCGCTTCGTTGGTTTCTTCTTCGCTAAACAGGCTGGTTGGCGTAATCAGCGGCGAAACCAGGGCAATGACTACCTGCGCTTCGTCCTGCTGGAAAGAAAAATCAATCACAGCCGGCAAGTTGCTGCGGATTTGCGACACATTGTCGTTGCGGATAGTATCCCGCATGACCTGTTCCAGAACGCGGCGGGCTTCAGCTTCAATTGCCTGCCAGTTTTGTTCGCTGTAATCAAGTATCTGCTCGGCTGTGGTGCTGTTCAGCTTGATGGAACTGATGGCAGCGAGGTCCATCAGTTTTTGTTCCCGGGTGGAAAAGCTGTCGTTGCGGACCGCGGAAATGTAATACAGAATGCTGTTTAGGGTTTCGTATTGATGCCTTGAAATACTGGGGTCCGCGGGTAAAAAAACAGGAGAAACCGCGGCGGCAGCCTGGGTGCGGGCGCGCTCGGTGAGGACTTTGCTTTCATAGGTGATGGAATACGGCGCGAGGATTTCCTGGGTGGCTACCTCGCCCACGCCGGCAGGAACATTGGATTGACTGATAAGCCCCGGCAGCACCAGAGAGCCAAAAACTAATAAACTCGCGGCAAGCAGAATGAACAGGCGCAAGGCGCCTTGCGTAAAGCCAGCCGGTTTGCTTTTATTTTCCTGCTTATTTGCCATGGTTACGCAAGCTTGCTGAGACAGTCCTTTACAACCCTGCTCGCATCCTGATTGGTAGCGCGGCCAGCCAGTTTTGGAATCAGTACTTTCAGTACCTGGCCCATATCTTTTGGCGATGAGGCGCCGACTTCGCGGATTACTTCCTCAGCCAAAGAGACTAATTCGGCTTCCGTGAGTTGTTGGGGGAGGTAGGCTTCCAGTACTTTGATTTCCAGGCGGGATTCAGCTGCCATTTCGGACCGGCCGGCTTTCTCGGCGTCAGCAATTGTGTCCAGCTTGGTTTTGATTTCCTTCTGGACGACAGCCATAAATTCCGCGTCGCTGAGCGGCGAACCTTTGGCCACTTCTGCAAGCTGGATGGTCGATATCAGCAGCCGGAGCACGCGCTTCCGCAGCGGGTCCTGACTTTTGATGGCATTTTGCAAATCTTCTTTAAGCTTTTGGTTATTATCCATGACAGGTATTATACCCGCCTTGTTTCCCCGTCACAGCCTGTGTGCAGGACATTTCAGGGACCAAGCACGATTAAACTGGAAATTTCATCCAGAATTGCCTGTCCAATCCCCGGGACGTTCAGGATTTCGCTAAGACTTGTAAATGGACCGTGTTCCGCGCGGTAGGCGAGAATTGCTTCAGCTTTGCTTTCCCCAATTCCGGGCAGCGACATCAGAGCTTCCTTGTCCGCGCTGTTGATGTTCACCAGTGTCTGCGACCCAGCAATTTCGGCCGCGGACCTGGAAGTTTCCTCCTGCGGCACGTCTTCTCCTGCGCGGGGAAAATACACGCGCTGACCGTCAGCCAGGAAGGCGGATAGGTTAATCCTTTCATAATCCGCGTCCGCAGCAGCGCCGCCGGCCGCGGAAACCGCTTGATGCACGCGCGAGCCGGCGGGCAGCGTGTAAACTCCCGGGTTTGCCACGGCTCCGGCAACGTAGACCTCTATGGTCGCAATCGTGTGAGAAGTTTGAGCGTGAAAGTCTGGCGTCAAGGTGACAAGTTGAATGGGTTCCCCTCTTTGGGGCAGTATCAACAGGAGGATGACGCCGGCGAGCAGCAGACCGCCGATAAACCCAAGAAAAACCGCTTGCCAGGTTTTCATATGCTCGGAGATTGCGCCTCTCCGGTCTCTTGTTCCAACGCGAACATGCGCTGGAAGGCTGCGATGGCTACTTCCAGCATTTCATTCGTCGGTTCTTTGGTCGTCAGCTTTTGCAGAAGCAGGTTGGGTTGGATAAGCGCGCGCACAAAGCCGCTTTTGTCCATCATTTTCGCGGCCCAACGGATATATTCATAGGCTATCCCAGCCACAACCGGAAGCATGAGGACGCGGGAAATGAGACGCCAGTGAAGCGGCAGCGGGCCCAGGAGCGCGAAAATCAGAACGGAGAAAATGACCAGCGTAAGAATGAAAGAGGTGCCGCAGCGCGGGTGCACTTTGGTTTGAAGGGCAACATTTTCAGGAGTCAATTCCACGCCTGCTTCGTAGGCGTTAATCGTTTTGTGTTCCGCCCCGTGATACATAAAGGTCCGCTTGATATCCGCCATCCTACCCACAAGCAACAGATAGCCAATGAGTATGATGAGCCGCACAAAACCTTCCAAAAGGTTGCTCCACCAGGGACCGAGTCCGAGGCTCTTATCCAGCCAGCCGGCTGCAAGGGCGGGCAGTAAAAAGAACATGCCGACCCCCAGGACAACCGCCAGGAGCACGGTGAAAAAAAGCGTGCCGCCTTCGATTTTTTCCTCTTCACCGGTCTGCACATTGGCCGCTTTGGTCAGGTAACGCATACCGAGCATCAGGGAATCCCACAAGCCCAGCACGCCGCGCACAAAGGGGGTTTTAAACCAAGCGGAACGATAAACTGCCGGAAGAAGCTCGTCAAAGAGCACAATATCCCCCTGTGGGGAGCGGACAGCCATCGCGACAGCTTTTTTCCCGCGCATCATCACCCCTTCGATGACGACCTGTCCTCCGTAGGAAGGCATTTTTAGTTCAGGCGCGTTTTCAGCTGGCATGGTCAAAGCTCAGGAAGAAACGAATCAATGCCTGCACGCCCAACTTCCAGGTGGGAAGGTGCTGATGTTCATTCGGCGAATGAATCTGGTCGTCGGGAAGTCCAAACCCTGTCAAGAGGGATTTCACTCCAAGATACTTTAGCATGGTTGTGGCAACCGGGATACTGCCGCCCTCCCGTTTATAACTTACCTTTGTATTCCAGGTCTGCTCCAACGCCGCAGCGAGCTGCTCAAGACCCGGCGCGTCGTCCGCGAGGTAAGCTGGAGCGCCGGAATGCTTAATAATTGAGAGGCGCACAGCTTCCGGGGTCAGGCTGGTGATGTAAGCCCGGATAAGTTCAAAGATTTCATCGGGGTCCTGGTCCGGGACCAGCCGGCAGGAGATTTTTGCTTTGGCATAGGCGGGAATGATGGTTTTGCTGCCTTCGCCGATGAAACCGGCATACATGCCGTTCACATCAAGCGTTGGTCTGGCACCGGTTCTTTCCAATGGGGAGTAAGCCTGCTCGCCGTAGAGCTGCGGCACGCCGGTGATTCTCAGCAGCGCGTCTTCATCAGAACGCACAGAGGCGATGCGCATTTTTTCTTCTGGCGTGATTGGCAGCACTTTGTCATAGAAACCAGGGACCGCCACGGTGCCGTCCGGGTTGTGCAGTTTGGCGATTATCGCGGCAAGCACGTTGGCGGGGTTCGCCACATTTCCACCGAACAGGCCGGAATGCAAATCTGCTTTTGGTCCGTCCAGGCGCATTTCCAGGTAAAGCAAGCCGCGCAGTCCGTACACAATGGTGGGGGCGTCTTTGGTCACCATGCCGGAGTCGGGATTGAGAACGATATCACACGCGAGCAAATCCGCGTGGGTTTCAATAAAACCATCCAGGGAGGGAGAACCGATTTCCTCTTCACCTTCAAGCAGAAATTTGAGAGTCACAGGCAGATGACCTGCTGCTAAAACGCTCTCAACGGCAGCCAGCGAAGCCATTACCTGCCCCTTCATATCCGAAGCGCCGCGGCCAATCAGGTATTCTCCTGAAATGGTTGGTTCAAACGGCGGGGTGCCCCATTCTTCGATTGGATTTACAGGCTGCACATCATAATGCCCGTAAATCAGAATCGTGGGAGCGCCTTCCCGCGCGGAACGTTTCTCGGCGAAGAGAATGGGGTGCCCTTGGGTTGGGAAGATTTCCACCCGTTCCGCGCCCAGTCCGCGAAGCCTGGCAGCCAGGAACTCGCAGGCGTCCAGCAAGTCCGGCTTGTGTTCGGGGTCGGTTGAAACAGATGGTATCCGGACCAAAGCTTGATATTGCTGCAGAAAATGATCGTAGTGGTTTGTAAAAAATTGCAGGGATTCAGATAAATGCGTCATAGGTTTCCTTTTAAAAACTCCCGTTGATTATATGCGATAAAGCGGCGAATTGTGTTAACATTGATTGGACAAAGGCCAACGTGGAGCGCGGATAAGTTATGAAAAGTGATGAAATCCTTTCGAAATCGATGAAACACAACCTCTGGACATGGACAGCCCAACGCAAAGCGGATATCCTTCCTGTCGAAAAAGCGGAAGGGGTTTATTTATGGGATACCAGCGGTAAACGGTATCTGGATTTCAACTCCACCGTGATGTGCGTCAATATCGGCCACGGCAACACGCATGTGCAGGAAGCGATGATTCGACAAATCCGCGAATTGACTTTTGCCGGCCCTCATATGGCCACCAAACCAAGGGCGCTTCTGGGCGAAAAGCTCGCCTCCATCACCCCGCCGGGGCTCACCCGCTTTCTCTACACACTGGGCGGTTCGGACGCGAATGAAAACGCGGTAAAAATCGCGCGGGATTACACCGGCAGGTTTAAAATTCTGACCCGCTACCGCTCGTATCATGGAGCGACCATGGGGGCGATGGCCCTGACCGGAGATTACCGGCGTTTGCATTGGGAACCTCTCACGATGCCCGGGGTGGTGCATTTTCTTGATCCTTATCCCTACCGTTCGCCCTTTTTCCCGGACGGCCGTAGCGTGGAACCTACGGTCTTTAGCCAGGCCTATCTTGATCACCTTGAAGAAATCATCCGTTTTGAAGGCCCGGAGACCATTGCCGCGGTTTTGATTGAGACTGTGACAGGCACAAATGGTATTCTTGTCCCGCCTGAGGGATACCTGCAGGGAGTGCGCGCGCTTTGCGATAAGTACAAAATACTGCTCATTACCGATGAAGTGATGTGCGGTTTTGGGCGAACCGGCAAATGGTTCGCGTCCGAGCATTGGAATGTTGTTCCGGATATCATCACCATGGCCAAAGGCCTGACCTCGGGCTACGCGCCGCTGGGGGCTGTGGCCATGAAGGAAGAAATCGCGGCAATTTATGATGAACGCCAGTTTGTGGGCGGGATGACCTACAACGGCCACCCGGTTTCTCTGGCTGCGGCGCTCGCCAATATCGAGGTGATTGAAGAGCAGGGGCTGCTGCAGAACGCATCCCAGCGCGGGGAGACGCTAAAACAACTGCTGGCGGAGATGAAAGAAAAGCACCCCTGTGTTGGAGATGTGCGTTCCATTGGCTTGTTTGGCGCGGCAGAATTGGTCAGGGACCGCGCCATAAAAGAGCCGCTCAGCCCGGCCGCCAAGCCCCTGAGCCCTGTTATGAAGAAGGTGAAGAGTTTTATTTTGGAAAACGGCGTGTTTATGTATAACACTTTCCACATGCTTTTATTCATCCCGCCATTAATTATCACCGACGCGCAGCTCCGCGAAGGATTTAAGGTTATTGATGCCGCTTTGAGTCTGGCGGACGAGGAAATTCTGAAGGGATTGGAGTGAACAATTCGGGCATGGAAGCTAACACGCATCATCAACTTGTGATTATCGGCGGAGGGCCGGCAGGTTTTGCGGCCGCGCTTTATGGAGCCCGGGCCGACCTGAAACCCGTGATTTTTTCCGGCATGCTGCTTTATGGGCAGGCTTCCCAAACGGATGTGATTGAGAATTACCCGGGTTTTCCGGATGGGATTCAGGGCGTTGAACTTGGGAAGCTCTTTGAGCAGCAGGCTGTGCGCTTTGGGGCAATCGTTGAGTACGACCAGGTACTTTCGCTGAACCTGCAGGTGCGTCCTTTCCAGATTCAGACCTACAGCGGCAGCCTCAGCGCTGATTCGGTCATCCTGGCAATGGGTGCTGACCCGAAAAAGCTGCATATCCCTGGCGAGGAAGAGTTTACCGGCCGGGGTGTCTCCTACTGCGGAACTTGCGACGGCTTTTTCACGCGCAATAAAGACATTCATGTCATCGGCGGCGGGGATACCGCCCTGGAAGAAGCGATTTTTCTGACACGTTTTGCCCACAGCGTCACTGTCATCCACCGCAGAGATGAGCTTCGCGCCGGCGCCATCCTCGAAAAACGCGCCCGCGCCAATCCAAAAATATCCTTTTTGTGGAACACCGTCGTGGATGAAATCCGGGGCGATGAAAAAGTCCGCAGTCTGATGGTGCGAGACGTGAAAACTGGTGAAAAACGCGAAATTCCCACGGGAGCTGTGTTTGTCTTTGTCGGTCACAGCCCGAACACCAGTTTAATAGAAGGGCAAATCGCCCTGGATGAACAGGGATATGTCAAGGTTGACGCGAAAATGAGCACAAACATCCCGGGCGTCTTTGCCGCCGGTGAAATTGCCGACC
This sequence comes from Chloroflexota bacterium, assembly GCA_012517865.1. Classification (GTDB taxonomy): domain Bacteria; phylum Chloroflexota; class Anaerolineae; order Anaerolineales; family Anaerolineaceae; genus Mesolinea. The sequence continues at coordinate 14,451 of JAAYUC010000040.1, read as the reverse complement.
CCCATTACCGGCAGGTGGTTACTTCTGCCGGAATGGGTGCCGCTGCCGCCATTTCAGCGACGTATTATCTTGAAAATTTGGAATAGCCAGTCTTGACGCTTACGGATTAGGCGTGGTGGCTGCTCCGGTGCCAATCCAAGAGAAAACGCGTTTTTCGCTGGTGTAGCCTGCTTCTTCGTAAATCGGGTTGGAGGCGCCGCTGTTTATCCGGCGCGCCACCGCGACTGACCATTGAATAATGTGCGGGGTTGTATCCGCCGGCCTGAAGCTGGTAGGCAGGATGAACCGGGTTTCCCGCACGTATTCCACCAAAATGCGGCCGTTCCCCGCAGTCAGGTCTTCCACTGTCACGCGATAAAGCTCGTTTTCCCGCAGGTCAGCCACCGCCGCCCACTGTAAGGTGATCGCGTCTTGTTGGGCGCTAAAGGCCGCGCCGGAGCTCGGGAGCAGCAAATTTGGCGCCGGGTAGGGCGGAGCGGGCGTGGGGGTGGGTGTTGGGCCGGCAGTGGGTTTACGCTCGCATAAAGGAATGATCAGATTCAAACCTTCGTAAACCACGTCGTTGGTCATGCGGTTGTATTCCCGGATAGACGCCATGGTAACGTTGTAATTCAGGGCAATACTGCTTAAGGTCCAACCGGCTTCTACCTTGATGGTGATGGTCTGGCAGTCCGATTCGGTCGGTTCCAGGCCTGAAGAGGTAGCGGTAGGCTGCGGTGAAGGCGTGAGGGTTGGCTGCGGAATCAGGAGCACGTCGCCTTCTTTAATGGTGCAGTTCGCGTCCAGATTGTTCTGACGGATGATGCTTTGGATGGAAACCCCAAAGACAGCCGCGATGGAAGAACAATAATCTGTGTTCTTCACCGTATATTCAATCGGCGGCAGCGGCGTCCAGGTAGGCAGGGGCGTGGGGGTGAGCGTTTGCGTCGGAGTCTGGGTTTGCGTAGGGGTCAGCGTAGGTGTCGCCTCGATGACCTGACCAGGGGCGGCAGGCGCCGCGCTCGTCGACCTGATGATGAAGAAGACCAATAACCCGGCCAGCGCCAGAAAGACAAAGCCCAACCCAATCGCGACCGGCAGATTGATGCAGATTTCTGGGAGTTTGCGCGAGGGAATACCAGAGCCTTTTTTTACTGCAGCCGTTGCGGAAAGTTGTGTTCCACAAACCAAACAGCGGGACGCTGTCTCGCTCAGGCGCGTGCCGCAAACAGGACATATTTTCGTGTTTTGTGTATTTTTTTCTTGAGCCATAGTAGTTTCCAGGAGGGTTAGTATACACAGCCCGCGTAAAACCCGCAAGTCAGGCGGTCGCGTCGGGATATGACTGTTAGAATTGTGGCATGTTTAGCATCTACGTCCATGTGCCGTTCTGCGCGCGGCGTTGTCATTATTGTGATTTTATCACTTATGCCGGCCAGTCAAAACTTCTGCCGCGGTATATGAACGCGGCACGGCAGGAAATTCGCATGCTCGGAGAGGCAGCGCGCGGGTCTGCTTCGCCAGCGCAGACAGTTTACTTTGGAGGAGGCACGCCGTCTCTGATGGATGCCGGAATGGCGGATGCTCTTCTTGGAGAAATTGAGCGCGCGTTTGGCCTCGCGGATGACGCCGAAATAAGCCTGGAAGCAAACCCCGGAACGGTAAACCTTCAAAAGTTGAAGGATTTCCACTCTGCCGGCATCAAACGTTTAAGTTTTGGCGTTCAATCATTTTCGAACGCAGAGCTGAAATTGCTGGGCAGAATTCACACCAGCGAGGAGGCGGAAGAGAGCATCGCCTGGGCGCGCGCGGCGGGTTTCGACCAACTCAATTTCGACCTTATCTTTGGCCTTCCCGGTCAGCCGCTGGAAACCTGGCGGCAGACTCTTCAGACCGCAGTGCAATTCAGGCCGGAGCATTTGTCCGTTTACAGCCTGATTGTTGAAGAGGGAACCCTCTTGCAGCAGCAGATTTCCCGCGGACTTTTACCGCCGCCTGACGATGACCTGGCGGGTGACATGTATGATTTTGCGCGGGACTTGCTGGCCGGCGCTGGCTACCGCCAATACGAAATATCCAATTGGGCACTGGCAGAGGAGTATGAGTCCAAACATAATCAAGCGTATTGGAAGACCACGCCCTACCTTGGTATCGGCGCTGCCGCGCACAGTTGCGCCAATGCTTACCGAACAGAAAACGTGCACGGCATTCTGGATTATTGTGACCGCATTCAAAACTGGGAGCAAAGCCTGGAATTTCCGTTCTCAGCTGCCAACCAGCAGCGGTCCGAGCTGGACCGGCGAACTCAAATGCAGGAATTCATGCTGCTGGGACTGCGGCTGACCCGCGAGGGAATTTCCCTCGCTGAATTTTCAAGGCGCTTCGCTCTGGAGGCCGGGCAGGTTTTTGCGGTCGAGATTAAGCGGATTGAAGAAAAGGGTCTGGTGGAGTTTTTGGAATTCCCGGATGGCCCGCATCTGCGGCTGACACACCGCGGTGTCATCGTGGGCAACCAGGCTTTTATGGAGTTTGTCTGATTATTCCTTGGTCAGGGTGATAGGGGTGCCGAAACCGTGTTTCTGCCAATCTTCCGGCGCAGCCACGGGAGTCGTCCACAGGTAAATCCATTTCGCGTCCGCCATGGTCATATTGATGCAGCCGGCGCTCATTGGAGTGCCAAAGTTGCTGTGCCAATAGGTGCCGTGCGTGGCAATGCCTTCTTTCATCTCAAAGAAGCAGTTCCAGGGCACCCCAACGAGTTCGTAGGCGCGAATATCGCTGGTGACATACCCATTGCCCATGTGTTTGGAAGGCATTTTGGTCTGGATGTTATACGTGCCGATGGGGGTCAGTCCGCCGGAGGAGATTTTTGTCTCAAATACCAAATTGTCGTACTCGTAAGCTCTCAACCTCTGGAACATGATGGAGATTTCTATGCGCTTTTTGCCGAGCGGCACATCCGGAGAAATTGGCTCCAGTTCCTTATCCGGAATGAAGCGCAAGTGTTCCGACGGCACGGCCAGCATGACGCTGTTTTTTTCGTCTTTAATCTTATACCAGGGCTTTTCATCCGGTCCGGTAACGATATCCATGACCCAATGGGTGGTGCCGTAATAGAGGCGGTATTCCGGAATCCAGCCCTCGTGCGGGCTGTAAAACATCGCACGGGTATAAGGTACCGTGATCTCAGCCAGCTGACCGGTCGGGCGGATGTCTGTGTTCAGGCTGTTCAGGGTGTATTGCACTTCGTATACGTCGCCGCTGAAAATGTAGCCGCCCCAGACGCGGTACCAAATCGGATTCCAGTACGGACCAGCCGGGCTTTCCACCGCGTCGTAGACATTCACGATTTCGTTGTACGCGATTTGGTAGATAATCAGGCTGTTTTCATCCGGCAGTTTATGCACGCTCACGCCGTTCTGATTGCCGACCAACACCATGCGCGGGGTCTTGGCGGCGGCCGAAACTTTGCCCGCGGGGAGCATCGCGGTCGCGCCAAGTCCAATCAGACCGATTTTTAGGAATTCTCTGCGTGAAAACTTTGGTTCCATCTTATGTTCGGGATGTCAGTCCAATTCCTTTGGGTTGATATCCGCAACTGAATCAAACACCCATTTGGGCCGGTACGAAAACTTTTCCATTCCGGCGCGGTCTGTGGTGCCGCTGAGCACCAGTATGGTATCCATGCCGCTTGAAATTCCGCTCAGAACATCGGTATCCATACGGTCTCCGACCATAATTGTGTTTTCTGAGTGCACATCCAGATAGTTTAACGCGGAACGCATCATCAGGGGGTTGGGTTTGCCCACGTAGTAAGGGGCGATTCCTGTCGCGCGTTCAATCAGGGCTGCCATCGCGCCGCACGCGGGCACAAGACCTTGCTCGGAATTGCCAACCGGGTCGGGATTGGTGGCAATAAAGCGGGCGCCGGCATTAATCAAGCGAACCGCGATGGTGATTTGCTCGATGCTGTACGCGAAAGTCTCGCCCAGGACGACGTAATCGGGATTCACCGATGTTTGGGTATAGCCGATGGCATGAATTGCTTCGCTCAGCCCCAGCTCGCCAATCACGTAAGCAGTGCCCTTCGGGCGCTGTTTGTCCAGAAAAGCTGCCGTAGCAAGTGCGGAAGTATACAAACGGTCTTCAGAGATATTCAACCCGGTCACCTGTAGCCTGTGTGCCAAATCGCGCGTGGTATACAGCGGATTGTTCGTGAGAATCAGAAACTTTCGTTTTTCTTCAATCAGTCTGTTAATAAAGCCGTCCGCGCCGGGAATCAGTTTTTTCCCGTGCACCAGGACGCCGTCCATGTCAATCAGATAATTCTTTTTTTCCTTGGCCATAAAACACCTCAAGATAATTTAAAACCTAAAAAATCAGGCCGCTGTTGATTGTACCAGCAGCGGCCTGAAGATGTTTAAATTGTAGAACTGCTTACTTTTTCTTGAGGATGATGCGGGCATCCACAACTTTGACGCCCTGTCCCCTTTCGTAAACGATGACCGGGTTGGCGTCTGATTCCGCGATTTCATCTTGCAGGTCGTGCACCATATAGGCGTAAGCCGCGAGTACTTTTGCCAGAGCTTCTTTGTCCCGGGGGCTTTCACCGCGGGTTCCGTTCAAAATCGCGGCGCTGCGGATTTCATCTTCCATACCGAGGGCTTCACTTTCAGAAATCGGTGCGACGCGGAAGGTGACGTCCTTCAGGACCTCGACAAAGATGCCGCCCAGGCCGAACATGACGGTCGGACCGAAGGTGCCGTCGTTGACTGAGCCGATAATGACCTCAGTAGCCCAGGGAGCCATTTCCTGCACCGCAACACCTTCGATGAAGGCATCGGCTTTGTAGTTGTGCGCGTTGTCAAGAATGGTCCGGTAGGCTTCTCTTGCCTGTTCAGCGCTCTTGATGTTGACTTTCACGCCACCCGCGTCTGATTTGTGCAAAATGTCGGGTGAAACGATTTTCATGACCACTGGGAAGCCAATCTTTTCGGCAAGCCGCACGGCTTCCTCTTCGGTTGTTGCAAGGTCAGTCGCCGTGACGGGCAGGCCGTATAAACTGAAGACCTGTTTGGCTTCGATTTCGGTCAGGGCATCGCGGCCTTTCTCGCGGGCGCCGGCAATGATTGCGCGGGCAGCGGCAGGATTCACTTCGCCGGGTTTGTATCCGCCGTCGTGATTTAGTTCCTGCATGCGCTGGTCATCGCGCAGGGTGGCAATGGCTTTGACCGCCACGTCCGGCGCGTTGTAGGCGGGAATGCCGTGCTCCACCAGCCAGGCCATGGCTTTGTCGCTTCTTTCGCCGCCGACAAAGGATACAGTGAGTGGTTTATCGGTAATCCCGGAATCGCGCCAGCCGCGTAAAATCGCGTCCGCGATTTGCTCGGGTTCGGTGATGGCTGTTTCGCAATAGAGTACAACCAGCCCATCCACCCAGGGATGGGAGTATGCGCTGCGGGTAGTCTCGTAGTACCAGTCGTTGCCGGCCATACCGGTCATATCCACCGGGTTCTTGGCGGAGCCGAAATCAGGCATGTGCTTTTTCATTTCTTCCTGAACATCCGCGGGGGCAAAGTGCAGCGGTAGACCGTACTTTTCCGCGGAGTCCGTGGCGAGCACGCCCACGCCGCCGCCGTTGGTCAGGATGAGCAGGTTGTCACCTTTCATGCGCGGCTGCAGGGAGAGCGCCAGGGTACGGTCGAACAAATCGTTCAGGTCAGTCGCCTGGGTGACGCCGGCCTGGCGGAATGCGGTGCTGTAAATCTTGGCGGCGCCAGCTAGCGAGCCGGTGTGGGAGGCTGCCGCGGCCGCGCCGTGGGCGGAAACACCGGATTTGAGCACGACAATCGGTTTTTTGCAGTTGCGCGCGGCTTCGATAAAGGCGCGGCCGTCGCGGAAACCTTCCACGTACAGCGCGACACAGTTGGTATCCGGGTCGTCATTCAGATACGCGATAAGCTCCGCGAAGTCCACATCGGCCATGTTGCCAATCGAGACCATTTTGTCGAAGCCGACACGGCGGGTGTAAGAAGCCGCGTCCATGGCGATGAGCAGGGCGCCGCTTTGGGAAACCAGAGAGGCTTTGCCGGGCAAGGGAAGGAAGGGAGCGAAGGAGGCGTTCATCTTATCGCTGTTGGAAAGCGTTCCCACGATATTGGGACCGAGAATGCGCATTCCATAAGACCTGGCCACCCGGACGATTTCATGTTCCAGTTCGACATCGCCTACTTCAGCAAAACCAGAAGTGATGATAATGAGACCTTTTACGCCTTTTTCGCCGCATTGTCGGGTGGCTTCAAGGACGAGTTTCGCGGGGACGGTAATGACCGCCGCGTCCACCACGTAGGGGATGTCCGTGACAGACGGGTAACATTTGAAACCAAGGATTTCAACCGCCGTGGGGTTGACTGGGTAAACGCCGCCCTTGTATTCACTTTCAATCAGGTTGCGGATGACTGTATTGCCAATTTTGCCTGGAGTGGCTGAAGCTCCGATAATGGCGATGCTTCTGGGTTTGAGAAGTCCGGTTAAGATGGGGTCCACATTTTCCTCCAAAGAATTAATTTATCAAGCGATTAGTATACCTCAATTAATCAAGTTTTAATTCCCGGTTCAGCGAATCTCTCCGCGGGGCGAAGAAATCGCGGAGGTCGTTGGAATCTTGAAAAAAAAACGCTATTGCGCGTAGATGTTGATTTGAAACTGGCAGACTTCACGAGCCTGGGCTATTCCAGCCGCCTGCCGATTGTTTGCTGCCCGCCGCTGTTCCCTTGGTCTATTGCAGCCGGATGAGCCTTGGAAGCATCTCAAGAAAAGCAGGGGGAATTCTCGCAGATAAAAAGAGATGTAAGAAACCGGGTAATAAGGAGCGGCTGCGTGTAGATAATCTGGCGAGCGAGGCTGTTGCTTTACCGGCAGGGTATAATGTCCCGCAAGGAGACAGGTATGAACAGGTTGCGTTTGGGATATATCGGCTTGGGATTGATGGGAAAACCAATGGCGCTGAATTTGCTGAATGCTGGTTTTCCATTGGTGGTGCACAACCGCTCGCGCCAGAAGGTGGAAGAGCTGGCGGCTCTTGGCGCGGGCGCCGCGGAAAGCCCGCGGGAAGTGGCAGAAAGGTCGGATGTTGTCTTTACCAATTTGCCCGACACGCCTGATGTGCTGGCCGTGGCCCTGGGTGAAAACGGCGTTATCACCGGCGCGCATCCCGGCCTGATTTTTGTGGACCATTCCACCATCAAACCGGCCGCCAGCCGTGAGATTTACCGTCGTATGGCGGAGGTGGGCGTGCAAAGCCTGGACGCGCCGGTCAGCGGCGGCGATATTGGCGCGCAGCAGGGCACGCTTTCCATCATGGTAGGAGGAGACGCGGACGCGCTGGAGAAGGTGATGCCGGCGCTGACGGCGGTCGGCAAAACGATCACCCACGTCGGGGGACCGGGCGCCGGACAGGTTGCCAAGGCGTGCAATCAGATTATGGTCGCCGCGCAGATGGTCGCGATGGGCGAGCTGCTCATTTTCGCGCAAAAGGCCGGCGCAGACCCCGAAAAGGTCGTCAGCGCCATCCGCGGCGGCGCGGCGCAGTGCTGGACGCTGGATGTAAAACCGCAGCGATTGCTGGCCGGCAACCGCGCGCCGGGCTTTCGCTCCAGCCTGCAAAGCAAAGACCTGAATATTGTGATGGAGACCGCGCGCGAGTACGGCATTTCCCTGCCTTCCGCCGGGCTGGCTGCTCAGCTGTATGCTGCCCTGTGCGCGAACGGCGGCGGAGACCTGGACAACTCCGCGATTATTGGCGTGATTGAAGCTTTGAACAATACGGAGCTCAGGCATCTGTGAGTTTCCTCAGAATTTTAGGATATTCGCTTTGATATCAGCCCGAATTGCGCCTATAATTAGTGCTTAGTCAATTACTTTCAAAGGAGAATAAAGATGGACTTCGACGTCATCAAACCATTGCTGAAAGAAGACCAAAAATCCAAGATTGTTCTGCTTGTAATGGACGGGCTTGGCGGCTTGCCCATGACGGAAGGCGGCAAAACGGAACTGGAAAGCGCCAATAAACCCAACATGGACGCGCTGGCTGCGAAATCCGTGCTCGGCGCGCATCACCCGCTTCCCTTCGGGCTTACGCCCGGCAGCGGCGCGGCGCACCTCGGTTTGTTCGGCTTCGACCCGATTAAGTACGAAATCGGACGCGGCGTGCTCTCCGCGCTAGGCGTTGATTTCGATTTGCAGAAGGGCGACGTAGCCGCTCGCGGCAATTTCTGCACGGTCGACGCGGACGGCGTCATTACCGACCGCCGTGCCGGGCGCATCCCGACCGAAGTCGGCGAAGAATTGTGCCGAAAACTGATGGAAAAAGTGCGCATTCCCGGCGTTGAAGTCATTCTCCAGGTCGAGAAAGAGTACCGTTTTGTCTTTGTTCTGCGAGGAGAAGGCCTGAGCGGCGAGGTGAGCGACACCGACCCACAGGCAGTCGGGAAGAAAGCCCACATCGCCAAAGCGGCGGTTCCGGAGGCCGAGAAAACCGCGGAATTTATCCGCGAATTTGTGCGCCAGGGCAACGAAATATTGGCGGCGGAACACCCTGCCAACAGCTTCGTCCTGCGCGGCTTCGCCCAGCTGCCCAAGTGGCCCACATTCGGCGAAATCTGGGGCGTGAACCCGGTCGCCATCGCCATGTACCCGATGTACCGCGGCGTTGCCAAGGTGGTCGGGATGACCGTGCTGGAGGCCGCGGCTTCCATGGATGAAGAAATCACCATGCTGGAACAGAATTGGGATAAGTTCGATTTCTTCTTCCTGCATATCAAAAAGACTGACAGCTACGGCGAGGACGGCAATTTTGACGCCAAGGTCCATATCATTGAAGAAGTGGACGCGCTGCTGCCGCGCATTCTTGCGCTGGACCCGGATGTGCTGATTATCACCGGCGACCACTCCACGCCCGCCAAGCTGCGCGCGCACTCCTGGCACCCCGTCCCGACGCTGCTGTACAGCAAGAACTGCCTGCCGGACGGAATCACCACCTTTGGGGAGCGCGCCTGCGCGAAAGGCAGCCTTGGCTCGCGCTTTGAGGCCACGGACCTGATGCCCTACGCACTAGCGCACGCCCTGCGCCTGGAAAAGTTTGGCGCGTAAAAGTGACCTAAAATTGAAACAGGCTGTCCGGGAAGGCAGCCTGTTTTTCTTTTAATAATGTTCATGGGGAAAGTAAAAGGCAGCCTGCCAGCCCGCATTGCCTGATCGTGGATAATGAATCCGGTACGGCTCTGGAGTCCGGCGCTCTGCGGGGTAATAACTTTCACACAACAGATGATTCGTTCTAGAATTGCCTGAAATTGTGTAATTATATATTGACTACGACGGCAAGATGCTGTATAGTGTGAAGTAGTCATTTTTACATCTTCTTGTAAACCATCAAGATTTTGCAAAGAAATATTTTGGAGTAAGACGACCAATCGGAATGTGGTATTGGTCCAAATGGGGTGGGCAAGTATTTAAGGGTTGGGTCAGGCATACATCACCGTTTATTTATCTGAATCTGCGTTGATATTGAAAACATATGCATTGATTCAGCGAAAAGAGGACAGATAAATAGACTGGGGAAACGGTGGCAATAATTAATACGATTTCTTACGTCTTTGTGAATGGCTTGCCGGCCGCGGCGCTGGCTGGAATAGTATTACATACCCTGGTGATAGTTCAGCTGACCGGCGGGCGCTTATCGCGGCAGGAATGGCGCCTTCTTGTAGATGCTGGAAGCGGTCCGGAAACGATGTCTCCTCCGGACTGTTGGAAGAGGCTTTCAGAAATCATTCACCATGTAAACACTACGGAAACCAATACTGAATATTCTCGGTCGTTCAAGAAAAACGCAGTTGCAGGACTGCGTTTTTCTTTTGGGAAATTACCTCAACCTCACCGGATTAAGAGGCCTTCGGGGCCTGCCGTCCGGATAAATCCATCGGTTTGCCAGGATGCCGCAAATTATTCGTAATCATCGCGCGGCAATCGGCAGGGATTTGTGTCGCCAATCAAAATCAGATAGTGAAAAACCGGAGGAATCATGAAAACAAATCGTTGGTCAAAAATCGTCAATGTGCTTGTCGTGCTGCTTCTGCTGCAGGGCACATTTCTGGCGACTGTCAAGCCGGCCGCGGCGCAGACGGAGTATGCCTGGGTAGCATACAATGACTCTAAAGACCCTTATCCCAACCCGGTCGGGAATATCACAACGTATAATATTCCTGCTTCAGGGACGACCACTGGGACACTCAAGAAATATAGCGACGGTTCAGATACAGGTGTAACTGCAACTTTTACAGTCAGTGGATCAATCACACTAACCACTAACGGCGGTAATGTTAATGCGGGAACCGACGCTTATGAGACCTTCAACGGCAAGGTGAACCTGGCCGGTGTAGCTATGGGTACAAGTGAGGGTTGGTGGACGGACCTGACCTTCACAAATTTGGACCCAAACAAGACCTATACCTTTGCCACCACTGCCAACCGGAATGATTCGGCTAACAGTACCCGCCAAAGCACCTATACCATTTCCGGAATGGTGACTGCCACGAACGCCAGCACGCCGGGAGTAACCGTCATCAGCAACGAATCAGTCTCTTTCAGCACTGGCTACAACACGGTAAACGGCTATGTCGCCCGCTGGACTGGCATCTAGCCCAGCGCGGAGGGCAGTTTTAAAGTTCGGGCTACCAATGCCGGGTCAGTAGTAAACGGCTATGGCCAGATGGTTTTCATGCTGGCGGAGGAAATCCCACCCAGCACGCCCACCATCACGACCGTGGCCACACTTTCAAGCTTCCTCACGCCCATCGGCACGCCTTCCGCGGCACAGAGCTACACCGTTTCTGGAACCAACCTTACAGACGAGATTGTAATTACCCCTCCAAACGGCTTTGAGATTTCCCTGATGGAAACTTCAGGTTTTACTACCACCCCGATAAACCTGACCCCAAGCAGCGGAACCGTGACGGATACCACTATCTGGGTGCGCCTTACGGGCGCGGCAGGCAGTTTTTCCGGCAATATCACGCACACATCCACAGGCGCGGATCAGAAGGACGTGCCCGTCAGCGGGGCGGCAGTCGCATACTACACCCTCAGCGCCAGTATCGACGGCCACGGCTCGGTGAGTCTCAATCCTCCTGGCGGCAGTTATCCATCGGGGACGGTGGTGACTCTGACCGCTGAGCCAAATTCCGGTTATGCCTTTGACCACTGGTCAGGCGACCTGAGCGGCAGCGATAACCCCGCCACCCTGACCATGGACGCGGCTAAATCTGTTACCGCGCATTTCGCGAGCGTGAGCTGCGTTACCACCAGCCTTGCTGTGGCAGCCGACACGTACATGAACAGCGGTACTACAAAAGGTAATTACAACTACGGCGGAGCGCCCACCGTTCAACTGAACCCCTTTTATCAAGCCGGGGGCTCGGATCAGTATCGGGCTCCGTTGCTGCGGTGGGACCTTTCCGGCATCCCCGCAGAGGCAACCGTGACTGACGCGAGTCTGTCTTTCTATGTGACAACTGGCGAGAGCGCGTATACCTACAGCCTGTACCAATTGAGGCGGGCCTGGGTGGAAGGCACCTCCAATGACCAATCCAGTACAAACAGCGCGACCTGGAACAAATACGATGGGGTGAATAACTGGGGCACCGCTGGGGCTGCCAATACCACGAGCGACCGCTACGATACCAACCTTTGGAACGCGGTTGCCTCGGATTTCGCCGGGACAGGTTTGCAAACCTTCCCGCTGAACGCTGCCGGCGTTGATGTAGTCCAGAGTTGGCTGGAGAATCCGGCTTCGAACTTTGGCCTGACCATCCAGAATTACTCTGGCACCAGCACAGGCAGCTGGATTGCTGCTTCGCGGGAAAATACCTCAGGGTATCAGCATCCTACGCTTAACGTGACTTACTGCGTTTCCACAAATCCCATCATTTCCACTTCCGGCACTCTGGCGCCGTTTACCACCCTGCCCAATGTGGCTTCGGAATCGCAGTCGTACACGGTTTCCGGCTTGAACCTGACCGAAGACCTGGTGATTACCGCGCCGACCGGCTTCCAGATAAGTCTGTCAAGCGGCAGCGGGTACAGTTCCACCTTAAGCCTGACCCCAACAGACGGGGTCGTGCCCTCCACGACCATCTACGTGCGCTTGTTGAGCGCAAACACAGGTACTTACGCCGGGAACATCACGCACACCAGCGCCGGCGCGGAACAAAAGAACGTGGCGGTAGAGGGGACGGTCAGTAATCAGATTTGCTATGACGTTTCGCTTGAGGCAACGGAAGATAACTATCTGAGCGCTGCCAACGTCCTATACAACAACGGCGGCAGCACGAATGTGCGTGTGGACAATACCACCGGAACATCCCGCCGAACAGGATTGTTCAAGTGGGATGTCAGCTCCATTCCTTCGTCCGCAGTAATTCAAACAGCCTCGCTTAAGCTGAACGTTACAGAAACCAGTTCGCTGGTTTTCAACCTTTACAATATGCGGCGCGCATGGGTGGAAGGCACCAGCGACCGTGCCAATTCGAGCGATAGTTCAAACTGGAACACCTATGATGGGGTAAACAGCTGGGGTACTGGCGGAGCAGCCAGCACGGAAACGGACCGCTACGATGACAATCTGTGGAGCGCGGACGCGACCAGTTTCACATCCAACGGCAGCAAAACCCTGCCGCTGAATAGTTCTGGCGTGGCAGTTGTCCAGGGCTGGGTGAGTGGATCCCTGCCAAATTACGGCCTGACAATGCAGAACTTTACCGGCTCCACCGCTGATGCTGTACAATTTGATTCGTCGGAAGCCACCACCGCGGCCAACCGCCCCAAGCTGTTGGTAAATTACTGTGTTGGGAATGTTGTTACCTACACGCTTACGGTGGAAACTGACGGACACGGCACGGTTAATTTGAGTCCTTCAGGCAATACCTACAGCGAAAACCAGGTGGTCACGCTCACCCCTGTTCCGAATTCCGGCTACCAGTTCACGCACTGGAGCGGAACAAACGCGGCCGATATCATCGATACCGCCGGCGTGTATACCATCGTGATGAACGGGGACAAAACTGTCTATGCCAATTTCTCGCAGGCGCCTGATGCGCCGGTGCTGCTGCAGCCCGCTGATGGTTCCACCAATGTGGGCGTTCCTCCCACGCTTCAGGCCAGCGTTTCTGACCCTGATGGCGACACCATGAATGTGTCTTTCTACGGCCGGCCGGTCAGCAGTCAGGCTCCTGCGGAAGATTTCCTGTTCATCACGGTTCCGGATACCCAGAACCTATCGCAATACAATAACACCGCGCTGCAAGCTGAGTTTACCTGGATTGCAAACCGCTTTACCCCATCTTCAGACGAACCCGATCTCGTTTTTGTCACGCACGTGGGTGATTTGGTCAATACTGCGACCGATGCGACCCAGTGGGGAAATATCGACGCGGCATTTGATAAGTTAGATGCTGTCGGCGTTCCCTACAGCGTCGGGCCCGGCAACCACGATACCGGAGGGTCTTACGGCACATACTTTGGTTCAAGCCGTTTCACCGGGAAATCCTGGTACCAGGGCTATTACACTGGCGGCACGGATAACTTCAACAGCTACTCCTTCTTCAGTGCCGGCGGGATGGACTTTATTGTCATCAATCTGCAGTATCAGGTGACCAGTGGAGCTCTGGATTGGGCGGACAATTTGTTAAAAACCTACAGCAGCCGCAGGGGGATTGTGGTCCAGCATGACATTTTGAACCTGGATAATTCCTGGAACAATCAGGCTGCCTATACCGCCCTTTCTGACAATCCCAACCTGTTCCTGATGCTGTGTGGGCATATGCACAGCAGCAGCGATGGGTCGGCTTACAGACTGGAAACCAGAACAGGTATGAATCCTGTGCACGTGCTTCTGACGGATTATCAAGACACAATCGGCGGAAGTTATCCTGATTACATCCGCCTGCTGACCTTTAAGCCTTCGACTGACCAAATTTATGCCCAGGTCTTCTCTCCGGCGGCTCCCGGCGGATATCTGACCAGCGAAAGCAACTACGAGCAGTTCACCATGAGCTACGATATGGTAGGCACTGCCGAGGCGCCCTTCACGCTGATCGGCACAGCGAACGGTGTGGCAAGCGGCGGCACGGCCAGCGTCCAGTGGACCGGCCTTGACCTTGGCGTCGAATACGAATGGTACGCGGTGGCTTCCGATGGGTACCTCTCATCAGCCCAAAGCGAGACGTGGAGCTTCACCACCGGTGTTGAAAACCACGCCCCGACGGATATCACCCTCTCAGGGAACACCATCCCCGAAAACCAACCTGCCAATACCGTGGTTGGCACGCTTTCCAGCACAGACCCGGATGCGGGGAATACCTTCATCTATTCATTAGTTGCCGGCACAGGGGATACCGACAATGCCTCCTTCAATATTTC
>JAAYUC010000004.1 GCA_012517865.1 Chloroflexota bacterium | reverse complement strand
TTTATAGACGACTGGCGGATAAGCCAGCGGGAAGAACTCCGCGCCCTGGTACGGGGGCGTATCCGAGCCGGAACGACCGCCCATTACCCATAAACCCGGCAGTCCGTCCGCCAGGCTGGGCGTGTCAATCGGCACAAACACACCGCCGTGGTTGCGCCGCGCGTGCTGCAGGTCCGGGAAGCTGGTATCGTAGCTGTTTGTCAGTACGTCATATGTCCACACATCGGCAGACTCGCCAGGCCACTGCCCGCCGCCAGCGAAGACAATCTTGCCGGCCACACTAGGGATGTCGAAGGCGCTGTCGAAGCCGTAGGTCTGGCCTTCGTCGTAAGCAGCTGGCAGATCCGCTACCGCGGCGTCGCTCCAGGTCCCTGCTCCTTCCGGAGCAGCCATCACCTCAGCGCGGATTTGCGCGTTCAGGCTCGCGCCGTCAAAGACCGTGCCGCCAAAGGCGTAAATCTTGCCGTCCACTTCCGCGGCATACAGGTAACTGCGCGCCAGGCTCAGGTTGCCCAGCTGCGTGAAGGTGTTGGTAACCGGGTCAAAGCGGTCCGTGCGGGCGGTCTCATACGGGGACGAGGTCGCGTTGAAGCCGCCAAAAATATAAACCTTGTTGTTGTACACCACCTGCGCGCCGGGCGTGAAACCGGTCCAGGCAGAGGGCAGATTGGCAACCGTGGAAGCGGTGTTGGTGAGCGGGTTGTAGCATTGCACGTTCAGAATCGTGGAGCCCGCGCTGTTGCGCCCGCCAAAGGTGCACAAAACATCCGCACTGCCGTTATTCACCAGGTTGACCGTGTAGTTGGAGATTGGAACCGGCATATTCGCGCCGGTATCCGCGCACGCACCGGTTACAGGATTGTAGCTGTAAATATCCCCGATTGTGTCGGAGCCGGAACGCCCGCCCAGAGCGTAAATCAGACCGGTTGCCGGATAGTATTCCACGTCATAACGGGTCCAGTCGAAGCATGGAGCGGTTCCATCCACCCACGCGCCGAGGTAAGTCAGGGTGAAATCCTGAATGGTCGTCGCGCCCTCAACAATAACCACGTCTGTCGTTGAAGATGTATAGCCGTACTTACTGGCCGTTACCGAGTAACTGCCCACCGGAACGCTCATGGAGTAAGAGCCGTCCGCGGCGGTCGTGGTGGATGTAACCGCGGTGACCGTCGCTCCGCCGAGAGGGGCTCCATAATCATCATATACATGCCCCTGCAGCGTGCCGTATTGCACCGTTCCGCAGGTGAGGCTGCCGGCCGCCAAAACGTTAAGATAGCCGTAACCATACGTGTAGTTGCCCTGTCCGTCGGGCGGCGCGCCGCAGGCGCCAGCATCATTTGGCGCGTCGGCGCTGTTTTGCAGGAGCTGGAATGTCTGGTCAATCTGCCCAACAAGCCCAGGGTTGCACGACCAAAGCAGCGCCACCGCTCCCGCGCTGTGCGGAGCCGCCATGGATGTGCCAGTGTAGCTGCAGCTCCAGCTGTTAGTGGGAACAGCGGAACAAATATTTGTGCCCGGAGCGGAAATATTGGGTTTGGTGTATGGCTCGTGCCCGTAGGTCGAAGGACCGCGTCCGGATGAGGAGTTAATAACGCGGTCGCTCTGGTGGTTTGCTGTCGCAAAGGATTCCTGGTAATCGCTTGGAGAACCAATCGCGCCGCAGGTGGAGCCGGGATTTCCGGAGGAGAACACCGGAAAAATGCCCGCCGCCCGCCAGGACTGCACCTTGGTCAGGTACCAGGTATCCCCACCGCCGCCGCCCCATGAGTTGTTGACAATATTTGGACGGTTGGAGGGGCTACCGCCAGGGGCCAGAATCCAGTCCGCGCAGGCGTTCAAGGCTGTATCGGAGCAGCTGTTCGTCTCGCAGCCTTTGCATGCTATCCACTTCGCGTTGGGCGCCATGCCTACCTGGTAAGTCAGGGTTGGGTCGTCATCACCCACCATGGTGCCCATGGTGTGGGTGCCGTGGCCGTTGTTGTCGCAGGCAGAACCGCCGCATATACTGGAGGGATCCGCCCAGCAGGCCGGGTCGGATGGATTGCTGCCGCATTTGAAGGCCTGGTCCAGCGCGGGGTGATTCCACTGCACGCCAGTGTCGATATTTGCCACAACGATGCCGTCGCCTTGCACTCCAAATGTGCTCCAGAAAGCCGGAGCCTTCGTATCGTTAAGGCCCCAATCCAGCGCATCAATGCTGAAATCAAAAAGGTTCCTGGTCAGAACAGGGATTGGTTCAATGCTTGCTGTGCGCGGGTAGCGGATGTGACTGACCGCGTCCAGCGATGCAATCTGGCTGAGCACCGTCATGTCGCTGCCGGTCACAGCGATTTCATTTCCCGCGAAGAAGGATTGGTATTTTGCCCCGCTTTTCTCAAGGATGGCAATCACCGGCGCTTGCGTGCGCGCGGCGGTCTCCCGCAGCGTATTGTAAACAAACCACCCACGCGCGTCCCAGTCAGTTATTTCATACGCTGCGCTCAGGTCGGCATGCTCTGCCATTTCGACGACATAATCCGCGCTGCCCTTGGCCGAAAGCGCGTCCAGAACGGCGGTTTCGACTTTCTCCAGGCCTTGTTCGGAAGCCGCCGAAACTGCGCTCGTGGACTGAACAAGCCCAAAAATAAGGCCCACCATCAACAGGATGGGAAGAAATACCCTTAACGTATGTTTATTCATCTTTCTCCTTCACAGATTAGATAACATCAAGAAACTACAGACATCGCAATGGTTGTATCAGGAACTTGACCTCCCTTTCCGACGACAGCGTCAATTCAGAGAGTGCGGATGATGGATTAAACTGGCTTACAAGTTGTGAATGTGGATTCCAGCGCGAAAGGCATGGAAAATCGAAAAAACATTTACGCCTATTATAACATCTGAAAAGAGGACGGCACGCAGATTGGCGATTTTTAGAAATCAAAGTTCACTATCTTCCGCGCTGCCGTTGTATAGTACGGGGCAATGTACCAAATGTGAGAAGATAGTCCCGCAGCGCTGAAGAATCCTCCCGGCGGTCTGATATACGACTGCCGTGATGCCCCGCCCTCAACCTGATATAATCAAACTGTGGAATTTTCCACAGCTTATTGCTTTTTGGAGGTTGGATGGAAATCGTCTGGTATGGTCATTCCTGTTTTCGAATCACCGAACGGGGCATGGGTTCTGTCGTCACAGACCCCTTTGACTCGGCTGTGGCAGGCTACAGCCCGCTGAAGCTGAAAGCCGAAATCGTGACAATCAGCTGCGATGACCCGGCGCACAATTTCAGCAAAGCCGTCAAGGGTGACCCATTGGTAATCTCCGGTCCCGGTGAATACGAAGTGGGCGGGGTGTTTATCACCGGCATGCGCACCGCTTCGGATAAGAAAGATGCCGACGGACTGCGCAACACGCTCTACATCATGGATTTTGGCACCCTGACCGTGGCGCATCTGGGCAGGGTCTCGCATACTCCCACCCAGTCGGACATTGAATCCATGGGTTCGGTGAATATCGCGCTTGTGCCGGTTGGAGACGGCGCCAGCCTGAACGCTTCCAAAGCCGCGGAAGTCATCAGCATGCTCGAACCCAACATCGTCATCCCGATGTACTACGACACGCCCCAATCCAAACTGAATCTGGACCCGCTGAGTAAATTCCTGAAGGAGATGGGCATAACCCAGCTGGAGACCCTGGAATCCTACAAAATTACCAACGCCAACGCTTTCACGGAAGAAGAAACGCACGTTATCGCGCTTGACCCCAAAATCATGTCCTGAGCCACCATGAGCGTCAAGATTCTTCTCACCTGGAATATCAAAGCCAACATGGAACAGGAATACTACGGTTTCATGGTGGGGCAGTTTTTGCCCTGGATGAATCACAAGGAACTGGCGCTGACTGATGCCTGGGTGACTATCTACGGCAACGAACCGCAGATTATGGTGGGTGTCGTCATGCCGGATGCGGCCTCCGCCCGCGAACTGCTTAAATCCGAAGAGTGGCTGGACCTGCGCGACCAGCTGCAGGAGTATGTCGAAAACTATACCTGTAAGATTATCAGCCAAAAAGGCGCGTTTCAGCTCTGATGCCAGATATTTCCACTTCGCTGCTTGATTGGTACGACCAAAACGCCAGGCAATTGCCCTGGCGTTCTGATATCAGCCCTTACCGCACCTGGGTCTCCGAGATTATGCTCCAGCAAACCCAGGTGGACACGGTCATTCCGTACTTCGAGCGCTTCATACTGCGCTTTCCCGACCTGCCGAGCCTGGCGCGGGCATCCCAGGCGGATGTGCTGCGGGAATGGGAAGGTTTGGGTTATTACGGCCGGGCGCGCAACCTGCATAAGGCCGCCCAGCTTCTCTGCCAGGAGCACAACTGCCAGCTGCCCGCGGATGTGGAGGCTCTGCGCAGGCTGCCCGGCATCGGCCGCTATACAGCCGGCGCGATAGCTTCAATTGCGTTCGGTATTGCCGCCCCGGCTCTGGACGCCAATATCCGCCGGGTGCTCTCCCGTCTGCTGGAACTGCGCGAACCCGCCGGCTCTCCGGCTGGCGAAAAGATTCTTTGGGAAGCTGCCGGGCGTTTTCTGTCTCAGCATCGCCCGGGCGACCACAACCAGGCGCTGATGGAACTTGGCGCGCTGGTGTGCACGCCCAAAGCGCCCGGATGCCAGCGCTGCCCGCTAAGCGGGGAGTGTCTGGCGTACGCGCACGGCAGCCAGAACGACCTGCCAGCGCGCGCGGAGAAGCCCGCCGTCCCGCATTTTATTGTCACGGCCGCGGTTATCCAGCAGGGAGATAAAGTATTGGTCGCACAGCGCCCGCAGGGGGGCTTGCTGGGGGGCTTATGGGAATTCCCGGGCGGGAAGCTGGAAACAAGCGACCCCGACCTGCCCGCCTGCCTGAGGCGCGAAATCCGCGAGGAATTGGGCGTGGAGGTGTGCGTCGGCCAATCCTTGGGGGTTTTCAGGCACGCCTATACGCACTTCCGTATCACCCTGCACGCGTTTGCCTGTTCCCTGCCGCCCGGCGAGGATATCCCGGTTTCAGAGGCGGTGCGTTGGGTAACACCTTCCGAACTGGCCGGCTTCCCCATGGGCAAAGTTGACCGCCTGATCGCGCGCAGCCTGCAAGCCCGGGCGGCCTGAGTCCCTATTCCCCTGCTTGATTCGCGGCCCCGTTTCCCTCAAAACCGGCTGCCTGCGCGCGCTTGATTTCCTGAGCATGCCGGCGCTTAAATACAAAAGTTTACGGGCGCTGCCGTAAACTTTTTCTGGGTAAAGCCAGGTAATGTTATGTCCCGAACTGGCGGTCGCCCGCGTCTCCCAGCCCGGGCAGGATATAGCCGTGCTCGTTCAGGCGTTCGTCTATCGCCGCGATGTGGATGGGAACATCCGGGTGGGCGCCGTGCAGCCGCGCGATGCCTTCCGGAGCTGCGATTAACCCCACGAACTTAATTCTGCCTACGCCCCATTTCTTGAGAATATCCACCGTCGCGACAGCTGAACCGCCGGTCGCCAGCATGGGGTCCAAAATGAGGCAGACCGACACAGTCGGTTCCACCGGCAGGCGGTTGTAATACGCCACGGGTTTCAGGGTTTTTTCATCCCGGTAAAGCCCGATATGCCATACTTCCGCGCCCGGCATCAGTTCCCACACGCCCTCCACCATCCCCAGTCCGGCCCGCAGCACTGGCACCAGCCCAATTCTGTCAGTCAGCGCCACTCCACGCGTCGTGGTGAGAGGGGTCTGAACCTCAACTGGCTGCACGGCCAAATCCATGGTGGCCTCATAAGCCAGCATCGCGGCCAGTTCCCGCACCAATTCACGGAATTTTTTTGGCTCCGTCCGCACATCGCGCAGTCGGGTCAGCTTGGCCGCTATCAGCGGATGGGTCGAAGGGTAAACGTTTTTCATCGCAAAACCTCCAGATACATCATTTCATATCGCTTTGTTTCTGAGCAGAGCAAGGGACCACAACAGCGCCGCGCCAATCGATAGAAGTTTAAAGCTGCTCAGGTCGGCTCTCAGCCGAAAAACCATCATCACCGGAACTGCCGCGAGCGCGCATGCCAGCGCCGCTTTTTGCCACCTCGCGCGCTCGACCTGCTTGACGCGCTGTGAACCCAGAACCCTCAGCAGGATTAAGGTCATTTCCAGAACCCAGCCCATGCTGATAAACCATAAAGACGGCTCCGCCGCCCCTCGGGTCAGCCCCATGACCGCGCCAATCATAAACAGTGCGTACGCGCACAAATGCCAGAACATCGCGCTCCTGATGGTGAAATCTTTTCGCGCTAATTATACTTCTGAGCAAGCCCCGTCATGTGTTTATTCCTCCCTTTTTCGCCTGCCGGCAGGTATTTCCGCCCTGGCATTTTCATCAAGCACATCGGCTGCCATTCCGCCAAAGCGAAACGCCCTCAAACCTTCTATGCGCAGCGTTTTCGCTGTTGGGGATGCCCCTCAGGCGGTAAAATTACGCCCATGCAGTGGATTATTGACGGGCACAACCTAATTCCGCATGTGCGCGGACTTTCTTTGGCGGACCTGGACGACGAGCAGGCACTGATAGACCTGCTTGTCCGTTTTTGCCGGGTCAGGCGCGACCGCGTTTTGGTCTTTTTTGACCGCGCCCAGGCCGGCCGCGGCGGAGAACAAAAACACGGCGCGGTGCGGGCGGTGTTTGTCCCGCAGCCAGGCACTGCTGATGCTGCCATCGCGGCTTATCTTCGCAAGCAAGGCGTGCGCGCCAAAAACGATACACTGGTCAGTTCCGATAGAATGGTCCAGGCTTCCGCCCGCGCGCACCACCTGCAGGTGATGTCTTCTTCAGACTTTGCTGGCAAAATTGCCGCCGCCCTCGCGTCTCCATCCGCGCCTGCCGCGCCGGAGCCAACGCTCAGCGCTGAGGAACTGCAGTGGTGGGAACAAATGTTTAAATCCGGAAAACCCAACGGCAAATGAGCGCCAGAAAGAGTCCCACAATAATGCGAAACGCCCGGCTGAAAAGCCCGGTCAAAATTTTGGCGGTGCTCGCTCACCCGGATGACGAAGCCTTCGGAATGGGCGGCACACTTGCCCACTACGCCCGACACGGCGCGGAAGTCAATTTGATTTGCGCGACCCTGGGCGAAGCCGGCGTAGTTGAGCCGGGTTACTTATCAAATGGGCAGACCGTTGCCGAGCTACGCGGACAGGAATTGCGCTGCTCCGCGGACGCGCTTGGACTGAAAGAAGTTATTCTGCTCGGCTATAGGGATTCCGGAATGCAGGGCTCTCCGGATAACTCTCACCCGAACGCGCTGGCAGCCCAAAACCTGGATGATGTCGTCCAGAAAATTGAAGCGCACATGCGCGCCCTGCAGCCGGATATCGTGCTCACCTTTGACCCCTTCGGCGGTTATGGGCACCCGGACCATGTTCGCATCCACGAGGCTGCCACGCTTGCCTTCCTGAAGATTCGGTCTGAAATGCCGGCAGAGGCGCGCCGCCCGTTCTCACGGCTTTATTATCACGTGATGCCGGCCGGATTTTTGCGTGCCGCGATTTTTATGATGCGCTTAAAAGGCCTGGACCCTCGCAAAGCCGGCGCCAACGAGGATATCGACCTGGTGGCAATTTCTTCAAACCGCTATCAAACGCACGCGCGCGTCCACTATCGGGACAGCGCTGACGCCCAAAAAAGCGCGATTGCCTGCCATGCCAGCCAGGGCGGCACTCAGCGCGCCAAAGGCTTTTCGGCATTGGTGGAACGGCTGTTCATGCCGCGGGTGGATAACTTTATTCAGGCCTTTCCGCCGCCAAAGCCCAGAGCCGGCCGCGCTCGCGGCCTGCTGCAGGGGCTGGGAGAGTAACCCCCTGCAGCCAAATGGCTTTTGGCCTGCCCGGCATTTTCTAATAAATTTCATATCAAAAAAGCTTGTTGCATCCGCCCTGATCTTGTACAATTGGTGTACAAAGAAATGAGCGCGATATGACGTCCATCGGTACGTATTCAGACGAACCAACCTACACGATTAAAGTGGTGCAGGCGCGCACGGGCATAAAGCCTGTCACTCTGCGCGCCTGGGAACGCCGCTACAACCTGCTCACCCCGATGCGCATGCCCAACGGGTACCGCCTTTACTCCGAACGGGATATTCAGCTGCTGCTGTGGGTACAGCGCAAACTGGATACCGGCCTGACCATCAGCCAGGTGGTGGAGCAGTTCCGCGGAGCGCGTTCGCGCGGTTTCTGGCCGGAAACCATCCAAAACATCGTTCCGGAAGCCCCCAAGCTGAAGCCGCCGCGGCCTGCGCGCGACTACGCCGAAATGCTTTTTGGCGCGTTAATTGCCCATAATGAATCCCGCGCCAACGCCATCCTGGACGAGGTAAAAAAATACTTTGACCTCATCACAGTTTTTCAGGAAGTCATCGCGCCCAGCCTGGAACTGGTGGGAGAAGCCTGGTACAACGGCGAAATTCGCATTGCCACAGAACACATGGCCTCCAGTTATATCAAAGGCAAGCTGCTGAACATCATGCAGAACCTGCCGGTGGTCAAGGAAGGCGCGCTTATCCTGGTGGGCTGCGGCCCGGAAGAAAACCACGAACTGGCAGCGTTGATGTTTGCCGTGCTTCTCCGCCAGGAAGGCTACTTTGTCGAATACCTGGGTCCGGATTTACCGACCGATGACCTGCTGGATTACGCCGCGATTGTGCGCCCTAAGCTCATCGTGCTTTCGGTAAATCAAGAAAACACGGCCGAGTTGATGAAAGGTTTTGCCGCCGAGCTTGCCAACGTGCGCGGCAAGCCCAGGCTGGCATACGCCGGGCGCTACTTTGATTACAACGAACAGGCCCGGCGCGATTTAGGAGGCATCTACCTCGGCAAAACTCTGGCCGAAGCCCTGGAAAAAATGAAGCAGCTGATCATGCTTGTCTGACCAGCTGCCTGAATCGTTTTTAGCGCCCTTAGGGGCGTTTTTTGCTTAAAAGCCTTCCAGGGCCGAAAGGTCAGCCAGGGGTTGAATGAGGGCCGCGATGGATTGAAGCAGCCCGAGGCGGCTCTTGCGCAAGGTCTCATCATCCGACATCACCAGCACCTTATCAAAAAAGGCGTTAATCACCGGCACCAGTCCGCGCACTTCTTCAAGCGCCGCGTCCAGGTCTGCGCTGCCGCCCAACCGCTCTTGCGCTGCGCGCACGGCGGCAAACAGCTGGCGTTCTTCGGCTTCCACAAGCGCGCTTTGGTTGACCGGATAGCTTTCTTTGATATCCCGCGTGATGCGAACGCAGCGGCTGTAGGCGGGCAGGATGAGATTCCAGTCCGGACGGGCAGTCCAGGCGCTTAAGGAGCGGGCAAACCGCTCCGCCCTGGCGGGATTCGCGGCCTGAGTCCTGAGCACCGCGTCGACGATGTCGTAACGGTACCCGCGCTCCAGGAACAGCCCCCGCATACGTCCGGCGATGAACTCAAGCGCTGCCTTCAAGACCGACCCGTCAAACGGCACTGGCAGTGCCTCTCCGGCTTGCCGCAGCCCCCACTCCAGGTCAAAGTCCAGGTCTTTGCCAGTCAGGAGTTGTACCAGCCCCAGCGCTGTGCGGCGCAGGGCAAAGGGGTCTTTGCTGCCAGTCGGCGCGAGGCCGACCGCGAACAAACCCGCCAGTGAATCCAGGCGGTCAGCGATTCCCACCAGCAAGCCGGCAGTGCCTCGCGGCAGGCTGTCATCCGCGTTGCGCGGCAGGTAATGCTCAAAGATGCCTTCAGCGACCAGCGCGTCTTCGCCAGAGATTTGGGCATAGTATTTGCCCATAATCCCCTGCAATTCTGTCATTTCAATGACCATCGCGGTGGCCAGGTCAGCTTTGCACAATTCCGCCGTGCGTTCCACGACATCCTTTTCCTCAGACGGGGCGTCCAGTTTGCTGCTGATGCGCGAAGTGAGGGCTTGCACCCGGCGCGTTTTCTCCAGCATGGAGCCCAGGTCTTTCTGGAAGGTCAGCTGTGCCAGTTTGGGGACAAACTCCGCCAGCGGTTTTTGTTTATCCTCGCGGATGAAGAACTCCGCGTCGGCAAAACGGGCATGGATTACCTGCAGATTGCCGTCCACCACCACGTCCTCAAAGCGTTTGTCACCGTTGCGCATGATGATGAAATATTGGGTCAGCTTGCCAGTCTGGTCCAACACCGGGAAGTAGCGCTGGTGCTTACGCATCACGGCAATCAGGACCTCTGCCGGCAGGTTTTCAAGGTAGCGCTGCTCAAAAGCCCCCAGCATGCCGCTCGGGCGTTCCACCAGATTGGTCACTTCTTCCAGCAGGTCCGCGTCATCCGCCAGTTTGCCGCCGACGCTTTCCGCCAGCTGGCAGGCCTGCTCCCACACCAGCGCTTTGCGTTTCTGCGGGTCCAGAACAATGCCTTGCGCTTCCATGTAATCGCTGTAGTCCTTCAGGCCCTGCAGAGAACATTCCGGTTTATCGGCAAAGCGAAGGCCGCGGGTCACCCGGCCGGACCGTAGGCCGGCAAATTCAAAAGGCACCACTTCTCCGCCCAGCAAGGCAACCAACCAGCGCACCGGCCTGGAAAAACTTTTGCCGGTTTGGTTCCAACGCATGCCCTTGGTAAAGCGGATGCTCTCGCACAACTGCGGCAAGGCGCGGCTCAGCAGCGCCATGGCAGACTGCCCTTTTTCGCTGACTTCCGCGACGACATAGCTGCCGCCTTCTGATTCCGAAACCTTTAGCTGGCTGACGTCCAGGCCGCGGCTGCGGGCAAAGCCCTCCGCGGCTTTGGTGGGTCTGCCTTCCGCGTCGAAGGCGCGGGCGGCCGGCGGCCCTTTCACCTCAACGACCCGGTCCGCCTGCTGGGTTTGCAGTGCTTTTACTATCAGCACCAGCCGGCGCGGGGTGCCATGAATACTGACTTCGCCGTGCTCAAGGCGCGACTCCGCGAGGAGCGCTTCGGCGCCTTCCTTCAGCTGCGCGAGGGCGCTGCTCAGGTCTGCCGTGGGCAGCTCTTCCGTGCCAATCTCCAGTAAAAGGTCAGCACGGTCTGCCGCAACCATCGGCAGTTCCGCTGAAGCGCTTTCTTCAAAAGATGGTTCCGGTTTCAGCCAGGGAAAACCCATTTCCGCCCGCTGCGCCAGATACGCCTCTGCCACGCGTCGGGAAAGGTCGCGCATCTTCCCAAAGAGAGCCTGCCGTTCGGTGAAGCCAATCGCCCCGCGGGCATCCAGCACATTAAAGGTATGCGAACATTTGATGATGTAATCGTATGCCGGCAGGACCAGCTTCTGTTCCAGCGCAAGGTTAGCCTCCGCGTCAAAGAGATTGAACATCTCTCTCAGGCGCGGCACATCCGCCGTTTCAAAATAATAGGTGGAATGCTCGCGTTCCGCCACCTGGTTCACATCGCCGCAGGTGCGTTCGTCATTCCAATGAATGTCCTTGAAGTGGCGCACCCGCTGCAGCGCCATGGCAATGCGTTCCAACCCATACGTAATTTCCACCGCGGGCACATCCAGTACCACGCCGCCGGCCTGCTGGAAGTAGGTGAACTGGGTGATTTCCTGCCCATCCAGCCAGACTTCCCAACCCAGCCCCCAGGCGCTCAGCGCGGGGGATTCCCAGTTATCTTCCACGAAGCGGATATCGTGCTGGTGCGGGTCGATGCCGATGGCGCGCAGGGAGTCCAGGTAGAGTTCCTGCGGGTTGCCGGGGTCGGGTTTGAGGATAACCTGAAACTGGTAGTGCATCTGCAGGCGGTTGGGGTTGATGCCGTAGCGGCCGTCATCCGGGCGGACCGAAGGCTCCACGTATGCGACCTTCCAGGGTTCAGGGCCCAATACGCGCAAAAAGGTAGCGGGATTCATGGTGCCCGCGCCGACCTGTGAGTAATACGGCTGCCAGATCAGGCAGCCCTGACGCGCCCAGTAACTTTGCAGCGCGAACATAATCGATTGAAAATCGAGGGGTTTCTCAGTTTCGGGTGATTGACTCATCATAATTCCCTTGCAAATAGTTTTTAAACATTACGATTATACAGCAAAGCGGCCCGCGCACGGGCTTATCTGGATTGTTGCTTGACGCTGAAGCGAATCCTCTCTTTCCATCACCCTGTGGTAACCTGCCCATTAAGGCAGGGGCGCAATCTGAGAGTCTCCTTGTTCTATGGGTAAAAAAAGAGCTGCCTTACCGGCAGCTCTTTGGCTGAATTGTTAGGTCCTAATCTTACTCCGGGATCAAGACTGTATCGATTACATGGATGACTCCGTTGGAAGCCAACACATCCACGATAATAACCTGAGCGTTATTAATGAAGACCTTGTCGTTTTCCACTTTAATCACCAGGTCTTTACCCAGGACAGTGGTCGCGTTGGTGAGAGTGACTACGTCGCCAGATAGGACTTTTCCGGGAACCACGTGGTAAAGCAGGATATTGCGCAAGGTTTCCAAATTCTCAGGTTTCAGAAGATCTTCCACCGTGCCGGCAGGCAGTTTGGCAAAGGCATCATCAGTCGGGGCAAAAACGGTGAAGGGCCCTTCACCCTTGAGGGTGTCAATCAGGTCCGCCGCGATAAGGGCGGCTGCAAGTGTGGTGAAGCGGCCATCGGCGACTGCTGTTTCCACGATATCCTTGGGTGGAAGCATCACAGTGTCAATGACATGGATGACGCCGTTGGAAGCAAGGATGTCCGTAACGACGATTTGAGCGCCGCCAACGTAGGGTTTTTCATCCTTCAGTTCGACAGCGGCCTTCTTACCCTGCAAAGTCTCAAGGTTTTCGGAGGCGAGAACATCCGCGGCAAAGAGACGACCCTCAACAACATGGTAGAGCAGGATATCTTTGAGAGCGGGAATATCTGCTAGCAAAGCTTCGATAGTGCCTTCGGGAAGTTTGGCAAACGCTTCGTCGGTCGGGGCAAAGACGGTAAAGGGGCCTTCTCCTTGCAGGGTTTCAACAAGGTCGGCGGCTTCAAGAGCGGCTGCAAGCGTGGTAAAGCTGCCGTTTTCAACCGCGATGGAGACGATGTCTTTGGGAGGTAGAATGACGCTGTCAATCACATGGATGACGCCATTGGATGCTTCTACATCAGTAATCACAACCTTGGAACTATTGACGAAAACTTCTCCATCCACAACCTTAATCTGAACAGGAATGCTGTTGGCAGTTTCCGCGCTGGTCAGTTTGACCACATCCGCGGCCAGCACCTTGCCCGGGACAACATGGTACAGGAGGATATTCGTCAGGGCAGGAATGTCAGCCAGGAGAGCTTCGACTGTGCCAGCGGGAAGCTGAGCAAAAGCGTCATCAGTGGGGGCAAAAACCGTGAATGGGCCTTCGCCTTTGAGCGTGTCGACCAGGTTGGCAGCCTGCAGAGCAGCCGCGAGTGTTGTAAAGCGGCCGTCCGCGACAGCAACGTCGACGATGGTCTGAGGTTCAGGGCTGGGTTCAACAATCGGAGCCATCGTTGGAGCCTGAGTAGGCGCGGGGGTGGCAGCGGGAGCGCAAGCCGCAATTACGAGGGCGATAACAACAAGCAGGGGCAGGACTAATTTTTTCATTTTTTCTCCATTTGTAATTTGGTCAAGTGTTTGTTCGTAACTTATACAAACATTGTACTAGTTATAATTCCTGACCTATTGCTTGTATATTGTTTGTACACTGTTGAGATGTAATTGCAGCAGGCTCAGATAGAACATTGCCTTCGGGACACACGAAAGCGGAGGGTAAGTTATGCACAGAACCTGAATTCGTTACTCATCAGGGTAATAGGGTTATCAATGGGTAAGCAAGAAACGAATTTCGCGGCTGGCTTTCCACCTTGAAATAAGGGAGAGCATTGATTGTTCAATTAACCCAATGGACGTCTGGATTACCCCAGGTGCAAGATTTTATGCTGACGAGGAACCCTGATACCCCCTGCGGGCGCCTATTCTCCCGCACGCAAATTGAATTGAGTCTGCCCACCAGGCTCTCAACACACTGCGAGGGACATGCGCAAAATAACCTATGAAATCGCGTCCAAAAAACCCGGCGTGCGCAAGCCGTACTCCAGCAGGTACGTGAAGTAGCGCTCCATCAGCGTGCGCAGTTCCGCCTCCACTGCCGGGGGGATGACCCGGCCGCGCGCATCAGAGTACGGCGAGCGCTGGAAGTAGCGCAGATACTTGAGGGCAGGCATGGAAATTCGCCAGGCGGCCTGGTCGGACCCGCTGCAGCGCGGGCAGAGCGCGCCGCCCAGCCTGGCGGAAAAGAATTGGTCCTCTGGAATAATCGCGCGGCGGCAAACCGCGCAGTGGGTCAGTTCCGGCCGGAAGCCGAGCAGGTCCAGCAGCTGCACCTCATAATAACGGATAATGGTTTCAGGTTGGGGGTCCTGATTCAGGCGATTGAGCGTGTCCACCAACAGGTGGAACAGCTGTCGGTTTTCTCCTTCTTCCTGGGTAAAGCGGTCCAGCAGTTCAATCACATAGGCGGCCAGCGCGGTGCGCTGCAAATCCGCGCGGATGCCCTGGTAGCTCTCCAAGGCTTCCGCCTGGGTGACGACTGCCAGGTTGCGCCCTTTGGCAAGAAACAAGCTCACCCTGGTGAACGGCTCCAGATGCCCCGCCTTGCGGGAACGGATTTTTCGCACGCCTTTGGCAATGGCCTGAATTTTGCCTCGCTCAAGGGTGAAAAGGGTCAGAATGCGGTCAGCTTCCCCATACTCCACATGGCGCAGTACCACCGCCGTCGCCCGAAAGGTTCGGTTTTCTTTATCGGGCATCACACTCCTGCCGCGCTTCTCTTAATGGGGTTTAGAGAACCAGTTCATCCGGACCGAACGAGCGCGGCAGCAGCTGCTCCAATGTAAATTCCTCCAGCAGCGCCCCGGTCTCATCCGCGATTAAAATAAGCAGCTCTGTTCCCCCAAATTCGCGCATCACCTGCCTGCAGCCGCCGCAGGGCGAGCCGCCGTTCTTGGTGACCACGGCGACAGCGTCCAGTTTGCGGTGGCCTTCGGAGACCGCCTTAAAAATCGCCACGCGTTCCGCGCACAATGAGGATGGATAAGCGGCGTTTTCCACGTTACTGCCGGTGTATACCTGTCCATCCGCTGTAAGCACAGCCGCGCCAACCCGATAGCGGGAATACGGCGCGTAGGCCAGTTCGCGGGCTTCTTTTGCCATGCGAATGAGATTCTCTTTATCCTGGATTGTTAACATCACTGTCCTCTGGCTCTTCCGACAGATGCCCTGCCGTTTGCAGGCGCGCTTTCACCTTCAGGATGCGGCGCGCGATAACCTCTTCCACTGTGAATTCCACACCGTTGTCGTTTACCACTTCGCCGGGCTGCGGCACTCGCCCCAGCGCGCTGTAAATCAGACCGCCTAAAGTATCGGCGTGCTCATTGGAAAGATGCAGTCCGGTAATTTCATTAAATTCATCAATGGTGGCGCGGCCAAGGAATAAATATTCGCCTTCGCCAACCACTTCGTACAAGCGCTCTTCTGCCTGGTCGTATTCATCTCGGATTTCCCCCACAATTTCCTCCATGATGTCCTCCAGCGTGACCACACCGGCTACGCCGCCGTATTCATCCACGACCACCGCCATGTGCACCCCGCGCGACTGCAGTTCGGTCAGCAGTTCATCAACCTTCTTTGCTTCTGGCACAAAGTACACCGGGCGCAGCAGCTTGCGCTGGGAAGCAATGGTGTCGCTCCCATCAACAACCCCCAGCAGGTCTTTGGCGTAAAGCAGCCCCACCACGTTATCAATCGTATCTTCATAAACCGGCACGCGCGAGTGGCCGGCAGCGATGAATTCCTTGCGCGCGTCGCTGATAGTGGTGTTTATGTCCAGCGCGAGGACGTCGATGCGAGGCACCATAATTTCCTTGGTCAGCGTCTCGCTGAAGTGAAATATGGAATAAATCATTTCCCGTTCGCCCTTTTCCAGGGTGCTCTCCGGCTGGCCGACCTTCACCCAGTCGCGCAGGGCTTCATCCGTAACTGCCAGCGATACCTTTTCGGCATGCGCTCCAAGCAGCGCGGTCATCAGTTTTGTGGCCGGCAGGAAGAAAAAGTCCAGCAGAGCGGCCAATCCGGTCAGCGCCATGGCAGATTTCTCCGGCGCGTCCAGAATCCCGCGCTCTATCAGATACTCAAAGACCGTCACCAGCAGCATAAGAGCTGTCAGGATGCCCAGCACAGCCCAAAAAGATTCCACCCGCAGGATTTGGAGCAACGCCACAGCCGCGGCCCCCGCGACCAAAAAGTGCGCCAGCGCCAGGCCAAGCCTTAAAGAGGTGCGCAAACCCATTTTTTCTATCAGCGCGATGGTCCGGTCAACTTTGCCGGGCTCTTTTTCGCGCAGACTGATCAGATAGGGCAGCTGCACATGCGAGAAAGCAGACTTGGCTGATGAAATCAGCAGGTCAAGCGCAAGCGCCGCACCCAGAACCCCCCAAATAACCGGACTACTGACCACTTTGTTCCTTTCGTTCGCGGGCAGGGACGCCGTAGACCAGGGTGTTATCGGGAACATCCCGCGTCACGACAGAGCCCGCCCCGGTTTTGGCATTTTTACCAATTTTTAACGGCGCGACCAGCATGGTATCGCTGCCGATAAAGCTGTTTTCGCCAATCTCGGTGGCGTTTTTGTTCACGCCGTCGTAATTGCAGGTGATGGTGCCGGCGCCAATGTTCACATTCGCGCCAATGACCGCGTCGCCGATGTACGAGAAGTGACCCATCTTGACGTTTTCGCCAAGATACGAGGATTTAACTTCCCCAAAGTTGCCCATGTGCACCCTGTCCGCCAGCACGGCGCCCTTGCGCAAATGGCAGAAGGGGCCGATGCTGACCTGTGAGCCAACGCTGGCATATTCAGCCACCGAGTCGCAGATGGTGGTCTGGCTGCCAACCCGGGTGTGCAGCAAGGTCGTGTTTGGGCCAATAAGGCAGTCCTCGCCGATTACGGTTTTCCCGCGTAAAGCGGTATTAGGCAAAATGACGGTATCCTGTCCGATTTGAACATCAGGTTCAATCGTGGTGGTGGCCGGGTCAACGAGGGTGACACCAGCAAGCATCCAACCTTCATTCACGCGCCGGCGCATGGCTGCTTCCGCATCCGCCAGGTCCACGCGCGTGTTAATGCCAAGCGCTTCCAATCTATCCTGCAGCACGAGTGATTGCACGCGCCGGCCTTCAGCCGCAGCCATGCCAACCAGGTCCGTCAGATAGTATTCCTTTTTGGCTGAAAGCTGGATTTTTTCCAGATGTTCCCACAGCCAGCCCGCCTGGAAGCAATAAGCCGAAACGTTGTACTCGCGCAAAGCCAGCTGCTCCGGCGTGGCATCCGCTTCCTCAATAATCGCGCGCACACTGCCGTCGGAACCGCGCAAAATCCTGCCAAAGCCGCGCGGGACGTCCCCCACGACGGTGGTCATCGTGATTACCCCGCCCGATTCCTGATGACGGCTCACCAGCCTTTGCAGCGTTTCGGCCCGCAGCAAGGGCATATCGCCGCAGGTCACCAACACCAGGTCGGCGTCCTCCGGCACAGCCGCGCGCGCGGACATGACCGCGTGGCCGGTGCCAAGCTGCTGTTCCTGCAAGGCGAAAAGCGCGTTGCCGTCCGCGGCTTCCACAGCTGCCCGAACCGCCTCGGCGCCGTGCCCAACAACCAGAATTGGCGGGCAATCCGAAGCGGCGCGCGCCGCCTCCAGCGCGTAAAGCACCATTGGGCGGCCAAGGATTGGATGAAGCACCTTGGGTAGGCGGGAACGCATGCGCGTACCCTGGCCGGCGGCGAGGATAATAGATGCCGTTTTCATCGTGTACTCCAAAGCGGGAACCGGCAGGCAGCGCTTTTCAGCGCGCCGCGCGCCGGAATTACTAAATGTTCAGGGTCGTTATCGTGGTTCACATTGATTCAGGCTGGGGCACCAGGATTCGAACCTAGATCCACGGATTCAAAGTCCGGTGTGCTGCCGTTGCACCATGCCCCAGAATTGCGCCTATTTTAACATAAATCTTTCGCTTCGCAAGCTTGCTTGCCGGCGGGCATGCTGGACGCTGGCCACTCGCGCGGTTAGCGTTCGCGCAGGTAATTATACTCACTTCCAAACGTTCTTACGCGGTCAGCCAAACCAGACTTTCAAGGTAAAAATTCGCGTCTGGGGGAATAGTCTCCCACTTCAGAGCCGTTTATCTCCACAGTCCAGCTCCTCAAAGTAGGGCTTGATATCCAGCAGAGGGGTCCCGTCCAGCATGTCCACACCCTCGACAAACAGCCGGCAGCCTTCGCGCCGTAGCAACCGCACCACCGAAAAACCCAATGGATTCGGCCGGTGCGGGGAACGCGTGGCGAACACACCGCGCTCGTGCATATCCCTCCCCGATGTCACTGTCAATTTTCCGGAGGCTGGCGCCAGATGAAACGCGTAAATAAGGATAAGGAAATCAAATTTATCAATTCCCTGCAGGCCTTCGGCAAATTCCGGCAGCAGTACCACTTCGCCTATATCGCTGGAATTCGCAGCCTGACGGGGCGTGTCAGCATCCGTTTGATAGGGCGTGTGGATTACTCCGATAGGCTGCAGGCTGATTTTTTCCATTCGTTGCCATCTAAATTTTCACGCGGGTCTTCTGCCAAAAAACAAAACCTGGAAAATCCGGCAGCCTTGCTCGTGCCAGTTTTTCCAGGTTCGCGCTCTCCTAGCCGCCAGCCCGGCGTTTAATGACCATTCCGATGAGACGGTCTCCGTTAATCAGCGGAACCAAATCTGGGTGCAGAACAGGATGAGCAGCGCCCAGGCGGCCGCGAAAACAGCCCATATCACAAGCGCGGCAAGCAGCGCGCTGCCGGTATAGGCGCGTGTTTCTGCTGCGGTCATCTGGTCGGGATGCTGGACTTTGGGCGCTTCGCGCTGTTCGCGCCGCACGCGCCGGTCGTGCCACGGCATCCCGTCCACATCCATATCGCAGATTACCCGACCGTCATCATCGTCATACTGTTTCGGCTGGTTTTTCATAGGTTCAGTTGCTTTCGTTGTACAAATGGCAAACCACCTGATGGCCAGGTTCCACTTCCCGTGCTGTGGGCACCACAGTCTTGCAGATTTCCATGCAGTGGCGGCAGCGCGTGTGGAATTTGCACCCGGACGGGGGATTTGCCGGGGAAGGAATGCTTCCCTCCAAAATAATGCGCTTCATTTTGTACGTTGGGTCCGGCACCGGCGCCGCGCTGAGCAGCGCCTGCGTATACGGATGGAGCGGATTGCCAAAAATGGTGCGTTTGTCCGCGTATTCCACCAGGTCGCCCAGGTACATAACGCCGACATAATCGGAAATATGCTCCACTACCGAAAGGTCGTGGGAGATAAACAGGTAGGTGAGCTCCAGTTTTTCCTGCAGGTCCATCAGCAGGTTGATGATTTGCGCCTGGATGGACACATCCAGCGCGGAAAGGGGCTCGTCGCAGACAATGAACTCAGGGTTGAGGGCAAGCGCGCGGGCAATGCAAATGCGCTGGCGCTGACCGCCGGAGAATTCGTGCGGGTAGCGGTCCTTGTGATAGGGCTGCAGACCGCAGTTTTTCATCACATGGTCCAGATACTCATCCAGGTGACGGTTTTCCACCAGGCCGTGCTCTCTGACGGCTTCACCAATGATTTCACTGACTGGAAGGCGCGGAGAAAGGCTGGAATAGGGGTCCTGGAAGATTAGCTGCATTCTTGGGCGCAGCGCGCGCAGCTCCTGGTGATCGAGAGCGTAAATATCCACTCCGTCGAACAAAACATCACCAGCGGTCTTTGGAGTCAGGCGCAGGATGGTCTTACCCACCGTGGTTTTTCCGCAGCCGGATTCACCGACCAGTCCCAGTGTTTTTCCGTAATCAATGGAGAAACTGATGCCGTCCACCGCCCGAACATAGCCAACGACCCTTTGCATCAGGCCGGCTTTGATGGGAAAGTGGGTTTTCAGGTTTCTGACTTCCAGCAACTTCCCGCCGCTTTTTTGCTCTTTGCGGGTGCGATTCAAAATGAATGTGTTTTCCATACTCATTCCTTCATCTGCCCATCAACGTATTGGTAGCAAGAGACAGAATGCGTCTCTGATACAAACACCTCTTTTGGATAGAGGCCGTCGCACATATCAAAGCGCTTATTGCATCTATCCCGGAAGTAGCAGTAGCTGGGCATGTTGATGGGGTTGGGCACGCTGCCCGGAATACTGTAGAGCCGCTTCACCTGCTTGTTGGAGACAGGCTTGGACGCCATCAATCCAATGGTGTACGGATGACAGGGATTCTTGAAGACTTCCAGCGCCTGCCCGCGTTCGACGACCCGACCCGCGTACATGACAACCACAAAATCCGCCATTTCCGCGATAACGCCCAGGTCGTGCGTAATCAGCATGATGCTGGAATTGATTTTGTCCTTCAGGTTGCGCAGAAGGTCCAGAATCTGAGCCTGGATGGTCACATCCAATGCGGTGGTGGGTTCGTCGGCGATAATCAGCTTGGGCTTGCAGGCCAACGCCATGGCAATCATGATGCGCTGGCGCATACCGCCCGAAAGCTCGTGCGGATACATATTGTATACGCCCTCTTTATTGGCGATGCCGACCATGTCAATCATCTCGAGGGAGAGATTCTTCACTTCCTCGGGGGTCATTTGCGGATTGTGCAGGGTGATGACTTCATCAATCTGGTCGCCGGCCTTGAAAACAGGGTTCAGGCTGGTCATCGGCTCCTGGAAAATCATTGAGATTTTGCTGCCGCGAATGGTCTCCATGACGTAAGTCGGGGTTTTGGCGATGTCGTAAACCTTGTCGCCCGCGTCAAAGCGAATGGCGCCCTTAACAATTTGTCCTTGCGGGCGCTGCACCAGCTGCATCAGCGAGAGGCTGGTCACAGACTTACCGCAGCCGGATTCTCCCACCACGCCGACCGTCTTTCCTTTCGGAACGTCAAACGAAACGCCGTCAACGGCTTTGACAGTGCCGATATCGGTAAAGAAATAGGTGTGCAAATCGTCAAACTCCACCACATTTTCGGGGTTGCGCATTTGCGTCAGGTATTCGGATTCGGGCACATTTTTGCGCTTGCGCTGTTTCTCAATCGCGTCTGTGATGCGCCGGTTTTCCCTGGAGATGCGCGCGGACTCGCGCGCGGAGATATGCATAACGTCTTTTGGTTTGGTTTTCGCGCCAATCCGGTCAAATAATGAGCGTTTTTCGGACATTTCTCTCACCTACCTTTTCATCTTCGGGTCAAATGCGTCGCGCAGACCATCGCCTACAAAGTTGAAGCCAAGCACCGTAAGCAGGATGAGCATACCGGCTGGAATCCACATAAACCAGTAGTTGGTCATAACAAACGCGTCTGAAGCGACATTGATGATGCTTCCCCAGGAAGCCAGCGGATACTTAACGCCGAGGCCCAGGAAACCGAGTGTCGCTTCCGAAATGATGATGCCGCCCAGACCAGCGGTCGCCTGTACGATGAGAAGAGGCATAACGTTTGGAACCAGATGGCGGAAAATGCGCCGGCTGGTGCGAATACCAGTCGCTTCGGTGGCCACCATAAAGTCCTGCTCGCGCAGCGAGAGAATCTGGCCGCGGACAACGCGCGCCACGCCAGTCCAGCCGAGCAGGCCCAGAATGGCCATCAGCAGGAAGATACGCGTCATCGGCGGAACCTCCAGCGCGTCCATCACGGAACCAAAAATCAGGACCATCGGGTAGAAGGGAATGCTGTTGAACAGGTCCACAAAACGCATCAGGGAG
>JAAYUC010000039.1 GCA_012517865.1 Chloroflexota bacterium | reverse complement strand
TCGACGGCCTCCTCCGTTCTCGCTGGTGTCCTCACCAGCGAAAGTGCTTTCGTCATCGCGAGGAACGAAGCGATCTCCCTGCCGGCCTCAGCAGGCACCTCTGCTCTCGCGGTGTCCTCACCAGCGAAAGTGCTTTCGTCATCGCGAGGTACGAAGCGATCTCCCTGCCGGCCTCAGCGGATACCACTGTTCCCGCTTCGCGATGCGCTGCAAATCCTGGAGGTCTGACGGTCAGAAGCCTTGCGCGCTCCGGTGACCATACAAGAACAAGGAGTTTTATGGCCCCAAAAACCCTGTCAGGCTGAAAATGGTATACTTGACAAAAGCTTCAAATCACGAATAATAAGATTTGATAAGTCCCTTGCCTGTGCAGGTCGAAAGGAAACACATCATGGCAAAGAAGAAATCCCAAAGCCCACTTGCTTCGTACCGAAGGAAGCAAAAATCCGGGCGGGCGTTTATCGGTGTTCTGGCCGGGCTCTTCATCCTGGCCGGTCTGGCGCTGATAGCCCTCTGGGCAACCGGAAACCTTGCCGGAACGCCGGGTTGGTTCGCGACAAAAACCCCGACCCCGACAATGACGCTGACGCCCACTCCCGTGACGCCCACCAACACGGCGACGCACACCCCGACAATCACAGAGACGCCCACCATCACCCCCACCTTTACCCCCTCCGCGCCGTTTGAGTACGTCGTGCAGGAAGATGATAACTGTGCTGTAATCGCCGAAAAGTTTGACGCGGATGTGGAAGTG
Source organism: Chloroflexota bacterium (assembly GCA_012517865.1). Classification (GTDB taxonomy): domain Bacteria; phylum Chloroflexota; class Anaerolineae; order Anaerolineales; family Anaerolineaceae; genus Mesolinea. Next base: position 24,657 of record JAAYUC010000039.1, on the reverse strand, counting down.
CTGCTCTACCTGAACAACCTGGACAGCGCCTGCATCATCAACGTCGGGCAGACCATCCTTATTCCCGCCCCGGGTCAGGAACTGCCCACCGCCACCCCACTGCCGACGGACATCCGCCGCGGCACAATTATTGACTACAAAGTCCGCTCCGGGGACACTCTGGAAGCGCTGGCAATTCGCTTCAATTCAACCGTGGAAAAAATCCTTTACGAGACGAACCGCTGGCGCCGCTCGCAGGGTCTGACAGAAATTAAGAACAGTTCCAACCTTTTTATTGGCGACCTGCTCAAGATTCCGGTCAACCTGGTCACCCCTGTGCCGACCGCGACGGCAACCCGCACGATGACTCCCTCGCCCACGCGATAAATTGCCCCTGATATGACAAAAAGGATACGCGCTGCGTATCCTTTTTTTGCTTCTAAATCGGCCTGGGCTTGAGGAGCTTAATTATTTTCTTCCCGGAATTGTTCCAACTCAGGCAGAATGTTGTACTCCCGGATCACCTCAATATCATGCTCCAGGAAGTAGTTTAACAGGACGCGTAAAAGAACAATTGTGGTAAGGACGATAATGGTCGAGAAGGAAGGCGCGACTGCCAGCCGCAGGATATCGGAGGCCATGGCGAATTCGAGGCTGAGGCTAAGTTTGTGCCCGAGCCGCAGACGCGTTGCTTCGGAGCCCTTGATCTGATTAACTAGACTTCGATCCATGATACGGCGGATGTAGCTTGCCAATGCGTGTGCCACACCAGTCACGATTACGAAAATCGCGGCTCCTTCGCAGAAAAGCGCTGCGTAACCAACCGCTTTTGTCAGCAGCTCCTCATGTGGGATATAACTTTCCGTCGCAGGGACGTGATTCTTTAATCCGGAGGTCAGGATCAGTATCAGACCGACAATGAGCAGGGTAGGAAGATAATACCCGCCGAGTTTCGCCCAGAGTGAATGGTTGGATGGTTTCATTTCAGACATGCTCTACCTCAGATTGATGATGTGGGGGTTAAGGAAACCGACCTGCCACCGTCAATCAAGGATTGGAAGAGCGCGTCGATTACCACCATATTTTTCACAGAGTCTGCCAGCGGGAAGAACGGAGCTTCGCGGCTCATCACGACATAGTAAAAATGCTCTATCATTTTTTCGTAGGCGTTTTCCCGTTTGATGCTTATTTTCTTGGTTTCGCCTTCTTTTGTGAGGACGGCCTGGCTGGCTTCCGGCTTGGCGCCAAACGGGTCAACAACATCCAGCACGCCTTCCGTGCCCACAATACGCGTATGCTGCTGCCTGAAGGCGTTAAAGCCGACGTCGAAGTGGCCGTACACCTGTTCGCCAAAATCTAGGGTCGCAGTCACCTGCAAGTCCACGCCAGTGTTTCCTTGATAGCTGAGCGCTTTCACCCGCCGGGGTTCGCGCCCCACCAGCAGCCGCTGCAAGTCCACGCAGTAGCAGCCCAGGTCGTAAAGCGCGCCGCCGCCCAGATTGGCATTCAAGCGGATGTCATCCGGATTCGTCAGCGGGAAGCTCATACTGGATTGGATGAAACGCAGCTTTCCCAAGGCGCCTTTCCGCACTAGCTCGAGCATTTGCCCCAGGCGCGCGTGGTAGCGGTACATAAAAGCTTCCATCAGCACCACAGACTTTTCCAGCGCGGTGCTCACCATCAATTGGGCTTCGTCCGCATTCAGGGCGAAAGGCTTTTCCACCAGCACATGCTTGCCGGCTTCCATCGCCCGGACCGCCCAGCGGCTGTGCTCGCTGTTTGGCAGGGGGATGTAAACCGCCTGGATGTTCTCGTCGCGAAGCAGCTCTTCGTAAGTGCCGTAGGCTTTTGGAATTTCGTTTTCCCGTACGAATTCCGCCCCGCGGGTCAGGTCTCGGCTGGCAACTGCCGCGACGCTGTTATGTTTAACAGCTTTAATGGCGGGAATGACGGATTTGGCAGCGATGCGGGCTGTGCCAAGAATTCCCCAGTTTAACCCCGATTTCGTTAAGAATGAAGCGTTGGGCAGCGAAGATATCAAATCCATATACCACCTCGATTTTTATAAATTCAAAAGACAAATATAAATTAATTATACCCTGTCAGCCATAAAATCTGAGCCGGGGAACCCCAAGCAGTGAATATTGGTTTTCCGGCCTTCCACTTTTCAGGTTTTGGCGGAATAATTGCAAAAAATTGTCAGCAGTCCGGATGAGATTTATAATAGATGCCATGAATGCGGGTCTGTTATCTCGGGTTCCAGGTCATTTATGATGCCTGCGCCTTGCTGGAGAGCCGCGAAGGTCCCCTTATGTTTTTTCATACACCAGGAGTACAGGTTTATTCTCACCCAATTATCAAATAAGAACCAGGATGTAAAGGAGAAAATATGCGCAGTTTTAATGGTCGGGACATTTTATCGCTGAAAGATTTTGAGCGGAACGAATTTTTCAGAGTATTCGAAGTTGCCGAAGAACTGGAACCTATTGCCCGTTCCAGGCGCAATTCGGATTTACTGGCCGATAAAACGTTGGTCACTGCCTTCTATCAACCCAGCACGCGCACCCGTCTGGCCCACGAGGCTGCCATGCACCGGCTGGGCGGGCATGTGACCGGCTTTTCGGATGCCAAGATGACGCGCGCCGGCGATTTTTACCAGGAATCCATCAAGGATACCGTCAAAATGCTGGAGTTTTACGGCGATGTCATCGTCATGCGGCACTTCCAGCAGGGCGCCCCGCACGAAGCAGCCAAATGGGCTTCTATCCCGATTATTAACGGCGGTGACGGCTGGGGCGAACACCCCACCCAAATTCTCACCGACCTCTACACCGTATTGCGCGAAAAAGGCTGCATTGACGGGCTCAAGTGGCTGGCAGTCGGGGATATGCGCATGCGCACCATGCACTCCCTGGCCTACGCCCTCACGCAGTTCGACTGCCCCATCACCTTCGTTGCCCCGCCTGATATGGCACTGACTTCCGAATTTAAGGAGGAACTCAGAGGCTACAGCCTGAACTTTAAGGAAGCCGAGCATGTGGAGCAGGTCATCGCCGACGCGGATGTCATCCTGGTGGAACCGGTTGTTCAGCCCGATTACACCAAGCAGCGCGACGAACGCGGCAAAGAAGTGGGGCAAACCCCGGCAAACTACAAGATTACCCGCGAACTGCTGGCCAACAAAGCCAAGTCCGATGCAATCCTGCTGCATTCGCTGCCGCGCATGGACGAAATCCCCACGGATGTGGATATCACCCGCTGGTCGCGCTACTGGCAGGAAGCTTTTAACGGCGTCGTGATGCGCATGGCGCTGTTATCATTGGTGCTGGGCAAGATGGAATAAACACCCAAGTAAAAAACACAAATCCTCAAGGAGAGAATGATGCAGACATTTTTACACGGAAGAGACCTGATTGGCGACCTGGATTTCAGCAAGGAAGAGGTCGAGACTGTACTGGACGTCGCCTGGGACCTTAAGCGCAAACGCGCGCTGAACGAACCGCACCCCTACCTGCGCGACAAAGTGCTGGCTATGCTCTTTTTCTTCAGCAGCACGCGCACGCGCGGCTCCTTCGAAGCCGGCATTTCCCAATTAGGCGGGCACGCGGGCTTCATTGAAAGCAAGTCCACCCAAATCGCCCATGGGGATACTCCCAAGGAAATCGGGGAAATCTTTGGCCGCTATTACGACGGCATCGCCATCCGCCACTGCGATTGGCAGGTTGGCAACGCCTACATCAATGCTGTCGCCCAGGCCTCGCGCGTGCCGGTTCTGAACATGCAGTGCGATATTTACCATCCCTTCCAGTGCCTGGCAGACCTGATGACAATTATGGAGAAAAAAGGCCGCGACCTGCGCAAGAAAAAGATTGTGGTCTCTTGGGCTTACGCGGCTTCGTACCTCAAGCCCATCTCTGTCCCGCAGTCGCTTATTTTGCAGATGCCGCGTTTCGGGCTGGACGTCACGCTCTCCTATCCGGAGGAATTCCGCCTGATGCCGGAAATTGAGCAGCAGGCGCGCGACGAAGCCAAAAAAGCCGGCACGTCCTTTGTAATTGTGCACGATATGGACGAGGGCATGAAAGGCGCCGATATCATCTACGCCAAATCCTGGGGTCCCCTCCTTACCACCGCGGATGCCGCTGAAGGCAAGCGCATCCAGGATTCTTATAAATCCTGGATTATGGACGAGCGCCGCCTAGCGCTGGCAAAGGAAGACGCCATTTACATGCACCCCTTGCCAGCGGATAGAAATATCGAAGTGACTGACGGCGTTCTGGACGGGCCGCATTCCGTGGTCTTTGATGAAGCCGAAAACCGCCTGCACGCGCAGAAAGCGGTCATGGCGCTGACCATGTCCTGAAATCTCGACAGAGTTTTTTTTTCGAGGGCGGGCTTTTGCCCGCCCTTTTTTTTGCAATTTTGGCCTCCGTGCTTAGCAGAAATTTATCCGGTCTCCTTACCGAGCGCGGAAAAATCATATTTCGCGCCTGGCTCACTCATCCGCCCGCCCGAAAGGATTTGTGTGTTATCATAATTCCTGCGGCCGGCGGACATTCTGCCCGGCCGCGCGGGCGCGAACCGAAAACCGGTTTTTGCTATGGATAAAACGGAATTCAGAGCCATTACAGCGTAAGGAGCGGCTTACCTCATGAGTCTTGTGCAGGAAATCAAAACCAGAGTAGAACAAAATCGAAACGACATCATCCAATTTTTGCGCGACATCTGCTCCATCCCTTCGACGGATTCGCTGATTGGCCCTGTGGGCGAGCGCATTCAGGCTGAGATGAGAAAGCTCGGCTATGAAGAAGTGCGCTTCGACAAAATGGGCAATACCATCGGCCGGATTGGCAGCGGTCCGCGGGTCCTGGTGTACGACTCGCACATCGACACAGTCGGCGTGGGCGATATTGGCAACTGGGAATGGGACCCCTTCATCGGCAAGGTGGAAGACGGCAACTTTTACGCCCGCGGCGCCTGCGATGAAAAAGGAAGCACGCCGGGGATGGTTTATGGCCTGGCAATCGCCCGTGACCTCGGCCTTCTCGACGGGTACACCGTTTACTATTTCGGCAACATGGAAGAATGGTGCGACGGCATCGCGCCCAACGCCTTCGTGGAGGTAGACCCCGGCATCAAACCTGATTTTGTTGTGATTGGCGAACCGACCAAAATGAATGTGTACCGCGGGCACAAAGGCCGCATCGAGCTGAAAATCGTCGCCACCGGCCGCTCGGCGCACGCCGCCACGCACTACCTGGGAGATAACGCGGTCTATAAGATGCACGCCCTCATCTCGGAAATTCAGGAGCTGGACCGGCGCATGCGCTTTGGCATGTTCAGCCACCCGGTGCTTGGCCACGCTTCCATCACTGTCACCGACGCGTTTGCCCGCACCAATTCTGTGAACGCTGTCCCCAACCTTTTCACCATTTTCATTGACCACCGCGTCACCCTGAGCGAATCGCGCGAAGAAGCCCTCAAAACCATCAGAGGCCTCATCGCAGATTACATGCGCGAGGAAATTACCGTCGAGGAGTTGTACTACGACACGCCCTCCTACACCGGCTTCACCTTCCCGCTGGATAAATTCTTCCCGGCCTGGTTCCTGGATGAGTCGCATCCATTCGTGCAGGCCGGGCAGCGCACCATCAAAGATATTTGGGGCGTCTCCCGCCCCGCGGGAACATGGGACTTTTCCACCAACGGGACGTATTGGGCAGGCAAGGCCAATATTCCCTCCATTGGTTTCGGTCCGGGGAACGAGGTTTACGCGCATTCCATCACCGAACACGTTCCGCTCCAGGAAGTGGTGGATGCGGCCGAGTTTTACGCGCTGCTGCCCAAGAATCTGAACGATATCATTGAGTACTATAAACAGTTCGCCGGCATGAAATAACTTTGCCGCACAACCAGAAACCGGACAGATTCCTGCCCGGTTTCTTATTTTAATTGGACTGAAAACCACAAGCGGCTGCAGGTAATCGGATTTCCACTTACAGGCGCTCGATAAGCCAGTTCTCCGACAGCGCAGGCGCCGGCGCATCACTGAAAAAGCAAACGTGCGAAAAACCCTTTTTCGATTTAACGATTGACCTGCGAGCAAAGACAAGCCAGCCTTCGAACACGGCACAAACGCGCCAAAGCCGACCGGCAGGCCGGTAATTTGCCGGAACTCCAGACCGCATTTGGCGTTAGCTCCTGTCCGTTTAATTGCGATAAGACTCATCAGCCAGGGCCTTTTTGAGAGAAGAGCACAAGCCTGGCACAAGCGATGTTACGCGATAATTAGTCAGGCAATAACCTCACTCGCGGATTAAATTGCTTCATTTTTAAATTCCCGATTTATAATTGAAATGTTATTCGTTTCCATGCGGTATTCAAATCATTTCCAAAAGGAGATACTATGTACAGTTTAATTGAGAATGTGCACGCGCGTGAAATACTCGATTCCCGCGGCAACCCTACTGTGGAAGTTGACGTTACGCTTGAAAGCGGCGCTTTCGGCAGAGCCGCGGTCCCTTCCGGCGCGTCAACAGGCATCCACGAAGCTCTGGAACTGCGGGACGAGGATAAATCCCGTTATAACGGCAAAGGCGTTCTGAAAGCGGTTGACCACGTCAACAAGGAAATCGCCAATGCCGTTCTTGGGATGGACGCTTTGGACCAGACAGCTATCGACAAAGCGATGCTTGAACTGGACGGCACACCCAATAAAAGCAAATTGGGCGCGAACGCGATTCTGGGCGTAAGCCTGGCAGTCGCGCGGGCGGCAGCCAATGAAGTGGGTCTGCCTTTGTACCGCTATCTGGGCGGCGTGACCGCTAAACTCCTTCCCGTCCCGATGTTCAACATCCTGAACGGCGGCGTGCATGCCAACTGGCAGGGGACGGATTTGCAGGAATTCATGATTGCGCCGGTGGGCGCTCCCAACTTCCGGGAAGCGCTGCGTTGGGGCAGCGAGGTTTATCACGCCCTTAAAGGCGTTCTCAAGAGCAGCGGCTATACCACTGGCGTCGGTGATGAAGGCGGTTTTGCCCCCGCGCTCAAGACCAACGCTGAAGCGGTTGAGGTCATCCTGAAAGCCATTGAGAAGGCTGGTTACAAACCCGGCGAACAGATATCCATCGCGCTCGACCCGGCCTCAAGCGGTTTCTATGAGGATGGTTATTACAATCTGCGCACCGAGGGCAGGAAAGTAAGCTCGGCTGAAATGGTCGCAATGTACGCTGAATGGGTCAAGAAATACCCAATCGTGGTCCTGGAAGACGGCCTGGCTGAGGATGATTGGGACGGATGGAAGCTGCTGAATCAGACCATCGGCGACAAGATTGAACTGGTAGGTGATGATTTGTTTGTGACCAACGTCGAACGCGTTGCCAGAGGTATCGCTGAAAACGTGGCCAACGCCGTCCTGATTAAGCTTAACCAAATTGGCACCCTCACAGAGACAATCGCCACCATTGATATGGCCAAGAAAGCCAATTGGGGAGCCATGGTCTCCCACCGCTCCGGCGAGACGGTAGACAGCTTTATCGCGGACTTTACCGTCGCTATGAGCACCGGGCACCTGAAGACCGGCGCGCCTTGCCGCGGAGAACGCCTGGAAAAATACAACCAGTTGATGCGCATTGAAGAAGAACTGGGCGACGCCGCGATTTATGCCGGCCGTAAAGCCTTTGTGAGATAAGCATTCTGACCTTTAACGGGGCTGTGTGGTTCACACAGCCCCGCTTACCTTAATGAACTAAAAAATGACTATCATCCTCCTTGTCCGGCATGGACAGACGGAATGGAATCGCGTAGAGCGCTTCCGCGGCCGGGTGGACTTAGAGTTAAATTCGAATGGTTTGCGGCAGGCTGAAAAAACCGCTATTCGAATCAGAAATCACTGGAAACCGGCAGCAGTCTTTGCGAGCCCCTTGCTGCGCGCGATGCAGACGGCGCGGGCAATTGCGGCGCAAACGGACCTCGCTGTTCAGCCAGTGGCTGAACTGATAGACATTCACTACGGCGCCTGGCAAGGCCTCACCCCCGAAGAAACCCGACTGCGATGGCCGTCGGAACTGGAAACCTGGTACAGGCAGCCTCAAGACGCGGTCATTCCCGATGGAGAAACGCTGATTGAAGTCCAGCGAAGGGCAATGAACGCGGTTGCGCTCGCTGTAAAAGCTTATCCGACGGAGACAATCGTGATGGTCAGCCATACGGTCGTGAATCGATTGATTCTGCTTGGCTGCCTGGGGGTCGGGATTGAACATTTTTGGCAGATACAGCAGGAACCCTGCGCTGTCAATGTGATAGAGGCCAAAGGGCGCGAATTTTCCCTGGTTTCGGTGAACGACACCTGCCACCTTGAAGAATAACCGCCGGGCAATTGCCATGGCACTGTGTGGTTCTGCGCGGCGCAGCACAAGTTGGGTGGGGCAGTAGAGAATTTTCCCCCCAAGAATTACATCCCAGGATTGGAAAAACCGGTTTCAGCCGACTGTCGCATGACGATTGCAGCAAGCAGAATTCTATCTATAAAATGTAACAAAAAAAGCAACAGCGTAAGCCAAAACTGTAATTATTTTTTTTAGGCAACGTACCCATTTCAGCCCAATCCAATAAATAGAGGGTTGTTCCAGTAATAAAGGTAGCGCGCGTAAGTGATTAAGCAATATGGAGGAATATTTCCTGGCAATTGGTGAACTGTCTCTTGTGAACGAGACGCCAATATCTGCAGTATTTAGCGCGATACCATCATTTGGTCCATCGCCTACCATCAAAACCCGATGCCCCGTTTTTGAAGCTGCCGGATAATCATGGACTTTTGCGCTGGCAACAACCTGGAGAATACCGAGCAATATTCTATCTGCCTGCTGACTTCGTTGAGGTCCATTTTTTCGATGACCTTTCCGCTCAATGAGACAGTGCTGTTCTGAGAGATGCCGCTCTCAAGCGCGATTCTCAATGCTGCATCGGCGTTATCGCCAGTAAGCAGAATTGGCCGTATTCCTTTTAAAATAGCGGCTTTAACAACCTCTTTTGCTCCTTCTTGCAATGAGTTATCAAATTGCGCCAGACAAAGAAATGTAAAATTATTGGTATTCACAGCCACATCCCCTTTAGTAACTGCCATCGCAATGGGGGTATTTCCCGCCTGGCTTATAGACCTGCTTAATTCCCTGATTCTGTTCCGAAAATTGAAATCTAATTCTCTCTTCTCCTCCTCGTTCTCATAATAGTACCGGCACATCTGAAGAACAAGACTTGGCTCACCTTTAAGAAAATACATTCTTTGTTGGTCTTTCGTTGCATAGCCAGAAGCCATGTACCTTTTTTCTGAATCAAATGGCAAATCAAGAATCCGCTCGTATCTGCAGGAGATGTCATTAATATTAAAGCCTGCCCTTTTAGCAAAGGTCACCAACGCAAAATCGATTGGGTCTGCGAATTCCGCTTTTTCAAAAAAGGAGATGTCAGTCGTCAACGCGGCCGCCTCTATGATTAATGCAGGAATCGCGCTTACACCTGCCACAGTTCTGGCATCGATTTCTGTTAAAGTGGATGTCCAATAAATCTTAGATAGCTCTACATGTCGGGTTGTAATAACCCCGGTTTTATCAAAACAAATCGTATCTATTTTTTTAAGCACAGGGATGCTATTGACATTTCGAATCAAAATTTTCTTTTTTTCAAATATTCTTCGTTCTTGTTCCAACAGCAGTGACTTTAGCAGTCCATCCATATGGAAGAATGCAAAAAGCAGAAAGAAAACCAAATACAATAGGATAATAGCGACCTTATGGTCGGTCTGGAAAAAGGACAGCCCAAAAGCAGGAAGAAGGAGGAGTAGGTTCTCTGGATGGTTTATGCTTAATGGCAGATGAGTAGTCGATGGATCTTTATACATAACCTGCTTAAGTATGCTGCCGTAGACTGTTTCTTCTCCCAACGCGACAACAATGCCCTTACCTGAACCTCGTACAACTCTGCTGCCCATCCACACAAACACATCATCTGATGAAAGAAGCTTTAATACGGGGAGTAGTTCTCCGGTAATATCGAATTCGTCAACCTCAAGTGCACGGGATTCAACCAACCTCAGATCTGCCGGAATGAAGTCACCAGTATGAATCAGTACAATATCGCCGAGTTTAAGCTCGCTATCAGGAATATTACCGGGAGAATCCTTTCGAATGACAGTTACAAAACTGTTATGCATTGAGAAAAACGGCCGGGATCTCAAAACCGTTCACTTCTATTCGCCTGTGTTTACGTAAACCGCAAAACAAGACTCTCATTTGTTTCCTTGGTTAAGAAATATCGCGTTGTAGACGTCCTCACCAAAGCTGGTCGAGAGTGGCTCGCCAACAGAAAGCTTAAACGTGCGCCTTCCGCCTGATTTTCTTTCTGCCCGCAGGAAGGTGGAATACTCCAAATGCTGTTCGTAGTAATAATGGGAAAACTCGTACATGTGCGTCACAAAAAACACCCTGATGTTCTGCTCCAGCAACGCGCTCGTGATTTGTCTGGCGATTTCGGACCCCTCGCGTTCGTTGGTCGCGGAAAATGATTCATTAAACAGCACCAGCGCGTTGGGCTGAACGTGGTCCACGATGACGCTCATGCGGCTTAATTCCTCATCCAATTTACCACTGCGCATGGAGATATCTTCCTTGCGGCGGTAATGGGTAAACACGCCTGTGCACACGCTCGCGCTGAACTTCTCCGCGCCTACAAACATGCCGGCCTGCATCATCAGTTGGGCCAGCCCTACGCTCCGTAAGAAAGTCGATTTTCCACCCTGGTTCGCGCCTGTGATGATGACGAGCTTGCTGTCGTCCAGGTTTAATGTATTGCCAATGACCCGCTTTTTCTGGGCCAGAGCCAGGCAGACGTCAATCAATCCGGCAAAATTATGCTTTTGCTCCTCCGCTCTCAAAGGGACCGGGAAAGTGATTGGCGCGTTCAGAAGGTCAAGTTTTTCCTTTAAATTAATCGCACCGATATAAAACGCGATTTCCCTGCGCAAAACCTCCAAAAAGTCTTCAACATGTTCGGTAGCCTGAGAAAGCGCGTTGGCAGCTGCGCTCACGCCCACATCTCTCAGCTCTGCCAGAATACGCTCTCCCGCGTCGTCCCTGTCCCCAATCGCGAAAGAATAAACCGGCTTTCGTTTATTGAATAGATTGGTCAAACGCGTGCCTTTCCTCTCATTGGGCAGACACAAGGTGTAATCGGTTCCCTCATTCGCCCGGCCTAATTGAACGCTGATTAACACCCCATTCTGAAATTTGAGCTGCTTCAGGTGGTAAGCGACCTGGGCAAAATATTCCTCGCTGAGCTCCTCCTGAAGCATCGCAAAGAATCGCTTGAATCCTCTGGACGTAAATTTATCGATGTTCTCATCCGCAATGCTCTTCAATCGTTTGAGGAGGGCCATGAACATGGTCATCAAATCGATTGCGCTGCGCATCGCGCCGGAAGGCGACCTTGAAAAAATACCCAGCCAGCTCTTTCGCCTGTTTTCGGCCGCTTCAATCGGGATTTGATAAATGTCTCGTATCACCTGCGGATTGTTCAGGCAGTCCTGCATTATTTCCTGCCGGTAAAGTATTGTATCCACATCTTCCAGCCCTACCAATAGCGCGGTGCTGATGACTTTGCGGATATATTCATCCTCTTTAGCCATGACCTGAAACAAAGTGGGCAATTCAAGGTCATTGGATAGATCCGCTTCGTTAAATGGGAGCGGCGCCTGAGGGTCAAAATCCTGATTGGGGTACATCAAGTAAACCTTCATTGCGCCATCCGCTCCTTGAGTTTGTCATAGGTCAGGCGGTATTTCTCAGCGATACAAATCGCGTAAGACAATCCGTCCGCCGGTTTTCGGACAATCTTAAAAGTCCTTTGGTCGGGATTATCGGGAACCACCGTGCTGACCATGCTTATCGTTTGCGGCCCATAGGTCGATAATTCATCAATAAAGGTAACCCAGACGCAGAGCAGGTCAAGCCGCACAATGCGCGCGATGATTTCCTTGCTCAGGAATACAGCGTCTTGCAAGCTGGTGGAAGTAAAAATTTCATTCAGGATTAAGATGCTTTCAGAAGTCGCGGACTCTAGTATGCTATGGATGCGCGTGACGTCATCCTGAAGCTTTCCGCGCGCATTCTGGATGTCTTCTTCGTTTTCAAAGTGCGTATAAATCTGGTCCGGAAGAAACAGGTGTGTCTCGGTGCCGGGAACAGGACAGCCAAGGCTGGCAAGGTAATGAAGCTGCCCAAACATACGCGCGAATGTGGTCTTTCCGCCCTGGTTTGGACCTGAAATGATAAAAATTCTTTCGCTTCCTTCCAGATAAAAATCATTTGGAACAATCGCCCGATTGTCAAGCAACGCTTTATTGGCAAGAGCAATATCGAAAGCATCCCTGGCGCTAACGTTTTTGGATTTTGAGACGCGTGGATAGGAGAACCTCAGCCCTTTGCTCGCGAATTTATGCACAAAATCCAGGTAAGAGATATAAAACTGAATTTGCCTGTCGAAGTTTTGTATGTCTTCATTAACAACGGTCGGATATTTCGCGCAAAACGCTCCCAGTTCATTAAAAGCCTCCGGGAATAGTTTCGCGACATTATTCAGGATTTGCGCTTTTACATGGTCCATTCCCGATAAAACGGGAGTATCAATGTGATACCGGCCGCCGCCTCCCTGTTTAAATTTTTCGAAGGTTGCGACGACCTCTTCGCTGTAGTTTCTCTCGAATTCGTATTGGCGCACTCTAACCACATTGGCCTGAATAGTGATGCAGTACTTAATTGCGCTAAGCTTTTCTTTGCAGCTGCGCGCGTCGCTTTGCATGGCAAGGAAAACCGGCGAGGAAGTATACGCATTCAGGTAATCACGAAACGCGAGCAAGGCCTGCGAGGCAATCGCCGTGCTGTTCATCACTGCGCAAAGCTTGCTGACAGCGCTGCAATAAAGCAGCGCGGCCTCCAGGTGCCATCCTTGCCTGTGGTAAAAGTAGTACTCTTTCTCAGAAACTCCCACAAACCTGCGGATCTGGACCATTTCCTCCGCGAATGTCTTGATGGACTGCGCAAAGCCGGCATCTTCAAGGTCCTGAAAAACAGCCTGCCGGAAAGCGATGTCCTCGGGAGCGCGCAAAGGGGTATAGAAAAAAGCCCGCAAGTCGTAGTCCTTTTTCTTCTCCAAAATAGAGTCCACCACCTGTTCAAGATTTAAATCGCCAAAGAAATCGGGCGCTTCCAGGTTTAATGCCGCTTCAAGTGCCGGCTGTGGAAAAAGAATATTTGTTGAAACCATCTTTCCTCTTGACGTTGGAACGAGTCCAATTCTCAGCGAGTGAATCCTGCTTCGGTAAGTTTTTTAGATTAAAAAACCTCTACTGAAGCATTGTTCCAGTAGAGGCTATCAGTCTTTTGACATTTTTTAGCGAGCCTCATCGCCATTTGTCACTGTTTTTCATCATACCACAAATTTAATCGCTTTTCCTCAAAGTCTAACAGGGCGTCCGCCCCTCGAAACGCGGCTGGATGCATCGCATCCCATTGTTGGGGGGAACTCTGCCTTGCTATCATCTTTCCGGCCAAAATACTGAAGAGGTTTAAAAAGCCTGCCAGAGGAAGTTTACTGACTGAGAAAGAGTTCCAAATATGAAGTCCCGGGCAGCTCTGTCCAGGGAAGGGTCTCAAGATTCCACGAATACTTTTTACTCTGTTTGATATAATTAATATGTTCTTGTATTCCTCTAAGTACACAATCTTCCTAATAAACCAATATGAAGCCGCCAAAGTATTTTCTGTTCTTTAGTCTCCTGATTTTCTTGGCTTCCTGCAATTTTCCGGGACACACCCCAACGCCAGCGCCAACCGCCCTGCCCACCGCCGCGGCCACACCAACGGCCACAGGCACCACAACCGCGAATGATAATTCGCTCGCCCATTATCCCTCCAAAGCCAAATTCCAGGTTTTCATTCTGAACCCGGTGCGCACCTGCCTGGCCGGCAACGATTTTGCCAGCGGCAGTGTCTGCTTCGGCGAGAAATGCGGCGACTGCCAATGCGCCTGGGAGGACTTTGACCCGCCCGCGCCCATGACTGGCATCCCCCCCGAGCGGATTGACGACCCGGAATACGCCGGCTACGCACACCGCGTTTGCCTGGAAATCACGCTGACGCCTGAGGAAGTCCAGGCAATCGAGGATGACATGCGCCTGGTGGCAGAGAAAGTCTATGAGTGGAGCGAAGGCGACCTGGAACTGCAGATGTCCTTCACCGAGCTGCCAGTAGACTATACCGGGTTCGTCGCGCCGGATTTTGTCTTTGGGCCTTTTGAAGTTGACGATGAGCTGCTAAACCCTTACGTTGGAGTGGACACGGATTTTGTCTACACCGTCAACGGCGTGTTTGACCGCGAACAAAATCTCAATCTTGCCTTTGCCTGCGGCGGCTCCTACGGAGAGATGAGCATCCACGGCGCGGGATACGCCAATATCCAGTACGGCCCCGCCTGCAACAGCATCACCATTGGCGGCGAAACAGTCTACGAGCCGCTCATTCACGAGTGGTATCACAACCTGGACTGGGCGCTTTACAATATCAACCAGGTGCCCGACGCGCTGGAAGGCAAAAACCCGGATTGGTCCGCCTGGCAGCGCGGCTCGCTGCCGGCTTGTGGCTCTAAGATGACCGGGCTCACCTGGTTCCCCTCGATTGACCTGTGCGAATGGGACCCCGATTGGATAGACTGCAACAACACCCAATCCGCGGGCAGATGCGTGCACGCTGGCGAGCAGGACGGGGAAATCTCGTGGTACGAGCATGTCATCCGGGCGCATTACCCGGGCGCGTTTCGCTTCATCGGCAATCACTGCCGGGACGGCAGGCAGGATTTCACGGAAACCGGCATAGACAGCGGCTGGCCCTGCCCATAAGGTCGGACGGCCGGGCGTGGGACTTTCGGGCTGCCCTATTGCCTCCAGACAGATGAATTCCGCAAATCTCAGGCTGAAAGACTCCTTTACATGCTCTAAGTATGACGGTTGGTTTATTTTGGCATCCCGCTTCAGCAGCGTTGATTGCCCCTGAGACCAACTGGCTTACCTGCCTTAACTGCTCTCAAGCAGCCTGGCGCCCCCTCCCGGCCGCGCGCACAAAATCTGTTCCACCCCTGGCAGCCCGCGCAGTTGTTCCTCAGCCCAATCCTTCTCACTGTCCAAGGCGATGACATGCACGTTAGGACCGGCATCCACGGTAGCGCACAGGCTATGTCCCTGCTTGCGCCATGCCAGCACATGCCAGAGCACAGTTTCTGTATCCGGCGTCCAGTAAAAAAGCGGCGGCATGCTGGTGCGCATCACCGCGTGCATCCAATGCGAGTCCGCTTCCACAACCCTTGCCAGGCGTTCAAAATCTCTGCCAAGCAGCGCCTGCCGGCACTCTATCAACCGGTCCGGGGCGCCGGCTACGCGCAGTCCGTTCAGCGGCGAGGTGCCGGCCAGCGCGTGTCCTTCCGTTGACCCAATCGATTTTCTCCCCGCGTGCAGTATCACAATTAAATCAATCAGGTTCCAATAATCCGGCGGCGCGAACTGCACGGCATAACTGTCCGCGTCGCTGCTGCCGGGGAGCCACTCTGCGAACCCCCCGGGCACAGACCGGCAGGCGGAGCCGGAGCCGCGCCGCGCCAGGGCTGAAAGTGCGCGTTCATCCAGGTGCAAGCCTGCGGCGGCGCTGGCTGCCAGTGCCAGGGCAGCAAATGCCGAAGCGGACGAAGCAATGCCCGCGCCAGTGGGGAAGTTGTTTTCACTTTCCACCCGCGCGTAAAACGGCGTTCCGGAAAGTTCGCGCACGCGGTCAAGGAAATTAGAAACCCGCTGCAGGCTCTCTCCGCCCTGTTCTTCCCCGTTCAGGCGGAAGCTGTCGGCGGGATAATCTGGATTGAAATGAGCGCTGGTGCGGGTTTCCAGTCCGTCCAGAGCCATCGAAATCGAGCCGGTCAGGGGCAGGCGCAGAACCGCATCCCTGTTACCCCAATATTTAATGAAAGCAATGTTTGGGTGAGCAGCAGCCTTCGCGAGCATGATAACCTCTCTTTGAACTTACCACGATTCTACCTTCTTTTGCACCGGGCGGGGCTGGTCCCTTCCGACGGAGCAAAGCCCGGGTCTGCCAGAGAATCTTTACAAAAAGCTACGTCCCGGAGTTTCATCCGATGAAAATTGAGGCTTGAAAATTTCAGGAATTGTTATACCAATGGGCTATTTTTTGATATAATATATTTAGAAAACATAATCGAGTCTTTATTGAAACCCAATGAAAGCGAGAGAATGTGGGGGAATTTGGAAGCATTGACCTAAACAGCAAGAAATCCTACTACCTTCAGGTCAAGGATTTATTACAACTCCGCATTGAGCGCGGTGAAATGAAACCGGGGGAAAAACTGCCCAGCGAGACCGAGCTCTGCCGCGAACTCAATGTCAGCCGCACTGTCATCCGTCAATCGCTCCATGAACTGGAACAGCTTGGTTTAATCCGCAAACGCAAAGGAAAGGGGTCCTTCGTCTCTGAAAATAAAACTGTGCTGGCTGCCAGCGTTTTTCTGCCCGAATTCCTTTGGCATGATGAAAATGAAAACGCAAATTCCAGTATCAGAATCTTAACCAAAGAAATTATCCCTGCCAGGGCTGAAGTCGTGGCTGTGCTGAGCATCAATGAAAACGACCCGGTCATGCGAATCCAGCGTCTGTACTGCCACAGCGAAGAACCTGTCATCCTGACCGAAAGCCTTCTGCCTGAGCTGACCTTTACCCAGCTGGTGGATGAAGATTTGCTCTGGCCGACGCGCTATCTCAATAACATCCAGGGCGTTAACCGCTTTGACCACGCGGACCATTATCTGGAGGTTGCTTACGCGGGGAAAACGGAAGCCAGGCTCCTGCAGATTTCCACCAGACTGCCGCTGCTTAAATCCACGACATATAGTTTTAATAAGGAAAACACCCCCATCGCGGTGGACACTACTTTTCTGCGTTCCGACCGCGTCCGCCTGCGCGGCACAATCATCAGACACATCAGGCTGGACGGCATCTCTTTCCTGGACGTGCTTAAATAGCGCCGCAACAGGGCGCCTTTTTGCCAGGGGCTGCGCTGTTCATCCCCAACGACCGCCCTCGCATTTGACACTGGCACTCAGCCGGATTATTCTTAACTCCGCTTTGCCTGCTATTCATAATCAGCGAACTCACCCGGGACAGGTTTTATCATGGCGCTTTCCATTCCGCTTCCAACCCAAGAATCCGACATGCTGCACCTGGAGCTGGTCTTCATCAACCTGCAGGCCCGAGACAGGGAAGAAGCCCTGTCGTTCCTGGCGCAGCGCATGGCCGCGCTTGGCGTTGTTTCTCCGGATTTTCCTGCGGCAGTCCTGGCAAGGGAAAAAGCTTTCCCAACCGGCCTGCAAATGCCCGAAGCAGCGCTGGCTCTGCCGCACACCGAAACCCGCTTTGTTCTACAACCTGCCCTGGCGGCGGCTGTTCTGGCCGAACCGGTGGAATTTATCGCCATGGGGACCGAAATGCAACGCCTGCCTGTGCGCCTTATCTTCATGCCAGCCGTCCTGCATCCGGACGACCAAATCCAATGGCTTTACCGCCTGATGACAGTCTGCCAGACTCCCGGTTTTCTGCCGCGGCTGCTCCAATCCCCCGACCGGGCAAGTTTTCTGGGATTCTTGCGCGCGGCTTTGAACGCGGTCCCCCGCTAAAGCCTATCTTTTGATATGATTCAAGCATCTCAAGAGGAGGTGAAGCATGCCCTCTAAAGTAATTTTAGTGTCCTGTGGAACAGGCGTCGTAACCGCCGGGACAACCGCGATGAAAATTCGAAAAATTGCCTCTGAACGTAAATGGCCGGTGGAAGTAAAGGTGGTAGAGTTCCGCGAGCTGCGGCAGGCGGCAGCCGGCGCGGATGTGATTGTGCAAATCGCGCCGCACGATAATGAGGATTACGGCATCCCCCGGCTCAGCGGCGTCCCTTTCCTGACCGGATTTGGCCTGGATAAGGTCATCGAAGAGTTGGAAGCGATTGTGAAAGCTTCGGAAACGCCGTTGGAAGAGCCTGCCCAAAACGGGCTATAATCACCGCGGAGCAAGCTGTGGATGCTGAGACTGCCCGTCAGATAATTGTTGATTACGGACGCCGGTTGTATCAGAACGGGCTGACGGATTCCGCGGGCGGCAACCTGAGCATCCGCCTGGAAGACCGCGTTTTTATCACCCCGCGCGGGGCGGCTGCCGAGCGGCATTGGAACTTGACAGCCTCGCAGAAATTGATGACCGATTTAAACGGGCGAATTCTAGCAGGCACCGGAGCAGTCTCGCGAGAAATCGCGGCTCACCTGGCGCTGCAGCAGGCCTTTTACCCGCGAATCTCGGCGGTAATGCACTCGCATCCAGAAAATCTGAGAGCGTTTTATGCGGAGGCGCTGCCGCTGCCGCTGGTTTTGGATGACCTGGCCGCTTTTCGAGAGGTTCCCTACTGCCTTCCCGCTCCGGAAGGCACGCAGGCTCTCGCGGACGCGATTCTGGAAACCCTTCGCGCGGCCGAAGACCTGGATACAAACGGCGCAGCTGCCTGTTTGCTTCCAGGGCATGGTTTGTTTGTAATTGCCAGGGATATGGCCCGCGCATACGAAGTAACGGACCTGCTTGACCTGAACGCGTACGCGCTGACAGGCAAAGAGGCAGACTTAGAACGCAACCCCGCCAGGCTGAGAGCTTTGCGGGCAGCTGACCGAAAGAAATATTAATTAGCAAAATGAGGTAAATCATGTCTAAAAAATCCCGCTATCAATCCTATGAAAAAAGCGCAGACTTTCAGGGTTTCAAGGTCCGGACGCGTTTTGATAAACGCGGACACCTGAAAGAGGTCGGCGTGGAGAAAGACTCGTCCGCGGTCTCATCCGCTCCGGGCATCGCCGCGCTGATTGACCACACCCTGCTCAAACCCGAATCCACCGCCGAACAGATTGCCGCGCTGTGCGCGGAAGCCGCGCAGTACCACTTCGGGGCAGTGTGCGTGAACTCCTGTTGGGTGGCAGCGGCAGCCAAAGCGCTGCAGGGCACCGGCGTCAAGGTCGGCGCGACCATCGGCTTCCCGTGGGGCACAGCTTCCACGGCAGCGAAAGTGGCGGAGACCCGCCAGGCCATCGCCGACGGCGCGCGCGAGGTGGATATGGTGCTGGCATACGGCAAACTGAAATCCCGCGATTATGCCGCTGTGGCTGAGGACATCCGCGAAGTGGTGCGCCTGGCGCACAGGCACGACGTGCTGGTTAAGGTCATCCTGGAAACCAGCATGCTGAACCAGGACGAAAAAGTGACCGCCTGCCTGCTGGCCAGGCAAGCCGGCGCGGACTTTGTCAAGACCTCCACGGGCTTCCAGGGCGGCGGCGCGACCGCTGAGGATATCGCCCTGATGCGCGCGGTGGTCGGGCCGGATATGGGCGTCAAGGCTTCCGGCGGGGTACGCAGTTACGCGGACGCGATGAAGATGATTGCCGCGGGCGCCACCCGCATCGGCACCAGCGCTGGGATTAAGATTGTGCAGGAAGCTGCAGGGGAGAGTGCTGCGTCGCCCAGCGGGGAAAGCGGATATTAAGCCAGGCGCTCCTTAGATTTGTATTGACAGAGAAAGCGCGTTCTAGCAAGAACGCGCTTTTTGAATTGTTCTGGAGCAAAGAAAGAGCAGAAAAAGCCCGAGCCGTCATTGCGATGGCGCGCCAGCGACTGAATCAATCTCCTCCTTTGACAACAGGGAGATCGCTTCGCTGCGCTCGCGATGACACAATTTGTCACTGCGAGGGAGCACAGCGACTGAAGCAATCTCCTCCTTTGCCAACAGGGAGATCGTTTCGCTGCGCTCGGGATGACGAACCAACCGTCATTGCGAAGGAGCGCCAGCGACCGCGGCAGTCTGCCCGTTATTGCGAAGAAGCGCCAGCGACTGAAGCAATCTCCTCCTTTGCCAACAGGGAGATCGCTTCGCTGCGCTCGGGATGACGAACCAACCGTCATTGCGAAGGAGCGCCAGCGACCGCGGCAGTCTGCCCGTTATGGCGAAGGAGCGCCAGCGACTGAAGCAATCTCCTCCTTTGCCAACAGGGAGATCGCTTCGCTACGCTCGCGATGACGAACCAACCGTCATTGCGAAGGAGCGCCAGCGACCGCGGCAGTCTGCCCGTTATGGCGAAGAAGCGCCAGCGACTGAAGCAATCTCCTCCTTTGCCAACAGGGAGATCGCTTCGCTACGCTCGCGATGACAAACAAAACAAGCAGGTCCTTCGCTACGATTCGCACCTGAAAGGATATCAGGATGAAAATATCAAAAGACGCTGCTCTCAGGACAACAAGGCTCTGACTGACAGGCATCCCCCTCTCGCCCTCATCCGCCCCCAAACAAAAAAAGCGGAGCCGCGCGCGGCTCCGCTCCTTCCTTTCTAAAACACATTATCCCTTGGCGGGCATACTGCGGCTGGCAAGCACATTAATGCCGGTGCCCAGCACGTTTTCCAACACGACTGACTTCATTGCGACTGGCGCTTCAACCTCCACTTTGCGAATCTCTGCCAAAACCTGCGGAATCAATGGTTTTGGCACGGGTCGTTCAGTGTAAACCGGCAGCAGCGGATGGAAACCGTTGCGAATCTTCACCGTGGTCGCCACCATGCGGCGGGGGTCGGAGGTTTCGGCATGGGCGTAATCCAGCCCTTTCTTACAGGAATTGCCGGTCACTCCCAGCACTTCCCCGTTTTCCATCAGTACGGTCAGACTGCAGCCCTGCGGACAGGCGGTGCAAATGAAATTAACTTCTTCAGCCATTTTTCCTCCTAACGCGGGTTGATATCAATCGTTAACTTGCTGGATTTGGCAACGTCCGCATAATTCTTGGTCTTTAGGACGACGGTCACCATTTCACCCGGGCGGACGTAGCGCTCCGCTTTGCGGGTAATCAGGTTCTCGCCGTCGTGCACTTCCACCCACACCGGCTGTTCAATCGGGCGGGTAACGCGCATTTGTAGTCGGACGTCTTCTTTTTCCAGAGTGCTCTTATCCAGTTTGTGCGGCACGACGTAGCGCACGTTCTTGCCGGCCACCAGCGGCGTGTAGCGGGCTTCAGCGTTGCGCAGCGCTATGGCGTACTTCGCCGCGTTCTTTCCGGCCGAAAAACCAGCTTCAGAAACCCAGTCCACCAGGTCGTAGACGTGCACCACGTTGCCCGCGGCAAAAATGCCAGGCACATTGGTCTGGAATGTCTCATCCACATACGGCCCGCTGGTAATCGGGTCGAGCTTTACGCCGGCCTTACGGGAAAGTTCGTTTTCCGGGATGAGACCTACCGAGAGCAGCAGGGTATCGCAGGGGATAATTTCTTCCGTGCCGGGCACGAAGTTCCATTTTTCGTCCACCTGCACTGCCTCAATTGCCTCCACGCGATTCTTGCCCATGATGCGCTTGATGGTATGGTTGAGCTGCAGGGGGATGTTATAGTCCTGCAGGCACTGCACCAGGTTGCGGCTGAGCCCGGAGAGGTAAGACTGGATTTCCAGCACGCGTTCCACATGCGCGCCTTCAAAAGTCAGGCGGCGTGCCATAATCATGCCGATATCACCCGAGCCAAGGATGACAATCTCTTTGCCCGGCATGTATCCTTCCACGTTCACCCAGCGCTGGGCGGTGCCGGCAGTAAAGATGCCGTTGGGGCGCATGCCCGGAATGCGGATTTGGGCGCGGGTGCGCTCGCGGCAGCCCATCGCCAGCACAATCGCGCGGGCTTCAATTTCAACATAACCGTGTTCTTTGCTGGAGAGGAACAGGTGGCGCTGGGGTGTGATGTCCATCACCATGGTGTTTAAAAGCACTTCCACGTGCAGGCTCAGCATTTCCTTAATGAAGTGCTCGGCGTATCCCGGCCCCGGCAGGTCTTCTTTCAGCAGTTCCAGACCAAACCCGTTATGGATACACTGCAGCAGAATGCCGCCCAGCTCGGTATCGCGTTCGATGATTAACACATCATCCGCGCCGGCCTTCTTGGCTTCTATGGCCGCCGCGACGCCGCCCGGACCGCTGCCAACTACCACAACATCATAGATTTGTTTTGATAACATCTCAGCCCTCCACCCGTTTTGTCTCTCGGAATAAGTACTGTGAACCGGTGCCGCGCTTGGTCACTTCCAGCGGAGAGATGCCGAGTTCGCGGGAAAGGATGTTCACCACGCGGGTCATGTCAAAACCGCCCTGACAGCGGCCGGTGCCCAGCCAGGTGCGCCGTTTGATGGCGTCATACGTGCGCGCGGGGATTGGCGCGTGAATTTCGGCGATAATCTCGCCTTCGGTGATGTTCTCACAGCGGCAAATGACCTGACCGAAGCGGGGGTCCATTTCGACCAGCAGCTGGCGGTCTTTGTGCGACATATTGCGGAAGCGCGGCCGCGGCGGTCGGATGGGGTCCCAATCTTTCTTGACCACCAGCTTCTCGCCGGCGTCGCGCAGCATGTCCACGACTTCTTCAGCAATGGCGGGCGCGGAAGTCAGTCCGGGAGATTCGATGCCGCCTAAGTTCACCAGACCCTGAACTTCCTCAGGAATCTCGATGATATAGTCGTTGTTGTAAACCACGCCGGGCGTCTTGCAGGGGCCGTTTCCCATCGGGCGGAGACCCACAAAGTTGGCGATGGAATAGCGCAGATTGAGCGAGGGCACCAGCTTGAGTGCGCCTTCTGCCACTTCCGCCAACCCTTCCTTGGTGGTGGAAGTATCTTCCTTATCGTCGATAATCGTGGCGTTCGGCCCTGCAATTGTGTTCTCGTGCAGCGTGGTGGTGACCAGAATGCCTTTACCCTTGGCAGAGGGCACCGGGAAGAGCACGTTATCGATGGAAACATCCGCGCGGTCAAAGATGTAGTACTCGCCTTTGCGCGGTTTGATGAAGAACTCCGGCCGCACACCAGCTTTGTGCATCACATCATCGGAGTAAATGCCCGCTGAGTTGATAACCCAGCGCCCGAGGAAATCTCCGCGGTTGGTGCGCACCCCGATTATGCGCTTGCCTTCCATAATGAAATCCTGGAAGGCGGTATTCAGCAGAACCTTCGCGCCGTTCATCACAGCATTCTCGCCCGCGGCAACAGTAACCTGGAATGGGTCGCAGATGCCGCCGGTGGAAGCCCACAGCGCGCCGCTTGTTTCGGGATTGATGTTCTTCTCGCGCGCACGCATTTCCGCGCCGCTGATCATGACCATACCGGGCACGCCGTTCTTCTTGCCCTGGTCCATCAGCTTGTGCACCAGCGGGAGTTCCTCATCCCCGATTGCCACCACATAGTCGCCGCGGCGTTCAAAGGCGAAATTGAGTTCGCCGGCCAGCTGGTCCCACATGGCGTTGCCTTTCACGTTCATGCGGGCTTTCAGGGAGCCTGGAAGCGGGTCGTACCCGGCATGGACGATGGCCGTATTGGCGCTCGAGCAGCCCATGCCCACATCGGCTTCCTTTTCAATGAGCAGTACTTTCCCCTCGTACCGGGAAAGCCAGCGGGCGATCATGCATCCGACCACACCCCCGCCTATGATGATGTAATCATATTGTTCCTGCACGCTTACCTCCAATCAGTTTTTTCACAAAAATACTGTTTATCACAGCAAAAAGCAGCCGTCCAACATTCGGGAGAACGCAGCCGGCAGCAAATATCAACGTTTATAAAGGAGCAGGTGCTCAGGCACAATGCCTGGTTTCTAACGGTGGTTCAAGGGATGGAGCACACACAAAAACACGGAAAACTGACAATATAAAGTATGGACGCCAGGCTTTTAACTTTCCCGTTGTTCGGCAATTCCTGTGTTGATTCCCTTGGCCTCGCATTCAAATTTGATGAGTTTCGCTGATTATATCAGCATATTGCGAATCTGCCGGAAAATTATCCGGATTTTGCCTGCATCCGTTATAATTCATGTGTTCCTCTTATACCAGTGATGCCTCAAAAACACTACAAAAGGACTTCTTAGGCTCAACAGCCACTGCTAATGAAAAAACGCGCGCCGCGGCTCCTCCTATTTCTCATCGCAGGCTTGATTTTGCTGCCGATTGACCTCTTTTTGGTGCTGGGCGCGGCCGACCGCACTTACGGCACTCTGACCAGCTCCGGTGAGAAGCGCCGATATTTGCTGCATATACCCAAAAACGCTGACCTCACAAAGCCAATCCCCCTGGTAATCACTCTGCATGGATTCGCGCAGTGGCCTGCCAACCAGGCTAACGTCAGCCAATGGAACGCCCTGGCGGATGCCTACGGCTTTCTGGTTGTCTACCCGTCCGGCACTGGCTTCCCCAAGCGCTGGGACGCTGCCAGCCCTGCCGCTGACAACAAGGATATTCGTTTTCTTTCCGACCTGATTGACGATCTGGAAAGCACGTATCCCATTGACCCGACAAGAATCTACATCAACGGCCTCTCCAACGGCGGGGGTATGTCAGTCGCTTTCGCCTGCGCCTTTCCGGAACGCGCCGCGGCTTTTGGCTCGGTTGCCGGTGCTTACGTCACCCCGTTGGAGAACTGCCGGGCATCCCGGGCAGTGCCAGCTGTTATTTTTCACGGCGACGCGGACCCTAT
>JAAYUC010000038.1 GCA_012517865.1 Chloroflexota bacterium | reverse complement strand
TATGTGCGCTACGGTAAAAAAGAAGGGCGCCCGCCCAAAGAATCCGCGCTGCCCATCCGCCGGCAGGCAAGCTCCCATCCATCCTCGCGCACTTTGGTAAAAACACTGCGCCGCTTGTACTTCCGTCTGCCGCTGACTCCAGCCCAACGCGCCAGACTGCGCGGATTCCTGATGTCCCGCTTCCCTGAGCTTCTCCAGCGTTCGCGCGCCGCGCTCACGCAAAGCCCGGATGCTGTTGGTTTTGTTCCAGGCAGTATGGTGGATATGGACGCTGTTCCGCGCCTGACAGACTTTTCCGGAAAAATCGCGGTCCATGTTCACATCTTCTATGAGGATTTGATTCCGGAATTCGCGTCTTATCTGAACAACATGCCGTTTAAATACGACCTGTTCATCTCGGTCATCAACGAAGCCGCGGCGCTGGCCTGCCGTGAAACTTTTGCAGGCCGGACTAATCTGCGCAAGTTGACAATCAAAGTTGTGCCCAATCGCGGGCGCGACCTCTGCCCCTTTGTGGTCGCGTTTGGTCCGCAGCTGCGGGAATATGATATCGTCGCGCACTTTCACACCAAAAAATCGCTTTATAACGAAGGCGCAACAGAGGGTTGGCGGGAGTACCTGCTGCGTGAATTGCTGGGAAGCAGTGATAGGATTCAGCAAATCTTCAACCTGCTTACCGACGAAGTCCCTTATGGCATGGTGTATCCGCAAACCTATCATTTGGTGCTTTACCAGGCGCATACCTGGCTGGCAAACCGCGCACTGGCTGAACGCTGGGCCGGCGCCTTGGGTCTGAAGGCTCTCCCGCGCGGGTATTTTGACTTCCCGGCGGGCTCCATGTTCTGGGCGCGCGCCGAAGCGCTTGCCCCTCTCTTCAACGCTGGGGTCACTCTGGAGGATTTCCCGCCGGAAAGCGGTCAGACAGACGGCACGCTGGCGCACACGCTGGAACGGATGCTGGGCGTGTGTGTTGTGGACCAGGGCTTTCAGCTGGCCGTCCTGAAGGACAAAAAACATCCAAGCTGGTCCTCATGGCGCCTGGATCAGGTCATCCCGCGCCGCTTTGAGGACGTAGCATCCTTGCTGATAGACGGCCGCGAAAAACTGATTGGTTTCGATGTCTTTGATACGCTGCTCTCCAAACCGCTGCTCGACCCGGAATTCACCAAGAAAATAGTGGCGCGGCGCAGTTCTTCCAGGGCCGCAGAGCTATTCCTCAGATATCGCGCCGAAGCTGAAGCTCAGGCCCGCGCGCGGAAAGGCGCCGACGTCGGCCTGGAAGAGATTTACGCGCGCCTGGGGGAACTGACCCATCTTGAAGCTGAGGAACTGGCCGGCCTGCGCGAGCTTGAGGAAGCCGTGGAAAGCGCGAGCGTCCAGCCGCGCGCAGAGGGCGTCCGGTTGTTCCGTTCGGCATTGGCCTCAGGCAAGCCTGTAGCCCTGATAACAGATACCTCTCTGCCCAAAACAACTGTGGAACGTATGCTGGCAAAGGCGGGCGTGGAAGGCTGGGACAGACTCTTTGTTTCCAACGCGGAAGGCGTGCGCAAAGACAGCGGTCAGCTTTATGAACTGGTGCGTCAGAGTTATCACATCCAGCCAGAAGACCTGGTGATGCTTGGCGATAATGAGCGGTCAGATATTCAAATCCCCTGGGAGCAAGGAACGCGGGGGGTGCCAGTGCTGCGGCCGGTGGAAATGGCGCGCGGAAACCCCCGCCTGTCTAAGCTTGTGGATGAGATCGAAAAGCAGGCCGACCTGGACGAGGCGCTCAGCCTGGGGCAGGTCATCCTGCATAATTATTCTGAAATATGCTACCCAGGGTATGACCCGGTCAGCTTATTCCAGGTGAGCCCGGAGAATTGGGGCTACAGCCTGGTGGGGCCGCTGCTGGTGAGCTTCTCGCAGTGGCTGTGCGAGCAGGCCCGCGCCGATGGGATTGACAGCTTGTATTTTCTCTCCCGCGAAGGCAAGATGATGAAGGCGGTCTATGATGCCTGGGTGGAAGGCCTGCCCGGCGCGCCGCGCTCCCATTATTTGGTGCTTTCCCGCCGCAGCAGCAGCATGGCTGCCCTTTCCTCATTTGAAGAAATATTGGATATTGCCCGCACCACTTACTTCCCGAACACCTTTGGCAAACTGCTACAGACGCGCTACGGCATCAGCCCCAGCCAGGAAAAATGGCAGGCTTTGCAGCATGAAACCGGATTTTCCGCGGATACGCTGATCGAAATCCAAAACAAAAATATCGGCAAGCTGGGTGACGCTCTGCGGAGCCTGGAGCCAGATATCATGCATCAGGCACAAACAGAACGGGAAGCCATGCGCTTGTACCTTCAAAACGCCGGCCTGGCAGAGGAGAGCAAGCCCGCGGTGGTGGATATCGGTTACGGCGGAACTGTGCAGGGGCATCTGAACAAAATCCTTTTAAAACCAGTGCACGGGTATTACATGCTGACCGAAAACCGCGCGAACGCGGTCAGCAAGCGCTACGACGTAATACTGCGCGGTTGTTTTGGAGACCAGATTGATCCAAATGTCAGTGCGCCTCTGCTGTTCTTGCGCAGTTTTGAATTGGAAAAGCTGCTCAGCTGCAGCGACCCACAAATAGAATACTATGAGATCGTCGCCGGTAAGGCGGTCGGGCATTATCGCCCCTTGCTTGCCGAAGAATTAGCGCCGTCAGAAATCCGGGAACAAATCCTGGCCGGCGCGCTGCACTACACAGCTGACCTGCGGGAAATTCGTCAGAACCTGCTGCCCGATTTTCGTCCGTCCACCACGGTGGCTGCATCTCTGATGGACGCTTTCCTGACCAACCAGTCCAAGGCAGAAATCGCGCTGCTTTCCAGCATCATTCTGGATGATTACTACTGCGGGCGGGACCTGGTAGCCTGAGGAAGAGCCTGCGTCACCTCCTACCCAGGCGCGAAAAAAAACGATTCAGAGCGCGCAGCGGGCGGGTAAGTTTCCAGCTTCTGCTGTTGGCATATCCCACCACTTCGTCCCGCAAAGCTCCAATCTGGCCGTCTTTGAACAGAATCTCATTACGCAAAGCTTCTATCTGGACGTCTCTCCCCTGCACCTCATTTCGCAGGGTTTCAAGCTGTTCCCCGCGCTGCAGGATTTCGGCGTGCTGAAGGGCCAGGTCCTCGCCCATTTTGGCATAGCGGCTTTTAGTCAGGGCGCGCAGCTCGTCCAGCTGCTGCGCAGCCGCGGCAAGGGCCTGCTTGATAGGGGCATCGTTTGCAGCCCTTGTTACTCCCCGGCCGGCAATTTCATCATAGGCCTGCCGCCATTCCTGCCCGTGATTCTGTATCAGCCAGTTTTGGCGAATGTCTTCCTGGGCGCGGCCGGCCATTTTCAGGCATAGGTCAGGATTTTCAATCAAAGTACCAAGCTTGCGCTCCCATTCGCGCTGGTCCGCGGCCAAAAACCCGTTTTCGCCGTCGCGCACCGCGGCGGCATAGGGAGGCAGCGCGGCATACACCCCCGCCAAACCCCGCGCAGAATACTCGAAAAATTTAATCCCGCTCTTGCAGCGGTTAAATGGATTGTCCGCCAGTGGGGCAAGCGCGATATCCGCTTCCATCTGGCAGTATTCCTGCTGGAACCGGCGGTAATCATAGCTGCGCACCGGGCGGTAATCCACCTGCGCTAAATCCGCCAATCCTTCGGGCGGCTGAGCGCCAAAAAAAGTAAAACGCACCCCGCTGCCGTAGCGTTTTGCCGTACCGCGCAGCGCCTCGGCAATTCCGTTCAGGTCCGGGTAATGCGTGGGGGTGCCCATGAAAAGAATATTCACAGACGCGCCTTCTTCGCGTTTGACAGGCTGCTGAAACTGCCACAGGTCCGCGTCCAGGTAATTGGGCAGCACCACGATATTCGGGTTGAACGCGCCAAGCGCCTGTTTCAGTACAGGCGTGGTGACGGTCAGCGCGTCCGCGCTGAGCAGGGCGTGCAGCAGGGCTGGCAGGCTGTCGGCAAAATCCCCCGCCAGCCTGTCCGGATGGTCCGGGGGCAGCATCAGCAAGTTATCATCCAGGTCTAAAACCACCGGAACCCCACACGCGTGCGCTTCGGTCAGGAGGTCCTGGTAAGCTTTGAAGTGGCGGGAAAAATCGCGCTGAAAGCATACCAAATCCACCGCGGCGATGCGTTCAGGCCTAACCTCTCCATCCACCACTCCCTGAACGAGCTCGATTCCTGCCGCTTTGAGCGGGGAGATAAAGCGGTACAACTCCAGCGCGGATTCCACGGGACTGTAGGTAAAAAAGGCGACGCGCGTCACTGCCATGCTGGCTCCTGTCGGAATTAATTTGCGGATATCTTTATTATAGCCGTCCGGCGCCGGAAAACGCCTCAGCGGATTTGCGGCGGCGTCTTCAGGGCTTTATTGACCGCGATGGTCCGGCAGACGTAATCGGTAAACTCCCGGCCGGTCAGGGCTGTCAGAGTGTGTTCCAGGTCCTCGGTCCAGGTTACTTCGCGCCTGGAGAGGCTGCGAAGGATAGCATGAACGCGCCCGCCGAATTTTTCCTCGCTAAATTCCCGGCTGACGTGAGCAAAGCCGGCTTCGGCCAGGCGCGCCCGCAAGCCCGGGTCTTTCATCAGGCGCTCAATCTGGGCTGCCAGCGCGCCAATATCTCCGGGCGGATAGAGCAGACCCGTCTCGCCATCATGAATCATTTCCAGGTTGCCGCCGGCGGCCGTTCCAATCACCGGTTTTTTCAACTGCATCGCTTCCAGGCACGCCCGCCCATGTCCTTCCATGCGGGAACAGACCAACACGGCATCCGCCTGATACGCGAGCGCGTGAATCTTGTTCTGGAATGAAAGGATTTTCGCGGACGATTCCAGCCCAAGTTCTTTGATAAGCGTTTGCAGCCGGGCCAGATACTCCGGGTGCGCGCCGCCTGGCATCAGCAGTTCCAGCGGGCCGCAGCCTCGGTCCAGAAGCAGCCGCAGCGCGCGCACCGCGTCTTCCTGACCCTTGCCTTCCGAGATTGTCCCGCTTAATAAGAGCTTGAATGCCTGCGGATTTTCGAAACCAGGCGCGCCCTCAGCGGGAATCAGGTCTTCTGCTTTGGGCGGGGGGATATAACGGTATACAGTTTCCACTTTTGGCGCTGCCAACCCCGGAAAAAGCGTTTGCTGGATGGCTTTGGAGCGGGTCAGCACCCGCTCCGAACTGCGCGCGATGAACTCCAGGCTTTTTTCCAGCCCAAGCTGAAACAGCAGTCCATGGTCGAGAGAGCCGAATTCGTTCACCAGCCAGATGTGCGGCCTGTCAAAAAGGAAAGCGCACACAGCCCCCCAGGGCGTTACCAAAGTGTTCGTGATAACTGCGTGGGGGGCGAAATCCTTGAGCACAGACAGATTCTCTCGCAGCCAGGCGCCGGTAAACGCCAGGTTGGCAGGATTCTGGTCCAATTCCGCCTGCGTAAGCGCGCACCACCAGCTGAGCGGGGCAATGAGTGTTCGCGCGCCTGTTTCCTGCAGGGCAGTTTCCAGCGGCCCGCTGCAGGGCAGCACCACCATGCAGGAAACGCCGTGATTTTTGGTCAGTTCGCGCACAAGTTCCAGCAGGCTGCGTTCGGCGCCGCCCATCGCCCCGCTGTGAGTAAAAATAAGCGCTCTGAGGGGTTCTGATTCCATGTTTTGAACAGAGAGGTCCATAGGCGCGGGGGCAGGCGGTTCGATATCAGGTGCCAGAGCCATTTCCCGGAATACTTCATCAGACAGCCGCCCAAAGTAATCGGGGTCATAGCGGCCGCTGAGCGCGACGCGCTCTCCCAGTATCTCATCCCACTCTGGGGGAGTAATCACGCCAAACCCTCCGCTCGGGTAGAAGGTCATTTCCGCGAAATAAACGCGCCCTTTGCACAGCATGAAATCCACCCGCACAAACGGGAAACCCCTCCCAAGCTTTTCGGCCAGTTCCATCATCAGGTCTGTCTGCGGCGGGCGGTCAAATGGAGCGGTATGCGGAAGAACGTTGATGGAAAAATTCAGCCGTTCCCACTGCGGGGTCATGTGTACCGTTGATTGGTTGCCGTCAAAGCGGTCGAAGATGTACTGAACCTCGCACACCTTGCCGTCGGTCACGTGAATTTTGCAGTCCGGAGGTATTTTGCCGTTTTCATCAAGCAGCAGTTCCTCCACCACCAGCTTAGGTTTGATGCCAAAATAGCACCACTCCCAAAAGCGCCCGAAGAAGTCGTAGCCCAGCCAACCGTTCGCCTCATTGGCCGCCCTGTCCCAGTCAAAGCTGGCTTTATCCCGGCAGATTATCGTGAAGCCCGAGCCGTGGTTGGCTTTAATGACAAACTGGTTGGGGAGTTTTTCGCGGGGGATGTTCTCAAAGCGGTCGTAGACACCAATCAACGGCACAATGTACTCTTTACCAATGATTTTTCCGACCAATTCTTTCGCCGCGGCTTTATCCGCGAAGGTGTGCATGATAGGATTGCGAAAAACAAGCTTATAAACCTGCAGTTTTTCCATGAACCGCGTGGGGTTCCGGAAGTTTATCGGCTGTCCGAACACGCGGATGTAGTGCTCCTGAATGGCGCGCATGTGGGCCTTCAGCTCTGCCTCCCGCGCGGCGCCGTAGGGAGAACGGCCTTCCGCCCGGCCGTGCGCCAGGTAGTGCACCAGGGGATGAATTCCGGCGGCGCGCACATCCGGGTTGCTCTCCAGGTAGCCCAGGCTGTCAAACTTCGGGCCCGGGCTGCGCCCCTCCCAACCGCCATACAGCAGGTAATGCCGCAGCGGGTCTACGCCCCGCGCGGCCACATCCGGATTGTTCTGCGCGTACCAGAAAGGGTCAAAATACCCGGAATCCCTGATGAGCCTCAGCTGAGCATCCAGCACGCCAGGAAACACACGAGCCGCGAGCTGACGCGCCTTCCGCCGCAGGTAATGAAACGATGCCATTGACTTCCTCAACCTTGATGTGTGTTGTTTGAAAAAACGCGCAGGGTTTCAGCGCGTTTTTTGTTTTTTCAGCAGGCCTCCAATGCCAGTTTCAGAGCTGTCTGCCAGGGCGGCAGGCGCAGCCCAAAAACGTGCTCCAGCTTGCCGCAATCCAGAGCGGTGACCAGCGGACGCGCCGCCGGGGTCGGGAATTCCGCGCTGCTGGCGGGCACAAGCTCGCGCACTTTTTGTTCCTCAGGCCGCGGGTCAAGCCTGAGAATTTCCCGCGCCCAGGCATAGCGGCTGCAAGCGCCGTCCCCCGCGCAGTGATACACGCCAGCGCGCTCTGCCAGCCAGGCAAATGGGTCTGAGCCCGCGCCTGCCAGAAGCAGCGCGGTGAGTTCTGCCAGCATGCGCGCGGAAGTTGGTCCGCTGACTTGGTCATCCACCACTCGCAGGACTTCCTGTTCGCGCGCCCACTTCAGCACCTTGGTGACGAAACCACCCTGGCGCATGGAATAAACCCAGCTGGTGCGCAGGATGATATGCGCCCCGCCCACCGATGTGACCGCCTGGTCACCTGCCAGCTTGCTGCTGCCGTACACGTTCAGGGGCGCGGTTTCATCCGTTTCTACGTAGGAGCTGCCTTTCGTGCCGTCGTAGACATAATCCGTGGAATAGTGCACCAGCGGCACGCGCAGCCGTAAAGCTTCTTCCGCCAGCACAGCCGGCGCCTGCGCGTTCACGCGGAACGCCAGGTCGCTCTCAATCTCCGCCCGGTCCACGGCGGTGTAGGCTGCCGGATTAACAATAATGTCCGGACGCGCGTCGCGAACCAGCTGGCGCAGCGCCTCCGGTTTGCTAAAATCCACCTGCGGGTAATCCAGCGCCTGCACTTCGCCCAGCGGAGCAAGCGTTCGCTCCAGCTCCCATCCCAACTGACCGCGCCGGGCAAACAGGAGAATTTTTCTCACGCCTCAAGGCCTTTCACAAAGCGCAGAAGGTACTGTCCGTATTCGTTGCCGGACATCTCTTCCGCGCATTTCAACAGTTTCGCCTGGTCGATGAAGCCCATGCGATAAGCGATTTCTTCCACGCAGGAAATCATCATGCCCTGCCGGTCTTCCACCGCCTGCACGAACATGGCGGCCTGCAGCAGGCTCTCATGCGTGCCGGCGTCCAGCCAGGCCACGCCCCTGCCAAGCACCTTAACCTGCAGTTTGCCCTCGTTCAGGTAGCGCTTGTTGATATCCGTGATTTCAATTTCACCGCGCTGGGAAGGTTTCAGCTGCTCCGCGTAGGAGACAACGTTCGAATCGTAGAAATAAATGCCCGGTACAGCATAATTGGAGCGCGGATGGGCGGGTTTTTCTTCCAGGCTGACGGCCTTGCGGTTCTCATCAAATTCCACCACACCGTAGCGCTCGGGGTCACGGACTGGATAAGCAAAAACCACCGCGCCTTCCTTCAAAGCTGCAGCGCTGCGCAGCACTTCCGGCAGTCCGTGCCCGAAGAAAATATTATCGCCCAGTATCAGGCAGGCGCTCTCACCCGCCAAAAAATCCCTGCCAATCAGAAAGGCGTCCGCCAAACCGCGCGGAACAGGCTGGACAGCGTAGGTAAAGGTCAGCCCCCATTGGGACCCATCCCGCAGCAGGCGCTGATACAGAAACTGTTCCTCGGGCGTGGTGATGACCAGGATTTCCCGGATGCCAGCCAACATCAGCATGGACAGCGGGTAATAAATCATCGGTTTGTCGTACACGGGCAGCAGCTGTTTGCTAACTGCCATGGTAAGAGGGTAAAGTCGGGTGCCTTTGCCGCCTGCCAGAATTATCCCTTTCATGTTCACCCCTTCCTGTTGCTGTAGTTTTTCTGCACCCAGCTGCTATAATCCGAGTTTTGGGTGATAGTCCGCACCCATTCCGGATGCCCCAGGTACCACGCGACGGTATCCAGCAGCCCCTGTTTGAGCGTGTGCCGCGGCTGCCAGCCAAGCTCGTTCCTGATTTTGGTGATATCGATGTCATACCGACGGTCGTGCCCTGGTCGGTCAGCCACATAGGTAATAAGGTTTTCATGCGGCGCCCAGGCGGAATTCGGCTGAAGTTCATCCATAATCTGGCAGATAGTGCGGACGATTTCAATGTTTGGCGGCTGGTTATCCCCGCCCACGCAGTAAGTTTCGCCCATGCGCCCGCGGGTAGCCACCAACCAGATGGCTTCGCAGTGGTCGTCCACGTACAGCCAGTCGCGGATTTGCATGCCGTCGCCGTATATTGGCAGGGGCTTGCCGGTGCTGGCGTTCAAAATCATTAGTGGGATTAATTTTTCCGGGAACTGACGCGGCCCGTAGTTGTTGGAGCAGTTGCTGATGCTGACAGGCAGCCCGTAGGTGATGTGATACGCGCGGACGAAATGGTCGCTGGAGGCTTTGGAGGCGGCATAAGGCGAGCGCGGTTGGTAGGGCGTGTTCTCGGCAAAAGGCGGCTCCTCGCGCGAGAGCGTGCCAAAGACTTCGTCGGTGGAGACATGGTGAAAGCGCGCCTGTTCCACAGGCACAATTTTGTCAACCAGCCAGGCTTTGCGTGCGGCCTCCAGCAGCGCGAAGGTGCCCAAAACGTTTGTCTGGACAAAGATGCCAGGGTCGTGGATGGAACGGTCCACGTGCGTTTCAGCGGCAAAATGCACCACGGTATCAATCGCGTATTCCGCGAATAGCCGGTCCAGGAGGGCGCGGTCGGCGATATCTCCCTGGACAAAGCTGTGGCGCGCGGGGTCAGGCAGGTCTTTCAAGTTCTCCAGGCTGCCGGCGTAAGTGAGCGCGTCCAGGGTCACGATGCGGACTTCCGGGTCTGTCCGCAGCAGGTAATGCACAAAATTGGAGCCTATAAAGCCGGCGCCTCCGGTGACCAACACATTGCGCGTCATCATTCCTCCCTGGGTGTTTCTATATTCCAGCCGGCGGGGAAAGTTTCCGCCTCTCTCAGGCATGGATTGTTCTCGTCTTTCGCGGAAAGCAGCGGAGCGGTTCCCTCCGGCAGCGGCCATGCAATGCCCAACGCCGGGTCATCCCAGCGCAGGCCTCGTTCCCATTGGGGAGCGTAGTAATCGGTAGCCTTATAAAAAACTTCCGCCCAATCGCTGAGCACATAAAAGCCGTGCGCGAAACCGGGCGGAATCCATAATTGATATTTATCCTGAGCGGATAATAGCATGCCCACCCAACGTCCAAAGTTGGGGGAACCCTGGCGGAGGTCTACCGCGACATCATAGATTTCGCCTGCCACCGCGCGGACAAGCTTCCCTTGCGTGTGCCGAATCTGGTAGTGCAGGCCGCGCAGAATGCCGCGCCTCGAACCGGAATGGTTATCCTGCACGAAACGGTAAGTTCCGCAGGCGGCCTCAAACACGTCCTGCCGGAAGGTTTCCGCAAAAAATCCGCGCTGGTCCCCGTGGACCTGCGGAATAAACAGCTTTACATCTGGAATAGAAGTGGGTTCAAAACGCATATCACTGAGTACTTTCGCGGTAAGCCTGCACCACCTGGGCGGGGTCGCCTATCATTTTCAGTTCTCCGCGGCTCAACCAGGCCACGCGCTGGCACATTTCCTGTATTTTGTTCAGGTTATGGGAGACAATCAGCACAGTGGCGCCCTGCCGCTGAAATTTTTGCATCAGGTCGTTGCTTTTTTTCTGGAAGGATTCATCCCCAACGCTGAGGATTTCATCCACAATCAGGATTTCCGGCACGCGGGCGGTAGCGACGGCAAAACCAAGCCGGGCGTACATGCCCGAGGAGTAGGTGCGCACCGGCGCGTCGATAAAATCGCGCAGTTCCGCAAAATCGACGATGCTCTCGAACACTTCATCCATCTCCGCCTGGTTGTAACCCAGCAGCGCCCCGTTCAGGTACACATTTTCGCGGCCAGAAAGCTCGGGATGGAAACCCGCGCCCAGCTCCAAAAGAGGAGCGATTTTGCCGTAGAGCGCCACGCGCCCTTTGGTCGGACGCAGCACGCGCGAAATGACTTTGAGCATGGTGCTTTTGCCCGCGCCGTTATTGCCGATAATGCCGAGGACTTCTCCCCGGTAGATGGTCAGGTTCACATCCTTCAACGCGAGAAAGTTCACAAACTCCAGACGGCGCTGCAGCGCGCGGATGGCGTATTCTTTAAAGGTGCCAATGCGCTCCTTTGGCACGCGGTACTGCACAGTGACGTTTTCCAGCACCACAATAGGTTCGCCCTCGGGCGCGGTTTGCGGTCTTTCTCCCGGTTTAAATTCGGTAGGCATATTCATCCGATTTTGAAGTGAAGAAGAGCCAGCCGACAATCAAAAAACCGATGGACCAGGCCAGCGCCGGCAGCACCTCGGAAAAGGTGGGAATGCGTCCGTTGTATATCGGCAGTCGGAACAGCTTCACTATCCAATACATAGGGTTGAGGCGGTAAAGACCCAAAAAACGTTCGGGAATGATTTCTTCGGGGTAAATAATGGGGGTCAGGTACATCCAGGCAGTCAGCAGGATTTGGTACATCTCCGCGACATCCGGAAAGTAAATTGCCAGGGCGGAAAGCATCAACCCGAAACCAAGCGTGAAGGCGGTAAGCAGCAGAATGGACACCGGCAGAAACAGCACGGTCAGCGGAATGGGCGTTCCGGTAATCAGCATCACCAGCGTGAGCGGGATGAGCGCGATGAGCAGGTTCACCAGCGCTGTGCCGATGGCTGAGACGCCAAAAATGGTGCGCGGCAGGTAAATCCGCTGCATCAGGCTGCCGCCCCAAATCAGCCCGACCATGGCGGCGTTCGTGCCCTGAGAGAAGAAATTCCATACTATCAGACCGCTGAGGATGTACACCGGATACGACTCAACGGACTTGAACAGGTTGGAGAACACAAACGTCATGATGAGCATCGTGCCCAGCGGGTTCAGCATCGTCCAGGCAACCCCCAGGATGGAGCGTTTATAACGCGCCACTAAATCGCGTCGGATTAACTGGAACAGTAAAAAGCGGTAATGCCGCAACTCCTTCAACTCAGAAAGAGCGGGAAAGGCGTGTGCGGCAGAATCGTAAAGCGGTTTGGCTGGGCTGGTCAAGACAGCATCCTTAGTCACCTGAATTATTCCTAAATTATAATACTACCATAGCCTATGAAAAACCCTGCCGACCCCGAGACGCTTCCGGACACAGCAGCCGCGCCGTTCTTTTCCGTCGTGATGCTCTACTGGAACAGCGAGCGCTTCCTTGCCCCGGCCCTCGACGCTTTGGAACAGCAAACCTGCCGGGATTTCGAACTGATTCTTCTGGATAACGGCTCGCCTGAACCGCTCAGCGCCGAAGCGCTCGCCGAGCACCCGCTGCTCCCGCTTAGGCTCCTGCGTTCTGAAAACAACCTGGGTTTTGCCGGCGGGAACAATCTGGCTGCCCGCTCCGCGCGCGGGGAGTATCTGGTTTTGCTCAACGCGGACGCCTTCCCGCAGCCGGAATGGCTGGCAGAACTGCGCGCGGCGGCGCGCAGGCACCCCGGTGCGTGTTTCGCCTCGCGCCAGCTGAAAGCGGACGACCCGACCCGCCTGGACGGGGAGTGGAACGTCTATGCCGCCAGCGGGCTGGCGTGGCGGAAAGCCCACGGGCAGCCGCTGGAAAAAGCCTGGCCGGCAGAGCGCGAGGTAATCAGCGCCTGCGCCGCTGCCAGCGCTTACCCACTTTCCGCGTTCCGGGAAGTTGGCGGCTTTGATGAAGACTTTTTCGCGTACCTGGAAGATGTCGACCTGGACCTGCGGCTGCGGTTGTTGGGTTACCCGTGTTTTTACCTGCCCCAGGCAGTTGTCCGGCATGTGGGTTCGGGCAGCACCTCCGCGCGCAGCGAGTTCGCTTTGCGGCACTCCCACCGCAATATCATCTGGACCTATGTCAAGAACATGCCGGGCGCGCTTTTCTGGCTGCTTCTGCCCGCCCACGCGCTGGTCAACCTGGCATACCTGCTGGCCGCCGCCCTCACCGGCCGCGGCAGCACAATCGCCCGTGCCAAGCGGGAAGCTCTGAAGGGGCTGCCCGCAATCTGCCGGAAACGCCGCCAAATTCAGGCCGGCAAACGCCTTTCGGCCTTGCGCTTTGCCCGGCTATTGGAGTGGAATCCCTTTGCGCCCCTGGTCAAATTGCGCTTCAGGTGAAAAATTGAACAGGTTCGCGCGCTATCAGGCGCCAGAGGATGGGCTGCCTCGGCCCGGAAATACGAAATAAGGAAGGCTTTATGAATAAACCAGAAAACCGCTACTTCACCATCACCAGGTCCGGTACGCTGCACAGGGCAGCGGGGCTGACGGACGCGCTCGCCTTTGCCGGCGATGAAGGCTATGTCTGGCTGGATTATATCGACCCGACCGCGGAATCCCTGGAAGAGCTAGACAGCGTTCTTGGCATTCACCCCCTGTCCATCGAAGACTGCCTGAATGGAGACCAGCTCCCCAAACTTGACCTCTTTCCAACTTATTCGTTCATGACCTTTACGGCTTTCGAACAAAGCCCGGATGGACTGCTGGGGCATGAGCTGGACGTTTTCATCAGCAAGCGTTTCCTGATTACCGCCAGCAACCGGGATGCCGACGGAACCCCGATTTTATCCGCGCTGGAAGCGTCTATCGTTCGGGATATGGACACCGTTCGCCTGGGCCCATCGTACCTGCTGCATCAGGTCGTGGATACCATTGTGGACCGGAAGCTAATCGCGGTTGAGAAAATTGAAGAAAAGCTTGATGACGACGAGGACGCGATACTTAAAGACGCCTCCAGCTACAACCTGGGCTCTTTGATGGATTCGCGGCGCGACCTGCAGCTTATCCGAAAATCGCTGTTCCATGAGCGCGAGCTGGTGGGAAAACTTGTGCGGAAGGACAGCCCTTTTCTGGCGGAAAAATCTTTGATTTATTTCCGCGATGTTTACGATCATCTTTCCAAGTACTACGAAATCGCGGAGAACGCCCGAGAACAGGTGACCAACCTGATGGAGATTCACCTCTCGCTCATCAGCAACAAGATGGCAGAGGCTTCCAATCTCACCAATGCCATCATGCGCCGTCTGACGCTCATCACGACTATCTTTATGCCCCTGACGCTGATTTCCGGCATTGGCGGCATGTCCGAATTCACGATGATTGTCGGCCCGGCGAATTGGCGGACAGGTTACCTTATCCTTTTTATTGCGATGGTCATCATAGGATTTATCAATTACCTGCTGCTGCTCCGAATGGAACGGCGCGCCGCGCGGGATTATCCTCAATCCCGCTGACTGGAGAACGCGCCCCGCGTCATAGCAGAGCATTCTTAACGTCAGTGGCTTCTGGTTCGCCGGTCAGAGTTCTGCCGCGCTACGTTCATCTCCAAAGCGAAGAAACGACGCCGCTGTTCAGAGTACCTGTCCCCAGGGAGCAGCTGCCTCCTAGACTTGCCCCCTCAGCACGGCTGGCGAAAAAACCACCACTAATGGGATAAATCATTAGACGCGGCTTAACTGCCGCCGCTTTGCCCGCAGCCCGGAACAGCAGGATTACCGCTGCCCGCGTTCTTTTTAGGATGACTCCGCCGGGCTGCCGGTCTGCGGTTCCGGTTTTTCCTGCGCGCGGGCGGATTCCAGCAGGCGCAACGCTGATTCAAGGTCCATAGGGGTATTCAGCAGGCGCATCATTTCGTCCCAGGTTTTTGCACTTTCAATCTCCGACCAGGAAACCAGAAAATCGGCGTAAGCGGCTTCGCGCAGTTCCCGGCGGGAATTCTGGAAAGCAAGCAAGCCGGGCAGCAGGCGCTTAAGCGGTCTGTCGCTGCCGAAGTAGCCCGCGATGCGCCCGCGCTCTTCCTCAATAAAGGCCGGCACGAACTGAATCCAGACGTCCAGGTCGTGAATAAAGCCCAGTTGGTCCTGAAGCTTTCGTCCGATGGAGATGTACGGCTTGAGGCGGCCGCTGAACAGGTCGTCAAACGCTTCCAGCGTGTAACGCAGCCGCTTGGCGCTGATGCGCATGGCGTGCAGCTCCAGCACATTATTCGGGTCGCTGATAAATGGCACATGACCCAGGAGTTCTTTCAGGCGGACCTGCACGCTTTCAAATGCCAGCTGGTACAGAGCCGGGGAGTAGAGATACACCCCCTCCGACGCTGCCAGCAAAGGCGCGTACCAGCTTTCCAGGCGTTCCAGCAAACGGTCTGCCAAAAGCTGGTCCATCGCGCTGATGACATGCTGCTGAGCTTCCGCGCGCTTCTGAGTCAGACGAAGTTCCAGGCGCTTCAGGCCCGGCAGCAGCCTGGGCGTGTTAAATTGCCCCTCTGCTTCGCGCAACACAGCCAGTTGAACGTCCAGGTCGCGCGCTTCACCCAGAGCCTGGGTCACTTTGCGCACGTCACGGTCAATATTTTTAAACTCTTTTTTGGGAAAGCAGCGTTTGAATATGGTCAGGGCGCTGCGCATGCGGCGCGTCGCCACGCGCATGCGGTGGATATACTCAATGTCCTCCGCTTTGCGCACCCCATCCATTTCCGCTGTCATCGCAGCGGCATGCCGGCTGATGATTTTTGCGCCGTAAACTGTAATTGCGTCAGCAGCCGCGGTCATCGTTTCCCTTCCTTCCTCCGGGTGTCACCAGCGCTCTCAGGGTAATAATCGGCTGGTTTATTTTGGTTTTTTCGTCTTGGTCAGACGGTTGTGAAGCAGCTCCAAAATATGAATTTTCAATTCCTCAAAAATCGCTTCTGGATTCTGGTTCGCGTCGACGGTAATAAAGTTGTACGCCAGAGCCAGCTCATCAAACTCCTTGGTAAGCAAAGTCTGGTATGCCAAAAAGCTGTCGTACATATTGTCTGCCAGATGCAGGTCCATCCCGGCTTCCCAGTAATTCAGGCCCCGGCCGTGAATCAGGCGCTGCGCCAATACAGGCACATCCGCCTTCATGTAAAGAATCAGGTCCGGCTTCAGGGCAATGCCATAAAGCTGACGGGACCAGGACTTATCCACGCCGCGAATGGCGTCTCTTGCCATCACAGAGTAAAAGTACCGGTCGGAGAGCACGATAAAACCGGCCTGCAGCGCCGGAATGATTAAGTTTTCCAGGCGGTCAGCAAAATCCGCCAGGTAGAACAGGCTTAAGGTCAGAGGTCCCAGCGTGTGGCCGCTTTTTGCCGCTTCCAGGCCCGAAGCGGTCAGCGTGGAACGCGTGAGGCCGGTATCGGATACCGCGTAGCCTTCATCTTCCAGCCAGCGGCGCAGCAGCTTTATCTGCGTGGACCTT
This sequence comes from Chloroflexota bacterium, assembly GCA_012517865.1. GTDB lineage: Bacteria > Chloroflexota > Anaerolineae > Anaerolineales > Anaerolineaceae > Mesolinea. The sequence continues at coordinate 37,481 of JAAYUC010000038.1, read as the reverse complement.
CCCACGCCGTCAGCTCCCTCCAGCACAATCAACTTACCGGGCAGCTGTTGAATATCCCGATAAGGAAAGCCTCCGCCGTAAAAGTTCGCGTTTTTCATTTTTTGCCTCCTTCAACAGCGGTGGTCTTTATGGTACGCCCGGACGCGGCGGGCTTGTTTGGGTTAGGCAGGCCTTCCCACCCGCGCAGTATTTTCTTTACCAGCGCGCGCACCTTCTTCTGTTGGTCTTTGACCGGCTGCGTGCCGTCAATCACCGTCAGTCCGAATTCATCCACCATCGCGTCGTACTGTTCCAGAATTCTGCCCTGGAAGAGTTTGAAGCTCTCATTGATGTTTTCGGAGAGGTTCAGGTCCATGCCGGCTTCGTAATACTTCAGGCTGGCGCGGGCTGCCGTGATGCGCTCCACCGCCACGTCCAAGGGGACGCGGAAATACAGCGCGGCATCCGGTTTGATGGCAAAGGAATACATATTGCGCACCCACTGGGGGTCCACACCGCGGGCAACATCGCGGGCAAAGGCGGTAAAAACGTAGCGGTCTGCCAGCACAATCGCGCCGGCTTTCAGCAGCGGGTAAATGCCGTTCTCCCAGCGGTCAGCAAAGTCGGTGCAGTGCAGGATGCTGAAAGTGGTGGGGGTAAAGGTCTTTTCTTTCTTGGCGGTTTTGGTGGTGCTTTTTACCAGGGGGGAACTGTTCCATTCGCTGAAAAACACGGAATAACCCTGGGATTGCAGCCACTTGTACAGTAAATCAATCTGTGTTGATTTCCCTGAACCGTCGATGCCCTCAACGACGATTAACTTCCCTTTCGTGGTATTTGGTTTTAACACGGGTTGCTCTCCTTATCAAAAAATCGCGCTTACCGCCCGGGAAAACGAAGAGCAAAACAGAACTGCGCGCTCCCACCCGGCGCAGATACCGGTAACACTTATCATTATAAAGTAAACGCCGGGATAATGCGAAGCGGAAGCTTATTCCGCGGGCGTCTCCAGTTCATCATCGGAACTGTCCATCTCCAGCAGCTCGCCAGTCGCGATGAACACAATCCGCTCGCAGATATTGGTAACGCGGTCCGCCGTGCGTTCAAGATTGTGGATGACCCACAGGATTTGATTGGAATGGTCTATGGATGCCGGGTTGGCAATCATCGCCTGTACTATCTTGCGATAGATCAGCTTATAGAGTTCATCCACCTGCTCGTCCTCGGCGGGGAGCGCCCTGGCGGTTTCCAGGTCTTCAGCGATAAAAGCGCCCAGAGCGCGGTGCAGCATGCTGACCGCAAGGTCGGCCATAGTAGAAATTTCGCGGATTGGCACCGGCGTTTCGTCATTGGCAAGCTCTTCCGCCACCTTGGCAATGCCTTTGGCATAGTCGCCGATGCGTTCCAGCTCGGTGATGAGTTCCAGCACAGCTGCCAGCAGGCGCAGGTCGCGCGCCATCGGGGACTGCGTGGCGAATAGAATCAGGATGCGGTTTTCAATCGCGAAACGCTTGTCATTGATGACCATGTCGTTTCGAATGACTGCCCTGGCCGCGGCAACATCGCGTGATTTCAGCGCGTCCACAGCATTCAGCACCGCCTGTTCCACCAAACTGCCAAGGAGCAGGGTCTCATCCTGAATCAGGCGAATTTCTCTATCCAAAGTGAGGCGGGGCATAAGGTAGTTCCTCTGCGTGCGGTTTTTTTATCTGTTCACTAATTGTACGCTATTGTCATTATTTTTTCACGCGGAAAAATCCGCCGGCGCGGCGCGGGTCATCCTGTTTTTATTATGCCATTCTTACTATTAGGGGATCATTAAATTGCCGTAAAAGATGTGTCAAGAAATTAAAAAGGTTTTGCGCTGAAAACTCAGGTTGACGCGATTGGTATGGCAAAGAAAAGGCTGCTGCCCCGTCCTTCTTCGCTCTCCGCCCAAATGTAGCCCCCATGCGCCTCCACCATATGCTTGCAGATGGATAAGCCTAAACCGGTTCCACCGCCGGAACGCGCTCGGTCCGCTTTGTAAAAGCGCTCGAAAATGCGCGTAAGGTCTTTTTGCGGAATGCCCACGCCGTTATCGCGCACCATAAAGACGACGGTATTATCATGGACCCAGGCGCCCATTTGAATGTGCCCCCCGGGAGGGGTGAATTTTATGGCGTTGTGAAGCAGGTTGATGAACACCTGGGCTATGCGGTCGGGGTCGGCAAATACAGCCGGCAAATCCCAATTGCAGTCCATGGATAAACTCAGGCCCGCGCGTTCCGCCTGCAGCATCATGCGTTCGTAGGGTTTTATCATCAGCTCACAGGGGTTTACGCGCTGAATTTCCAGGTTGGTTCGGCCGGCTTCAATGCGGGAAAGTTCCAGCAGTTCGTTGACCAAAAAAGTGAGGTTGTCCACTTCGGTGTCCATGCGCTCGATAAAACGGCGCGCGGCAGGCGGGTCTTCCAGCGCCCCGCCCAAAAGCGTCTCGCTGAGAGCTTTCAGGCTCGCCATTGGGGTGCGCAGTTCGTGGGAAATATTGGAGATGAAATCTTTGCGAACCACTTCCAAGCGGTGGAGCTGGGTCAGGTCCTGGAACAGCAGCATGGTTCGGCCGGGCAGTTGTTCTCCCAATGGGATGCCAATCACCTGCAAAAATTTATGTTCCGCCCCCATTTCCAGCGTCATTAACTTGGGCTCGCCTTCCTGGACGGTGGTCCAGAAGTCCACCAGCTGATGATAGCGCATGACCTCGACCACCGACCTGCCCAGGGCATCAGCGCTATCAAAATTGAAAAGCCTTTCCGCGGCTGCGTTGAGCAGCTGTACCCGTCCTTCGTGGTCGGCGATTAAAACGCCGTCGGTCATCTGCCGCAGCACAGTGGAGAGCATGGCCTGTTCCTTTGAAAGCGCTGAAATCTGCCGTTCGATTTGCGCCGCGGTCTCTTCCAGCGCCTGGCTGAGGACTTGCATTTCCGGCATCGATTCCACCTGCCGCGGAATCGCAACGTTGTGGTATTTACCTTCACCCAGGCCGCGCACCGTCTCGGTCAGCTGCTTGATAACGTTTAGGTTGCGTCTCGAGTAAATTCCGCTGGCTACTACCGCGGCCGCCACCGCGGTGAGCGCCACAGCCCCGACTGCCATGTAAATTAATTTGAAATCAGGCGGCAGGCCGCTCTCAGCTGCCTGCGCGTAGGTCGCGCGGACAGCCGGCGGGATTATCACCGCTGAAAGGATGATGCTGCCGACAAGAATCAGGATGTACGGCAGAATGAAGCTCCGATGGGTCTGCCGCTTCATGCTCAGCCTTCAAAGCGGTATCCGGCACCTCGGACTGTGATAATGCGCTGGGGGTTTTCTGGATTTGGTTCTATCTTTTCGCGCAGCCAGCGTATGTGCACATCCACCGTGCGCGAATCCCCCACGAAGCCCCAACCCCAGACGCGCTCCAGGATTAATTCACGCGTCAGCAAGCGCCCTTTCTGCTGCCCCATAAAAAGCAGCAGCTCATATTCCTTGGGTTTTAGAGGCAGCACTTTGTCATCCAATTTCACTTCACGGCGGGTCAGGTCAAAAACCAGGTTGCCGAAAGTAAACAGTTTGGGCTGCTCCGCCTCTTGTTTCTCGGTGACCACGTCCTCGCGAATGAGCCGCACGCGCCGCAGCAGCGCTTTGACGCGGGCAATCAATTCGCGCATGCTGAAAGGCTTTGCCAGGTAGTCATCCGCGCCCACTTCCAGGCCGACCACGCGGTCAATTTCGTCATCACGCGCGGTGAGCATTAAAATGGGGATGTTGGCCTCCTGGCGCAGAATTCGGCAGACCTCAAACCCATCCAGGCCCGGCAGCATGACATCCAGAATCACCAAATCCGGTTTGGAAGTGCGCGCCAGATGAAGCGCTTGGTTTCCATCGCCGGCGACTTCCACTTGGTAACCTTCTCTGGAGAGGTTGTACGCGAGGGTTTCCTGCAGGGAAATTTCATCATCCACAACCAATATTTTTTCGGGCATGCGTCCTCCGTTACGGGCATGTGAACCCCACGCGGAAGCGCGGCTGAGCTCTCCATCTCCCGTATGTTAACAATTTTATCGCATCCCCTCTTTCAGCGGCACGGCAACTTGTACATTTCCGCCTAAAAACAATGTGCCGCCAGAAGCTTCTCCCTGTAATGGTAAAATGAGGCTGAAATAATCAGAGGTAGGCATGGCCAAATCAATTTCTGAAGCGCGCGCGGACTTTCCAATTCTTTCCACCTGGATTAATGACCATCCGCTGGTCTATCTGGACAACGCAGCTACCACACAAAAACCGCAGGCTGTCATCGATGCCCTGCGCGACTATTACACGCTGGTGAACAGCAACGTGCACCGCGGCAACCACACGCTTGCCATCCGCGCCACCGATATGTACGAAGAAGCGCGCGCCAAGGTTGCCAGATTTATCAATGCCGCCCACCCCCACGAAGTGATTTTCACTCGCGGCACTACGGAGTCCATTAACCTGGTTGCCGCTTCGTTTGGCGAAGCTTTTGTCCATCCCGGCGATGAAATCATCGTCAGCCAGCTGGAGCACCACAGCAATTTTGTACCGTGGTTTGAGCTGTGCCGGCGCAAGGGCGCGCGCTTCCGCGTGCTGCCGTTCACCGCGGATGGCGAGCTGGACCCCGAGGTTCTAAAGGGCATGTTCACCGAAAAGACCCGCCTCCTGGCGCTCAATCAGGTCTCCAATTCGCTCGGCACAGTGAACCCGCTGGAAACCATCATTCCGCTTGCCCATGCGAACGGCGTGCCCGTGTTGGTTGACGCGGCGCAATCCGTGCAGCATCTGGCCGCGCGCGACGTGCAAGCCCTGGACGCGGACTTTTACGCTTTTTCCGGGCACAAAATGTACGGCCCGATGGGCATTGGAGTTTTGTATGCCAAAGAGTACTGGCTTGAAAAAATGCCGCCCTTCCTGTTCGGCGGCGAAATGATTGACCAGGTCAGCAGCGTCCGCGTGACCTTTGCCCAGCCTCCGTACAAGTTTGAAGCCGGCACCCCAAATGTGGAAGGCGCGGTCGGGCTGGGTGCGGCTGTGGATTATCTAAACAGCTTTGATTGGCAGGAACTAGAAGCTTACGAAGAGAGCTTGCTGGTATACGGCATCGAGCAGCTGCGCGCCATCCCCGGGCTGACGCTTTATGGAAACCCGCGGCGGCGGTCCAGCATCCTGCCTTTCAACGTGGAAGGCATCCAGCATTACGACATGGGCATTTTGCTGGATACCTCGGGAGTCGCGGTGCGCACCGGACAGCACTGCACGCAGCCAATCATGGACGCGCTGTCCATCACAGGCACCGTGCGCGCTTCTCTGGCGCTATATAACAACCGCGAGGATATCGACGCCCTGACGCACGGTATCCGGCGCGTGATAAAAATGTTGAAAAGGTAGCACAATGCGAACGACAGCCGAAATCGCAGCACAAATCAGCGAGGAATTCAGCCTGTTGGAAAGCTGGGAAGAAAAATACGATTACCTGATTGAAAAGGGGCAGAACCTGCCTGAAATGCCGGCAGAATTGAAGTCCGAAGAACACCGCGTGAAAGGCTGTCAATCGAGCGTCTGGTTCGCCACAGAGTGCCGCGAGGGACGCCTGTACTTCCAGACGGACAGCGACTCTTTGATTGTCAAAGGGCTGGCGGCTTTGCTGTTCGAGCTCCTGAACGGGCAGCCGGCCGAAGCTTACGCGACTGTGGACCTGAGCCTGTTTGACACGCTGGGTTTCTGGCGGCACTTATCTTCGCAGCGCAGCAACGGACTGACCGCCATGGTGAGCTTCCTGAAATCCGCCGCGGAGGAATGCGCCGCGCGCATGGGAGGCTAATGCCCGCGCTCAGTTACCGCATGTTGAATATCGGCGGGCTCCCCGCTGGCCTGCTGGGCCTGGAAGAGCTTTTCGCAGAGCTTTACGACGCCGGGTATGGACCTGCGGATGAGAACCTGCACAAAGCGCTGATTGCCGGAGTGAAAAAACACAACTTTATCCCGGCGCCCGCCCTGCCCGAGTACGGCAGAGCGCTGTGCATGGAATACGCGCGTTACTGCCGCCAAAAACGCAGCGGGAAAGCAGCAGCCGCGCGCGATTACGGCACCTGGCGCGGTTACCCCCGCGAGCAAATCCCATGGTTTCCAACTATCGCTCCGGAGCTGTGCAACGACTGCGGCGCCTGCCTGGATACCTGCGCCCGCGAGGTTTTTGAACGCGACGAAAACGGACACGTATGGGTGGCGGAGCCTTTCCTCTGCCTGGTGGGCTGCTGTTTCTGTAAAAGCGTTTGCGAGCCCAAGGCGATTCATTTGCCCGGGCAGGAAATCCTGAAAAACTACCGCGAAAAAATGTAAATACCCGCCGGGGGCCTGCCACGAAATACCTGACGCATAAGCAAAACGCGCGTAACTTCCCCTGTAAAAGGGGTTTTTTATTGCCACATGCGGGGTCCCGGGTTAGAATAGCTCCGATGAAAACAAAAGAAAAACCCCAAATATTACTGACCAATGACGACAGCATCAATTCCCCGGGCTTATGGGCGGCAGCCGAAGCGCTCGCGCCGCTGGGTTTTGTGCATGTGGTCGCGCCGCGCGTTCAGCAGACCTCGATGGGGCGCGCGCTCCCGCGGGAATCAGACGGAATCATCGAGGCCCGCACCATGACCGTGAACGGCAAGGAATGGCAGGTTTACGCTGTCGGAGGCTCGCCCGCGCAGGCACTGTTGCACGGTTATTATGAGGTGCTCGGCTTCAAACCGGACCTGGTTGTCTCCGGTATCAATTACGGCGAAAACGTCGCGTCGGGCATCACCATCAGCGGCACGGTCGGTGCGGCGCTGGAAGCGGCCTCCCTCGGCATCCCTGCACTGGCTGTTTCGCTCGAAACTCCGGTCAGTCTGCATTTCAACCTTTCGCCAGATGTGGATTTTTCGGTCGCCGGGTATTTCACCCGTTACTTCGCGGAAAAGCTGCTCAAAACCGAAATGCCGTTCGACGTCGGCGTGCTGAAAGTGGACGTTCCCAACGACGCCACGCCCGAAACGCCCTGGGTGGTCACACGCCAATCGCGCGAGCGTTACTTTTACCCTGTGCCGGCGGACCCCAGCAAAACGCAGGGCTCGCGCAATATGAGCTACGAAGTGCGGCTGGACGCGGGCACCCCCGAACCGGACAGCGACCTGCACGTCGTGAAGATAGACCGCAAGGTCAGCGTTACCCCGCTGTCCATTGACCTGACAGCGCGGGTGGACCTGAAAGATTTCCAGGCACTCCTGGAGCGTTCCGGAAGGCAGTGAAATAGCCACAGGCGGATTTGTATAAAAGCAACCACCAGAGAAAGCAGCATTTGCTGCTTTCTCTTTTAACTTCTTTCTTAGAAGCAATTAAACCAATAGATAAGTGAGAATTTTTCCTGTTTATTGTTTTTTCAGCAGGCAACCTGTATACTTGATTTGTCCAATCTATTTCCAAGCTCATAATCAAATAAACTCTATGGAGCCCACTATGAAAACGCGTTGGTTTTGCCTGATATTTCTTTTGTTAGGCTGTCTGCTATTTTCTGGCTGTGGTTCAAACCAGCCTGAGACTGAGTCCACAACCCCTGAACAGGGCGCCGCTATCGCCCTAAGCGAACCGTTGCCAATTTCCATTCCGGGCAGCTATGCGGTGGGCATCCGGCGCAACATAGCCTTTGTGGATGACAGCAGGGCGGGGCGCAAAGTCACCCTCACTATCTGGTATCCCGCCGAAAAGCCTAAAGATTACACCGGGCCGGCGGATATGCCGGATGCGAAGCCGGACGCAAGCGCCGCGCCTTATCCCTTGATTATTTCCTCGTCAAAAGTCGGGTTCCTGTTTGCCCCTCTGGTCGTTACCCACGGTTTTGTATACATCGGCATCAACGGCATTGATGTTTATCAGCAGTTTGGCAAAGAATCTATTGACCAGCCTCTGGATTATCTCTTTGCCTTGGACCAATTAACGAAATCTCCGCCGGCGGGGTTGGAAGGCTTAATGGATACGGAAAATGTTGGCGCACTGGGGTATTCCTTTGATGGAACCAACGCCTTATTTTTGAGCGGCGCGCGTGTGGACCCTGCATCCTATCTGAATTGGTGCCAGCAAGCCGTGCTACAGCAGACGCCATATGAGAGTTGGTATTTGTCTTACTATTGCGTCACTCCGGAAGATTGGAAGGGGGTCGAGGAGGCCGTCGGAGCAGAGATTACCACCAGCGAGGACGGCCTTTGGCAGCCAATCACCGACCCCCGCATCAAGGCGGTGATGCCCATGGCCCCGGACGGAGCCTGGCTGCTTGGCGAGAAAGGCCTGAGTTACGCCGATAGAGTGGTGCTGATGATTCAGGCAGGGCTGGACAGCCCGTACCAACCCGCGGAAGGCAAGTTCATTCTCGAACACCTGGGCAGCCCGGAAAAGAGCATGGTCACTTTTTTGGGCAGAGACCATATGATGATATACGACACAGATCAGGTGAAACGGATGGCGCAGCTGGCCATTGCCTTCTTTGGCGCGCAGCTGCAGGGTAAAGAAGAACTGGCTCAGTACTACTCGGAAGCGTACTTAGCGGGCTTTACTGACCTGGCCTGGGGCTTCCAGAATAAATAGCGCCGGCCAGGAGCTCAGTCAGCAGCGCCCGGCCAGCGGTATAGGGTTATTTATTAGGAGCGCAGCGCCGCTCCGGCAATCACGCGTTAGATATTAAAGCGGATTTCGATAATATCGCCGTCCTGGATGATGTAAGTTTTGCCTTCCACCCGCAGGCGGCCTTTGGCGCGCGCTTCTGCGGTGCCGCCAAACGCGATTAAGTCCTCAAAAGAGACGATTTCCGCGCGGATGAAGCCTTTTTCCATGTCCGAATGAATGACGCCGGCAGCTTCGCGCGCGTTGGCGCCCTTGCGCAGCGTCCAGGCGTGAACTTCTTTATCCCCGGCAGTAAAGAACGAGTGCACCCCCAGCAGGTCGTATGACAGGCGGATGAGGCGCGAAAGGCTGGGCTCGGTGATGCCGTATTCAGCCATAAAAATCGCGGCGTCCTCCGGGGGCAGCGCGGCGATGTCCATTTCCAGCTTGGCGGGCAGGCTGACGGAAGTGGTGTGCGGGTGCGGACTGTGATAATCCAGGGGGGCCTGGTCTTCGGACTGGTTGAAAACGACAATCTGCGGCTTGCGGCTGAGGAACTGAAAACTGGAGAGCAGTTTGTCTTCTTCCGGCGTAAAAGCATAATGGCGCAGCGGCAGTTCTTTCTCCAGCACAGCCTGCAGCCGTTCAAACAGGTCGATATCTTCCTGTATCAGCGCGCGGTCGCGGGTGACCCCGCGGCGGTATTCTTCGCGCAGGCGTTCCAGGCGGCGTTCCACCATCACCAGGTCATTGAGCACAAATTCGGTATCCATCGTCTGGATATCCCGGATGGGGTCCACGCTGCCGGCCTGATGCGGAACGCTGGGGTTTTCGAATTGACGGACGACATGCAAGAAACCGTCCATCTGTGAGAGCATATTCAAGAGCGCGCCGGAAAGGCCGTTTTTGCCGGCGCTGCCGTCCAGGCCGGCGATATCAGCATAGGTCACTTTGGCGCGCACAATTTTCTTGGGGTGGTAAATCGCGCAGAGCTGGTCCACGCGCGGATCGGGGACGTCGACCACCGCGGTGTGGACTTCCATCTGGCCGGAGGAGATATCGGTGGGGATGTCCGCGCGGGTAAGCGCTTTATATAAGGTTGTTTTGCCGGATTGGGGCAAGCCGATGATGCCTAACTGCATAACGTACTCCTGTGTATTGAATACCGGGCAGCCTGCGGAGAAAAAACGGGATGCCCAATAGGATTATACACGCTGCCCAGCTGCGGAGCGCGGGAATGTTTTTATGGCTTCCCTTGGCGGCTGCCTGCGGGCCGGGGGCACAATTAGCGAGCGCAGCGAGACTGAAGAGGGACTCCTTTCAAAAGACCCTTTTCCGCCCTGGATGGCCTTCCCCGTTGGGCAAGGCCATCCAGGGCTTCCTACGGGACTGCTTGCATGCCGCAGATACAGCCGGCAAGATTTAGTTCAGGCCTGGTTTTTATGATAAACTTGCATCTAAATTCCCAAAACATCTGAATAATGGAGCCCGGTATGAAAAAAACCCTTCTGATAGCCGCATTATTGTTATGTGTTGGGCTTGCCTGCTCGCTGGGCAGGAATGCGGCACCCACCGCGACAGAAGCCGTCCCGCCCACCCTTGCAGAGGCGCCCACGCTGGCTGCCGTCATTCCAACGCCAACTGAACCCAGTGCCCCGCAGGCTCCCGCGCAACCCACTCTGGTGCCCTCACCAACATCCGCCTCGGCGCCAACCGCAAAGCCCCAATCTATTCAGAACGCGCTCCCTGAACGGGGAGAGATTCTGTTGGAAGATGACTTTTCCACGAAGGGCAAGGCCTGGTACACCGGCGAGGAAGACGGCAATTCCATCACAAACCTGAATGGAATTATGGAATTTAGCGTTATTAAAGCAAGTTGGCTGCTTTGGACAGAATCCACATTGCTCAACGAGTCCGATGTGGTGATGGAGGTGGACGCCCTATTGTGGGACGGCGACCTCACTAACAGTTACGGCTTGATGTGCCGCTACACGGACGCGGATAACTTCTACTCGCTTTCAATTGCCAACGACGGCTATGTGGAAATCCTCAAGTACGTCGGGGGCGAATCTGAGTTGCTGTACGGCGAGATGCAATCAACCGCCTTTGACGCCAACCTGAACCACCTGGCAGCCAGCTGCATCGGCAAGACGCTGTCTTTATACGTAAACGGCGAATTCATTGTCAGCGTGGAAGACAGCAGCCTGAGCAGCGGAGACGTTGGCTTGGTGGTGGGCACTTATGACAAGCCGCCTGTGACCGTGCGCTTTGATAACTTTATCGCGTACACGCCGCGTTAACGCGTGCTTCCGCTTGACCCGCGGCGGTCGATTGGGTATACTTTTCTTGCCAGCCGAAGTGGCGGAATAGGCAGACGCGCACGACTCAAAATCGTGTACCCTCGGGTATGTGGGTTCGATTCCCACCTTCGGCATGCGAGAATGCAAACGCTCCATCCAAAAGATGGAGCGTTTTTTTAATCTTTTCCTGAAAACGTCAACTGCCGAGCACGCCCAGGTCTTTCCCGACCTTTCTGAAAATGCCAAGAGCCTGGTCCAGGTCGCTTTGACTGTGTGCCGCTGAGAGCATCACGCGGATGCGCGCAGTTCCCATTGGCACGGTGGGGAATCCCAGCGCCATAGCAAACAAGCCTTCGTCAAAGAGCCTGCGGCTGAATTCGCGCGCCAGCTGCACATCGCCAAGCATCACCGGGGTAATCGGGGTTTGGGTCGCGCCGGTATCAAAGCCGAGCGCGCGCATTTCCGATTGGAAGTAGCGCGCGTTGGCCCACAGGCGGTCTACCAGCTCGGTTGATTCCTCCAACAGGTCGACGGCAGCCAAACAGGCGGCGGTATCCGGAACTGTGACAGCGGAAGAGAACAGGAAGGGGCGGCCGCGCTGCCGCAGCCACTCGATGATGCGCGCGTTGCCCGCGACCACACCCCCAACCACACCAAACGCTTTGGAGAACGTGCCCACTTCCACGTCAACCTTGCCGTGCAAGTGGAAATGGTCCACAATGCCGCGTCCGCCTTCTCCCAAGACGCCCTCGCCGTGCGCGTCATCCACCATGGTCATCACATTGTAGCGCTCGGCAATTTCCACCAGCTTATCCAGCGGGGCAATGTCTCCGTCCATAGAGAACACGCCGTCGGTAATCATCAGCGCGCGGCGGTAAGTGCCGGCTGCGGCTTGCACCTGCTTTTCAAAATCTTCCGGGTCGGCATGCGCGAAGCGGATAATCTTCGCGCCGGAGAGGCGCGAGCCGTCGATGATGCTGGCATGGTTGAGCGCGTCCGAGAATATCACGTCTTCCTTGCCAACCAGGGCGGGGATGGTGGCGCCGTTGGCTGAGAAACCGGATTGAAAGGTGATGGCGGCCTCTACTTTTTTAAAGGCGGCCATGCGCCTTTCCAGCTGCAGATGCAGGGACATGGTGCCGGCAATGCTGCGTACCGCGCCGGGACCAACGCCGTAATGCCGCATGGCTTCTGTCGCGGCTTGCACAATGCGGGGATGATTTGCCAAACCCAGGTAGTTGTTCGAGCAGAAATTCAGAACTCTCTTGCCGTCCACAACCAGCCAGGCACCTTGAGGAGAATCGAGGGTGCGAATGGTGTTATAGAAACCGGTGTCTTTGAGTTTTTTCAGTTCTTCATCAATCCAGGTGAGTTTATCAGTCATGCGAGCCTCTATTTTAATTAGGTGAGTTGAGCGTATTATACTGCAGGCAGCTTGGCTGTTCATCCCGGTGGAGCTTTCTTTTCATCATCGCGAGGAACGAAGCGATCTCCCTGTCTGCCCAGCTCATCTGTGGCTACTTGCGGGCTGGGGGAATAGCTGATGAGCGCGGTGAGTTGCCTTCGATTTCGTCATCGCGAGGAGTGCAGCGAGGCCTTTGCCCACTTTTTTGCGGACGGGTATGGCAATCTGCAGTTTAGCTGTACTTACAATTAGAAACATATAGGCAGACTGCCGCGCCCCCTCCGACACCTCTCCAAGCGATATTATTGCCAACAACGGGGGCTCGCAGTGACGAAAAATCCACCCTGCGGGCACCTTCCCCCTAGGGAAGGCTATTTAAGGCTTCCCCCCAGGGGAAGCTGGCGAGCGCAGCGAGACTGAAGAGGGACCCCCTGAACGACCCTCTTCCGACCTGCGGGTACCTTCCCTGGTGGGGGGGCTATCCAGGGCTTCCACCCGGTTTGAACTAACCTGCCAAGCCGCCTGCTCAATATTTCGTCATCGGGAACTGCGCAGCAATGCGGCCAACCACGGATAATCTGTTCGCGTTCACAAAAAACAGTCAGACCGACTTCCCGCTCCACAGCGTCAGTCCCGCAGATGCCGTTCCCCCCTCAACACATCCGCGCTAAAACGAAAACGCACCCCTCAATTCGCGGAGTTTCCAGCACAAGCCGTTCAAGGTCGGTTAAAATCATTCAAACACTACTGGCAGGTCTGGAGGTTTTTGATGCACAGACGGTTCGTCGTTTTGACCGCCTCCTTCCTTTGTTTTCTCCTGTTGTTAGCCAATCCCCTGCAAGCCGCGGCGGTTTCTCCAGTTCCGCAGACCACACTGCCGGGCTTTCCCTGCTACCGCGACCTGAACACCCTTTATGCCGACGCCTCCGCCCTGGCAAGCGCTTACCCCAATCTGGCCGCGCTCTCCGATATTGGTGATTCCTGGGTTAAGGTTCAAACAGGCGGCGCGGAAGGCTACGACCTGTTCGTGCTCAGGCTGACGAACAGCGCAATCCCCGGCAGCAAACCGGCACTCATCCTGGTCAGCGGCACGCACGCCCGCGACCTGGCGCCGGTGGAACTCAATCTGCGCTTTGCCGAAAACCTGCTTGCCGGTTATGGCTCAGACCCAAACCTCACCTGGCTGCTGGACCTTACCGAGGTGCACATCATTCTCTCCGCCAATCCGGACGGCCGCGCCGTCGTGGAAGGGCAGATTGCCAACGGCCTGGCGGACGAATTCGGCGCGAACGCGCATAAAAAGAACACCAACAGCGCCACCTGCCCAGACCCCGCCCTTGCCGGCGCGGACCTGGACCGCAATTTTCCGTTTCAGTGGCAGCAGGGCCCGACTGGCTGCATGAACGACTATCCTGGCCAGGCGGCTGCTTCAGAACCGGAGACAGCGGCCCTTAAGGCTTACCTGGAGAGCGTCCTTGGCGATTACCGCTCCAGCGGCCCGGATGAGCCCGCCGACCCAGGCGCGCGCGGTCTGGTGGTGCATGTGCAAAGTTTTGGAAACAAGGTCTTCTATCCCTACTCCTACAGAAGCCTGCCCGCTCCGGAGGAGGCGGCACTCTTTACCCTGGCCAATAAATTCGCCTACGGCACGCCTGCTTCTCCGTCTAAATATTCAGATACCTTTTCCGCGTTTTTACCCGGCAGCCTGGCAGATTATGTGACCGGTGAAAGAGGAGTGCCCGCGCTGGTTTACATGCTCGGAGCGGGCATCGAGGGGCAGTACTTCACCCGCTGCAGCGTCTTCAATAGTTACCTTTCAGCCAATTTGCAGGCCCTCACGCGCGCGCTAAAGAGTGTTTGGGCGCCGTACACGCTGCCCGTCGGACCGGAACTGAGCCCACTGCTGATATCCGTCCATTTTAACGAGTTTGAAACCTGGTGGGAACTATGGACGAGGGCAGACACGAATATCCTGAAGGACCCTGACCCCGACGCTCCGAATGTGGCTTCCGCGGTTTACAGCTACGACCTGCCCCCCTGGGAACCAGGCGCGGTTCTGCACGCGCTGCCTGCCTCGGACGGCGAATTTGACAGCCCGCAGGAGTGGCTCCAAACGCGGCTGGATTTCACCGATCTGGAGCCCGGACCCCATTGGATTTTTGCGCAGGCCTTCCTTGCTGACGGTACACCGGGCCTGGCTGCCGCGTATAACATCCTGGTTCCCGAGCCGCCCCCTCCGACCCCTTACAGCAGCTTCCTACCGATCTTGCTGCGCTGACCTTCCCCAGGTTCTATTCCGAGAGTAAATAAGCCAGAATCCAGTTAGTTGTGGCTTCCAGCGCCTCGCGGTGGGTGCGCTCATAATGGTGTGAGGAATCCACCCCCGGCCCAATCAGCGCGGCAGCAGCCGCCCCTCCCGCGCGCCAATACGCGGTGGCATCCGAGCCGTAGTTCGGGTAGATATCCACTTTATATGGAATGGCATAATGCTCTGCCAGAGCGCGCAGTTTGTTGCTGAGCCCGTTGTGGTAGGGTCCGCCGCTGTCTTTGACGCACAGCGTGGCGTGGAATTCGTCCGAGACTTGGCCTTCGCCCATGGCGGCCATATCCACGGCGATCAACTCCTCAACCCCCGCGGGAATATCAGCGGCGCCGCCGTGCCCAACCTCCTCAAAGTTACTGAACAGGAAGCAAGTTGTACGGGCAGGTCGGATACCCGCCGCGCAAAGTGCCTGAATAGCTGCTACCATGCAGGCAGCGCAAGCTTTATCGTCCAGGTGGCGCGAACGCACAAAGCCAGCGGTCAGTTCCACCCGCGGGTCAAAGGAGACAAAGTCCCCCACCTGAATGCCCAGGGCGCGTGTTTCATCGGCGTTGGCGGTGCGCGCGTCCAGGCGCACTTCCATTGTTTCGGGTCCGCGCTTTTGGTCTTTGACGTCATTGTAGACATGCACCGACGCGTGGTTGGGCAGCAGGCTGCCCCTCACGACGGCGCCTGACTGGGTGTGCACCCAAACGCCCTCGCCCTCCACAGCATTCCAGGCAAAACTGCCAATGCCGGTCAGTTCCAGGCGCCCGCTGGGTTTTATCACCCGGACCATAGCTCCCAGAGTGTCCACGTGCGCTGTCAGAGCGCGAAAGGGCTCCGCGCTGGCATCCGCGCCCGGCAATACCGCCAGCAGCGCGCCTTTTTTAGTTACTCGCAGGTTCATCTGCGGGAACTCTGCCAGAGTCTGGCGCACCAATTCCACCGCCCGCGCGGCAAAACCGGTCGGGCTGGGGGTGTTCAACAAACGCACTAAAAAGTCCTCAAGATACGCGTAGTTCAGGGCGGGTAAGTCTGGGTTCATGCCAAAAAATCCTCTCTGCCTTCAAAAGCAGCCAGTTTTTGCCGCCATTCCGCGGAAACCGGCCGTGAATGTCCTTCAAAATGGTCGTACGAAACCATCACTACCTCTCCGCGCGCGAATACGTGCTCGCCCTGGTCATCTTCCACCTGAAAGCGAAAACGCAGGCTCTTGGTGCCGATATAGTTCAGGCTGAGCCCAACGCGCACGTTCTGCCTGTAGCAAATGGATTCAAGGTAGTCGCATTTTACCGACGCGACCACCATGCCCATATTCTCAACGGTAACGCCGTCCCAAATGCCAGAAGCCTGATAATAGGCGGTGCGGGCGGTCTCGACGTACTCAAGGACAGCGATGTTGTTGACATGGCGGTGGGTGTCCAGGTCGGCATAGCGCACAGCGATGGGGTGGTAAAAGGTGAATTGTTTAGGGTAAGCGGGGGTCAGGGTGGTCATAGTGAGAGTCTCCTGAGGAAATTATAGTCAATCCGCGGGGAAAGAGGAAGCAAGGCTGCCTTTGCGCTCTCAACGTGGGTATGTTGTTGGCGCGTAAAGCTCACCTTGCTGCTGTTTTTTCCACAAATGCGCGCCAGAAAGAAACCACAGCGAAGATTCAGGTCTGGGCTGCATGTTTCTGAGTGCCGCCGTCCGAATCTTTCAACGGACTTCCTTACCTCTGACACGGAACACTGAAAATGAGTTATCCAAGCAGTTCCCGCAGGAGAAATGCTTTACTTCTCAGCATGCATGAAAAATTTGGAAATTTCTGATCGAAAAGTTGTATCAACTCGTTAAGAGCGTAAAAACAGAATCTTTTATTTCATAATATTGATAAATCTCTTAATTTCGGTAAGTTATTTCAATTATTTGACAAAACTTTTGCGATTATGTATACTGGGGTTGAGGAAAATATGATACAACGCGAAATTTACTTAAAGGCCTTACAGGAATGGCGGGAGAAGCAAGTCATAAAAGTTGTAACTGGCGTTAGGCGCTGCGGCAAGTCGACCTTGTTTCAGCAGTATATCAGTAGTCTATTGAACGAAGGCGTCTCAAAGGAACAAATTATCTATATTAACCTAGAGGATCTTTCCTTCGAAGCGCTGTTGAATTATCGTCAGCTTTACAGCTATATAGAAACCCGGCTGTTCCCCGATGGCTTCACGTATATTTTTCTGGATGAGGCCCAGCAATGTCCGGGTTTTGAAAAAGCGATAGACAGCCTGTATATCAAGGATAAAGTTGATTTGTACATAACCGGCTCAAACGCAAACTTGCTTTCAGGTGAATTGGCAACCCTGCTCTCCGGCAGGTATGTTCTCATTGAAATGCTGCCTTTGTCCTTTAAGGAGTTTGTATCAGCTTCCGGTGGGACGGTTCCTGTACGGGAATGCTTTAATCGCTATCTGCGTTACGGCTCATTTCCTTACCTTACTCAGCTGGACCTCTCCGATTCCACATTCAGGGCCTATATTGAGGGAATTTACAGCACTATTCTTATTAAAGATGTTGCCACACGCGAAGGTATTGTTGATGTTTCTTTGTTGGAGGATATTACCCGATTTCTAAGCAGCAATATTGGCAGCCCGATTTCTGCGAAGCGCATATCCGATGCGATTAACGCATCGGGGCGAAGCATTTCCGTAAATACAGTGGATAAGTATCTTAAAGCTCTGACTGAAAGCTACATTTTCTATAAAGCGGAGCGTTTTGATGTGAAAGGACGCAATCTTTTAAAAACGCTGTCCAAATACTATATTGTGGATACCGGTCTGAGGAACTTTTTGCTCTCCAATATCTCGCCAGACCTCGGACATCAGATTGAGAATATTGTCTACTTTGAGCTTTTGCGTAGAAACTACAAAGTCAATGTTGGAAAAGTCGATGATAAAGAAGTAGATTTTGTTGCCAGCGATGGAAAACAATTCTTCTACTTTCAAGTAGCCACCACCGTACTGTCGGAGGAAACCCTGAAAAGAGAGCTGCAGCCATTCAAAGCTATTCCCGACAACTACCCGCGTGTATTGCTAACGCTTGACGACATCCC
Source organism: Chloroflexota bacterium (assembly GCA_012517865.1). Lineage (GTDB taxonomy): Bacteria > Chloroflexota > Anaerolineae > Anaerolineales > Anaerolineaceae > Mesolinea. The sequence goes on along the minus strand of JAAYUC010000038.1, from coordinate 19,743 downwards.
CACCGACGCTAATCACAACGGAATACGTCAAATTTATTTATTGGATTGGCTGCTCGCGTAAAAGCGGCCGCCTTTGGTTCTTATCGGTGCTCAAGCCATTCAAGGTTTCCCAGACAAGCCACCGCATAATGCGCCAGTCCGTATCAAAACATACCCAGAAGCGAGCATTAGTCCACCCAATCAGACCGCCTTACAGGTACAATTAAACCATCATGCTTGAAGGCTCTCTCGAACCCTATCTCGACCAGGTGATTCAGGGCAACTGCCTGGATGTACTGCCCACTCTGCCCGCCGAATCGGTGGACCTGATTTTTGCCGACCCGCCTTACAATCTTCAGCTGCAGGACGAACTCTGGCGGCCGAATACCACCCGCGTGGACGCCGTGGATGAGGATTGGGATAAATTTGAGACCCTGGAAGCCTATGATAACTTCACCCGCGCCTGGCTGAGCGCCTGCCGGCGTGTGCTGAAGCCCACCGGCACTTTGTGGGTGATTGGTTCTTACCACAACATCTACCGCGTCGGACGCATCCTACAGGATTTGGAATACTGGATTCTGAACGATATTGTGTGGGTCAAGAGCAACCCCATGCCGAACTTCCGCGGTATGCGCTTTACCAACGCGCACGAAACGCTGCTCTGGGCACAAAAAGAACGCGGCGCCCGTTACACCTTCAACTACCATGCCATGAAAGCGCTCAACGATGACCTGCAGATGCGCTCGGATTGGTTCATTCCCATCTGCACGGGCAGCGAACGCCTGAGGGAAAACGGCCGCAAAGTCCACCCGACCCAGAAACCCGAAGCGCTGCTTTACCGCGTCCTGCTGGCAAGCACCAACCCCGGCGACGTGGTTCTCGACCCGTTCTTTGGCACAGGCACCACCGGGGCGATGGCCAAAAAGCTGCAGCGGCACTATATCGGCATTGAAGTGGAGGAATCCTACGTGCGCAGTGCCCGCAAACGCCTCAGCCGCTACGTGCAGCTGGAATTCAACGCGCCTATCTTTGTAACCCCCAATCCGCGCGGCCTGGAGCGCGTGCCCTTTGGCGCGCTGGTGGAGCAGGGCTTCATCGAGCCCGGGCAGGCGCTTTTCTTCGGCCCCGAGGAAGACCTGAAAGCCACGGTGCAGGCTGACGGCTCGCTGGTCTGCCGCGGCGAGCGCGGGTCTATCCACGCCCTGGCGCGAAGCTTACGCAATGGGCCTGCAAACGGCTGGGAGCTTTGGTACTATTGGGATGCTGAAACGCAATCACGCCAGCCAATCAACAAACTGCGCGCCAAATATCGCGAAAGCGTCAAAAAACATCACTCAGGATAACACTGGAAGGAACAACACCCCACATGGAAAACAACTATACCTACACGCAAAGCCGTTGGAGCCTGGACGACCTGTTCGCAGGCTTTGAAGACCCCAACATTGAGGCGACCTACCAAAAATTAGAAGCGATGGTGTCTCAATTTGAAAAGTACCGCGAAGAACTGCGCCCCGACATTTCCGCGGAACGCTTCATGGAAATTGTCATGGGTTTGGAAGCGATGGAAAAACTGGGCACCCGCCTGTACGGCTTTGCCGAGCTTTCGTTCGCCGCAAATACCCAGGACCAGAAAGCCCAGATAGCAGTCGCCCGCATTCAGCAGTTCGCGGCGGATATGACCAACCGCACCCTCTTTTTCAGCTTGTGGTGGAAAGCTCTGGACGACGCCAACGCGCAGCGCCTTTTGGCTGCCAGCGGAGACTACCGCTATTGGCTGGAGCAAATTCGCAACTTCAAGCCGTACACGCTCAGCGAAGCTGAAGAAAAGGTGATTAACCTCAAGAACGTCACCGGCTCCAACGCGCTGAACATGCTGTACGACTCGATTACGAACCGTTATGTCTTTCATCTCGAAGTAGAAGGCGAACAAAAAGAACTCACGCGCGGCGAATTGATGACCTATGTGCGCGGCGCCGACCCCGAACTGCGCGCCAAAGCCTATCAGGAGCTTTACCGCGTGTACGGGGAAGACGCCCCAATTCTCGGGCAGATATACCAGAACCTGGTGCGCGACTGGCGCAATGAAAACGTCAGCCTGCGCGGTTTCAGCAGCCCGATTTCCGTGCGCAACCTGATTAACGACATCCCGGACGAGATTATCGATACGCTTATCGATGTCACGCGCAAGAACCTGGGCGTTTTCCACCGCTATTTCAAGTTGAAAGCCAAAAAACTGGGCGTGGATAAACTGCGCCGCTACGATATCTATGCTCCGGTCACCGCGGCCGATAAACACTTCAGTTATGAAGACGCGGTCGCGCTCACCTTCGAAGCTTTTGACCGCTTTGACCAGATCTTTGCCAGCAAGGCCCGGCGCGTCTTTGAGGAAAAACACGTGGACAGCGAAGTGCGCAAAGGCAAAATGGGCGGCGCGTTCTGCTCCACCATCCTCCCCGAGCTGACCCCCTGGGTGCTGCTCAATTATCAGGGCAAATCCGACGACGTCTCCACCATGGCGCACGAGCTTGGGCACGCCGTGCATTCCATGATGGCGGAAGAGCACACGCTCTACACCCAACACGCCTGCCTGCCCCTGGCGGAGACCGCCTCCACCTTCGGCGAGATGACCCTGACCGACCTGATGCTGGAGCGCGAAACCGACCAGTCTGTCAAGGAAGATATTCTCTTTGGACAGCTGGATGACGCGTTTGCCACCATCCTGCGCCAGATTTACTTCGCCATCTTTGAGCGCGCCGCGCACGAGAAGATTATCCAGGACGCTTCGGTTGACGAACTTTCAGAGCTCTATCTCGAAAACCTGAAAGAGGAATTTGGGGACTCGGTGGATGTAAGCGATGAATTCAGATACGAATGGGTGTCTATTCCGCACATCTACGGCACACCATTCTACGTCTATGCCTACGCCTTCGGGCAGCTGCTGGTCTTCGCACTGTACAAGCGCTACCAGGAAGAGGGCGAAAGCTTTAAGCCCAAGTACCTGCGCATTCTCTCGGCGGGCGGTTCCATCGCCCCGGTACAGCTCCTGGCGGAAGCCGGCCTGGATGTGACCAAAGCGGAGTTCTGGCAGGGCGGGTACGACATCATCGACAGCATGGTAAAGCGCCTGGAAGCACTGTAAATTTCCAGCGGTTCAATCCATCAAAGCGCCCCGGAGGTCTTCAGCCCGGGGTGCTTTTTTCACATCCGTTTTTCAGGACTGCCTGCCGCCGATTCTGCGCCCGGAATTCCCGCTGCCGGGCAAAATCGGGACACCGGATAGTGAATTCGTGTATAATCTTGTCAACAATTCCGCGTATTGTTACTTAAGCACACCGTCTTCTCCCTTCATCTACCAAAAGGAGGACTCATGTTCATTCGCAAAGTGCCTGGCCTGGTACTTGGCCTGCTCCTGTTGTGCTCTGTGCTTCTGGCGCCTGTTCTTGTGCAGGCCGAAAGCGATATTCATGCAACCTTCACTGTCAATACCACAACCATGAACCCCGACGTCAATCCGGGGAACGGCACGTGCGCGGACAGCGGCGGACTATGCAGCCTCATCGCCGCTATGCAGGAAGCCAACGCGTATGCCGGCGCAGATATCATCAGCATCCCAGCTGGCACTTTCTATCTTCCCGGACGCCTGGAACCCACCGAAACCGTGACCCTCAATGGAGCCGGGATGGGCAGCACCATCATCCACGGGCGGGACGCGGGCGGACAGCCGGCTTTCCAAATCAAAGCAAATGTGACTATCAACAGCCTTGAAATCCGCAACTTCTCACAGGCGATTGCTATCGCGAGCACCCAAGCAAACAAAACGGTCGCGCTCTCTGAGGTCAGGGTTACCAACTGCGGCAATTCATCCGCCGAGCTGGGACCGGCCATAACAAATTCCTGCAGCTCCTGCGCGCTGCAGATATCTTCCAGCTACATTACCAACAACTTCTCAGACGCCTGCGGGGCAGTCAGCAACTACGGCAGTCTGTCCATCAGCAGCAGCACAGTGTCTGGCAACGCTGCCCAAAGCTCCTACGGCGGCGCGGTCTGCAGCACCGGCGTAAACAACAGCATGAGCGTGACCAACAGCGTGATTTTCAGCAACAGCGCCGATAACAGCGATTACGGCGACGGCGGTGCTTTTGACCTGCGCGGCGGCACGTACAGCATTTCTTGGAGTGAGATTTTTGGCAACAGCGCCGGCAGGGGCGGCGGAGCGCTGGCGATTTCGTTTGGCTCATTAACGCTCAGCCAGACCAAGATTTATGGGAACACGGCAAATTACGGCGGAGGACTCAACCTTTCAGGCGATTCGGTGACCATCGACCTGACTCTGATTAAAGACAACCACGCAGACGGATACGGCGGAGGCATGTACGTCTGGAAAAGTACGGCAGTGACCAACTCCTCGATTGTCAACAACACCGCCGGCGCCAAAGGGGGAGGGATTGCGCTGAACGACCAGACCCTCACAATCGTAAACTCTACCATCAGCGGAAATACGGCGGATGAGGACGGGGGCGGCCTGCACACCACAAATGCCTCAATTGCCCGCCTGGCAAACGTCACCGTGGTGGATAACACCGCGGATGCGGACCTGACAGACGGCACCCTGGCCATGGGGGGCGGCTTCTACGCGAGCGGCAGCAGCCAAATCCAGGCCAAAAATTCCATCGTTGCCAAAAACCACGACCTGAAAGCGGCTGTGTATGAGATTGTGGTCTCCGATTGTTATGGGGATTTTGTCTCGGCCGGTTACAACCTCATCGGGAATGCCGGCGCGTTCTGCGACTTGAGCGGCGATATGGCCGGGATGCAGTACGGCACGGCCGGCCACACTCTGGACCCGCAGCTGGGACCTCTCACGCTGTACGTGGATAACCACAATTACTATCATCCGGTCTTGTTTGGTCCGGTGGTGGATAGCGGCAACCCCGCTGGCTGTCGGGACTATAGCAACACCCTGCTGGCCTCCGACCAACTGCAGGAAAACCCGCGTCCTTACGCCGGCGGCTCGGCCCAGGGTTACACCCCGCGCTGCGACCTGGGCGCGATTGAATCCTTCAGAATCCACAGGGAACTCTTTTTGCCCCAGCTATCCAAGTAAAGCTTCGGGCAAGGCTGCGCTTGTGAAGTTTTTGCAGCCAGCCTGGGGCAGTTTATGAGAACCGCTAACCTCCCGATTTAGAGCCAGGAGGAAGTCATATTAAACGCGCAAGGCGCTCACCGTTTGGAGCGCCTTGTATTTTCCGGAAGCCGCTTACGCCGCGTTCTTTGGAGTGTTCTCTGCCTCCAGGATGTTCTGGATGGCATCGCTGACGCGCGTGGCGGTCTCAACGTTATTCATCGTATACAGGTGAATGCCGCGCACGTCGTGGTCAATCAGGTCCATAATCTGTTCGGTGGCGTAGTAGATGCCGGCATCGAACAGCGCTTTGGGATTTTCGCCGTAGCGGCTGAAGATGCGCGAAAGCCTGGCGGGCACACTGGCGCCGCTCAGGGCCACCGTGCGCTCAATCTGGCGGATATTGGTGATGGGCATGATGCCGGCTTCAATAGGAACGCGAATGCCGGCGCGTTCTGCCATATCCCGGAAATGGTAAAACTTTTCGTTGTCGAAGAACAACTGGGTAATCAGGTGCCCGACGCCGTTATCAATTTTGATTTTCAGATTCTCGATGTCTTTTTCCAGCGATTCGCACTGGTAGTGGCATTCGGGGTAGCAGGCGCCCAGCAGGTTGAAATTCGCGTCATATTGTTTGATGAAGGCTGCCAGGTCGCTCGCGTGCTTGAAATCCTCTTTGGGAGGCACCTCCGCGGAAATATCGCCGCGCAGCACCATGATGTTCTGCACCTGATTTGCTTTCAGTTTTTCGAGCGTTTCCAGCGCTTCTGAGCGGTCCAGATTCACGCAGGTTAGGTGCGCGACCGGTTCCACATGGTATGTGGAGAGGATGAGCGAGGCAATCTCGATGGTTTTCTCGCGCTGCGCCGCGCTGCCGCCCGCGCCGTAGGTGACGCTGATGAAATCAGCTGGAATACCGCGCAGCCGCAGCAGCGTGTTATAGATGGTATTGTAAGATGTGTCTTTTTTCGGTGGAAAGATTTCCAGGGAAAAGATGGTTTTCTTGTGGTCAAAAAGCTTCGTGATATTCATAAGCCTCTCCAGTTTAGAGTTTTATTTTATCAAGAGTGGGCTGGATTGGGAAACTCAGCCTGAGGCGGCGCCGGCGGAAAGATAGATTATCTTTGGAATCCATTGATAGAGCAGAGTATAGTTCAGGAATATTCTTTGAAAGGCAGGATTAACTAACATGGAAATCGATATGGAAACCAAGTCTGAACCCAAATGCAAAGTTGTGCACAAACACCACGAGTCCAGCGCAATCTACGGACTGGGCTTCATCGGCGCGGCCATTTACTTCATCAGCACAGCCACCACCTTCTGGATGGGAGTGCTGGGATTTTTGAAGGCGTTCGTTTGGCCGGCCTTTTTGGTCTATGAAGCGCTGAAGGTGCTGTATTAGAGCACGGGCCGCGCTCAGGGAATTCGTCTCTAGCCCTGAGCCTTGCGAAGGGCCTTGCTTTTAAATGGTAATCCTGAGCGCAGCAAAGGATATGGTCTTTCCGTCTTCGCTAACCTATCGAGGCGATACCCAAAGGGCACTCTGTCTCCCTGTCATTTAATAGCAGACTGCCGCGGTCGCCGGTGCTCCTTCGCAATGACGGAAAGCCGTCATCCTGAGCGCAGCAAAGGGTCTGGCTTCTGGCATTATGTCCGTCATGACGAGCACATCGAAGCGGTCTCCCGTTTAGCACCCCGGGAGATTGCTTCAGCCGCTGGCGCTCCCTCGCAATGACACCGCTCACGGCAAGGCGCGGGGCTTATGGTATATTTTAAGCACCACTACGCGCTCAGGAGCTGCTGTTTATGTTCATTGCCATAGAAGGTGTTATTGGCGTCGGAAAAACCACGCTTGCCCGTTTTGTCCATACCGCTTTTGCGGCTGACCTGCTCCTGGAGGTCTTTGAAGAGAACCCCTTTCTGAGCGATTTTTACAGCGACCGCAGCCGTTACGCCTTTCAAACCCAAATCTTCTTTTTGCTCAGCCGCTACCAGCAGCAGCACCGCGTCATCCCGGAGACATTGGCTGCCGGCAGAACAATCATCTCTGACTATACCTTCGAAAAAGACGCCCTCTTTGCCGGCATCAACCTGGCCGGCGACGAACTGGCGATGTACCACCGCGTGCACGAAGCCCTGGCGGAAAAAATTCCGCAGCCAAACCTGGTGGTCTATCTGCGCGCCAGTACCGACACACTGATGCAGCGCATCGCCCACCGAGACCGCCCCTACGAGCGCGGGATGGACCGCGCTTATATCGATCAGCTTAACCAGGCTTACGAAGCCTTCTTTGCAGACCCCCGCTGGGAGGGGCGGCTTCTGCCGATTGAAACAGACGCTTTGAATATCGTGGCCCGTCCGGATGACCTGAATTACGTCATCAACCGCATTCGCCAGACCCTGCGCATCGCGCCGTATCAGGAAAGCCTGCCGCTGGAAGGCTGAATCAAGGAGACACCGTGCATATCACTCGCGACTTGTTGGTTAAATTCGCCCGGGAGTACGTGGCAAAGAAACTGCGCCAGAGCAATGACATAGAGGCCGTATACCTTACCGGCTCGGTGCTGACGGACGAGCCCTTAATTGGCGGCAGCACAGATATTGACCTGGTGGTCGTGCACAAGGAAAACCCGCCTACAGAGCGGGAAGTGCAGCGCATAAGTTACGAAATCTCGCTGGATATTCAGCATCACCATCAGTCTTTCTACACCTTTCACCGCCGCCTGCGCCTGAATCCCTGGCTGGGATTCGCGTTATGCGACCACAGCGCGATTCTGTACGATACCGACCATTGGCTGGAATTTATCCAGGCCGGCGTCAGCGCCAACTTTAACAGCCCCGAAACGCGCTACGCGCGCGGGCAGGCCGCCGCCGAAAAAGCCCGCCAGCTCTGGTTTGAGCTGGAAGACCCGCAGGAACTTCCTTTTGGACTTTGGACCGACCTTTATTACAAGGCTGTCGGCAGCGCGGCCAACGCCCTGGCTGTATTGAACGGCCCCGCGCTCACCACCCGGCGCATGCTTCTGGAATTTCCGGCGCGCGCGGAAGCGTTGGGAAAACTGGAACTTACCGGCGAACTGCTGCAGCTTATCAGCCGCGTTCCAATTACTCCCGACACATTCAACTCCTGGCGCCCGGTTTGGGAAAACGCGCTGACCGCCGCCGGCAAACATCCCGCCTGCCCGCCCAATCTTTTGCCGGCTCGCAAGGCATACTTTGTCAACAGCGCCGCCGCGATGGTTGAAAGCGGGACTGCCCACGCCGCACTCTGGCCTATGGTGGAGACATGGCGGCAGGCCGCGCAGCTTTTATCTGAAGATATCGCACAGGAAGAGGCCTGGGAAGAATTCCTGAAGACACTTGAGATAGCCCCTGCAGTCAAAGAAGAGCAAATTGAAAAGCTGGACCACTTTTTGGACCACGCGGAAGCCGCCCTGGCGGATTTGAAAGCGGAATACGGACTCTAAAACGTTTTCCACTATTTTACGCCAAAACCTGTGGATAAGTGCCTGAAAATTGTGGATAAATCCGCGAAGATGTGAATAACTCGAGCAAATTTTCTATGAATCCCGGGAAATCTTGTTGAAAATTCCGACGTACTCGCCTCGAGAGAGCCCGTTTTTCAACACCATTCATGTTTTTTCCACAATAGTTTAGTTTTGTCTCCACGGAAACAAAACACAAATAGTGAGGGCTTATCCAGCATATGCGGGTTTTTTAGGAACTGCGCACCCTATATACAGGGGTGCTCGCGCTAATCGGGGGAACATTCCACTTTTCCACAGTCCCTACGATTATTACTGCTTAATTAATAACAAATACAGACGTTAATCTGAAAAAAAAGAGCCCGGCCAGGGCTCATTAAGATTCGTTTTATTACTTCTCTAAAGACTGACTTCTGTTTTACCCATCAGACGTTCCTGCACCAGCTGCACAACCTGGCTGATGTGCGCGCTGCTGGAGACAAGGTTCAGGTTGTCGCTGGTGATAATCAGAACCGGGCATTGGATAAAGGAATTAATCCACTCCTCATACAAGACATTCAGGCGCTCCAAATAACTGCGGGAAATACCAGCTTCAAACCCCCGCCCGCGGGTATTGATGCGTTCCAGCAGGGTGTCAACGGAGGTCCGCAAATAGACCACCAGATTGGGAGGGGGGAGCAAATCAATCAGAATACGATAGAGGTCCTGGTAGACGCCGTAATCCCGGGTGCTCATGTCTCCTTGCAGGTACAGGTTCCGCGCGAATACCTCCGCGTCTTCGTAGACTGAGCGGTCCTGCACCACGGAGCCTTCCGCTTCCAGCAGCTGCTTGTGGATGCGCAGTCGGCGGGTGAGGAAATAGAGCTGCGAATGAAACGACCAGGCTTCCATGTTGCGATAAAAATCTTCCAGGTAGGGGTTGTCGTTCACCGGCTCAAAAAAAGGTTTAAAGCCCAGCCGTTCGCTGAGTATCTGAACCAGGGTGGATTTCCCCGCGCCAATATTGCCTGCCACAACGATGAATTTATCCATGGAATCCGCCTTCAGAATTTGATGAATTACCTGTAGTATAAGCGCAATCCCGGAAAACCTGAGGGCAGATGTAAAAACGTCAGAACTCTGGGACTGAGCTTTGCTGCTGTATCCGGATGCCCGGCACCAAAGCTGCCGCTGGCGTATTCAAAAGCGCGGTGGCGCGCACACCAGCCGGAAGCTGATTTGATACAAAGCAGCGCTGAAATGAGGACCAAGCATTTTACCAATGGAAAACGAAGCCATCAGGACTGCCAGCACAGCCGCGTGGGCGGAAGGCATCACTTCGCTGACTGCCGTCATCAGCCCTGTCAGCGCGAATTCAAAACTGACATAGAACAGTGCGGGCCTGCCAGCTGGGCGCCCATTCCAGCCGCGAAGAGCGGAAGAAGCGGATGCCCTATGCGGTAGCCGGAAATAATGACAGTGCGGGTGAGCGTGAAGAGGAATATTTCAGCTCGGGTGCGCGCAGATATGGAGAGGGACATTGCATACAAGCCCCAGGAAAAATGATGCGCTACGGCAGCGCCTTGCGCTTATCCAGCATATCCTGAAGAGAGGTTCCCTTAAGCTGCGCGATGAGCAGGTTTTCAGTCTCTTTCCAAAACAAACGATACGGACAGGTTTCCGAAAGCGGGCAGGCATTCGGGTCTTCAGTACATTGAATCAGATTAATCTTGCCGTCAATCGTGGTTACGATGTCGTAGATTGAGATTTCTGCCGGGCTTTTCGCCAGCATAATGCCGCCCCGCGCTCCGCGGCGGGTCTTAATCAAACCCGCGCTGACCAATTGAGAATTTATCCTGGAAAGAAAAATGCGGGAGATTTGCATCTCTTCCGCAATAACGTTGGATGGGGTCAGTCGGTCGCGTCCATTTTGGGCAATATAAATCATAGACCGCAGGGCGTAATCCGCCTGATTGGTAATTTGCATCGCCATATTGAGTCCGTTTCCAAATGAGCACCTGGAACCCCAGGCGTGGTGCGTCGGCTTTGATTATCGGTCGAAGATTCAGAATGATTTATTACAGTAGGCTGATATTATTTTACCGCAACTATTCGCATTTCTTTACCGTTGGTTACAATTTCCACCCAAGTCCAGTCAGAAACTGGAATTAGCCCGCCGGTTTCGCTTTGTTGGTCGGCAGCCGAAAGCGGACGCGGGCCAACAGCCAGCTGAACCTGGGACGAGGGCATTTCAGTTCCGAACGAGCCCACCCAAAGGCTTGTCGGTTCGCGGCTGACGGTAGCCTCATATTCAATCAACGCGGAAAACCCGCCGCTTTTTACGCGCAGCGCTGCAAGAGCGTCTGTTCCAAGCTCAAAGCTGACCTGCGCGCCTTCGTCGAGCAGCAGGGCGTCCTCCGGCTGAAGCCTTCGCTGGGGGATACCAGCGCTCTGAAACGCGGCATACAGTCGGTGGGTGGTCTGCAGGCGGTTTGGGTCACAGGCCCAGTAGACAGCTCCAATTCGCAGCTGCTCGCTTATGCCAAACAGACCTTGAACGGCGTCTCTGCCGCAGACCGGTATAATGAGCGCGTCCAGTTCCCGCTGGAAAGGAGGCAGGGCGGTGCCTGTCTGTTCCGCGAGCGAAGCCGCGGACAGCGCCCCGCCTATCAGCAGGTACCGACCGGACGCGCCGCGCAGAAGCGCCACAGGCTGTTCGGGGCTGTTGAACACGCGCACGTGCAGCTGCCTGTCCGGCGCGTGGGCGGCGGCTGTCCAGGCAAGCACAGCCAGGCTGGCGCCGATAATCCCAAGCGCCGCGGGGCGTAAGAGCGCTTTGGCTGGTTTTGCCTGATTCGGAAGCGCGATACTCAGAAGCAGAGACCAGGCAGCCAGAACCCAGAAAAAACTAAACGATGGAAAGCGCCAGGCTCCGGGGAATAGGCCGGCAAGCCACAGCACAGTGCGGTTGGTATACGCGGCCGGAAGCCATGCCAGCCAGCTGAGAGCTTTGCCCAGACCTGGCGCGAGCAGTCCTCCGCCCAGCGCCAGCATGCCTGCTGCCATCACCAATGGTTGGGCTGGCAGCACCAGCGGGTTGGCCATCAGAAAAAGCGGCGAAACTTCTTGAAAATGGAAAATAATCAATGGGAGGGTAAAAGCCTGAGCCGCGAATGTGGTTAGCATATAATCTCCGGCCAGCGCGCCCAGCCGGCGGGCGGCGTTTTGCCCGAGGCGCGCTTCCATCCAGCGCTGTAGCCGGGCTTGCATTGGCGCGCTGAACAGTATCAGCCCCAGCGCGGCCGCCGCGGAGAGTTGAAAGCCAATATCCCACGGCAGGTGAGGATTAACAAGCAGCATCAGGAACACGCAAAACCCCAGGCTGTTCAGTCCGCTGCCGCGCCGGTTAATAGACGCGCCAAGAATGCTCATTGAGCCCATGATCGCCGCCCGCGCCACAGAAGCCCCAGCCCCGACCAGTATCGTGTAGACGCCCAGGGTCAGGATAGAAAGCGCGCCGCCCCGCCGCGCGCCCATTTTTTTTGTGAAAAGTCTGGTAATCAGCCCTGCCAGCACCGCCATATTAAAGCCGGAAATGGCGATGATGTGCGCTGTGCCTGTAAGGGCGTAAGCCCGCTCCAAATCGCCAGGTATGCCGCTCTCATCGCCCAGCAGCACCCCGCGCAGCAGGGCTCCTTCAGGTTCGGGGAAAATCTGACGGGCGACCTGCAAAAAGCGCTCCCGCAGCCGGAAAATGGCGCTGAAAATAGGGCTGCCTTGTTCCTTTGCCAGCAGTTCCACGCGGGCGTACTGGCTGAGCGCGGTGATGCCGCGGTGAAACAGATAGGTTTTGTACGAAAACGCGGCACTCTCTCCGGCGTCCTTCAGTTCTCCGCGAATGGAGAGGCGGTCTCCGTACGCAAACGCGCTGCCCGGGCTGGTTCGCAGCAGGATTCTTCCCCGCACGCTGCCCCCCTCTGCTGCGTCAACGTCCGCGGAAAGAGGCTTTACCGTCTGTACGCGCACCACCAGTTCCTGGCCACTTTCCCAGGCGGAAGGAGGCTGGCTGACCACGCCCAACACCTCCACTTCGCCTTTTTCCACATAATAACCGATGTATTCTGGGGTGTTTAAGGGCAGAGAAAGCTGGTACAGCAGAGCGGTCAGGCAAAAACCTGCCGCGAGCGCCGAGAAAGGCATATCTTTGCGCGGCTGCAAGCGGAAAGTCCGTTTTGTCTTCCAAATCACTCCCAGCGCGCACAAACCCGTTAAGGCCGCCCACCACTGCCAGGGCAGTCTCAGCCAGTCAGCCGCAAGTGCGCCGCAGATTCCCGCGCAGGCCAGCCAGAAGAAGGGCATAAACGAAGGGATATGCACCTGTTCAGGGTCTGGAGCGTTTTGTTTAGCCGGCGCGGCAGGTGTCACTCTGGTTCAGCTCCGCTAACTTATTTTTTCGCTCTGCCAGCGCTCTCCGCGCTGATGAATTCCAGGAGCATTTCCAGCGCCTTTTGTGCCAGGGTCTCCTTATTGGAAACGCGGTCGCCGCTCAATAAAAAATGACGGGACCATTCTTTTCCGACAGCCGCGAGGCCAACCCAGCTGGTGCCGACGGGTTTGTTGGGGGTGGCACCGCCCGGCCCGGCAATGCAGGAAACGGATAAGGCGAAATCAGTCTTAAACACCTCCCGGGCGCCGCGCGCCATTTCCAACACAGTTTCGCTGCTCACGGCGCCGTAACGCTGCAGGGTTTCCCAACGCACCCCCAAAAGCGCAACCTTGGCGGCATAGGCGTAGGCTACAACCCCGCCGATGTAATACTCCGAAGAGCCTGGAATGTTGGTGATGCGGTGGCTTATCAGGCCGCCTGTGCAGCTTTCCGCCAGCGCGAGCGTCCATTTATGTTCGGAAAGAATCCTGCCAATCCGCGCTTCCAGGCTGGCCGCGTCCGCGGCCTGAAGGGCGGTCTTTGGCGCGCTCACGGACGAATCCAGCTCCTTCCAGATTGCCACCAAACGGTTTTGGCGGATGTAATCGGCAGCTGCCGGGCTCAGCCAGCCTTTCTGCACCAGGCGTTCTGGCTCCGCGCCCTGTTCCAGTTCCTTGCGAATTTCTGAGGAGGAAATCTCCGGAGCGCGCGCCTCATCAAGGAGGATAATTTGGGCGCCTTTGGCTTCCAGACTGCCGATGAACTTGAGGTTCGGCGCGAAACCCTGCCGGGGACAAATCACCAGAGCAGTCAGGCGCAGAAGTTCTTCCAGGTTGAACCAGTGGTTCAGCGAGGGATCCTCCCCTGAAATGCTGTCCGCTCCGAGCAGGAATGCCAGGCGCAGCCTGGGATCGCATTGTTCTCGCAGGCGGGCAAACGTTTCCGCGCTCAGATTCGGGCGGTGGCTTTCGCACGCGATTTCTTCCTCCAGCCTGCTGACGGAAACGCGTTCCACTGTTCCCGCCAGTTCGCGGGCGATATCCCCGGCTGCCAGCTGGCAGATTGCGAAGCGGTGTTCAAATGTGAACGGCAGGGATCTCTTCACCGCGTCCAGGGTGTTGTGGTGGCGGTAGACTGGCAGCAGCATTATCTCCTCAACCTGCCAGCCGCGCCTGGTCAGCGCGCGCGCCGCGGCAACCACTAACGCGCTGTGACCCTTATGGAAAGGGTCAGCGGAACTGCCAAAAACGAGCAAAAGAGGTTGGTTATTGCTCATTCGTTCTCTCCCGTGTTCGTTTCCAAGCCTTCAAGCTCCCGCAGCCATAACGCGCCGCTGACGTCGGCCGGCACCATCCAGGCGCTGCGCGCCGAAAGCGAAACGGCGCCAACGCGCGGACCTTCCGGGCCGGCTGAGCGCTTAAATTGCTGGCTGAAGAAGCGGCGGTAAAACAGGCGCAGCCATCTAAGGATTTTCTCTGAAGAATACCTGCCCGCGAACGCGCTGACTGCCAGCCGGTAAACCTCTCGAGGCGGCAGTCTGTTTGCCAGCGCGTGAAAAATGAAGAAATCATGCAGCAGGTAAGGCCCCAAGACAGCCTCCGTACTCTGTGGGCTGGTTCCATCCGCGTCTGTCGGCAGAAGCTCCGGTGAAATGGAAGCCGCGCAAACGCTGGCAGCAGCAGCGGCGCCTTCCGCCCCCAGCAGAGCGCCGCCTGCCCAGGCAAGCACGCGCAGCACCAGCGTCTTGGGCAGGCCGGCGTTGACGTGATAATGAGAGGTTTGGTCGCCGTTAAAGGTGCACCACCCCAGAGCTATCTCCGAAAGGTCGCCTGTGCCTATCATCAGCGCGTTGTTTTGGTTAGCCAGGTCCAGCAAAATTTGCGTGCGCTCGCGCGCCTGGGCGTTTTCGTAAGTAACGTCGTAGAGGTCTGGCGGGTGGTCAATATCCCGCAGGTGGCCTGCGAGCGCGCCTGTGATGGGTATCACCTTCAGGCTCACCTGGCACAGTTCCGCCAGCACGCGCAGGCGCTGCAAGGAAGCTTTTGTGGTGCCGGGCCCCGGCATACTCACAGCGAGGATGTCCCTGGGTTCCAGGTTCAGCAGGCGGAAGGCCTGCCAGCAAACCAGCAGCGCCAGGCTGGAATCCGCGCCGCCGGACAAACCGAGCACAAGCCGGCGCAGGCCGGTGTGGCGAAGCCGGCCAATCAAACCGGCAGTCTGGATGGCAAACACCGCTTCAGACTGAAGGTCGGGCTGGCTGCTGGAGAGAAACGGCGTCTGGCTGAGCGGCTCGAAAGGTATCTGGTCGGCGGCGGTTTTCAGCGCTTGCCTTCGGGCGTATTTGCGGGGCGCAATCCGCGCGTGCGCCCTTTGGGTGGTGAATTGCAGCGTTGGCGCCTGGGCCAGTGTTTCGCCGTCGCGCACGATTCCCGCGCGGCCGCTGAAAACCACTTCAGCGGTGGATTCACACGGCCCGCAGGAGGCATAGGCCCAATAGGCTTTGCCGCCGCCGCGCAAAACCTGGCTGGTTTCCGGGAACTGCCCGGCCAGCGACAGGGCGGGCAGGGCGCAGGGATTAAGCAGCAAACCTACGCACACTTCGCATATCAAGCGGTCAACCCGCCCCACGCAAATCTGCAGTCTTTGAGGGTAGAGTTCAGGGAGTGTCAGGCTTAAATCCGCTGCCGCCGGCACCATTCGCCCGAGAATTTCGGCCTGCCTGTCCGGGAAGTCGCTCCCCGCGCTGAACCAGCGGCTTGGGAACCCGGAAACAGGGTCAAGCGGAAACCGCTCAAGCGAAAGCCCGACCGGTCCGACAGGGCTGAAGAGAGCGGCGGCATTGTACAGGCGGTTCACGTGCCTGTACGGCAGCCCGACCAGGGCCCAGACTCCCAGGTCCCGGCAGCGCGAGGCGATCTCTGGCAGGGCTTGGAGCGCGCTTGCCGCCAGCAAGGGCTGCAAAAATAAGTCTCCGCAGGTACAGCCGGTCAGGCTCAATTCCGGGAAGAGCGCCAGCCGAGGAGCGGGGCTGTCAGCGGCAAGCTGCTCCAGGCAGCGCAGGATACCCTGCAAATTGAAATCCACATCGGCGACGCGCAGCTCAGGCACAAAGACTGAAAGCTGCAGCCCATGCGGTGTGCGTTCGGATTGAGGTGTGGAGGTGCGTCCCACAGCGGATATCCTTGATTATCTTAATGATAACAAGCTTTTCCGGGAAACGCGCCAAAATGTTCCGGGCTGGGAGGCGGTTAAGTCGGGTTCAGATAGCTTTCAAGCCGTTTCATCTGGTCGGCTACTGCTCGCGGTTCCTCCCGGAAGTATTCGAGGGTGAGCCAGGCAGGCTGCACGCGCGCCAGCGTCCATTCGAGCAGGCGGTAATCCACGTCGGTCAGGGGTTCGTGCGCGTCGAACAGCCTTCCATCGCGGCCAGTACGCACTCCCGCCAGATGAATTTGGGCGGTTCTTTCCAACGGCAGCGCGGAAAGGTACGCTTCGGGGCTGATATCGCGCGCTTCGGCGGCAATCCGCGCGTGGGCAAGGTCAAGCAGAAAGCCGCAGCCTGTTTCTTCCAAAACCTTTTGGATGACAGCTGGGTCGCTTTCAAAAAGGAAGCGCGTGGGGTGCAGCGCGGGCATGTTTTCCAATATCAGCGGCAGGTTGGAACGCTCCTGCAGCCATTTCACCTCTCGAACGAAGCGCTGAACGGAAGCGCCCCGCAGCGGACCAGGCAGCAGCCTGCCGTGCCTCATCCACGCGTTGGTCCACAGCCAGGGCAGGGGCGCGAGGTGGACAGAAATATACGGCGACTGCGGACAAGCCTGCAGATACTCCCGCAGATGCGTCAGCCAGCTTTGGGTGCGGTGAAATCGGCCGGGGTGGAAATGAAACGCCAGAGACGGGAAAAACTCCCGGGTCTCAACGATCAGGCTTAAAGGCAGCTTGTCCACCCATTCCACCGCGTCCGCGCGAACATGACCCGCGCGAATAAGGTCGAGCAGCGCCTGGGAGTGATTGACTGACAGTTTCATCGCGGCCACCCGATTATGCGTTTTCTTCGTTATGAGAAAGCTGCTGGTGCAGGATGCGCGATAGCTCTGAAAATTCAGGGGAGTAGCGCATTTCCTGCCGGCGCGGTCTTTCCAACGGCACGGGCAGGTCCAGGCTGATTTTTGCCGGGCGGCTGGTCAGGACTATCACACGGTCTGCCAGATAAATCGCTTCGGAGATGGAATGGGTGACCATCAGGATGGTTTTGCGTTTGCTGCCCCATATGCGCAGCAGTTCCTCACCCATGCGTTCGCGCGTGAGCGCGTCCAGCTGCCCGAAAGGCTCGTCCAGCAGCAAAATTTCCGGGTCGTGCACCAGGGAACGGGCGATTGCCACGCGCTGGGCCATACCGCCGGATAGCTCGTGCGGGTAATGGTTCTCAAAACCGCGCAGCCCGACCAGGTCAATCATCTCCCGGGTGCTTTGCTGGATTTCCGCCTGATTTTTGCCGGCCAGCTGGAGCGGCAGGCTGATGTTATCAAATAAGGTGCGCCACGGCATCAGGTTGGGTTTCTGGAATACCATGCCTGTCAGGCTTTGGCTGTGGGATTGCTGGGGGAAAATAATTTGCCCGGAGGTTGGCGCGAGCAGGCCGCCGATGGCGCGCAAAAGCGTGCTTTTTCCTCCGCCGGAGGGTCCAATCAGGCACACAAAGGAATTCTTTTCCACCTGAAAAGACAAATCATCCAAAACGTCCAGACTGCCGTCGCTTTCCACAAAGCTGATGGTCAGTCCGCGCACCTCCAGGGCAATTTCAGGGTAAGAAGCTGCCGTCATACGCGCCTTTTAGGTCTACCGGCCGGCTCATCAGGCCCAGTTTCAGCAAGATGGTTTGCATGTTTTCCCAGCGGGGAGTGTGGTCTTCTTTTGTGGGGTAAACATCCCAAAGCTTGATGGATTCTGCCAGCACCTGTTTTTGCACGGCCTGGTCCGCGTTGGCGAGATTATCCACGTATTTGGCGCAAATTTCGTAAGCCTTGTCCGGGTTTTCCGCGGTAAATTGAATGCCTTTCAGCAGAGCGCCCAGCAGGGAGCGCACCACCTCGGGCTCTTCGTTTATGGTTTTTTCATTGGTTACCAACCCATTCCCAATCAGGTCCACGCTGTCCGCCACGCGCATGGTGTTAATCGCGTAGCCTTTGGCGCGCAATTGGGAAGGTTCGTTCGGCAGGTAAATCACGGCCGCGTCCACAATTCCGCTCACCAGCGATTCCACTTGCGTGTATCCAATGGACTGTAGAGAATAATCGCTGTCCTTCAGGCCTTCGGTCTGTGCGAAAGCCTCAAACCCGATGTAACTCGCGCCGTACAAGCCCGGCAGGCCAATTGTTTTGCCTTTCAAGTCAGCCGGAGTTTTGATGTTTTTTTCTGCCAGCGAGACGATGCCCACCGGGAACTCCTTGTACCAATTGTAGACTGTCACGACAGGCAGCCCCTGGGCGCGCCCCATCAGCACCTGTTCTCCTGAGGCAATCATGAACTGCTGATTGCCGGAACCTACCAGGGCGATGAGGTCGGCTTCGTTGCCGTAGTTGAGCCTGACGTTCAACCCCGCGTCTTTGAAATAGCCGTTCTCGATTGCCGCGTAAAACGGCGCAAACTGCACATTGGGGATGTAGGTGAGATTCAGGGTGATTTCGCGCAGCTCGCTGTTCTGAGGTGGTTTACTTCCGGCGCAGGCGGAAAGCAGCAGCGCTGCCAGAATAAAAACCGGGATTATGCGTTTCATCAAGGGGTTCTCCGTTTTCATTTGTTTTGCCGCCAGGTTTGCCACGCGAGCAGACGCGATTCCAACAGAAGGATTAAACCATAAAGCGAAGCCGCCAGCACCATTAAGGTGAGAACCGCCACGAACACCAGCGCGGTATCGTACTGGCCTCTGCCAACGTTAATCAAAAATCCCAGGCCGCGGTCCGAGCCGACCAGTTCCCCGACAATCGCGCCAATCACAGAGAGCGTGGCGCCGACGCGCAAGCCGCCCAGAAACACCGGCAGGCTGGCGGGCAGTTCCAGGTAACGCAGGGTTTGGCCCGGCGAGGCTTTAAGGGAGCGCATCAGCTCGCGCAGGTCCTGCGGCACCTCACGCAGCCCCACCAAAGTATTCACCAGCACGGGGAAAAACACGGTCAGCGCACAAATGAGCACTTTGGAGAAGAGCCCCGGCCCAAACCAGATGACCAGCAGGGGGGCGATGGCCACGATGGGCACCGACTGGCTGGCAACCAGATATGGTGAGGCAAAGTTTTCCGCTCGCGGGTGCTTGGAGAGAAAGTAACCAATGACAGCGGCGCTCAGGCTGCCAAAAAACAGCCCCAGGATGATTTCCAGCAGCGTAAAGGAAAGATGGCGCCAAAGCAGGCCGCTGCTGAGGACCTGGATAAACTTCTGCCAGACAACCGCGGGGGCAGGAAGGATGAAATCGGGGAGCTTAAGCAGCAGCCAAAGCAGCTGCCAGACGACAACACCTGCCGCTGCCGCGAGCAGAACCGTCCCGGCGCGGCTGCCGCCCGGGCGGAGAGATCCCCGCCGTTGTGTTTTGGTCAGCGTCTTCATGATGAATTATGTAACAGAGTATAAAAAAATTGCCGGCTTAAGTCAATCGAATTGCAGGCTTGCCCTGACGAACTATCCGTCATTGCGAAGAAGCGTCAGCTTCTGAAGCAATCTCCCGATTTGCTAACCGGGTGACAAAGCGCCCTTTGGGT
>JAAYUC010000037.1 GCA_012517865.1 Chloroflexota bacterium | reverse complement strand
TAGGGTTCTCGCGCGCACCGGTCATGCCAATGGTCAGGCGCAGGGCTTCGTTGGGCAAAAGCTGCCCCTCAACCGGCAGAAACACCGGACCAAGCTCAAACATGGCCAGTCCGGGGCGGAATTTGTGGTTGTACTCCAGCAGTTCCAGCATGGTAGCCAGGCTGCTTCGGCGCAAGACGGTGCGGTCGGGGGTGATAGGGTTTTTGATGCGAACGTACTCCAGCGCGGGGTCGGGTTTGTTTTCGGGCAGCAGACGCGCTTCGCGTTCCGGCGAGGTTTGCCGGTATGCGACCGTATCTTGCAGCCCGGCGCTGACGAGAATATCGCGGATTCTTTCTTCCGTATCCAGGCGGGGGTTCCCCAGCTGCTCCGGTAGTTCCGCCGCCAGCCTGCGGGCTGGGATGCGGTCGTAGCCGTACACGCGGCTGATTTCTTCAATCAGGTTGGCTTTGCCAATGATGCCCTCGCCGATATCCAGGCGCGTTGGAGGGGTTTTGGCGCTCAGCTCGCCGTCCTTTATCTCGCAGCTGAAGCCAAGGCGGGCGAGGATATCCGCGGCTTCTGAAAGCGGGATGGGAGCGCCAAGAGCCGATACTATCTCCTCCTCAGTCAGCTTTACCAGCGGGTCTGCCTGCACACGCGGGTAAACATCCAGCACGCCATCCACCAGACGGCCGCCGCTCCAATCTATCATGCGTTTCAGGCAAAGGCGCAGGGCATGCTCCGCCAGGGCGGGATGCACGCCGCGGCTGAAGCGCCAGCCGGCTTCGCTGGCAATCCTGACCTTGCTGATAGTTTTGCGGATATTGATGAAGTTCCAGGAGGCGGCTTCCAACAGGACGCGCGAGCTGCCGGCATGGATGCCCGTCTCGCTGCCGCCCATGATGCCCGCCAATGAGAGCGGACCGGCGCTGTCAGTCACCAGTTCCATGGTTTCGTCCAGGATGTGGGTGTTTCCGTCCAGCGTGGTAAGCTTTTCGCCGGGATTGGCCACACGGGTGATAATGGCAGGTTTCCCTCCGTTGGCACGCTGAACAAGCAGGTCGTAATCGAACGCGTGCAGGGGTTCGCCGGTATCCAGCATGGTGTAATTGGTGGCATCCACCAGAGCGTCAATCGGGCGCATGCCCGCCAGGCTTAAACGGCGCCGCACCCAATACGGGCTGGGTTTGGCGCGGACTTCTTCAACCATCGCGAGCATGAAGCGCGGGTTTAGCTCAGGGTCGCTGACTTTCAGGCTTGCTAGCTCTTGAAGGCGGCCGGTGCGGACGAGAGGAATGCCCTCCGGAACCCGCAGTTCGCGTTTGGTCACCGCGGCCAGCTCGCGCGCGATGCCAATAATGGACGCGTCCCGCACCATGTTGGGCAGGATGGAAATATCAAAGACCGCGTCGCCCATGTAATCCGCCAGGGGTATGCCCACCGGCGCGTCAGTGTCCAGGATGATGACACCCTCGTGTTCATCCGATATGCCCAGCTCTTTTTCGGAGCAAATCATGGAGAAAGATTCAATGCCTCGAATGACAGCGCGCTTGAGTTTAGTCAGCACCTGTCCGGGCTGATGCCCATCATAGAGCTGCGCGCCTTCGCGTGCGTAGGCGACCTTGAGAGGCTCTACCAATGGACCGGCGCCTTTGTAGGGATACAAATTGGGAGCGCCGGTGAGGATGATTAATTCCCGCTCGCCGTCGTTCAGGCGGCAGAGCACCAGCTTGTCTGCGTTGGGATGCGGCAGCACCTCATCCACCCGCGCGACTACAAACTTGTCGGCGTCCCAGGAGAGTCCCTCGTACTTGAATTCGTGCCTGTCGCCTTCCGGTTTTGGCAGCCCGACCAAAAGAATACCGTCCACTTCCAGACCGGTCATTGTGAGGCAGCGGGCGATTTCCTCGATGCTGAGGCCGTCAAGGTTGACGTAATCTTTAATCCAGCTTAAAGGTGCTTTCATGTTTCCTCCTCACCCAGGCCTAAAACTGTTCCAGAAAGCGAACATCATTGTTGCGGAAGTGGCGGATATCATCCACCCGATAGCGCATGAGCGTGGAACGGTCGATGCCCATACCGGCGGCAAAACCAGAAAATTCGCGCGGGTCGTAGCCGCCGTATTCCAGCACGGTGGGGTGTACCATGCCGCAGCCGAGAATTTCCAGCCACCCGCTGCCTTTGCAGACTCCGCAGCCCTTGCCGCCGCACACAAAGCACTCCACATCCATTTCGGCGCTCGGCTCGGTGAAAGGGAAATGGGAGGGGCGCAAACGCGTACGCGCGTTTTTGCCAAAAGTGCGCGCGGCAAAATCATTCAGGGTGCCTTTCATGTCCGCGAAGGTGATGCCTTTCCCGACTACCAGAACCTCTACCTGTACGAATTCAATCTCGGAACGCGCTGTAAGTTGTTCGTAGCGCATGGTCGTGCCCGGCAAAATCGCGCGGATGGACTGCGGGGCGCGCTCGCGCATAATGTGTATCTGCCCCGGAGAGGTGTGCGTGCGAAGTAACACGCCTTCTTTATCGGTATAAAACGTGTCCCACATGTCCCGGGCGGGGTGGTAGGGGGGCATATTCAGGAAAGAGAAGTTGTAATCATCCGTTTCCACTTCCGGCGAGCGGTAAACCTGAAAACCCATATCCCCAAATACGCGGCAAATCTCCCGCAGGGTTTGGTTCAGCGGGTGAAGTCTGCCGCGGCGCGGGAGGCGGCCCGGCAGCGTCACGTCCAGACGTTCATTTTCGAGCGCCTGGGCCAGCTTGAGCTGACGCATCTGCTCGTTTTTGGCGGCATACGCGCTTTCAAGGGCAAGCTTGACCGCGTTCGCGCTTTTCCCGATTAGCGGACGCTCCTCTTTGGACGCGCCGCCCAGGGCAGAGAAGGCTTGCATGACGGGAGAAGATTTCCCCAGGTGCGCCTGGCGCCAGCTTTCCAGTTCGGCTTCCGTGCGCGTCCTTTCCAGCTCCGCAAGGGCTATGATTTTTTCCGTTTCCAGTTGTTCCAACAGCGACATTTCTCACCTCAAAAATGTAGATTGCGGCGGGCAATAAAAAAACCCGCCCGGTTCAAGGGACGGGCAGGAGTGCCGCGGTACCACCCTTGTTGGCCGCTGCGCGGCCCGCTCAAGGTTTTCTGTAACGGGAAATCCCGGTGCGGACTACTCCTGGTTCACCCGCACAACTCCCGAGGGAACTTCCTCCATCTTTTGCCAGGTTCCGCTTCCAGTCCGCGGCGGAACGTCCCTGTTGGGTCCGGATGGGCTACTTTCCTCGTTCACAGTTGATGGGCTAATTATAAGTTTTCAAATGGCATTGTCAAGTAGCCCTGAGGGCATGAAAGGCGGGCAGCCAGATGGCTGCCCGCACTCAGGGCGTAAAGGGAGATTACAGGGCCGCTTTGACAATCGCAGCAAAGGAATCTGGTTTAAGCGAGGCGCCACCAACCAATCCGCCGTCAATATCGGATTGAGAGAAAAGCTCAGCGGCATTCGCGGCGGTCACCGAGCCGCCGTAAAGGATGCGCATTGCGCCGCCAACTTCCGGGCCGAAAAGTTCGCGCAGAACGGGCCGGATGACGTCCTTATGCACGCCGTTGGCGCCTTCCGGGGTGGCTGCCAGGCCGGTGCCAATCGCCCAGACCGGTTCGTAAGCGATGATGACGTTTTGCGCCTGTTCCGGCGTCACATCAATCAGGCCGCCGCGCACCATGCCTTCAACGACTGCCGCGGTCTGGCCAGCCTGGTTTTCTTCCAGGGTCTCACCCACGCACATAATTGGTTTGAGGCCGGCTTTCAGCGCGGCATGGACCTTTTTGTTTACCGTGGCGTCTGTTTCGCCAAACATCGCGCGGCGTTCGGAATGGCCAATGATGACATACTGGCACAAATCCACCAGCATTCCAGCGGATATCTCGCCGGTATAAGCGCCGCTGGCTTCCCAATGCATGTTCTGGGCGCCAACCATGATGTTGGTGCCTTCGGTCTCGCGCTTGGCAACGCCCAGGCAGACGTGCGGCGGGCAGACCACGATATCAACGGCTTCAATATTTTCCACTTGCGGCAGAATCGCACGGATGAGGTCGCGCGCTTCGTAGATGGTCTTGTTCATCTTCCAGTTTCCGGCAACCATCGGTTTTCTCGATTTCATGGGATTTCCTTTCTTCGCGGGAATTAGATTGTTCTGATTTTACCACGCAAACCCGCAGGAGAAGCGCCTTTGAGACATTGCCGCGGAAAAGTTAACAGGCTGCCTTGCTCGGCAGCCTGTTCTTTCAGAAATTGAGCGGATTACGGTCTGTATATAATGGGGTTCAGCCACAGCCCGCTGTTGTCGGACGCGGTCGCCCCGTTGCGAACAGTCAGGTAGAAGGTTACTTTCTGCCCGGCGAAGGCGGAGAGGTCCACAGTAACGCGATTCCAGTTATTGTCAAAGACCTCGTGCCAGGTGCCAAGCTCAACCTCGGGTTCGCTGCCTGCGCGCGCCTTGAGGGTGAAGTAGATGTCGCAGTTGTTCATGCCGCCTTCGCATTGAATGGTGGCTTTGAACTTATCCCCGTTCTGAATGGTTATCTCAGGGTACTCGCCGGTGATGAAGCCGCTGCCGGTGTTATCCGGGCGTGTAATCAGGCCGGGTTCGTTTTCCTTGCCGCCGTCCTCACGAATGGGGTTAGCCTGCGGAATGACATAGCCGGAGGCGATTTCGCTGGTTTTGCCGGGGCATTTCAAGAGCTCACTGCTGCCCGCGCTGGTCCAGGTCGCGCGGCAGGCTTCCGCGGCGAAGTTGAAGACCACACCAGTGCCGCGAATGGATTCGATGCTCACCCAGAAGCTGCCCGTTCCATCGGCTTTGGGACCGAAACGCTTTCCGTTCTGGTCAACGAGCATAAAGTAACCGGTGTACTTGCCGGGGGTGCCGGGGGCAACCAGTGTGACACTCAGGTCAATGGATTCGCCGGGTTTCACTTCTTTGGGGAAGTCGACATAGTTTGGCGCGCCCATGCGGTCGCCGTCCACAAATGCCATGTCATAGGCCTTGGTCCAGGTGCAGGAGCCGTCGTTCCTCAGGCGCCAGGTTTTGACAAAGCTGGTGCCGCCAATGACTTTAGTTCCATCCGGGATGGTCACATCCCCGCGGAAGTCAATGCGGTTGCAGGGCTTGGGGGTGGGCGTCGGCGGGATGCGCGTGGGTGTGGGCGGGATGCGCGTCGGTGTCGGGGGAACCGGAGAAATCACCACGGTTGGCACAGCGGTGTTCGTGGGCGGCACGGCGGTCGGGGGCACCGCGGTATTGGCAGGCGGCACCTGGGTCTCGCCGGGCAGAGGTTGGGTCGGGACGACGGCCGTCGCCGGTACGGTGGGGGTCATCTGCGCGACCATCGTCTGGAACGCTTCGAACGTTGCCTGGGCCTGCAGGGTTTGCATCGCGCGCTGGACAGCGTCATCAAGGTCTTGGGTAGGCATAAATGGGGCATTGCAGGCGGAAAGCGCCAGAGCGCTCAGCAGCACCAGGACGATTGCCCAAAGTCCCACATTGGTCTTTTTCGTTTTCATCTTGCACTCCTTTAACTCTTAAACACATCATACATCATTTTCAAGACGAACTGAGCCGCCGTTTTGTTCCAAACAACTGGAAAATAGGCATGCTGACCGTGCGTTCCTTTTTTGAAAGAGGGCTGGCCGTAGCCGGCGTTTCCAGTGTGATATGGCTCTCACTTTGTTCGTCATCGCGAGCTTGCGAAGCGATATCCCTGGCGGCCGGATGACAAAGCAAGGCCTGAAACGCGGATGTAGTGCATATCAGGAGATTGCCGCGCCCCCTTCGTGATTGTCACACGTTCGGTCACTTTCGACAGCGGGGGCTCGCAATGACGAATCCTGTTCTTGCTTGTCATCGCGAGGAACGAAGCGATCTCCCTGACGGCCGGATGACAAAGCAAGGCCTGAAAGGCGGATGTAATGCATATCAGAAGATTGCCGCGCCCCCTTCGTGATTGTCATACGGTCGGGCACTTTCGACAGCGGGAGCTCGCAATGACGAATCCTATGCCGCGCCCCTGCCCGTGATTCTGCCGACAGAGGACTCCCGACGGACCATAAAAAAAGCCGCCCATTGGGCGGCTTGTCGAGCTAAAAACCTAAAACTGGCCTACTTGACAACTTGAATCTTGACTGCAAGCGAGTAATCCCCGCCGGGTCCGTAACCAAAGCGCGCGCCCTGGTTGTCGGTCATCATCCAGTAGCCGATATACGTGCCGGCGGTGGCAGGCGCGGTGATTTCCACGTTCACGGTGTAGGTATCGCCGGGTTTGATGTCGTAAGTCACATCGGCATTTTTGCCAATTTTGTCGCCCCAGACGAAAACGATATCAAAATCTCTGGTCCAGGTGCAGGTGCCGGTGTTCTTAATTTTCCACTTCTTCACGAATTTCTCGTTGACTTTCACAGTGGTGTCGGGCGGGTAGTTAACATCCCCCAAAAATTCCATCTGGTAGCACTTGGTGCCGGCAGGCGCCGTGGGTTGAACCGCCTGGGTGGGCGTGGCGCCAACAACGGCAGTGGGCGCGACTGGCTCTGGGGTGGGGTAAGGCGTGTAGGTCGGTTGGGGCGTCCAGGTAGGCTGGTTGCTCAACTGGTCCACTTTGGCAATCAGGGTCTGCACAAAGGCTTCCGTGGCGGCGGCCTGCTGCGTGTAGGCGACGCGCTGGGCAATTTCTTCGGGGGAGGGGGTTTGCTCGGCGGCAGGCTGGCAGGCGCTGAGCGCGAAAATCAGCACAAGCGCGCCGCTAATTAACGTCAACCAAAGTGTGGTTTTATTAGTCTTCATCTTCAATTCTCCTCATTCATTTGAACGATGCGTAGCGATGTGTATGGTCGTTCTAAATCCGTTCAACCGTTGCAGGTTCTTAATGATAAACCGCCCTACTGTCGAGCGGTCTGTGATTGTAAAGCAATTTATTCTACCACAATCTTAACCTGGAAATATCCCTTGCCGTCCGCGCCTATGCCGAAGACCTGCCTGCCGGGACCAGTGAAAGCCCAGTTGCCGGTGTACGTTCCGGGGCTGGCTGGAGCAGTCATATTAACACTGATATCGATAGTTCCGCCCACCGGCACCGCGGCGGGGAAGTCCAGAATGGCGGGCGCGGAAAGTTGATCGCCGCTGACAAAGATGATGTCAAACTCCGTGTTCCAGGCGCAGGTGCCGACATTTCTAAAGCGCCAGGTCTTAGTGAAGGTTTCGTTCGGCTTGAGTTTGGTGCCGTCGGGGATGGTGACGTCGGAAACAAGCGCGGCTTTCAGGCACAGGCTTTGGGGAGTGGGTGTGAGCGTGGCAGCCGGCGGGATGTACACCACCGTCGGAGCCAGCGTGGGCGTCAGCGTGGCCGTGGGAGCGCTGGTTGGCGTGGGGGTGGGAACCGGGGTATCGGTCGGCATGGCCTGCAAGGTCATGCGCGCGATGAGGGTTTCAGCCATATCCTGGGTGGCCCGCGCCTGCATTGTAGCCGCGACCTGCGTCGCGATATATTCCGGGACGCTGGTGGGGGTGGTTTTCGGGCCGCAGGCTGTCAGTAACAGTGCCGCGGCCACCAGCAGGGTCGCCAAGGGGCGTTGGAAACGTGACCGGGTCAGATTCATAATCACTCCATGGAAGTAGGAAAGGTTGATTACCCACATATTAACCCATCAAAAGCGCGGCGTCAACCAGCGCGACTGGTGCGGGCAATTTCGGTTTGCACGCGGGGGTTTGGACCGGTGGTGTTGCTGCGCGCAATCCCCGGGCCGCACGTCTGCAACATTGCTTGTCATCGCGAGGAACGAAGCGATCTCCCTGGCGGCCGGATGACAAAGCAAGGCCTGAACAGTGGACCTCTTACTCTTCAGGAGATTGCCGCGCTCCCTTCGCGACCATCACACGGTCAGGTATGCAAGCAGCGGGGGCTCGCGGCGGTAAACTCCACTCCTCGGCATAAAAAAGCCGCCCCACGGGATGGGGCGGCATATAAACTTTCGTGCAAAGCGTCTTACTTATCCGAAATAAGCGCGACGCCGGGCAGTTCCAGCCCTTCCAGCATTTCCAGGGAAGCGCCGCCGCCGGTGGAGATGTGGGTGATTTTGTCGCTTAGGCCGGATTGGTTGATGGCAGCCACCGAGTCGCCGCCGCCGATGATGCTGACAGCGCCGCTTTCAGCAACCGCTTTCGCCACGGCAAAAGTGCCCTCCGCAAAGCGCGGGAATTCAAACACGCCCATAGGGCCGTTCCAAACCACTGTGCCGGCCTTGGCAATTTCCTCTCCAAAGGCTTTCACAGTCTCCGGACCGATGTCCAAAACGCGCCAACCAGCCGGCACATCGCCGAGGGGCAGGGTTTGCTTGTTGGCTTCAGCGTCGAACGCGTCCGCGACAACCAGGTCGCACGGCAGCAGCAGTTTGCCTTCAGATTTTGCCAGCAGTTCGCGGGCTGTATCCAGCACCTCTGTTTCCACCAGGGAATCTGCCAGCTGATAACCTTGCGCGGCCAGGAAGGTATTGGCCATGCCGCCGCCGATGAGAATCTTATCGGCTTTCTTCAGCAGGTTTTCGATGACGCCGATTTTATCGCTGATTTTCGCGCCGCCCAGAATCGCCACAAAGGGACGGGTCGGGTTAGCGATGGCGTTGCCCAGGTAGCGGATTTCTTTTTCCATCAGAAAACCGGCAGCGGAGGGCAGATATTCCGCCACGCCAGCAGTAGAGGCGTGCGCGCGGTGCGCCGAGCCAAAAGCGTCGTTTACGTACAGGTCAGCCAGGGATGCCAGAGCTTTGGACATGCCCGGGTCATTCTTGCTTTCCTCGCCGTGGAAGCGTGTGTTTTCGAGCACAAGCACTTCGCCGGGTTTAAGCGCCGCGGAGGCGGCCTCGGCGACCGGACCAATGCAATCTTCCGCGAATTTTACCGGCGCGGAAATCAGGGTGGCCAGGTAATCCGCCACGGGTTTCATGGTATAGGCCGGGTCCGGCGCGTCTTTCGGGCGGCCGAGATGCGAGCAAAGAATCACAGCCGCTCCGTTATCGAGCAGGTACTGAATGGTGGGCAGCGCCGCGGTGATGCGGGTGGCATCCTTAACTTTACCTTCCTTGATGGGGACATTGAAGTCCACGCGCACGAGGACTTTCTTGCCTTTTACGTCCAGGTCAGTAACCAATTTCTTATTAAACATTCAAAGCCTCCTTGTTTAAAAAAGTGCGCTCTACTGTCTGGAAAGAACAGCATCGCGCACTCTCATGTTCAGTGCTCAGGCGCCCGATTACAGCGACTTGGCAACCATCTTCGCCAGGTCGGCGGTGCGGCAAGAGTAACCCCATTCGTTGTCGTACCAGGTGACGACTTTGATGAGATTGCCGCCCATGACCATGTTGTTGGGCAGGTCGACGATTGAAGAGCGCGGGTCGCCCTTGAAATCGGAGGAAACCAGCGGCTGGTTGTACGCGCCGGTGGTGACGCCGAGAATGCCCTTGAGAGAACCATTAGCAGCTTCAACGAAAGCGGCGTTCAGTTCTTCCTTGGTGGTGGGCTTTTCAATGGTGGCGACAAAATCCACGATGGAGACTGTGGGGGTCGGGACGCGCAAAGAATAGCCGTCAAATTTGCCCTTGAGGTCGGGGATGACCAACGCGACAGCCTTGGCGGCGCCGGTGGTGGTGGGGATAATATTCAGGCCGGCAGCGCGGGAACGGCGCATTTCTTTCTTGTGACCCTGGTCCAGGATGACCTGGTCGTTGGTATAAGAGTGGATGGTGGTCATGACCGCGTTCAGGATGGTGAACTTCTCGTGCACAATCTTGGCGGCGGGGGCCAGACAGTTGGTGGTGCAGGAGGCGTTGCTGATGATGTGGTGCACAGCGGGGTCATACTTATCATCGTTCACGCCTAATACGATGGTCAGGTCCTCGCCTTTGGCGGGCGCGGAGATAATTACTTTTTTAGCGCCGCCGCGCAGGATATGGGCATCCGCGCCGACTTTGCCGTTTTCTGTGCGGGCGGTGGTGAAGATGCCGGTGGATTCAATCACGATGTCCACGCCGAGGTCTTTCCAGGGTAGATTGCCTGGGTCTTTTTCCGCGAAGACTTTGATGGTCTTGCCATCGATGACCAGATTTCCGTCTACAACTTCCACGGTACCGGGATAGATGCCGTAGTTGGAGTCGTATTTGAAGAGATGCGCGTTCGTCTGGGCGTCAAACAAATCGTTGATGGCGACCACTTCCAGTTCGTCACCAGCGCGTTCCATAATCGCCTTTAAGACCTGGCGTCCGATACGACCAAAGCCGTTAATACCTACTTGTGTTTTCATAGAAAATCCTCCATGGAATGTTGAATCTTAACAATCAAATTTTACCACCTGCCCGATGGTTTTCAAAATTAATTCTTATTCAGTTCCAAGTCAATCGCTCAGGAAAGCGGTCCGGTGCGTTCCTCAAACAGGTTCACAATGGCGCGGGCAAGCTTTTTGGAATCGTGCCGCCAGGGATAGAGGTCATCCACCAGGTCGGTTTCGTAGACGTGATAATTCTCGTGCAAAGGCACGTCGGCGGTCACCCATTCGATGTCATCCTGCAGCTTGCCGCGGAAAGTGCGGTTGCATATGACCAAATCAAACAGGTCCCGGCCAATATGCTGTTCAATCACTCGCAAATGGTCAGAGGCGTTAAAGCCGTCCGTTTCACCCCGCTGCGTGGCAACGTTGCAGACAAAGTATTTCTGCGCGCGGCTGGCTTCGATGGCATCTGTGAGGCCTGTGACGAGCAGGTTAGGTAGCAGACTGGTGTACAGACTGCCCGGCCCCAGGATAATTAAATCCGCGCTGAGAATGGCCTGCACGGCAGGCGGATAGGCCGGGGTATTGGCCGGGTCCAGCCAGACGCGCTTAATACTACCGGGCGTGTTGGTAAGTTCAGATTCTCCGCTTACGCGGATGATTTGCTGCGTTTCGGGGTCCAGAATTTCGCCTATCAGTTCAACATTGGAGACGGTGGCCGGCAGCACCTGACCGTAGATAGCCAAAACCCGACCTGATTCGGCCACGGCTTCCTCAAAACTGCCGGTAATCTCGCTCAGGGCGGAGATGAAGAGATTTCCAAGCGAATGTCCGGTCAGGCCGGTGCCTGTCTGAAATCGGTACTGGAACACCTGCGAAAGGAGGGCTTCGTCGCTGCTGAGCGCGGAAAGGCAGTTGCGGATGTCTCCGGGAGGGAGGATGCCCAAATCGCGTTTCAGTTCGCCGGAAGAACCGCCGTTATCCGCGACGGTGACAATGGCGGTGATGTTATGCGTGTACTCCTTAAGCCCGCGCAGCAGGGTAGCCAGGCCGTGCCCGCCGCCAATAACCACCACACGCATGCCTTTCTCGCGCCGGCGGTAGGATTGAATTGTGTCTATCAGCGGTCGGCCGGATTTTTCGAAAGGTTTGAGCAGGGAACGGTTGGCGCCCCAAATGCCAACCACAATCATGAACAGCCCCAGGCCGCCAAATAGCACAAAGCGGATGGGGCGGTCCAGCCAGCGCAGGGAGAGAAACGCCAGAATCGGGACCACTGTGGGGTTGGACGCGGAGCGGTAGTAGCCCAAAATCAGCACCGCGAGGCCGAGCCCCAGCAGCATGGAACCCAGTATGGTGAGCAAAATCCAGCGTTTGAAGCCGGTGCCGGGAAGCAGCCAGCGTGCTTCGTCCTTCACCTTTTTCCAAAACCGCCGTTTGCGCTTGTCTTTGCTGCCGGAGTCGTTCATTAATTGGATGATAGCAGGATTTCAGGGAAGCGTCAACATAAGCGGCGCGGTCGGGAAGCGACGCGGGAATGGCCCGGAGAGCAAAAATCGCGAGCAAGGCGCACCTTACGCTGCCACCTATGGTATAATAATTTCATGATTTACTGAAGCAGAACCAGCCACTTCTCACCCGGGTTGGTTCTTTTGTTTAATCGCTTTTTGAAAGGAGATCCAGCTATGCAGCCATTGAACTTACCAGGAGAAAAGGCGCGAGCCTTCATCGAACGGGATAATCAGGTAATTTCGCCTTCTTACCCGCGCGGATATCCCTTCGTCATGGACCATGGACGCGGAACTGAAGTCTGGGATGTGGACGGCAATCGTTTTCTGGATTTTGAGGCCGGCATTGCCGTCGCTTCCACCGGTCACAGCAACCCGCGCGTGGTAAAAGCCATTCAGGAACAGGCGGAAAAGTTCATCCACATTTCTTCAGATTTTTATCACGAGAATTGGATCAGGCTCGCTGAAAAACTTGATTCAATTGCCCCCTGGAGCGGTCCTTCCTGCTGTTTTATGACCAATTCCGGCACCGAATCCGTGGAAGCCGCCATCAAATTGGCGCGGTATCATTCCGGCAGTACGCAGTTTATTGGATTTTTGGGCGCGTTTCACGGGCGCACACTCGGGGCGGTCACCTTCACCGCCAGCAAAGCCAATTACAAAGGCGGGTTTTTCCCGCTCATGAACGGCGTGGTGCACGTGCCCTTCCCCAACCCCTACCGACCGCTGCTTAAGCGCAGGCCCGGCCTGGGGGACGGGGAAACCGTGGTGCATTACATTGAAGATGAAATCCTGGGGCACCTGGTGCCCGGCGATGATGTTGCCGGCATTCTGGTGGAACCGGTGCAAGGGGAAGGCGGTTATATCTTCCCACCCGATGACTTTTTCCCGGCGCTGCGCGCGCTGTGCGACCGGTACGATATCCTCCTGATTGTGGATGAAGTCCAATCGGGCATGGGCAGAACCGGAAAATGGTGGGCGATTGAACACTTTGGGGTGGAACCGGATATTCTGCTGACAGCCAAGGGCATAGCCTCCGGCATGCCGCTGGGCGCGATGGTCACCAAAAAGCATCTGATGGACTGGCCGAAAGGCTCGCACGGTAATACTTACGGCGGGAACCCCATCTCATGTGCGGCCGCCCTGGCCACCATTCAGCTCATCGAGGAAGAATACCTGGAAAATACCCGCGTGGTGGGCGCTTATTGTAAAGACGCCCTGGAAGAACTGCAGGCCAAACATCCCAGCATCGGGGATGTGCGCGGTAAGGGCTTTATGCTGGGGGTGGAGTTTGTGCTGGACCGCGAAAGCAAGCAGCCGGCTGAAAAACTGCGCGATGATATTGTCAATAAAGCTTTCGAGCGCGGGCTGATGACCCTGGGCTGCGGAAAAAGCGTCATTCGCATCACGCCGCCCCTCTCCACCAGCAAATCCGAGGTGGATGAAGCCATGCTCATTCTGGATGAAGCCATTGGCCTGGCGGAAAAAGAGCACGCGCTGGCTTAAGACCAGGCGAGAAACATCACAGCGCGGTGTTAGCAACACCGCGCTGTTTTCTTTTACGAATGCCGTCTGTTTTTTGCTCGTCCTGTAAGGTCTCCTGACCGTGCAAGGGATGTGACCGAGAGGTCTCCAGGCTCTTGACCTGCCTGAAGGAGACCCGCGCTCAGCCATCCCGCGCGGTGAGGGCACCGGTGTGAACGGATAGGCTCATTTTTTAGCAGCAGGGAGATTCTTCGCTTCGCTCAGAATGACAGACTCCTTGTGCTTGCATGGTCTCCTGACCGTGCAAGG
>JAAYUC010000036.1 GCA_012517865.1 Chloroflexota bacterium | reverse complement strand
TCGCGCTCCACGTTTTGCAGGCTGATAGCGCCAAAAAGCTTGTCCTTGATTTTCAGCGGCACTGTCACGGCGCATTTGGGCACCGCCCCAGCCGGTGGTTTGAAGTCCGGGTTGATTTCTTTGACAAGCTCGCCAAAGTTGGCTGGGATAAGCTGAGGCTCTCCGCGATTGATAAAGTACCACCAATTGGATGGAATAGTCATCGGTTCGGTGTGATAACGCTGCCCTTGTTCGATTTCGTACTGGCGGTACATAATCCCATTTTCGAGGTCGAAGGTGGCCAGCACGACGGAATTGGCATCGAAGATTTCCTGCACCTTGGAACCGACCAGCTCGTAAATCGCGTTGATGTCGAGCTGGGTTGCCAACGCGGACTGGACGCTGTTGATGATGGCCAGTTCTGAGGCGCGTTCCTGCTCGGCCTGGAACAGGCGGGCATTGGCCACAGCGACGCCCATATTCGCGGAAAGAGTCTGCAGCAGGCGTTCGTGGTCGTGGTCAAACGCGCAGGGCTTGTAGTCCATTAGCGCGAGGAGGCCGAGGACTTTATCCTGGTTGATGATAGGGACACCCAGCCAGGATTGCACCTCCTGCTCAGATGCTTCCTCTTCATTTCGGTCGACGATGACAGCGCTAAGCGCTCTGGCTTCCTCTAATGTTTTCAGGTTCAGCGGCTGACGCGATAAGATGACTTTGGAGGAAAGGCCTTCCCCAAGCGGAAGAAACTCCACCATCTGGTCTTTTTCGGCTTTGGGCATGCCTTGCTGCAGGGCTGGTTGAAACTCAAAATATGTGCGGATAAGGTTGGATTGCTCATCCAAAAGGCCGACCATCGCGACAGCGGAATTGAAAATCTCACAGAGTTTTTCCCCTACGCCGCGGGTTAAGAAATCCAAATCGATGGATTTTGACATCGTCTCGGTTACATCCTTGAGGATGGAGAGCTCGGATGTGCGCTGGCGTTCCATTTCCAGGGCGCGCACACGGGTGAGCGCGTTGGCAACATGCTGGGCGACATATTCCAGCACGGAATCGTCCTGGTCGGTGTAACTGATGCCCTCGGTGTAACTCTGGATATAAATGGCTCCCAGCACTTTGTCGTTGACCTTAAGCGGTGCGCCTATGCCGTCCACATTCATCGTGCCGGTCAGCACAACCTCTCCCGACTCGATGAGCTTGTTAAACTGTTCCATTCCGTGTTTGATGGGCTTGCCGCTGCGAATCATATAGCCTGTCATACCGTGAAATTCTTCCAGCGGCACAGGCGGAAACGGCAGGTCGTACGCGTCAACAAAATAGGGAAAACTTAACAGTCCGGTTTTTTCGTCATAGAGCGCGATAAAAAAATTGCGGGCATACATCAGCTGCCCAATAATTTCGTGGATGCGAGCGTAGAAGGTCTGTAAATCCTCACAGGTGTTGGTGGCATCCGCAA
The DNA here is from genome assembly GCA_012517865.1 of Chloroflexota bacterium. GTDB lineage: Bacteria > Chloroflexota > Anaerolineae > Anaerolineales > Anaerolineaceae > Mesolinea. The sequence goes on along the minus strand of JAAYUC010000036.1, from coordinate 425 downwards.
TCTCGAACAAGGCGTTCAGAACCTTATTGCTGTTTTCCAGTTCGCGGGTATGGAACTGAACCTCATCCTCCAGGTCCAGATTCTGGCGTTCCAGAAGCGCCTGGGCGTCCGCAAGTTTTCGCTGCGTTTGTCGTTCTGTGTCAATCAGCTTCTCTTGAAGGCGGTGGTAAAAAATGAGCAGCGCCATCGTCACCACCAGCAGCATCAGCTGGGCGGTAAAACGGGTGACAGCCGGCGTGTTGACATCATTGGAAACCAGCAGCCCGTTTTCAATTAGGATGACCGTCAGCACCAACAGCAGGGCGCTCAGGAGCGTGCCGGCCGCGCCGGCGCGCTTGCCCAGGAGCACCAAGGCAAAGATGGGCGTGACCAGCAGGTAGAGGGGGCCGACGCCTACCAGGCCGGTCATGCGCAGATTGAGAATG
>JAAYUC010000035.1 GCA_012517865.1 Chloroflexota bacterium | reverse complement strand
TCGCGCCCATGTTACCTGCTCCTGCTGGTCTCCTGACCAGCAGTTTTATTTTCCCATCCGTGCACCCGCAGGGGGTGTCATAAAGGTTCGGGAGACGAGCCCAGCTATGTACTGCCTTCGGCTTGTCGCGCCCATGTCACCTGCTCCTGTTGGTCTCCTGACCAGCAGTTTTTTTCCCATCCGTGCACCCGCAGGGGGTGTCATAAAGGTTCGGGAGACGAGCCCAGCTATGTACTGCCTTCGGCTTGTCGCGCCCATGTCACCTGCTCCTGCTGGGCTCCTGACCAGCAGTTTTATTTTCCCATCCGTGCACCCGCAGGGGGTGTCATAAAGGTTCGGCGCGTTTTCAATCTTTATTGCCGGCCGGTCCCGCTCTCACGGCGCTATCCCCACGATAATCCGCGTCTGGGAGAAATAGCCGGCTTTCATATCGGCCGGCTCGGTGCTCAGCTGCCGCCCGCAGAAATACAGCACCAGCCCGCCCGCCTCCAACTCCGCGAAGCCGCTCTCCGGATAGGTTTCCGCCAGGTACGGCACGAGGTCCATCACATGCTCCGAAACCACCGCCACCTCCGCGGCTGGTACGCGCGCCAAAGCTGAGACCGTGCCAGTTACCTTCTCACCATTCACTTCAAAAACGACTTGGCTGCCAATCAGGCACTGCGCGGCTTTCAGGTCAAATTCCTCGGGGGTGTTCAGGCGCCCGCTTATGTGGCGCTCCATGTATTCCTGCAGCGGAAAGGCGCTTTGCACCCGGCCCAACACATCCAGGCCCGAATGCATCCACAAACCGGTGTATCCCAGGTGCTCCCAGGCGACCACATTACTCTTCCCGACCTCAAAGAGGCCGCTATCAAATATTTCCGGTGTCCAGGCATACACCGAGAAGGCAGGCAACGCGATGCGTCTCTCCTCGCAAGTCGGTGTGAAGACGGCCTTTATCTGTCCTTCCAGCCAACTGACACCGCCAAAACGCATCCAGGTATCTGCTGGCGGTGGCGTCGGCTCTGGCTCTTGGGTAATTACAGCGCGCCCCAATCCGGAGCGCAAGCCCAGGCTCGGCGCGGCTTCAGTTACCATAACTGGTTGGGCTGGCTGCCCGGCAAGAAACGGGTCCCTTATTGCCGGCGCGCTCTCCACGGCAGGCGGCATCTGAGGGTTGTACTGTCGGAAGAGCACAACCCCCAGAGCAATCGCGAGGATGCCGGAGCTGATGCTGACAGCCTGCAGCAGTTTCTTCCAGAATTTAGTCATCCTGCTTTCTCAAAGCGGCGTAAGAGCCGATCGAAATCAATCCAAATACCGCCGCGGCAGTTTGCAGCAGCGCCGGGCTCAATCCGCCGCCGGTTTGAGGTGAGCGGCTCGGTGCCGGCGTGGGGGTAGGTGTACCGGCTGGGTCCTCCGGGTCTGGCGTAATGGTGACCTCAGGGGTCGGCGTCTGGGTCTCCGCGGGGGGCGTGGTCGGCGTGCTGGTGGGCACATCCGTTGGCACCTCGGTCGGGGTATTCGTCGCGGTGGGCTCCAGCGTTGGGGTGTTCGTCTCGGTAGGCTCCAGCGTGGGCGTATTCGTCGCGGTGGGCTCCAGCGTGGGCGTATTGGTAGGAGTGTTCGTCGGCGTGTTCGTCGGGGTATTGGTGGGCGTGTTCGTCGGGGTATTGGTGGGCGTATTCGTCGGGGTATTGGTGGGCGTGTTTGTCGGGGTAGGTTGTCTGTTGACGCGGTAGTTATCCTGCTTGTTCCCGACATTCACGTTGTAGGTGCCCCAATCGTCCGCGGCAATCGTATACGCGTTAATACAAAAGGCTCCCAGGCTGTTTGTGGTCAGAATCCCGGAAGCGACAATCTGACCTGGGTCGCCGGAAGCCCCGCCGGGCTGCCCGATGATATTCCAGGGATATGCCGTATTGGGATCAAAGTTGTCTCCGTTGATATAAACAGTTTCTCCTACATTGAAAAGGTTTACATTTTGTTGGGCGGTGCCGCAGTCATTGCGGGTGGTCCAGATTGCGCCGCTGTTGCCCTGCGCGCTGGTCTGGGAAAAAATCATCGAAACTACTGATAATACAGCGCTGAGGGCGATGATTATTCGTAACCCGTGCTTCTTCATGGCTGTCCTTTCTCTATGAATTCGTGATACCATCACGAATTTTTTTCATACCAGATGCGTCATATTAATACATCCGGGGAAAAGACTCAAACGCATGTACAAAGAATCACTAAAAAAAACATCGTTTTCCAAAGAAAAAACGGGAACCTATTGAACTATGGCGCCTCCGCTCAGCTGTTTCGCTGCCAGCCAGTTCCTGGATTATAATTAGCGACCACAACCACTTTTGAGGACTACCTTATGCCACCCATTTCACTGACCGGCATCAAGCCGACCGGCAACCCGCACATCGGCAACTACTTCGGCATGTACCGCTCCGCCCTTGCCCTCACCCAAAAATACCTGGGCATGTATTTTGTCGCGGACCTGCACGCCCTCACCACCACGCCTGACCGCAAGGAACTGCAGGCGCTGATTTACGAAGTGGCTGCCAGCTGGATTGCCCTGGGCCTGGACGTGGAGAAGTCCATCTTCTTCCGCCAGTCCGATATCCCCGAAATCCCCGAATGCACCTGGCTGCTGGCCTGCGTCACCCCCAAAGGACTGCTGAACCGCGCCCATGCCTACAAAGCCGCGCTGGATAAGAACCTGGAAGCAGGGCGCGACCCCGATGACGGCGTGAACGCCGGGCTCTACAACTACCCGGTGCTCATGGCGGCCGATATCCTGCTCTACGATTCCGATGTCGTGCCGGTCGGGCTGGACCAGAAGCAACACATTGAAATCACGCGCGACATTGCCGAAAACTTCAACCGAATCTACGGCAAAACGCTGAAATTGCCCGAGGGAATCATCCCAGAGGATGTGCAGTCCGTGCCAGGCATCGACGGCCGCAAGATGAGCAAGAGCTACAACAACACCCTGCCCATTTTTGCCCCGGAGAAAGACCTGCGCAAGCAGATTATGCGCATTGTGACCGACAGCACCCCGCCCGAGGCTCCCAAGAATCCGGATACCTGCAACCTGTACCAGATTTACCGCTTATTCGCACCCCCCGAAAGACTCGCTCAGGTGCGGGCGCTGTACCTTGAAGGCGGCCTGGCCTACGGCGCCCTTAAATCCGAGCTGGCGGAGTTGGTCCTCTCATACTTCGGCGAAGCCCGCCGCAAGTACAACGCGCTCATCGCGGACCGCGCCTACCTGGACCAGGTTCTGGCGCAGGGCGCGCAGAAAGCGCGCGCCATCGCCGCGCCTGTGCTTAAACGCATGCGCAAAGCCGTCGGGATTGACGCCTGACGCGCCGCACAGGTCAGAACAGCTGAAAATACTTCCGAAAGACCGCCCGGCGGGTCAGGGGCGCCTTTCATTAAAGCCGAATATTACGAAGCGGTCATCGATTAACCAGCTTCTACAGGGAATTTGAATGCAAAAAGAACAAAGAATTAAAGAAACGAACCTTTCAGTAGGCCTCGGGCTGGGCGCGAACATCGTCCTCGCGCTGGTAAAGTCCATTGTGGGTATCATCGGCAGTTCGCCAGCGCTGCTGGCGGACGGTATCAACTCCACTTCCGACGTGGTTTACTACCTGGTTGTGTCGGTTTTTGTGCGCGCTGCGAACAAACCCGCTGATGATGAACATCCCTACGGCCATACCCAGTATGAGAGCGTTGGCGCCCTGGTGGTTGGCGCTTTCGTGATTACCACCGCCCTCACCATCTTCTGGAATGCCATCGACACACTGGTGCAGCTGCTGCAGGGTAAAAGCGACTTCAGCGGCGCCAGCCAGCTTGCCCTATGGGTTGCCATCGGAACCGTGCTGATTAAAATCGGGCTTTTTGTGGTTACCGCCTACCTTGGCAAGAGAACCAACAACGACACGGTCCTCGCCCTTGCCTCCGACCACCGCAACGATATTCTGGCGGCTTCCGCAGCCGCCCTGGGCATCTTTATGGGCAGGTTGGGCTACCTCTGGATGGACCCCGTTGCCGGCGCCCTGGTGGCTTTCTTCATCCTGCGCACCGGTTTGTCTATCGTTCGTGAGTCTACAGCCGCATTGATGGATACCGTCCCTGGCGCGCCCCTGAACGATAAGGTGACAGCCCTTGTCCGCTCCGTCCCCGGCGTGCAGGAAATTGACAGCATCCTCGCGCACCGCTTCGGGCAGTACTACACCATCAATCTGACCATCAGCGTGAGCGACCAAATCAGCGTGCACGACGGCGACATCATTGCCAGCCAGGCCGAAAAAACCCTGCTGGAAAACATCCCGGATTTGCGAAATGTGCATGTGCATTACCACCCGACCGAGCGGTACCGCGCCGAGCTGTAAACAGGCACTCCTTTCTCACAACGCCGGAATCCCATCCGGCGTTTTTGCTGTCTGATAGGATATAATTTTTTCAGATGCGAACCTCCGGCTAAGCTTTTTTGCCGGCACAAGGCAGAGGAGGAAGTGATGATAAGCAACTTTACCTACTACAACCCCACCAAAATCATCTTTGGAACCGGCACTATTCCCAAACTGAATAAACTCGTCCCGCGCAAAGCCAAAGTGATGGTCCTCTACGGCGGCGGTTCTATAAAAAAGAACGGCGTGTACGACCAGGTGATGGCCGCCCTCAAGAAGCGCGAAGTGCTGGAATTTGGCGGCATTGAAGCCAACCCGGATTACGACACGCTGATGCAAGCTGTCAAAAAAATCCGCAAAAAGGGCGTCGATTTTCTGCTGGCAGCCGGCGGCGGTTCGGTCATCGACGGCGTCAAATTCATCGCGCTGGCAGCCCTCTACCCCGGCGAAGACCCCTGGGAAATTCTTGCCGGCGACGGTCTCTCCAAGGCAAAGGAAGCCCTCCCCTTCGGCACGGTGCTCACCCTGCCTGCCACCGGCAGCGAGATGAACAGCAACGCCGTCATCTCCCGCCGCAGCATTCAAGAAAAGCTCTCCTTCAGCAGCGACCTGGTCTTCCCGCGCTTTTCCATCCTGGACCCCGAGACGACTTATTCCCTGCCGCAAAAACAGGTGCGCAACGGCCTGGTGGATGCCTATGTGCACGTGCTGGAGCAGTACCTCACCTATCCGGTTGGCGCGCATGTACAGGACCGGCAAGCGGAAGCTGTCTTAATGGCGCTGCGGGACGTCGCCCAGGCTGCGCTGCGCGTGCCGCCTGATTACAACGCCCGCGCGAACTTCATGTGGGCGGCCAGCTGCGCCCTCAACCACACCCTCAATCGCGGCGTGCCGGAGGATTGGGCCACGCACAGCATCGGCCACGAGCTCACCGCGCTTTACGGCCTGGACCACGCCGAAACCCTGGCGGCTGTGCTGCCCTGGCTGCTGTGGGTCAAACGCAAGCAAAAGCAGGGCAAGCTGCTGCAGTACGGCTACCGCGTGCTGGATATCAAGACCCAAAAATATTCCGAGCGGATTGACCAGGCCATCGAAGCCACGTCGGCTTTCTTCCACAGCCTGGGCATGCCCACCACCCTCACCGCCTACGGGATTGACCCCGACGAGGCCGCCCAAAAGGTGCAGGCCCGCATGGAGAGCCACGGCTGGACCTTCGGTGAGCATAATGATATTGACGGCAAAACTGCCGCGGAGATTTTGAGGCTGAGCAGGTAGGGACTCTGTACCTCAAAAATCAAAAGAGCGCTAACCGCGCTCTTTTGATTGTTAAACTTTCACTTCCGCCTGCGAAAAAGATTCTTGAACAGCGCCCAGGCCAGTTTCGCACCCATCATCAGGTAGAAAAATCCGTTGAACAGAAAGCAGTATTCCCGCGCGAAATGCTTGCGGTAGTAGCGGTAGTACGAGCGGTGCCACTCCAGGATGGAGTTGGCCGGCTGGGCTTTGCTGCCGCCTTCGCCGCCGTAGTGCACGATGCGCGTGATGGGCACGTACATCACCTTCCAGCCGGCTTTGCGCGCCCGCAGGCAGTAGTCGCTGTCCTCCTGGTAGGCAAAGAACTGCTCATCGAACGGCCCCACCTGCTGCCAGGTTTGCCGCCGGATAAACATGCACGAGCCGGAAACCGCCTTCACCTCCGCGATTTCGTCCTCAGGCAGCCAGCTTTGCAGGTAGCCGTTCAGCGCGCGGCTTTTGGGGAAGAGCCTGCCCAGCCGGAAGAAGTAGCCAAATACTTCGGCGGGCCTGGCCTCTCCGCGCCGGCTCTGCTTCTGAAAGCTCCCGTCCGCGTTCAGGACCTTTGGGATGGCAATCCCTGCCGCTTCGTTTGCGCGCAGCCAGCGCACCAGCGGCGAAAACGCGTCCTCCAGCAGCAGCGTGTCGGGGTTCAGCAGCAGAAAAAATTCCCCGCGCGCCTCTGCCAGCATCTGGTTGACCGGCCTGGTAAAACCTTCGTTGCGCGCGTTGCGGATGAGGCGGACCTGCGGGAATTCCGCTTCCAGCATTTCCGACGTGCCGTCCTTCGAGCCGTTATCGGCCACGATGATTTCGTAGCTGACTGGGGCAGCGCTTTCGTCTGGGCTTTGGGATGATTCCTGAGGGGGAAGGAACCTCAGGATGGAACGCAGGCAGGCTTGCAGGTAATCTCGGGCGTTCAGCGTCAGAATACAAATGGAAAGGGTCGGGAGGGTTCCTTCCTGGTTTGCGGTATTCTGTGCTGCGTCGTCGGGAGGTGTTGTCATTAAAAAGCGCCCCGTAATCTGTGAATTTGGGAGTGGTTTCTGTTTCTGATTATACAATCAATTGCGCGGGAGGGAAAAACAAGGTCGCGCCTGTTTCGTGATTGCCGGTTGAGCGTGTTCATATTTTCCCCGTAAGGAAGGCTTATTAGGCTTCCCCACGGGGGAAGCTGGCGAGCACAAGCGAGACTGAAGAGGGGAACATAGGCTTCCCCTGGGGGCTGCTTGCGTGCCGGAGGCTAAGCTGGCGAGCGCAGGGAGACTGAAGAGGGAACAGCACGACAAAGCCCCTCTTCCGCCCTGCGGGCACCTTCACCAAAGTGAAGGCCGTGATTCTCCGCCCTGCGGGCACCTTCCCCCAAGGGAAGGCCGTGATTCTCCGCCCTGCGGGCACCTTCCCCAAGGGAAGGCCGTGATTCTCCGCCCTGCGAGCACCTTTCCCCAATCAGGAAGGTAAAAATCCTTACCCCTCCCGCACCCAAATTTCCGCGCCCTGCTCCATCACCGGCAAACGCAGCACCCCGTTCTGCGCGCGCGCCTGCCCGCCGC
>JAAYUC010000034.1 GCA_012517865.1 Chloroflexota bacterium | reverse complement strand
TAATCAATACAATGATTTTGAGCTCAATAAGGTTGATATCCTTCATTTTTCAAATGGGATTAGCTACGGTCGGACTCCGTGGGTCACTACTTTTGAGACTTTTGTTCCGCGTTTTGCTGATTTGATGCAGCGATATCATGGAAAACAAAAATTCCCTATCAAAATGACACCCATGATCGCTAAAGGAATTGAAGCCCTTGCCCAACCAGCCTGCAAGCAAATCATCGCGATGTCCACATGTGCCGCGAGGATGCAGAAGGATATATTATCGGAACTGCCGCTGGAACAGAGGGAGAGCATTTTACAAAAACTTGTCGTCCTGCATCCCCCACAGGAAGTTTTGCGAGAACAGATCGAAGCACGCAACTACGACTTGGCTAATCCGATCCGGTTTATCCTTGTTGGGGCGGGCTTTTTCCGAAAAGGTGGGCGTGAGATTCTACAAGCTTTTGATAAGTTGATTAGGGAAGAACAAGCCCCTATTAAACTGAGCATTGTTAGCTCATTGCGCCTGGATACATATGCAGCCCAAGAAACCGAAGCAGACCGAGTTTGGGCGCTTGAGTTTATCCAGAATCACTCAGACTGGATCGATTACCATCCTTCTCTTCCAAATGAGCAAGTCATCAATCTCATAAAAACATGTGATATCGGACTTTTACCCACCTGGGCGGAGACTTATGGCTTTTCAGTTTTGGAATCTCAAGCTTGTGGTTGTCCAGTCATAAGCACTGATATTCGCGCCCTGCCAGAAATCAATGGCAGCAAAGTTGGCTGGCTCATACCTGTGCCCAAGAACGATATGGGAGAAGCACTTTATTCAACTCCGGAAGAGAGGGCTAAACTTTCGGAGCAGATACAGACAGGTCTCGAATCTATCGTTCGGTCCATCGTGGCTGATCCAGGAGTGATTGCTGTAAAAGGGCAGGCAGCCCTGGAGCGGATCCGCGCGGAACACGACCCGCAGGTCTATGCTGAGGGACTGCGCCAGGTTTACCAGGCTGCATTGACATAAAAAAATGCTCCTCCAGTGATTCGAGCATAAACCTTAGATAAATTCGAAATTGGTTGAGACTCTCGTCATGGGGAGAGTATAATTAACCAAATACAAGAATTAAAAAGGAGCCATCATGATCGTCACAACTAAGAAACTATTTGAGCATGCCTATGGCAAGTATGCTATCGGTGCTTATAACGTAAACAACCTTGAGCAGATTGTCGGCCTGTTCCGCGGCAACATCGACTCGCAGGCGCCATTCATCATCCAGATCAGCAAAGGTTCCCGCAGCTACACCAATAAAGCCTTCCTTGAGGGTTTGATCCGCGCTGCTGACGAAGTCTATCCTGAAGCCATCTTCGCGGTTCATCTGGACCACGGCGATGAAGAGACCTGTTACGACTGCATCGCGTCTGGTTTCTACAGCTCGGTCATGATTGACGCCAGCAGCAAACCCTACGAGGAAAACATTGCCATCACCAAGCGCGTGGTGGACGCGGCGCATGCCAAAGGCATTGTGGTGGAAGCGGAATTGGGGCAGCTGGGCGGCGTGGAAGAGCATGTCGAGGTGGATGAGGCGAATGCCAAATTGACCGACCCTCAGCAGGCGCGCGATTTTGTGGAGCGCACCGGTTGCGATTCTCTCGCCGTCGCGATTGGCACCAGCCATGGGGCGTTCAAATTCAGCGGAACGCAGTCTCTGCATTTTGACGTCCTGGCGAGGATTCAGCAGGAACTGCCGGGCTTCCCGCTGGTGATGCACGGTTCCAGCTCCGTGCCGCAGGAAGAAGTGGCGCGCATAAACGCCGCGGGCGGCAAACTTGCCGGCGCCAAGGGCGTGGACGCGGGGCAGTTCCGCAAAGCGGCCACTCTGGGCGTCACCAAAATCAACATTGACACAGATGGAAGGCTGGTCTGGACGCGCGTGCACCGCGAATTCTTCATGCAGCACCCGGAAAAATTCGACCTGCGCGATCCCGGCAAGATTTACATCGCGGAATATGCCAAGTTCATCGCTGAAAAGAATAATTATCTGGGCAGCGCTGGTCAGCTTCCGGATGTTCACAAGTTCCTTGGAGCGTAAAGAACGACATGCGACCAATTGAAATCCGACCAAACATTTACTGGGTTGGTGTAAACGACCGCTCCACCGAGCTTTTTGAGGGGCTCTGGCCTATCCTGAATCAGGGCGTCACCTACAATTCTTACTTGATTAAGGATGAGAAAAACGCTCTGATTGACCTTTCGAAAGACACTTTCACGGACGATTTTCTGGAGCAGCTCGAAAACCTGGTAGGTCTGGAAAATCTGGACTATGTGATTACGAACCACATGGAACCGGACCACTCCGGGGCGCTGACGCGCCTGCGGGAATGCGCCCCCAACGCCAAATTCCTGGGCATGGGCAAGGCTGTGGCGATGATGAAAGACTTCTACAGCATTGTGGATAATGTGGAAGTCGTCAAACATGAACAAACTCTCAGCCTTGGCAAAAACACATTGAAATTCCTGTTCACGCCGCTGGTGCATTGGCCGGAAACGATGATGACCTACATGGTCGAAGAGAAGATTTTGTTTTCCTGCGACGCCTTTGGCTCTTACGGCTGCCTGGACGGTTTTCTATTTGATGATGAGTCCAAGAACCGCCAATACTATGAACGCGAGGCGCTGCGGTATTTCACCAACATTGTGGCAGCCTTCAGCCGGAATGTGCTGCAGGCGATTGAAAAGGTCAGCGCATATCCCATTGAAATTATCGCGCCTTCCCATGGTTTGGTGTGGCACAAAGAGCCTGAACGCATCCTGTCGCTCTATAAGTACTGGGCCACGCTGGCGACGGAGCCGGCCGAGCCCGGCGTGACAGTGCTTTACGGCAGCATGTACCGCAACACCGAACGCGCGCTCGACTTCGCGCTTCAGGCAATCTCGGAGCAGGGCGTTCCGTTGGAAGTTTTCAATGTGGCCGTAACCGACCCAAGTTTTATTCTGCCTTCGTTGTGGACCAAGCGCGGGGTGTTGGTTGCCGCGCCGACTTACGAACGCGCTATGTTCCCGCCAATGGTGCATGCCCTGAATATCGCCGATATAAAAGGCGTGAAGAACAAGATTGCCGGTTACTTTGGCTCTTATGCCTGGTCCGGCGGGGCAAAGGCTGTTTTTGAGGAATACGCTTCCAAATTGAATTGGGATGTGGTTGGCGCTTTGGAATTCATCGGCTCGGCCAAGGAATTGGACATCCAACAGATACAGGAACTGGGACGCCAGATTGCTGAGCGCACGCGTTAGGCTCTTAGACTGATTTAGCAGCAGCCCCGCGCTCAGGCGCGGGGCTGTTCTTTTAAATCAAGGAACATAGGCCTTCCTGGCTGTTTACATCAGTCCGGCGAAGGGACCTCAAATGATATAATTCTTGCGTTAAAGCAAGGAAGGATGCCAAAATGGACGAGCAGAACCAGGAAAAATCGAACTTTATTATTGAAATCATCGAAGAGCACAACCGCACCGGCCGGTTTGGCGGGCGGGTGCATACGCGCTTTCCGCCGGAACCGAACGGTTACCTGCACATTGGGCACGCGAAAGCTCTCACCATAGATTTTGGCATCGCAGAACGCTTCGGCGGCCTGACGAACCTGCGCTATGATGACACCAATCCGGTCAAAGAGGATACGGAATACGTCGACGCCATCAAGGAAGATATCCACTGGCTGGGTTTCGATTGGGGAGACCGCGAATATTATGCCTCCGACTACTTTGAGCAGCTGTATGAATTCGCTCTGCAGCTCATCCGTCAGGGGCAGGCTTACGTGGATGACCTCAGTCCAGAGGAAATTCGCGAGTACCGCGGCACGCTGACTGAACCCGGCCGCAACAGCCCTTACCGGGACCGTTCGGTTGAAGAGAATCTGGAACTGTTCGCGCGCATGCGCGCGGGAGAATTCCCGGACGGCAGCCGCACTCTGCGCGCGAAGATTGACATGAGCTCTCCAAACATGAACATGCGCGACCCGGTCATGTACCGCATCCTTCACGCGACCCACCACCGCACCGGCGATAAGTGGTGCATCTACCCCATGTACGACTTCGCGCACGGCCAGTGCGATTCTATCGAGGGCATCACGCATTCCATGTGCTCCCTGGAGTATGAAAATCACCGACCGCTGTACGATTGGTTTCTTGACCAGCTCGGCCTCTTCCATCCCCAGCAGATTGAATTCGCGCGTCTGAACCTCACCCATACGGTGATGAGCAAGCGCAAACTGCGCCGATTGGTGGAGGAGGGCCTGGTTTCCGGATGGACAGACCCGCGCATGCCGACTCTGGCAGCTATGCGCCGCCGCGGTTATCCGCCGGATGCCATCCGAAACTTCTTGGAAGCGGTGGGCGTGGCCAAGAACGACAGTTTTGTGGATGTGGAATTGCTGGAACATTTCGTCCGGGACGCGCTCAACGCCAGGTCGAAGCGCCGGATGGCCGTGCTGCAGCCGCTGAAAATCATCCTGGATAATTACCCAGAGGGGAAAACGGAAACCTTCACGATATCTGATTTTCCGCAGGACCCGGAGTGCAAGACCAGCCGTCAGGTTCCGTTCGGACGGGAGCTTTATATCGAACGGGATGACTTTATGGAAAATCCGGTTCCCAAGTATTTCCGTTTGGCGCCCGGCAGGGAAGTCCGGCTGATGAATGCTTATTACATCACCGCGGTTTCCGTTGAGAAGGATGCCCAGGGAGAAATCACGGCTGTGCACTGCACTTACGACCCTGAATCGCGCGGCGGTATGTCCGCGGACGGAAGAAAGGTGAAAGGCACCATCCATTGGGTGAGCGCCGCGCACGCGGTGGAGGCTGAGGTGCGCCTGTACGAGCAGCTGTTTGAGGATAAATTCCCGGAGGACCTGCCCGAGGGAGAAACCTTCCTCGACCACGTCAATAAGAACTCGCTAAAGGTGTGCCGTGCCATGCTGGAACCGGAGCTGGCGGCGGCCGCACCCGGGGAAACTTGGCAGTTTGTACGCAGCGGTTATTTCACGGTGGATAGTGAGGACAGCCGTGCCGGCAGCCTGGTGTTCAACCGCACAATATCGCTGGTAGACAGCTGGGCAAAGATGCAGGCAGGTTGAGGCAGCCGGTTGGTTGGCAGGCAGGCGCGCTCCTCGTGGTAAAATAAGTTTTCCAAAGGGGCCCGTAGCTCAGTGGCAGAGCAGGCGGCTCATAACCGCTTGGTTGAAGGTTCGAATCCTTCCGGGCCCATTTTTCTGTTCAAATTTTCTCGCTGTTCCCCCAATAGTGTTCACGTGAACAGGCCGGGTTACCGGAGACCTTCGGCTAACAGCCTTTCATGGTCGGGGGACCATGAAAGAACGGAGGATTTCCATAAACAGGCCAGACCTTGAGAAACCACAGGACCTGCAAAGGAGCGCGCTTTATCTCATGGTCGCTCAGCAGCGCTTTGGGATTTACATGCCTGTGCTGATGAAATAAAAGATGTATCTGGGCAATTGCCGCGCAGGATAATTAAATTTGCGCAATTAGCCTGGCAGGTTTAAGCGGGCTCGCGGAGGCTGAGCGGGGCTGACCCATGCCAGGCTGGTTCAGCTATTGGGTGGGTCTGACCGGAATATCTATGCTGTTTCCCGGACATCAGGCAAGAGACTGATTTTCCCGATGAAACGCCAGAACGGTGAAGTCATCCTGCTGTTCCGAGCCCCCGCAGTAAGTCTGCACATACTGCCAGAAGTCCAGACACACCGCGCCGGGGGAGAGCTGGTGGGTACTGCGAAGTCGGGCTTCCAATCCGGAATGCCCCAGCTGTTTTCCTTCAGGGTTCACTGCTTCGCTGAGCCCGTCTGAATACATCACCATCAGGCTGCCAGCGGGAATCTGAATAATGCCTTCGTCAATTTGCGGGTCTTCAAACAGACCCAGGGCCTGGCTGGGGCGCTTTTCGAAGGCGAGCGGCAGCCCTTCAGGCGAAATCCAGATGGGCAGGGGGTGGCCAGCCCGCGCGTAATGAAAGCTGTGCTCGCGGCAGTTCAGAAGCCCGCATAGGACTGTCACGAACATGTTCTCGTTGTTCATTTCCAGCAAATATTTGTTAACATCCCGCAGTGCCTGGCCGGGGCCTTTGTTCTGCGTGGCTTCCACGCGTATCAGGCTGTAGGTCAGGGTCATGAACAGCGCGGCGGGCAGGCCTTTATCAGAGACGTCGCCCACCACCAGGCCCCAGCGCTCCTCGCCCATTGGTATGGCATCGTAGAAATCGCCGCCGACGGATCGAGCGGGTTTCATCAGCGCGCCAAATGTGTAACCAGCTGGCTCGGGCAGACGCTCCGGCAGGATGCTCATCTGAGTGTGCTGGGCAATTTCCATCTCGCGCTGCAGACGCTTCAGCAGTGTGCTTTGCCTGTCGCGCAGCAGTTTTTTCTCCAGGCTGGCGTCGATGCGCGCCTTAAGCAGCACCCGGTTGACTGGTTTGGTCAGATAATCTTCCGCGCCCATCTGGATGCAGCGCACTACGCTGTCCAATCCCTCCACACCCGAGACGACCACCACGGGAACTTCCCTCAGAAGCGGGTCGGCTGTCATCTTTTCCAGAACCTGGAAGCCGTTCATGCCTGGCATTTCAATATCCAGAAGCACCATGTCGAATGTCTTCCGGGCCAAGAGCCCCAGCGCTTCCTCTCCATCGGCAGCCAAAGACACCTGGTGTCCCTCGGTTTCGAGATAGCGCTGCATGACCAAGCGGTTGACCCTGTCGTCATCCACTACCAGCAGCCGGGATTTGGGTATCTCAGGCATGGCAAAGCTCCTTCAGTTTTTGGCGCAAGACCGGACAGGCTTCCAGGAGCATAGGGAAACGGGTTTTGGCTTTTTCGAGGTCTCCAGCGCGTCCCAGGGTTTCCAGTTCCCGGGCTTCCGCGCCAAAATCCAGCGCCCCAAAACTCAGGCTGGTGGATTTGATGCTGTGCACCGCGCGGGTAAATGCGCTCTGGTCCCCGCTGGACAGGGCGCTCTCAGCCGCTTGGAGCTGCTGCAAGACATCTTCGCAAAAGATTTCCACAATTCCGGGTAAGAAATCGGCCCCCAATTGTTCTTGCAGGCTGTGGAATGTTTTCAGGTCTACGGCGGTCAAATCGGTCATTGGCTCTCCTTTCAGCCTGTCAGCGCGGGCGCCTGCGCGAGCGCTCTCCGCAGTTCCTCCATACGGATGGGTTTGCTGATGTAGTCATCCATGCCTGCGTTCAGGCATGTTTGGCGGTCGTCATGCATGGCGTTGGCTGTGACCGCGATGATGTAGGGCCGTTTCTCTGCTGGCATCTGGGCGTGGAGCTGCCGGGTGGCTTGCAAGCCGTCCATTTCGGGCATCTGTACGTCCATCAGGATGACATCAAATTCCTGCTTCTCTGCTGCCTTCAGCACTTCCACGCCGTTATTCGCGACTTCCGCGGTGTATCCAATTTGGGCAAGCATGCGCGTCAGCAGTTTTTGATTGACTAGATTGTCCTCAGCGACGAGGACGCGCAGCGGGTGTGCCTGGCCCAGATTGGGGTCCGGGGGAACCTCGGCCGGTTTCTTATCTCCCTGGCGCGCCGTAAATCCGTGGCCGTTAAAGATACCCAGCAGGGTATCCAGCAGCTGCGACTGCCTGATGGGTTTGGTGAGATAGGCGCTGAAGAGCCCGGCTGGCAGGTCTTTTTCAGGGCGTCCAAGCGAGGAACAGAGAATGAGCGGCAGGTTTTCACAGCCGGCAAGGCTGCGGATTTGACCCGCCAGTTCAATGCCGTTCATCACTGGCATGCTCATATCCAGAATCGCGATGTCAAAGGGGTCGCCCTGCCGCAGCCACTCCAGGGCTTTTATCGGCTCTGCCGTGTCCCGGACAAGCAGTTCCCAATTTCGCAGTTGATGCGCGAGCAGTCGGCGGTTGGTCTGGTTGTCGTCCACGATGAGCGCGCGTTTGCCCTTGAGTTGAGGTTTTTCCATCCGCAGTTGATGGTAGTCCCGAATTTCCGGGGCTATCGGGGCTGAGATGGTGAAATGAAATGTAGACCCTGCCCCAAGCTGGCTTTCCACCCAGATTTTTCCGCCCATCATCTGCACCAGGCGGGTGCTGATTGCCAGACCCAACCCGGTGCCGCCGTATTTTCGCGCGATGGTGATATCCGCTTGCGTGAACGGCTGAAAGAGCTTCTCGACCTGGTCCGCGGCGATGCCGATGCCGGTATCGCGCACAGAAAATTGGATTTCCACATTGCCGTTGACTGGCTGGGCAGCCTGCCCTTTGCTGACCAGGAGAAAAACCTCTCCGTTTTCGGTAAACTTGATTGCGTTGGAAAGCAGGTTTATAAGCACCTGACCGACTCGATTAGTGTCACCAATGATTGCTGACGGCACTTCATTTTGAATTTCGCAGGCCAGCTCCAGGTTTTTCTCGACGGCTTTAATCCGGACGATTTCCAGGGCGTTTTCAACGCATTCCCGCAGGTCAAAAGGCTGCTCATCCAGGTCCATCCGGCCGGCTTCAATTTTAGAGAAATCAAGGATGTCGTTGATGATGCCCAGCAGTTGATTGCCGCTGGATGCTATCGTTTCGACATATTCAACCTGGTCTGGTGTCAGAGGGCTGTCTTTCAATAAGCCGCTCATGCCAATAATGGCGTTCATCGGCGTGCGTATCTCGTGGCTCATCATCGCCAGGAAGGAGCTTTTCGCTTCGTTGGCGGCGTCTGCTTCCACGCGCGCGCTGCGGGCTTCTGCGTAGAGCGTCGCGTTGCGCAGCGCGCTGCCCACGTACGCGGCGAGGGTATTCAGCAGGCGCATATCGCTTTCGGTGAAGACGCCTTCCTCGTGGGTGCTTTGGACGCTCAACACGCCCACAGCTTTGGATTCCACAATGATAGGCACGCCGAGGTAGGAGCGGGCCAGCGTACCAATCAGGCTGGCGCCCATCGCTTCGGCTTGTTGGTCGACGTTTTGGTTAAGCAGGAGCGGCTGACCGCTCGCGATGATTTTGCCTGTCAGTCCTTCGCCTTTGCTGATTGGGTCGAGGGTCTCGCCGTAGGTATACGGGAAGTGAATGGTGCCGTCTGCTTCGTTGAGCAAAGCGACGTAGGCGATATCCGCCTTGAAAACGCTCCGGAGCTGTTCGCCAACTAACTGCGTCAGCGCGCTGAGATCCAGCGAACGGGAAATCTCGCTGGAAACCATGTTCACCGTGGCAAGCTCCGCGTTGCGTTGTTCTGTTTCCTTGAGCAGGCGCTGGGTTTCGGAAAAGAGCCTGGCATTTTCCAGGGCAATGCTCAGGCTGTTGCCAAGCGTCTCCAGGAGGTGCAGGTCGGCTTCGTCGTAGGCATAATCGCGCTCCACGTTTTGCAGGCTGATAGCGCCAAAAAGCTTGTCCTTGATTTTCAGCGGCACTGTCACGGCGCATTTGGGCACCGCCCCAGCCGGTGGTTTGAAGTCCGGGTTGATTTCTTTGACAAGCTCGCCAAAGTTG